>CAYJMJ010000006.1:7434-77435 GCA_964371095.1 uncultured Dehalococcoidia bacterium | reverse complement strand
CCGCACGTGGCGCTCGACGGCGCGCCCATTTAGATTGCCAGGGGCCGCTTGAACGCACCTGGAGGGAGCGCATTGGACGGAGAGCCGACCGCCGAGAACCGCGACTTCTGGACCAGCCGCCTCGACGCCGTCATCGGCCAGGCGATACCGATGCGGTTCGAGGAGGTCTCGAAGGCCCGTGTGGTCATGACCATGACGGTCGACAGCCGCGTCCACCAGCCGATGGGTGTGCTGCACGGCGGCGCCTCCGTCGTGCTGGCGGAGAGCGCCGCATCGACCGGCGCGAACCTGCACTGCGCGCCCGGCATGGTGGCCCTCGGACAGGAGATCAACGCCAACCACATTCGCCCGAAGCGCGACGGCACCCTGCGCGCGGTCGCCGAGCCGCTGCACGTCGGACGCACGAGCCAGGTCTGGTCCGTGATGATCCGCGACGAGCACGAGAAGCTGATCTGCGTGTCGCGCTGCACGCTCGCCGTCGTTCCCGCGCCGCCCCAGTGATCAAGCCGTAGCGCGCTCTTTTCAGCCCGCGCGATCCTCGTCGACGAGTCGGCGCTCCGCCGCTCCTACGGCCACCACAGCGCGCGCGCCTGCGCCCGCAGCTCGTCACGATGGTCCGGGTGCGCCACGCTGATCATCTCCTCGGCGCGCTGGCGGTGGTTCTTGCCCCATAATCGGGCCACACCGAACTCCGTGATGATCGTGTCCGCGTAGAAGCGCGGGATCGTAACGTATGAGCCGGCCTCCATCTGCGCGACGATTCGCGAGATGGCGCCGCCCATCGCGGTCGACGGCAGCAGCGTGATCGCCCGCCCGTGCGGGGACAGGACGCCGCCCAGGTGCATGTCGGGCTGCCCGCCCGTGCCGTTGATGATGCGCCCGCCGAACACCGTCTCCGCGTTGATCTGGCCGAGGAGGTCCACCGTCAGCGCGTTGTTGATCGTGATGAAGCGGTCGAACTGCATCAGCGTGCGGGGGTGGAGCACGTAGTCCGGGTCGTACAGCTCGAAATGCGGGTTGCCCTCGATGATCTCGTAGTCGTGCGGGTCGCATCCCGTCCAGGCGGTGGCGATGGACTTGCCGGTGTGGATCTCCTTGGCGCTGCCATCGACGATGCCGTCGCGCCAGAGGCTCGCCAGGCCCGGCCAGCCAAGCTCGGTGTGGATGCCAAGATGCCTGCGCCCCTCGAACGCGCCCAGTCGCACCATGCCGCGCGCCGGCTCGCCGACGCCGATCTGGATCGTGTCGCCGTCCTGGACGAGGTCGCGGAGATAGCGTGCGATCGGCTCGGCCTCCGGCGGAGGCTCCGCCAGGCCGAGCAGCCGCCGCACGTCGTCGGCCGCAATAACGGGGATGAGAGCCGAGAGCGCGCCAAGCGGCTGGAGGTTCGGCAGGTCGGCGCTGAGCTGCTCCCACGCCGCCTTTCGCGCCGGGTCCGCGATCTGCCCCAGAGCCTTATCGAAGTCGGCCTGGCCGAACGCGGGGGGCGTGTGCTCGACGAACATGTCGATGTCGGAGACGTGCAGCCAGACGTCGCCGTAGACGGCCGGCAGCCGGTCGTTCACCTCGGCGATGATGATCGGGCAGCGTTTTGCGTATGCGTGCTGGTTCCACTGGTGCAGGCCGAAGTGGACGTAGCCGGCGCGATTGGGGCGCGACACGGTGCAGAACATGACGTCGGGAACGCGTACGTCCGCCCGGCCGTTGTCATACGCCTTCATGCCGAGCGAGAACAGGTTCGGCAGGTACGTGCCTCGCCGCTCGTCGGTCACGTAGCGGGCGTAGTCGCCAATGTACAGCTCGAACTCGAGGCGGAACGACGATTCATCGGGAAGCCGCAGCCACCCCGGGTCACCCGTGGGCGCGAGGAGGCGGATCGTGACGTCGCTCAACTCCCCGCGCCGGGCCGCGAGCGCCGGCGAAAGTGTGGCGGGCGGGAAGATCGGCACCATCACCGTATCTCCCGACTTCACGACCTTCACCGCCTCGGCAGGCGTGGTCAATTTCTGCCTGTAGATCTCCTGCCAGTCCATTCCGCCTCCGCGCCGCGCTCCATCGATCTCCATTAGGCGCGATTATGGGCGAGCCCGCGCCAACGAGGAAGGGCCGGTGTGGTGCGGCAGCGGTCAGATCGTCGGCGTCACGCCCAGTTCGGCCAGTTGCGCCTCGAGGCTGTGGCCTTCGTACACCAGGAACTGCACGGCGAGCATACCGGCGCCACGCGCCGCCTCGACGTTCTCGGCGAGGTCGTCGACGAACACGCATTCTCCCGGGTCGAGCCCAAGCCGCGAGGCGGCGAGCGCGTACACCCGCGGGTCTGGCTTGGCGAGCCCGACGTCCGCCGAGCAGACGACGTCATCGAACAGGTCGAAGATGCCGTGCGCGTGCTTCATCCGGTCGACGAGCGTGCTGTCGGCGTTGCTGAGCACGGCCGTCTTGTACGCGGGCCGCAGCCGCCGGATCAGATCGATATTTGGGCCGATGAGATGTTGCCGCTCGCGCCAGTGTGCGTGAAGCGGCGGCAGTCCGCGCCCGGCGACGCTCTCGAGCTCGCGATGCGCGCCCTCCAGCCACTTCGCTCGATCTCCGACGCCGACCTCGAGCCTGCGCCAGATCTCCGAGCCATAGAGCGTGTCCGGGATCGCGCGCTCGTTCAGGCCGTATTCGCGCTCGAGCTGCCGCGTCACGTCCCAGCGCATGTCCCAGAGTACGCCGCCGTAATCGAAGATCAATCCCCGCATGGTCAACGTGCTCTCCGTCAGTGATGCGTGCCGCTTCTGCAGTGTGACACGGCGCAGCGGCGTGCGCCCGCGGCCCGGTTGCAGCCACAAGCTCGGATGCAGCACCGTGCATCGGTCGAGCCTCCTCTCCACTTCGTGGAGAGGAGGTGGCCGAAGGCCGGAGGTGAGGTAACCCGCCGCAGCGATATCATCCGCACATGTACCGGAGGCGCACGTCGCACGAGAACTGGCGCGAGCAAGTGCCGCTTGCGCGCGAGTTTCGACGGCGCGCGACGCCGGCTGAGGCAGCGTTGTGGGACGCGCTGCGAGACGCGCGCCTCGCTGGATTCAAGTTCCGCCGGCAGCATCCAATCGGGCGGTTCATCGTCGACTTCTACTGTGCCCGCGCTGGCGTAGCGATCGAGATCGACGGGCCGGTGCACGCAGACCAAGCGGAAGCTGACCGTCTGCGTCAGCAGTTTCTCGAATCGCGCAACATCGCCGTTCTTCGTTTCACCAACGACGACATCGAGCGCGACCTTCCCCGCGTCCTCGCTGCCACCTCGCGAGCGTTGGCGGATCGCACCAAGTGATCCGATGCGCGGCCGCCCGCATCTCAGAATCACGGTTCGTGGTCTGGAAGGATGGCCGGTCGAGCCTCCTCTCCACTCCGTGGAGAGGAGGTGGCCGAAGGCCGGAGGTGAGGTAACGCCGTGGCGTCAGCTCGGCCGGTAGCGGTTCGCAATCGGCAGCCGGCGGTCGCGGCCGAACGCGCGAGGCGTGATCTTGATGCCGGGCGGTGCCTGCCGTCGCTTGTACTCGTTCCGGTCCACCATCCGCACGACGCGCTGCACGAGCGCTTCGTCGTACCCCGCCGCGACGATCTCGGCGATGCTGCGGTCGTCCTCAACGTACGCCTGCAGGATCGGATCGAGCACGTCGTACGGCGGCAGCGAGTCAGTGTCGAGCTGATCGGGGCGCAGCTCCGCGCTCGGCGGCTTCTCGATCACCGATTGCGGGATCACGTCGACGCCATTCATCGCGTTGCGATGACGCGCGAGGTCGTAGACCAGCGTCTTCGGCACGTCCTTGATCACGGCGAAGCCTCCCGCCATGTCGCCGTAGAGCGTCGAATAACCGGTGGCCATCTCGCTCTTGTTGCCCGTCGTGAGCACCAGCCAGCCGAACTTGTTTGACAGCGACATCAGGATGTTGCCGCGGATCCTCGCCTGCAGGTTCTCCTCGGCCACACCGAACTGCGTGTCCGCGAACGCGCCCGCCAGCATCTCCAACGACGCGGCGAAGGCGCCCTCGATCGGGATCGTCATGCAGCGGATGCCCAGGCGTTCGGCCAGCGCGTGTGCGTCGGTCTTGCTGCCCTCCGAAGAGAAGCGAGACGGCATCGAGACGCCGACGACGTGGTCCGCGCCGAGCGCGTCCACCGCGATCGCGGCGACGAGCGACGAGTCGACGCCGCCGGACAGCCCGATCAGCACGGTCTCGAACCCCGTCTTGCCGATGTAATCCCGCAACCCGATGACCAGCGCCTCCCACACTTCGGCAACCGGATCGAGCACCGGCGCGACCCTCGTGGCGATCGCCGGTTTGTCGGACCCGTACGGACGCTCCGACACGGCGATCTTCTTCGCCGTTCCGGCGCGATGCACCGCGAGGCGTTCCTTGCGATGGCGCGGATCGTGCAGCCGCGTCTGCATCACGCCCTCGACGTCGATGTCGTGCACCAGCAGTTCCTCTCGGAACTGGGCCGCCCGTGCTACGAGATGACCCGTCTCGTCGAAGATGACGCTGTGCCCGTCGAAGACCAGCTCATCCTGTCCGCCGACGGCGTTGATGTAACACGCGACGACCGCGTTGTCGTTGGCGCGCGTTGAGATCATCCCCTCGCGGAAACTGCCCTTCGCGCGGTGGTACGGCGACGCGTTGATGTTGATGATCACGTCCGCCCCGGCGTGCGCCTGCTCCCGCGTCGGCCCGTCCGTGTACCAGATGTCCTCGCAGATGTTGATGCCGACGTCGACGCCGGCGATCACGAAGACGGGCGACTCGTACCCGCGCTGGAAGTAGCGGTCCTCGTCGAACACACCGTAATTCGGCAGAAACTGCTTGTGGTAGCGATACACCAGCTGACCGTCGGAGATCACGGCTGCGGCATTGTAGATGTCGTCGTTCGCGTCGACGAACCCCACGATCGCCGTGATGCCCTTCGTCGCGCGCACCACCTCGTCCAGCGCCGCCAGGTTGTCCTCTATGAACGAGCGCCGTAGCACGAGGTCCTCGGGCGGGTAGCCCGTCACGGCCAGCTCCGGCAGCGCCACGATATCGGCGCCGAGATCGCGCGCACGGCCGATCCAGTCGACGATCTTCGCCGTATTCCCCGCCAGGTCGCCGACCGTCGTGTCGATCTGCGCCAGCGCGACGCGCAGCGTCCGCATTCGGCCGCCTTTCTACTTAGTGTTAATCGTACACTAACTCTCCGCGCCGGCCGCGATCAAACGTCCGGCCCGCCGGGGGGTGCCACCAGCGGCGGGGGCGCACAATGGCGGGGCGTGCCCAACGCGCGCGGACGGGGTGCAATCGCCGCCTGCGAGCGCTCCGGCCTGCTGAGGGCTCTGCCGGTAGCGCCGATCTCGATGCACGGCGAACGGCGATGGCGCACTCTGGCGCACTCGTGGTGGATTGCGACCTCAGCCGAACCGTTCCCAAAGCCCCCCCTGTCCCGCGAGACCGCGCAATGTGCGTGAGACGCAACGTGATCCCGCGACGGTGCGGCACGAAGGTGCAACCCCCGGTGGCGGATTCTACGTCCCATGTTCATACCCCGAATGGAGGAGATTGGACTCACCGCGCCGGATGTTTGCCACTACGGCAAACAAGATTGAAACCGATGATGCATCTGTCGTTGGCCGGTGGCGCCGAGGGGTGTCGTCGCGCCGCCCACCTGCCGAAAAGGCGATGGGCCGGGACGCCGATGCCCGTTCTCACGCGGCTGAGAGGCGAGAGAACATGTGTTCCCCAATGCGAAGGCGCGGCAATCCCGTGCGTTCCTTCGTGCCCGACGCGAGCCTGCGACGCACCACCGAGGAACGCTGATGTTCACGAGGGTCTGGGCACTCGTCGCTCTCGTCATCGTCCTCGCGGTCGGATTCGCCGCCGGCCTTGGCTTGCACCTCGCCGCCAACTATGAAAGCTCGCGCCACGAACACTCGCTCATCCTCGAATCTGCGCGATCGGAAGCCAACCTCATCAGCGCCCTCGAATGGCAGGCAATTGCCGACGAAGCCGTCTCAACCGAACTGGCGGCGCGCCGCGAGGAGGCGTCCGCGCGGCTCCAACAGGAACTGGCGTCGGTCCCGGTCCCGTCGGTCGTGCGTGACGATGTCGACGCCTATCTCACGGCCGTCGCCGATGAGTTCTCGCTGATCGCACAGGGCAGGCTCGACGAGGCGAAGGAGCAGGATGAGACGCGCGTCGATCCCGCATTCGAGACGCTCACCGAGGCGCTTTCCTCAACGGTCTCGCAGTACCGTGCTGCCGCCCGGCGCGCGCAGGGGGTCAGCCAAGTCGCGTCAATAGGCATTCTCGTTGTGGCCGCGTTCCTGATCGGTGTGCTTCTCTGGTCCGTCGAGCGTGCGAATCGCCGCGCCCAGGCGCTGCTCGACCGCGATGCCGCCCGCCGCGAATCGGACGAGCGTCTGCGGCCGCTCCAGTCGCGCCTGCGGGAGCTCGCGACGGTGATCCGCGCGACCCCTGACCTCGTCGTCACCCTCGACGCCACAGGGAAGGTCAAGTATGTCAATCGGGCCATGTGTTCGCTCCTGGCGCTGCCTGATGCCGACGATGGTGCCGCCGTGGCCCTCTCAGATCTCCTCGCGATCCTCCCCGCGTCGGACCGCGACACCATCTTGACCGAAGCCTTGCACGCTGCCGCGCGCGACGGATCCTGGACGGGCGATTCCGCTGTGATGTCGGCCGACGGGGAGGAGATACCGACATCGCTTTCGATCGTCGTCCACCGCGACGCGGGCGGCGCAATCGAATTTGTCTCGATCACCGCACGGGACATGAGCGCTCAGAAGCAGTTGGAAGGCGAGCTCCGCCGTCAGGCGTTTCACGATGCGCTGACGGGCCTGTCAAACCGCGCCCGTTTCATCGATCGGCTGGAGCACGCGCTCGTCCGAGCCAGGCGGACGGTCGAGCAGGTCGCGGTGATCTTCGTCGATCTCGACAACTTCAAGGCCGTCAACGACAGTCATGGCCACGACATCGGAGACGCACTGCTCGTCGAAGTCGGTGCGCGCATGGAGGAGTCGCTGCGTCAGGGCGACACGCTCGCGCGCCTGGGCGGAGACGAGTTCGCACTCCTGCTCGATGGCGCGATCGATCGCGACCACGCGGAAAACGTCGCGGGCCGTGTCGTCGAAGCGATGCGAGCTCCGTTCGCCATCGCCGGTATCCAGGTCGTGATCTACGCCAGCGCGGGCATCGCACTCTCATTCGGCGGCGAGACCGCGAGCGAACTGCTGCGCCGCGCCGACCTCGCCATGTACACGTCAAAGGCGGACGGGAAGAATCGCATCACGACGTTCGACCCCGGCATCCAGAGCGTCATGGGCTCGCGCTTGCAGCTCATGAACGAGCTGCAGGGCGCCGTCGAGAGGCGTGAGTTCATCCTCCATTACCAGCCGACAGTTGACGTCGCAACCGGCAGGATTACCGGAGTAGAAGCGCTGGTGCGTTGGCAGCATCCCAGTCGTGGACTCATGCAGCCCTTGACGTTCATCCCGCTCGCCGAAGAATCGGGCGTCATCAATGAGTTGGGACATTGGGTGCTCCTCGAAGCCTGCGAACAGCTCGCCGAATGGAAACGAATGGGTAGCCCGGACATGACCGTCGCCGTCAACGTCGCCGCACGGCAACTCCAGCAACCCGATTTCGTCGACACCGTGCGCGGCGCTCTCGACAGGTTCCACCTCGATCGAGGCAGCCTCACGATCGAACTAACGGAGTCCGCGACGGTGCGCGACGTTCGGACGACGCTGCGAGTCTTAACCAAACTCAAGGCGCTCGGCGTTCGGCTCGCGATCGACGACTTCGGGACGGGCTACTCGTCTCTCAGTTACCTCCGCCAGTTTCCGTTCGACGTCCTGAAGATCGACAAGTCGTTCGTCGACACGATCACCACGTCGAGTTCGCGTCTCACGTCCGCGATCGCTGGCATCGCGAAGAGCCTCGAATTGGAGATCGTGGCCGAGGGCGTCGAGGAGCCTGACCAGCTCGCCGTCCTCCGTTCGCTCGCCTGCAACACGGCGCAGGGGTTTCTCTTCTCGCCGCCCGTTCCAGCGGGCGAGATCAGCGCACTGCTCCTGGGCGCGAAGGCCGACGTGGCGTAGCTGCAACGGAGAGCCATGGACGGCCGTCGCGTCGTCGCACCGGCATGCTTCCCGCGCGACGCGCTGTCTTGACTTCAGCCCAGGCGCTTTCCGCTCGGCCCGCCTCCGCTGCACGTATCACCCAACCCGGATGCTGTCTGTCCGGCTCCTACGGCTCCAGCGCGATCTTGAGGACGCCGCCCTTGCGCTCGCGGAACATGTCGTACGCGGCGGGAGCCTCCGACAGTTTCAGGCTGTGCGTGAATAGCGGCTTCAGGTTCATCCTGCCGCCCGCCACCAGTGCGAAGAGCTTCTCCAGCCGCGGCCGGCCGGAGGGGCAGAGCGTGGTGACCAACTGGCGGTGGATAAAGCTGCCGCCGGTGGGCAGGCTGAGCGTCGGGAAGGCGCCGTAGACGCCGATGCTGCTGACGGTGCCGCCCGCGCGCGTGACCATGCAGCAGTTCTCGAAGGTAGCCTGGTGGCCCAGCGCCTCGACTGCGACGTCCACGCCGCGGTTGTTCGTCATGCCCATGATGCGTGCCACAGCCTCGGCTGGCTCCAGCACGACGTCGGCGCCGAACTGCTTCGCCATCGCCACCCGCTCCGGTACCGACTCCACGGCGATGATCTTGCCGGCCCCCAGCATGCTGGCGGACGCTGTGGCGCACAGGCCGACCGGGCCCTGGGCGAAGATCGCCACCGTATCGCCCGCCTTCATGCCGGCCCGCTCCAGCGCGCCCAGCCCCGTCGAGAGGATGTCCGTCGCCAGGACCGCGTGCTCGTTGTCGACTCCGTCCGGCACCACGGCCATCGAGACGTCGGCGCCCCGCACCTTGAAGTACTGACCCTGGCAGCCGAAGAGCAGGTTGAGCGGCGAGCCGAAGGTCTGGCAGAGCTGGATGTCTCCCTCCATGCAGCGGTCGCAGGAGCCGCAGCCCACCAGGCAGGAGGCGGCGACGCGGTCGCCCTGCTTGAAGCGGGTGACCCCGGGTCCGACCTCCTCGACGATGCCCACCGCCTCGTGGCCCATCGGCGTGCCGGCCGGCAGGAACTCCATCTCGTCCACAAAGTGCATGTCGCTGCCGCAAACGGTGGCCATCAGCGTCCGGACGATGACCTCGCCCGGCCCCGCTTCACCCAGCGGCAGTTCCTTCATCTCGACCTTGCCGGTGCCCGCCTTGACGCAGGTGATGCTGTTCATGTCTCCGCTTCCGCTCCTTGAACTCAAAATAGTGACGCGCCCTGCATACCACGCCCGGCGCGCTGGGTGAACGGCCGGATGGCCGGTGCGTCGGACCTGACGCCCTGCATCCACTCCACCGCACACGCGCGCTGACCGAACCGCCGCCTCCTGCCCGACCCTTCCCGCGTCCCGCCTCCCGCATCTCACCTCCCACATCCCCAATCGGAGGTGAGGTAGCCCACCCCGCCTGCTAAGCTGATCGTGGCGATTCAGCCCGTACGATTTGAATGTATTGACCACCTCCGTCGCGCCGCTGACCGGTCCTGATGTGGGCGCCTGTTCCGCGGTTCGCGTTCAGAATCTGTCCTTCAGCTACGGCGACCGGCTGGCCCTGGACGGGCTCTCGCTCGACGTCCCGTCCGGCTCGGTGTTCGGCCTGCTGGGCCCTAACGGAAGCGGAAAGAGCACGCTGCTCAGCCTCCTCATCGGACGGCGGCGCGCGGACGGCGGCGAAATCGCCCTGCTCGGCCAGCAGCTGTCACCGAGGCTCCGGGCGCGCGTCGGCATGGTCTTCCAGGAGCCGTCGCTCGATGCCAGCATGACCGTGCGGGAGACGCTCGACCTCCAGGGCCGCATGTTCGGCCTGTCGCGCGCGGAGATCGTGGCCCGGACGGCTGACCTCCTCGATCGCGTCGGACTCGCGGACCGCGCGCGCACGATGACGCCGACGCTCTCCGGCGGCATGAAGCGCCGCCTGGAGCTGGCGCGCGCACTCTTGACCCGCCCCGAGCTGATTCTGCTCGACGAGCCGACGCTCGCGCTCGATCCCGATTCGCGGCAGCGCCTCTGGCTGCACCTCCTCGAAGCCCACGCGGCCGGCGCCACGCTCTTGCTCGCGACGAACGACGTGCACGAGGCCGAGCGATACTGCGAGCGCGTCGCTTTGCTCGATTCAGGGCGGCTCGTCGCCCAGGGCACGCCGGCGGAACTCAAACGCGGACTGCGACGCGACGCCGTGCGTATCGAGTGGAAGTCCGACGCATCGGCCGAAGCCGCTACGATGGGCTCGTGGCCCGGCGTCGGGCATGTCCGCCAGGCAGGCCGCGTCACACACGTGACGGTGGACGAAGCCAGCCCCTTCTTGACCCGCCTGTTCCAGGGCGCCGGCGATCGCGTGGCCGGCGTCCAGATCGAGGAGTCGACGCTCGAGGACGTGTACTTCCAGCTCGTCGGCAAGGGGATCGCGCCCCGCGGTGACGCAGAGGTGGAGGCCGCACCGGGTTGAGGCAGTTTGAAGCCGTCGCCGCCCTCGTCATCCGCGACCTGCGTTCGTTCGCGCGCTCGCGGTCGCAGCTCTACTCCTCGGTGGTGCTGCCGCTGATGCTCTTGGCGATTCTCGGCGCCGGCGTCTCGGACGGTCTCGACCCCCGCAACATCCACGATTATGTCACGTTCCTGACGCCCGGCATGATCGTCATGACCGCGCTGTTCTCTTCGACGTTCTCCGGCGCGTCGTATTACCAGGACCGCGACTCCGGGATCCTGAAGGTCCTGCTGGCGTCGCCGCACTCGCCACGCGTCGTCCTGCTGGGCAAGATGCTCAGCGCCGTGATCATCGGGGCGGCGCAGGCGCTGATCGTGCTCGCCGTCGCGGCGGTGATCCCGGCCATCCACTTCAGCTGGCAGTACGGCGTGCTGCCGAGCCTGGGCCTGACCATCGGCGCCGTCCTGTTCCTCAACCTGTTCCTCGCCGGCGTCGGCCAGCTCCTGGCATCGAAGATCCACTCGATGCAGGGCTACCACCTGGTCATGAACCTCGTCCTCTTCCCGTTCCTGTTCTTCTCCGGCGCGTTTTTCCCGCTGACCGATCTGCCGGTGTGGCTCAAGCTCCTCGGACGCGCCAATCCGTTGTCGTACGGCGTCGACATCATGCACCTCGCACTCTACGCCGACGGCTCCAGCGGTTACTTCGGTCTCCCGCTCGACCTCACCGTCCTCACCGTGCTCGCGCTCGCCGTCTTCTACTTCGGCGCGGGCCGCAGCATCGACCCCGACCGATGACGCGAACCGGCATGCGGGCCCTCGCACTGGCCGCCGCAGCCGTCGTAGCGGCGCTCCTCGCCGCGGCGTGCGGTGGCTCATCGGACGCGAACAGCCCGGAGTTTCCCGAGGCGGTGTCGATCGGCAGCGGCGACGTCATCCCGGCGATCACGAACCAGGCGCTCGCCGTCGGCGACAACCGCGTGACGATGCGCCTCGCGGACGCTAACGAGAATCCGATCCTGGACGCACAGGTGCACCTGCGTTTCTACGACCTGAACGGATCGAAGCCGCGGCTCCACATGGAAACGGACGCCCGGTTCATCCAGATGGCGCTGTCGTACGTCGACGAACAGTCGAGCAAGGCGAAGACTCCCGCCGGAACCGGCGGGGCCTACGTCTCGCGCGTGAACTTGGACGCGCCGGGCAACTGGGGCGTGCAGGTCGTCGTGACGCGCGGCGGCCGGACGCTTCCGCCGCTGCCGTTCAGGTTCAACGTGCTTCCGACACCGCTCGAGCCCGCCATCGGTGACCCGGCTCCGCCGAGCCGCCAGGCCACGCTCGCCACCGCCCGAAGCATCGAGGACATCGACACGTCCTCTCCGCCGCGCCCGCGGATGCACGACGTCACCATCGAGGATGCGCTCGAGACCGGCCGCCCGATCGTGATCGCCTTCGCCACGCCGGCGTTCTGCAAGAGCCGCACGTGCGGGCCGGTGATGGACACGGTCATGGACCCGCTGTACGCGAAGTACAGCGATCGGGCCATCTTCATCCATGTCGAGCCGTACGAGTTGGCGCAGCTGCGCACGGCGAATCAAGAGGAGCCCGTGCCGGCCATGCGCGATTGGCGGCTCAACACCGAGCCGTGGGTATTCGTAGTGGACCGCGCCGGTCGCGTCGCCGGCAAGTTCGAGGGCATCATGTCGGTCGACGAGGTCGAGCAGAGCCTCGTGCGCGCGATTGAAGCACCGGCCGAGACGCCGTAGTCATCCCGGCGGAACGGAAATGCGGACCGCCGTCGTGGCGGTCCGCATTGGGTTGTCGATACGGGTGGTGTCGTATGCGTCCCGCGGGGTCAGACGATGTTGCCCACAATCGCCGACACGATGACCACCGCTGCGCCCGCCACGACGGCGAATGTCACAAGAAACGCGCTCGTGAACATTCGGCTGTCGAACTTCAGGTGCACGAAGAACATCGTCACCAGCGCCAGCTTCACGACCGTCATCCCGAAGAGGATGCCGATGAACACGCTTCGCTGGATGCCGAACGCGAAGAGAAGGGACTCGATCAGGGTCAACACCACGATGATCGCGCCGATCCCGATGAAGTCGTCGACCGCCGCTTGCGCGACGCCGCGGCGTGCGACCGGACCATGTGTCGTCGCCTGCGCCGGCCCCGAAAACAGCAGCGTTACCGCCGCGACGGCGAGTCCGACCGCGCCTATCGCCAGCAGCGGCGCACCAACGAGCTGAGCTGGATTCTCAAAGAACGCTTTCATCGTGCTCCCTTGGCGGTTTCTGAACGTCCGGTGCGGCCCGAGGCCGCTGATAAAGTATCCGAGTGCCCGCCCGACGGTCCAGCCCGCGTGGGCGCGCGGCCGGCGACTGCCCTACCTCAGAATCAACTGGTCGGCCGCAACGGCGATGAAGATGAGCGCCAGGTACGTAATCGATGCGCGGAAGACGCCCATGGCCGCCCCCGGCGCGTCGTTCGATCGAAGCCGCCACGCTTCGCGGATGAACATCACGCCGAGGACTACCGCCGAGCCCGCATAGATCCAGCCCACGGTGCCCGTCGCGACGAGCGCGAGCGATGCCGGCACGAGCAGCAGCGTGTATGCGAAAATCTGGTTCCTGGTCGATTCGAGCGTTGCGACGACGGGCAGCATCGGCACGCTGGCGCGTGCGTAGTCATCCCGGTACTTGATCGACAGCGCCCAGAAGTGGGGCGGCGTCCACAGGAAGATGATCGCGAACAGGATCACGGCCGGCAGCCCGACGTGTCCCGTGACCGCCGCCCAGCCGACGAGCGGCGGTACCGCGCCGGCTGCTCCGCCGATGACGATGTTCTGCGACGTGCGTCGTTTCAGCCACATCGTGTAGACGAAGACGTAGAACAGCGTCGCCGACATCGCCAGCGACGCCGCGAGCAGGTTCGACGAGAGCGCGAGCAGCGCGAACGCCGCCGCCTCGAGGGTAACGCCGAACGTCAGCGCGCTCGCCGGCTCGATCTTCCCGAGCGGGAGCGGACGCCCCTGCGTCCGGTGCATCAGCTCGTCGATGTCGCGGTCCAGGTAACAGTTGAACGCATTCGCGCCCCCGGCGGCGAGCGTTCCGCCGACGACGGTCGCGACCATCAGCCACATCGAGGGCAGGCCGCCTTGCGCCAGGATCATCGCCGGCACCGTGGTGATCAGCAGCAGCGTGATGATGCGCGGTTTGGTCAGTGACACGTACGCCGCTGCGGTGTCTCGCCACGTCAGCGCTGGTCGCCGCAGTGCAGTCTCTAGCGTGCCCATTGTGGCGTCTCCTGCTTCGTCGCGATGCGCTCGCGCACGCTTCCCCCCATATCATCGCCCGGCAGGTAGAACGCCAGCGCGCTGATCAACACCGTCACGCACCACAGCAGCGAAGCAAGCGACAGGTGGGCGACGATGACGCCGGCCGACAAATCCGTCCAGAGATTGGCCGCGCCCAGCAGCGCCTGCGCGATGTACGCGGCCCCGCTGAACAGGGCGAGTCCGACGAGCCACGGCTGCCGCCGGCGTTCGTCGAAGGCCAGGTAGATCAGCGCGAGCAGCACGACGCCGAGCGCCGCGGCCAGCAGCCGGTGCAAGAAGTGCAGCGCGACGGCGCTGCTCCCGCTCGGCACGAGGCTGCCGTTGCACAGCGGCCAGCCGTCGCAGGCGAGCGCCGCGTCCGTGTTGCTGATGTACGACCCGAGCGTCAGCGTCGCCAGCGACAGGCCGGCGCTCAGCATCGCGATCCGCCCGAATGCCGACTCCGCGGACGAGGCGAGCGCCCGCACGCCGCGCGAACGCATCAGCGAGATCGTCGCCGTGACGATCATCACCCCGATGAAGCTCATCGCGGTGCCGAGATGCGTGGCGACGATGCCCGACGGCAGCTCCTTCTTCACCGTGATACCGCCGAGGACAATCTGGATGGCCAGGAGCACGCCGGCCGTGAACGCCAGCCAGAACACGAGCTTGTTCCGCCGCTCCGTGTTGAACGTGAAGAACGTGACGCCCAGGAACAGCATGCCGACGACGAACGCGGCCGTCCGGTGAGAGAACTCGATCAGCGTCGCCTTGTCGTTCTCCGGGACGAACCGGCCGTGGCAGGTAGGCCAGTCGGGGCAGCCGAGCCCCGATCCCGTGGCCCGCACCGTACCGCCCACGACCACGAGCACGAACGTGGCGGCGATGGTCACGAGCAACAGCCGTTGGAACCAGCTCATACGTCAAGCGCGCCGCCCGGCGCGCGTAGTGTCTCCTCGTTGTCGGGACTCTCGCGGCGCGAATTGACCGCGATCGACCACTCTCACGAGTAGCACGGGGCCCCATGCAGGGTCAAGCGGCACGGGCCGTTCGGATGTCTGGAGCGCCATTGTTGACGGCATGTCGCATCGACGCGCGCCACGTACGGCGGGCCGATGCCGCCGTCAGCCGGGGTTCGTCGTTGCCGTGCTTACCGGCGTGGCGTCGGCCGCCGGAGTGCCGCCCGGCCGCGTCTCGCCGGACGAGGCCGGCGGAACGATGAACGACTTGACGCGGCTGGCGTCGACCAGGTCCGTGATGTCGGAGCACGCCTGTTCGAGCCACGTCACGCGCCCGTCCCTGACGTGCAGCGCGACGCCGCCCGGCGATCCGTCCGACCGCTTCCCCGCGGACAGCACCACGACGTGCCGCGATTCGAATCCGCCATCGTAGGAGTCCGAGCTGTCGTTCGGCTGGTACACCGCGAACAGGTCTACCTCGCCCGATGGCAAGAGCGTCCGGAGCGTGTCCGAAACCTGTTCGGGCCGGATCCAGCCGCGCTGGCAGCTCGACGACGCCAGCACTTCCACGGCGGTTCCCTCCGATTCGTCCCCCCGGCACGCCGGCGAGCCGCCCTCGGATCCCCTGACGCACTTGACCTTCTCATATCCGGCGAGCGACGCCAGCTCGATGATGTTCCCGCTTTCGGCCGCCCGGATGAGGTGTTCCACCTCGGCGCCCGGCGTGCCGTCGGCGACGACCGGCTGCGCCTCCTTCCCGCCGCAGGCAATTGCGGCGACGATGCCGGCCGCCGCCATCAGCCCGAGCAGTCCGCGCCTAAGGTGCCGTGTGTGTGACATCTCGCTCCCGGTGTTCTGCCTCGCCCCGTTCGACACAGTATGGACATGCCGCGGTCCAGCGAAAAGCCCCTCGCCAGCGAGGGGCTCTACAGGGCTCACCGGCGATCGGTCGGATCAGGCCGTCGCTTCGCTCAGTTCCTTGACGGCGGCCGCGTCGTCTTCCTCGGGCCAGGCGCGCTTCTTGAGCAGCTCGCGCGGCGGATCGATGTAGATGGCGCCCCAGCCGCAGGCGTCCTCGCACAGCCGGCACCCCGTGCACTTCCTCTCGTTCAGCACCGCGATGCCGAAGAAGTCGCCCGCCGTCCGCTCCGGCTGCCCGAGGCTCAGCGCCTCGAACGGGCAGATCTGGATGCACAGCTCGCAGCCGCTGCCGATGCAGTTATCCTCGACGACGATCGCCTTCGGCCACTCTTTCCGGGCGAACGTCCGGCACACGTCGCCGAGATCGTCGACAATCGCCTCCGGCGGGCACACGACGCCGCAGGCGCCGCAGTCGATGCACAGGCTCGGGTCGATGACGTGGAGGACGTTGCGCGAGCCCGTAATCGCGCCCGTCGGGCAGCGCTTCGTGCACGCCGTACAGCCGATGCAGGTCTCGGTGATCTCGTATGCCAAGACACACTCCTCGAATCCAGGATAAGCCGCATTTCGCCAGCCTCAGCTTGCGAAACCGCCACCGGAGTATAGGCAGGTGGTCGCGGGGGCGGCAAGACGGCGAGGGGGAGGAGACAAGGCGTAAGAAAGGTCCCCCGCCACTCCGCGGACGCATCTCACTCGCGCCTTGAGTTCACCAACGCCTTTTCGCACGTCAGCAGCTTCGCAACGTCGCTCCTCGAGACGCGCTCGATGCCTGCCGCCTGACGGTGCAGAGTGATGGATCATCGGTGCCCGAACCGCGTCCTGTTCAGCAGGTTCTCCTCGGACCCCCTGGGGCGTTGTAGAAGTTGGCGTCACCGGCGGACGTTGATGAAGAGATAGGTGCAAAGGCTCTTGACAGCAGTCGCTCGCAGACCCAAATTCTCTAGCGCCCCGCAACCACGAAGGACAGTGCCGTGCGACTTCTGGCGCGCCTGACCAAGTCAACCGTTCTCGCGGCAGCCACGTTTGGGCTGTTCGCAGGCCTCAGCGCACTCGCTGCGGCTCCTCTCTACACGTTCACCACACCCAATCCGCAGACGACTGCCCGATTTGGTGCCCGCGTCGCTGTCGGAGACGTGAACGGCGACGGGAAAGCTGACATCGTCGTCGGTGCCCCCTACGAAAACGTCGGCCCCAATTCGCAACAAGGCCGTGTCTACGTGTTCTCGGGTGCGAACGGCAGCCTTCTGTACACCCTAACGAGCCCTAACCCAGAGGCTGGCGGGTTCTTCGGCTACTCGGTCGCCGTCGGCGATGTGAACGGCGACGGCAAGGACGACATTGTGGTCGGGGCAGCGTTCGAGGCTGGCCAAGCCGGACGAGTGTACGTCTTCTCCGGCGCGAGTGGAGGGTTACTGTACACGTTCGTATCCCCGAACGGCGGCGGCCTGTTCGGCAACAGCGTGGCTTCTGGTGATGTCAACCATGACGGGAAGGCAGATGTCTTGGTCGGTGCGCCATCGGAAACCGTCGCATCAGTGCCGGGCGCGGGCCGAGCCTATGCTTTCTCCGGCGCTACCGGGGCGCTCCTCTACACCTTCACGAGCCCCAATCCGCAGCCGATGTCAGGCTCCGGCGCGCAATTCGGCTTTGCGGTCGCCGCTGGCGACGTGAATGCCGATGGCAACGCTGATGTGGTCATCGGTGCGCAGGGCGAGGATGTCGGCGTGAACGCTGAGCAAGGGCGCGTTTACGAATTCTCCGGTTTGGACGGTTCCTTGCTTTACACGTTGGTCAGCCCGAATCCTCAGACGAGCCCAGCGTTCTTCGGCGGAGCCGTCGCCACCGGAGATGTGAACGGGGACGGCAAACAGGACGTCATTGTCGGCACGAGCGAGACAGTCGCGGGCAACTCAGGCGCAGGTCGCGTATACGCCTTCTCTGATGCAAGCGGCGGGCTTCTCTACACACTCGTCAGCCCCAACTCGCAGGTCCTCGGAGTATTCGGTGAGGCCGTTGCGTCAGGTGATCTCAACGGTGACGGCAAGGCGGACGTTGTTGTGGGCGCGTACCAGGAGACTGCGGACGGGAACACGTTCGGAGGGCATGTCTATCACTTCTCTGGTGCTTCCGGAAGCCTGCTGGGCACGCTGACCACTCCGAATCCCCAAAGCAACGCATTATTCGGGTTCAGCATAGCGACGGGAGACATCGACGGTGACCATCGAGCGGACATCGTCGTGGGGTCGCCCGGTGAAACCGTCGCAGGTAACAGCGGGCAAGGCCGAACGTATGCATTCTTAACCACTCCTGCGTCGAGTGTTGGCGGCATCGCCGAAGCGCCCGACATGTGGGCGTTGCCAGCGCGCACGGAAGCGTCTGGCAACGGGCGCTCGTTCTACTCGGCGCTGGCGACACTGGTCAGCATCGGGGGGCTTGCTCTCGCCGGCACGTGGGCCCTGAGACGTCGGCACCGCCACTCAGCCCTCTAATACACGTCCCGAAGCTCGAACCGCGGCCCGTCTTTACAGGTGAGCTTCATCGCCCGCCCGCCGCGCACGCGCGTATCGACGGCGCAGCCGTAGCAGATGCCCGTGCCGCAGGCCATCCGCTCCTCGAGCAGCGCCTGCACGGAGCGCCGCACCTTCGCCTGCCGCGCCGTCTCGGCCAGCGCGCGGAACATCGGCGTCGGGCCGCACGTGAATGCCTGGTCGCACCACTCCAGCAGCTCCCCGAACGGCTCCGTGACGAGTCCCTTGCGGCCGGCCGAGCCGTCGTCCGTTGTGACGACGACCTCCACCTGCGGTGCCAGCAGCCGCGCCGGATACAGCAGCTCGGCCGAGCGCGCGCCGACGATCATCGTCACGTTCAGCCCCTTCGCCACCGCCTGATCCGCCAGCCACACCAGCGGCGCCACGCCGATGCCGCCGGCGACGAGCAGCAGGTTGCGCGACGTGCGCCCGACCTTGAACCCGTTGCCGAGCGGACCCCAACCGTACACGCGGTCGCCCGGCACGCGCCGCGCCAGCCAGCCCGTACCCCTGCCGACGACGTCGTACAGGATCGCCCATTCCGGCCCCTGCGCGCCGTCGCGCACGCGGTGATAGCTCATCGGGCGCGGCAGCAACGGGTCGTCGGCGTGCCCGGCGCCGCCATCGGCATACGATGCGTCGTCGGAGCAGCGCAGCATCAGGAACTGGCCCGGGTACGCCCCGTGCGCCAGCTCGGGCGCGCGAAGCCACATGAGGTGCGTGTCGCCGTACACCCGCTCGTTCTCGACGACCTCCGCGTAGCCGACCTTCATGCTGGCGCGCTCATCCTCTCCGTCAACCCAGCCGTCCGATCGCGATGCCGCTCGCACCCGCGAACGCGAGCGCCGGCAGCGGGCCGTAGCGCCACGCGAGCGCCAGGCCGGCGACGGCGATCGCGGCCGTCCAGCCATCGGTGATCGCGTCACGTCCGAGCCGCACCGACACCGCGGCGATCGTGCCGACGACCGCCGGACCGACGCCCTTCAGGAACGCCGTTGCCATGTTCCACGAACGGACGCGTTCAAGGAAGTTCCCGACGCCGATTGCGAAGACAAACGCCGGTGCGAACACGGCGACCGTCGCGACGATCGCTCCCGCGAAGCCTCCCGCCGCGTATCCGACGAACGTCGCGGTGATCACGATCGGTCCCGGCGTCGCCTGCCCGAGCGCGACGCCATCGAGGAACTGCCGTTGCGTCAGCCAGCCGTGCTGCTTCGTTACGGCGTCCTGCACCAGCGGGATGAGGACGTAGCCGCCGCCGAACAGCAGGCCGCCCGCTCGCAGGAACACGACCGTGAGGCCGCCAAGCTCGCCGGGATGCCACGCGAAGAACGCCGAGGCGAGCGGCAGGCCGAGCAGCGGCCACGGAACGACGACACGCAGCGGCAACCGCGGGTAGTCGTTCGGTCGGACGTACAGAGCCACGCCCGCGAGCCCCGCCGCGATGAGGATGAGCGGCTCCCAGGCCGTGAACGCGTACGCGAGCGCGCCTGCCGCCGCCATGAACGCCGCCTGCGGCACGTCGCGCACCGACGACCTGAACAGCCGCCACAGCGTCACGGCGATCACGGCGATGACGGCCGGCTTGATGCCGTCGAAGACGTCGCTGATCGCGGCCACGCTGCTCCAGCGGAAGTACGCCCAGCTCAACGCGATCATCATCACGAACGCGGGTGCGATGAACGTCGCGCCTGCGACGATGCCGCCGGGCACGCCCGCGCGGCGATAGCCGACGTGGACCGCCATCTCGGTCGAATTCGGGCCGGGGATGATGTTCGTCGCGGCGAGCGCATCGACGAAGTGGTCGCGCGAGATCCAGCCGCGCTTCGTGACGATCTCATTCTCAAACAGCGCGATGTGCGCCGTCGGCCCGCCGAAGCCGATGATGCCGAGCTTGCCGAAGAGCCGCAGCAGTTCCGCGATGCCGCCGGGCTTGGGCGGCTCTCGCTGCCCGGCATGCGGTGGCGACGATGTCACGGCCTTGCGCCGTCGCGGTACTCCGGCAGCGGCCGCACCTGGTACGCCTGCTCGCCGGAGTTGCGCAGGCTCGCGGTCAGCGCCTCCACCGCCGCGCGCGCCGTGTCGATGCTCGTGAAGCACGGTATGCGCTTCTCCGTCGCCGCACGGCGGATGAAGAAGCCGTCGCGCAATGTCCCGGTGTAGCGTCCCTCGGGCGTGTTGATGACGCACGAGACCGAGCCGTCGTTGATCACGTCGGTGACGTTCGGGTGGCCCTCGTTCAGGCGCTTCGTCACCTGTTCGACGGGCAGGCCGAGCGCCGCGATCATCGTCGCCGTTCCCTCCGTGGCGTACAGGCGGAACCCGGCGTCGTGGAGCTGATGGATCACCGGCAGCATCTCCGTCTTGTGCCGATCGGCGATGCTGATGAGCACGCCGCCGCCCGGCGGCAGCGCCAGGTCGGCCGACATCAGGGCCTTCGCCAGCGCCGCCGGAAACGTGTGGTCGATACCCATCACCTCTCCGGTGGACTTCATCTCCGGCCCCAGGTACGTATCGACGCCGATCAGCTTCGACATCGAGAACACCGGCGCCTTCACCGCGACGAGGTTCTGGCGCGGCCACAGCCCCGGCTCGTATCCCTGATCGCGCAACGACCGGCCGAGCATGACGTTGACGGCGATCTGCACCATCGGCACGCCGGTCACCTTCGAGAGGAACGGCACCGTGCGCGAGCCGCGCGGGTTCACCTCGAGCACGTAGACGTCCGAGGCGTTCGGCCGTGCGGGGTCCTCCGCCGGCATGATCACGTACTGCACGTTGACGAGGCCGCGCGCGTCGAGCGCGATGCCGATGCGCGTCGTGTAGTCCACGATCGCGTCCACTTCCTCGGAGGTCAGGTGGATGCCGGGATACACGGCCATCGAGTCGCCCGAATGCACGCCGGCGCGCTCGATGTGCTCCATGATCCCGGGGATGAGCACGCCCTCGCCGTCGCAGATCGCATCGACCTCCACCTCTTTTCCCTCGAGGTACTTGTCGATGAGGATCGGCTTGCCGTCGCTGACGTCGGCGGCTTGCTGGACGAAGCGCGCCAGCTCCGAAGGGTTCTGCACGATCTCCATCGCCCGCCCGCCGAGCACGTAGCTCGGCCGCACGAGCACCGGGTAGCCGAGCTTCTCGGCGACGTTGATCGCGTCCTCGACGCGCAGCACCGCCGCGCCCGGCGGCTGCGGGATGCCGAGGCCGTTCAGGAACGCCTCGAACCGCCGCCGGTCCTCGGCCAGGTCGATCGTCTCGAACGACGAGCCGATGATCGGCACGGCGCAGTTGTGCAGCGGCCCGGCGAGGTTGATGGCCGTCTGTCCGCCGAACTGCACGATCGCGGGCGGCATGTCCCCGCCGCCCTCGGTACCGTCCCCCGCCTCGTTTTCCAGGATGTCGCGGACCGACTCCTCGTCGAGCGGCTCGAAGTACAGGCGATCGCTCGTGTCAAAGTCGGTCGAGACCGTTTCGGGGTTCGAGTTCGCCATCAGCGACCGGTATCCGGCCGCCTCCAGCGCCCACGACGCGTGCACCGAGCAGTAGTCGAACTCGATCCCCTGCCCGATGCGGATCGGCCCGCTGCCGATCACGAGCGCCTTCTTCCCGGGCTCCGGCACGGCCTCGTTCTCCTGCTCGAAGGTGCTGTAGAAGTACGGCGTCGCCGCGTCGAACTCGGCCGCGCACGTATAGACCATCTTGTACACCGGCCGGATGTCCCACTGGTCACGCAGCGCCCGCACCTGGTCCGGCAGTCTGTCGCTGAGCGTTCCGATCTGCTTGTCGGAGAACGCCATTCGCTTTGCGGCGCGCAGCAGGTCCGGCGTCAGGTCCTCGGACAGCAGCCGCTTCTCCATGCCGATGATGTTGACCAGCTTGTGCAGGAACCACTGGTCCACGCCCGTCGAGCGCGACACCGCCAGCGGATCGGCGCCGCGCCGCAACGCCGACATGATCGACCAGAGGCGCTCGTCGGTCGCGTGCAGCGGCCGTTCCTCGTAGTTGCCCTTCCAGGTCGGGTCCTCCCAGAGCAGCGAGCGGCCGCCGATCTCCAGCGACCGCACAGCCTTCTGGAGCGCGCCCTCGAACGTGCGGTCGATCGCCATCACCTCGCCCGTCGCCTTCATCTGCGTGCCGAGCGTGCGGTCGCCGAACGGGAACTTGTCGAAGGGCCAGCGCGGGATCTTCACGACGACGTAATCGAGCGCCGGCTCGAACGCGGCAGTCGTCCGCTGCGTCACCGCGTTCGGTATCTGGTCGAGCGTCTTGCCGATCGCGATCTTCGACGCCACCCGCGCGATGGGGTAGCCGGTCGCTTTGCTGGCCAGGGCGGAACTCCGCGACACGCGCGGATTCACCTCGATGACGTAGTACGGCAACGGCGCGTCGCCGCGGGGCACGGCCCAGGGCGTCGTCTCCGGGTTCGGCGCGAGCGCCAGCTGCACGTTGCAGCCACCCTCGATGCCGAGCGCGGTGATGATCTTGAGCGACGCCGTCCGGAGCATCTGGTACTCCTTGTCGGACAGCGTCTGGCTCGGCGCGACCACGATGCTGTCGCCCGTGTGGACGCCCATCGGGTCGAAGTTCTCCATATTGCAGACGGTGATGACGTTGCCGGCGCCGTCGCGCATCACCTCGTACTCGACTTCTTTCCAGCCGAGCAGGCACTGCTCGACCAGCACCTGGTGAATCGGGCTCGCGTCCAGGCCGCCGGTGACGATGCGCTCGTAGTCTTCGCGAGTGTGCGCGATGCCGCCGCCCGTCCCGCCGAGCGTGTACGCGGGGCGCACGACCGCCGGCAACCCGATCTCGCCGAGCGCGCTTCGCATCTCGCCGGCGTTCGTCACGATCGCGGACTTCGGCGTCGGCTCGCCGATGCTGTCGAGCATCTGGCGAAACAGCTCGCGATCCTCGGCCTTCCGCACCGCCTCGAGCGGCGTGCCGAGCAGGCGCACGCCGTACCGGTCGAGCACGCCGGCCTCGTGCAGCGCCACCGCCATGTTCAGGCCGGTCTGGCCGCCGAGCGTCGGCAACAGCCCGTCAGGCCGCTCGCGCTCGATGATGCGCGTGATCACGTCGAGCGTGATCGGCTCGATGTAGACGATGTCGGCCACGCCCTCGTCGGTCATGATCGTGGCCGGGTTCGAGTTGACGAGGACCGACACTACGCCCTCCTCGCGCATGGCTTTGCATGCCTGCGTGCCGGCGTAATCGAATTCGGCGGCTTGCCCGATGACAATTGGGCCGGAGCCGATGATGAGGACCTTCGAGGGTTTCTTCACGCGTTACGGGAGTCCAGGCTGCGCAGCTCGCTGGTCGTCATCAGCGCCGCCTCGCGGCCGCGCGCTGACGCTGTTCACGTTGTTCCGGCAGCAGGCGCATGCCGCCCAGGTGGCCGGCGACGAGTAAGCCGGCGACGAACGCGCCCGCCATCGACACGAGCACCGACGCGTACGCGGGCACCTGCGTCAGTACGACGAGGCATACGATGAGCACGTCGGCCACGCCCGCAATGCCGAACCCAACGGCGTAGCCGGGCCATTCGGTGATCCAGTCGCCGGACCATCGCCACGCGAACAGCGCCACGCCGAGCCCCGCCGCGCCCACGCCGATACCGAGTGCCCAGCCGCCGAGCCAGTACACCAGTGCAGCGGCGTGATCGTCGCCCCACACGACGAACGGGACCACGCATGCCGTGACGAACAGTGCCGGTCCGGCCAGCATCGCCATGGCAGCGACGCATTGGCCGCCGAACGCCAGCCGGCCGTACACGTCGATGCTCTTCATCACCGCATCGAGACGTATCTCGTTCATCCGCTCCCCTGCGCCGCCGCGCGACGCCATTCCGGCGACTTGCGTTGACGCCTCCGCAATGGCCGCATTCCGGCCCTTGCCCTCATGCGCGGGCCGCCGGCGGCCACGCACCTACCAGGCCGCGACACGTTCGGCATACCCCTACACAAGCGGCAGCTCGAAGCGCGCTTCCGGGTTGTAGATGGGTACCAGCGCTCCGATGCTGCTCAGGAACGTGAGCGCCACCTCGTTGTTCTGCGGCAACCGCCCGCGTATCCGCTTGTAGCCCTTGTCGCGCGCAAACCCGAGCGCGTACTCCGCCAGCGCCGTGCCGATGCCGCGGCGCCGCACCTCGGGCAGCATCCAGACGCCGAGTACGACGGTGTCCGGCTCGATCGTGTTGTAGTCCAGCGCCGCGAACCCCACGACCTTCCCCTCGATGATCGCCAGGAACACGCCGCCCTCGCCGCCGAGACGGCTCAGCCACGTGCGCACCTCGTCGGGCGTGAGCGCGTGATCGAATCCGACGGGGTTCGGCTCCTCCATCGCCACCTGGATGACGTGGACGATCGCCGCGGCATCGTTGACGTTCGCCTGCCGGTAGGTTGGCTCCGTAGCCACGTGTGCGTCGTTCATGACGGCCTCCTGCTGACCGACGGTCTACCCGTTCGTGACGGGTGCATCCGCTTCACGCGCCTGCCCGCGCCGGGCCGGCCATCGCCAGGAATCGCTCGAACAGGTACAGGTTGTCCTGCGGCCCCGGCGACGCTTCGGAGTGATACTGGATGGTCATGACGGGCTCGCTCCGATGCTCCAGCCCCTCGACGGTCCCATCGTTGACGTTCCGGTGACTCACGACGACGTCGCTCGCCAGCCCGCTGTCGTCGACGGCGTACCCGTGGTTCTGCGCCGTGATGTAGACCCGGCCCGTGGCCTCGTCGCGCACCGGATGGTTCGCGCCGCGATGGCCGAACTTCAGCTTGTACGACTTCGCGCCGAACACGGAGGCGAGCACCTGGTGCCCGAGGCAGATCCCCATCATCGGCACCTTCCCGACGAGTCCGCCTGCGGTCTTCACGGCGTAATCCAGCAGCGCCGGGTCGCCCGGACCGGGCGAAAGCAGCACGCCGTCCGGATGCATCGCCAGGATGTCTTCGGCGGTCGTGTGGCATGGCACGGCGGTCGGGGCGCAGCCCAGTCGGTGCAGCACGCGGAGGATATTGTACTTGACCCCAAGGTCGAGTACGACGATGCGCGGTCCGCGGCGCGCCTCCTCGTCAGCGGGGAAGTCGTACGGCTGCCGCGTGCTCACCCACGGCACGATGTCCGTCGTCCCGTAACGCGGCAACTCTCCGAGCCGCGCCAGCGCCTGTTCGGCCGCTTCGTCCTGCGTCACCGTGCCCATCATGACGCCGCCGGTGCGCAGCTTCCGCGTCAGCGCCCGCGTGTCGACGCCGGCGATGCCCGGCACGTCGTTCTCCAGCAGGTACTCGTGCAGCGTCCCCTTCGAGCGCCAGTGGCTCGGCACGGCGCAGTCTTCCCGTACGACAAACGCGCGCACCTGGATGCGGCGCGACTCCACGTCGTACTCGTTGATGCCGTAGTTCCCCTGAAGCGGATACGTCATCACGAGCACCTGCTCGGCGAACGAGGGGTCGGTCAGCGCCTCCTGGTAGCCGGTCATCGCCGTACAGAACACGACCTCGCCGTGCGAGCGCGTCCGAGCGCCGATCGCCTCGCCGGTAAACACAGCGCCGTCTTCGAGCACCAGCAGCGCCTTAGCCAACCGCTACCTCGCTCTCGTGAACGATGCGGCCCGCCGAGATCGTCGCGACGATCGCGCCCGTGAGCTTGACGCCGCCCAGCGGCGTGTTCTTCCCCTTCGACGCGAATCGCTCCGGCTCGACGATCCACTCCGACTCCGGGTCCAGCAGAACCACGTCCGCCGGCGCGCCCGCCGCCAGTGTTCCGATGCCCGGTACGTGGCGATCGAGGCCGAGCGCGCGCACGGGACCGATCGTCATGCGCTCGATCAACGTTTCGAGCGTGATCTTTCGCTCGTGAACCAGCCGCATGCAGAGCCCGAAGGCCGTCTCGAGCCCGCTGATGCCGAACGCCGCGTCGTCGAACTCACACAGCTTCTCTATCTCGGCATGCGGCGCGTGATCCGTCGCGATGCAGTCGATCGTGCCGTCCGCCAGCCCCGCCGCGCAGGCATCGACATCGTCCCGCGAGCGCAACGGCGGGTTCACCTTCGCGTTTGTCTCGTAGAGCAGCGCGTCGCCCCCGAGCGCGCCAAACGCCACGATCTCATCGGTCAGCGTCAGGTGGTGCGGCGTCGCTTCGGCAGTCACGGGGACGCCGCGCGCCTTCGCTCGTCGTATCGCATCGACCGCGCCGCGCGTGCTGACGTGGGCGATGTGCACGTGCGCGCCCGTCGCCTCCGCCAGCGCGATATCGCGCGCCACCGCGGACTCCTCGGCCGCTGCGGGCGCCGCCCGCAGCCCCAGGCGGGTCGACACCCATCCTTCGTGCATGACGGCGTCCCGGGTCAACGACTTCTCCTCGCAGTGGTCGATGATCGGCAGGCCGAACGCGCTTGCGTACTCGAGGGCGCGGCGCATCAGTGTGGCGTCGTGCACCGCCGCCCCGTCGTCGCTGAAACCGACGCATCCCGCCGCCGCCAGATCGCCCAGCTCGGCAAGCTCCTTGCCCGCGCGGCCCTTGCTGACCGCGCCGATCGGCAGCACGCGCACGTGCGCCCGCGCCGCCGCCTCCCGCAGCACGTACTCGACGATCGAGCGGCTGTCCATCGCCGGCTCGGTGTTTGGCATCGCGCACACCGTCGTGAAGCCGCCGCGCGCCGCCGCCCGCGTCCCCGATTCGATGTCTTCCTTGTACTCGAGGCCCGGGTCCCGCAGGTGCGCGTGCAGGTCGACGAACCCGGGCGTCACCACCAGGCCCTTCGCACCGATCTCCCTTGCGCCAGCGGTGGCCACAGTTCCGCCAACCAGCGCGATCCGGCCGTCCTCGATCAGCACGTCGCCCTTGATGTCCAGCTTGGCGGCCGGGTCGATGACGCGCCCGCCGCGAATGACGATGCGATCGCTCACGCCGGCCCCCTCGCGCCCGCGCGCCCCGGGCGCGCGCTCGCCGTCCTCGTAATCAACCACAGGACCGCCATGCGCACGGCGACGCCGTTCGCCACCTGCTCCTCTACGTGAGACTGGAGGCCGTGCGCGACCTCGTGGCTGATCTCCACGCCCTCGTTCATCGGTCCAGGGTGCATAACGAGCGCACCCGCCTTCGCGCGCGCCAGCCGGCGCGCGTTCACCTGGTACAGGCGAGAGTACTCCCGCGCGCCCGGCACGAAGCCGCCGTGCATGCGCTCGAGCTGCATGCGCAGCGTCATCACGACGTCCGCCCCCTCGATGGCCCGGTCCAGGTCCGTCTCGATGCGCACCGGCGGCAGCCGGCCTTCGGTGTCGCGCCCCAGTCCGGCCGGAAGAAGCGTCGGCGGGCCACTGAGCGTCACCTCGGCGCCCAGCGCCGTCAGTGACCACATGTTCGAGCGCGCCACGCGGCTGTGCAGCACATCGCCGACGATGACGACGCGCTTGCCGCGCACGTCTCCCAGCGACGTGCGCATCGTGTAGAGGTCCAGGAGACCCTGCGTGGGGTGCGCGTGGAGCCCGTCGCCGGCGTTGACGACGCTGCAGCGCGCGTGCCGCGCCGCCAGGTACGGCGCGCCCGAGCGATTGTGCCGCATCACCAGCACGTCGGCGCCGACCGCCTGCAGTGTCTTCACCGTGTCGACGAGCGATTCGCCCTTCGTGACGCTGCTCCCGGAGGCCGAGACGTTGATCACGTCCGCGCCGAGCACCTTGCCGGCCAACTCGAACGAAGACCGCGTGCGCGTGCTGTTCTCGTAGAACAGCGTCACGATCGTCGTGCCGCGCAGGGCCGGCACGCGCGGCACCTCGCGCGAGAGCACTTCCTTCATCGTGTCTGTAGTCCGCATCACGAGGTCAAGTTCATCGACCGTGAAGTCGTCCAGGTCGAGCAGGTGCCGCCGGCTCCACGCGATCTCCTCGCCGCCCGGCGCCGCGAGGGGCGCTCCGGCGTCGGTGCGTGGCTCGGGCGGACGGATCGTCGTCATGACAGTGCCTCCGCTTCTTCGGCTGCGGTGACGCGCACGTACTCCTCGCCGTCCGTCTCGTCGAGCCGGACCTGCACGTCATCCGCGCGCGCTGTCGGAATGTTCTTGCCGACGAAGTCCGCCCGAATCGGCAGCTCCCGGTGGCCGCGGTCGACGAGCACGGCGAGCTGGATCCGCTCCGGGCGGCCGTAATCGATGAGCGCGTCGAGCGCCGCGCGCACCGTCCGGCCGGTGTACAGCACGTCATCGATCAGCACGACGCGCTTCCCGGCGATATCGGGCAGATCGCTCGGCTGGATGCTGACCGTCGCGCCCCGCTCAGGCAGGTCGTCGCGGTACATCCCGACGTCGAGCGTGCCGACGGGCACCGCCTCGCCCTCGAATTCCGCGATGCAGCGAGCGATGCGTTGGGCGAGCGGCACGCCGCGCGTCAACATGCCGACGAACACCAGGTCCTGCGTGCCCCGGTTGTGCTCGACAATCTCGTGCGCGATGCGCGTCACGGCCCGGCGAATGTCGGCCGGAGACATGATGGCTGACTCGGGCATCAAAAAACCTCCTGCCCGGCCTGCCGGTTGGAGGTGCTGCGTCGATATGCGTGCGCCGATTGCGCCAGGTTCGGGCCGTGCATCTTGCAGTCCTTCCCGGCCTCACCGGACCGGATTAAAGGGTCGGACGTCTGTGTAACTATAGATCGGCCGCGGCGCTCCGACAAGCACCCGAGTGCGCTACGCTCGCGCGCGCCTCTGCCACACGACCGCTCCCAGGCCGAGAACCACGACGGTTGCGATCAGACGATGCGCAGCGACCGCGCCCTGCGTCCTGTCGAACATCAGGTCCGCCGGCACCCGCGCGAACAATAGACCGTCCAGCCCGAGCCGCATCGGAAGTGTCAGCTCGGGGAACGCCCAGGCCGCGAATGCCGTGGCGGCGATGCCGGCCATCCCGCCACCCCAGAGCAGGGCGGCTGGAACGAACCGTAGCCACTGCAACTTCTTCGGCAGCACCAGCGACGGGATGCCGTCCGGCGCGAACGCGGTGAACACGCCCAGCGCCGGCATCAACAGTCCGCCCTGGTAGATGAGGAAGACATCCTCCCAGAACGTGGGCGAGAACTTCTTCTTGTAATGATTGAGCGATCGGAAGCTGTAGACGAAGTTGATCTTGGCCGAGAGCAGCTTGAACGCGATGCACAGTGCTCGAAAGCGCCCGTACGGCTGCTCCGTCGCGCCCTGCAACGGCGACACGCCGAGGCTCAACAGCCCCAGCCCGTCCGCCTTCGCCTGCGCGCGCGCCTCATCGATCAGCATCTCGGTGGTACCGTACGGCGCGTCCGACCGCCGGAGCTGCTCCTCGACGTAGAGCAGGCCGCGGGCGGGCGCCGGCGCGCACGTCATCACGCCGACGAGGCGGCCTTCGTGCCACGCGAGGAAGGTGCGCTTCCGCTCACGATGCGCGAACGGCCGCGAACGCAGCAGGAACCCCATCGGCGGGGCGTTTCGGTGATCCAGCCAGTCCCGGGCGACTTCGGCGATCTCGGTGTCGATAGCTGGCGACGGAACGCGGTACTCCTCGACGGTGATGCCGGTCCTGCGCGCCAGGTTGATCGCCGACCGGGCCTTCTTCGCGCTCTTTCCGCGAAGGCTGTAGGTACCCAGGTCGAAGAACGGCTCCTCGCCTACCTTGACGGACTTGAATCCGAGGCCCGCCGCCACCTTCCCCACGCGGGCGCTCGCCCCGACGAACGCGAATCGCCACCTCCGGCCGGCGCAATACTCGGCGAATCGCGACATCAGCGCCGGCAGGTCCGCGTCGGCGCAGACCGGATCGCCGCAGGCCACCGCGGTACCGCGGTGCAACTCGAACGCGACGAATCCGTCGACATCGGACGGCTCGAAGTAACGCCATCCGTCATACAGGGTCAGCAGCGCCAACCCGTTGTATCCGTAGGCGTCGACAAGCCTCAGCCGCCGTTCAGACGCATTCTCGGCACCGTTCATCCAGCGTTCCTTAATGAGATTCCTACAGTGATCCTACGGGATGACCGTGCACCGTCAGAGTCCTTCCGCCTGAAGATCGCGTGAAGGTTGCTGAATCGCCGCCGGCCAGGATATTGGCGCAACTTGTTGACATAGTCCTGCTACTCGACCGTCTCCGGCCCGGTAAGCTGAGTCTGGCGTTCTGAGGTCATGCAGGGATTCGCAGATGAATCACGCCGCTCGCGTGCTCGCCTCGTGCATCCGCCGCGCTCCTGTCGCGCTGGTCGCTGTCGCGATGTGCGCCGCGTTCGCCCTTTCGTTCGGCATTCCGCGGCTCAAGTTCCAGACCGGCCAGGACACGCTGCTCGACCCCAACGCCCGGATCTCCCTGGACAACGCCCGTTTTCAGCGGCAATTCGGCGGCGATCCCATGCTGATCCTGTTCGAGGCCCGGAGCGGCACGGACATCCGGCAGCTCTTCACGCGGCAGAATCGCGACACGCTCACCCGGCTCGGCCGCGACGTCGAAGCCACGGGCGGCTTCCAGTCCGTGCTGACGCCGCTGACCATCCTCGAGTTCGCGAAAACACAACTCCAGCAGCAGATGGCCTCCCAGCCGATCCAGCTTGCAGCCGACCAGCAGAAGGCCGAGGACGCCGCCCGCGCCGCATCCGCCGCACGCGGCGACACCCTCGCCCAGCAGGATGCCGCCGCCCAGGCCGCCCGCCAGAAGGTGACCGACGACTTCAACGCGAAGTTCGGCGCCGACGCCAGGCGGTTCCTGACGGTAGGCGAACAGTCGCTGGATAACCCGGCGTTCGTGGAGTTCCTGATGTTCGGCGCCGACGGAAGCTTGCGCCCCGACCTCGCCGGCATCTTCCCGGACAGCCGCCACGCGCTCATGGTCGCGCGGCTCAAGGGGAACGTCTCCATCGACCAGGAATCGCGCACCGCGGCCACCGTCAAGGACGGCATGGGATCGTATCAGTTCGACGGCGTCACTGCGCTCGCCTCGGGCTCGCCTCTCCTGATCAAGGAGATCAACGACAAGATGCAAAGCGCGCTGGTAGTGATGGCCGGCCTCGCTGTCGGCATCATGATCGTGGTGCTCTCGTCGATCTTCCGCGCGCGGTGGCGGCTGCTCTCCCTGCCGGCCGTCCTGGTCGGATGCACGGCGGCGTTCGGGCTCATGGGCTTCCTCAACATCCCGCTGACCATGGTGACGATCTCCGGTCTGCCAATCCTCATCGGCCTCGGCGTTGACTTCGCGATACAGGTCCACAGCCGCATCGAAGAGGAGACGGCCGCGACCGACTCGGCCGAGGCCGGCCTCGAGCGAACGTTCCTGCTCCTCGGACCGGCGCTCGCGATCGCCGCCGTCGCCGCCTGCATCGGCTTCATCGTCCTCCACCTCTCCCGGGTGCCGATGGTGCGCGACTTCGGCTCGATGCTCGCCGTCGGCGCGGTGATCGTGTTCGTGACGAGCATCGTGCTGATGAGCAGCATCATCTACCTGCGCGAGCGCAAGCGAATCGGCCCGACCACGCCGCCGCGCGCCCGGTTCGAGGTCGAGCGGCTCGTCGGCGGCATCACCGCACGTACCGTCGGGAAGCTCGTGCCGATCGCCCTCGCCGGCGCGGCCATCGCCACCGTGGGCCTCTTCGTCAGCCGCCGTATCCCGACGCAGATGGATCCCGAGAAGTTCGTGCCGTCCAGCAGCTCCGTTCTCGTTGACCTCCACCGCGTCCGCGACGTGGCGGGCACGACGAGCGAGATCAATTTGCTCGTCGAGGCGCGTGACGGGAAACACGTCACCGATCAGGATGTGCTGGACTGGATGATCGGCCTCGAGGAGAGCCAGCGCCAGAAGCACAGCGAGCTGAAGCACTCAAATAGCGTCGCCTCATTCACGAAGTTGGTGAGCGGCGCCGCACCCACGACGGACGGCGCCAACGTCGCGCTCTCCGTCGCGCCGAAGCCGCTGGTCGATTCCGTGGTCAACGGGGATCGATCGGCCGCCGCGATCACGTTCGCGATCAGCGATTCGGCGGACCTGGCCGAGCGGAAGACGATCACCAACGACATCCTTGCGAACGCCCATCCGCCGGATGGCATCGATGTCGCACCCGCGGGGATCGCCGTCGTCGGCACGGAGACCGTGGAGGCAATCAGCAGCAACCGCGATCTCATGTCGCTGGTCGCCATCGGCGCGATCCTGATGTTGCTGCTCGCCGTGTACCGCAATCCCGTGAAGGCGGTCGCGCCCCTGCTGCCGGTCGTCGTCGCGCTCGGCGCATCCGCGATGTTCCTGTACTTCGCCGGCGTCCAGTACAGCCCGCTGACGTCGATCTCCGGACCGCTGATCATTGCCATGGGCACCGAGTTCAACATCCTGCTCATGTCGCGCTATTTCGAGGAGCGCGCCGGCGGCCTCGACCCGCGCAACGCGATGAGCAAAGCCTCGCTGCGCATCGGGCGCGCGATCGCGTCGTCCGGCCTCACGGTCATGGGTGGATTCGCGGTGCTGGCGCTGAGCGACTTCCCCCTGCTCGACAACTTCGGCAAGGTGACGGCGCTGAACATCGGCCTGAGCCTGTTGAGCACGCTCGTCCTGCTGCCGCCCCTGCTCGTCTGGGCCGACGAGGACCACCGGTTCGTGGCACTGCCCGGCGACGCCATCGCGGAGTAGCCGGGGGCCGGTTACGACGGTCCGCCAACCCAGCGGAAATAGTGGCCGAGGTCCGGGAGCCACGAGCCGTTCATCGTCACAAAGAAGACGCCGACGAACAGGCTGAAGATGGCCGCCACGAGACCCGCGGCGACGTAGATCCCCTGCCGCCGCTGCGTCGACACGAAGCCCGCCGTGCTCACAACGGTGATGACGGAATTCGAGATCAACAGCCCCCCGACGAACGCCGCAAGCGCGGCCACGCCCATCGCGCGGCTCCCCGCGCCGACCGCCGTGGCGATCACCAGCACCTGCGTTCCGGTTTCGGCGCCGATGCCATGAATGAGGCCCACCGCGTACGCCGTCTTTACGCCGTACTGCTGCGCCTCGTGCACGTGTTCGTGCGGGCGCCCGAGCATCTTCGCGCGCACCAGGCCGTAGCCATTTCGTACGCCGGCGAAGACCAGCATCCAGCGGCTGCGCAAACGGAATTCGGTACCGCCTCGAAAGAACTGGGCTATCGAGAAGAACAGGTACGCCGCGAGCACGATCAGCGTGACGCCGACGATCCGCTCCATGATCGGGTCGATCCAGTCGGGAAGCAACTGCCGCGCAAGCAGCGCCAGCAGGCCCAGGACGATCACGATGCTCCCGTGACCGAGCGCGTACATCGTTCCGAGCAGCAGCGCCGGGCGCTGGCGACGCACGAAGTCCCCGATCGCCGGAAGCTGGCTCGGACCCACGCGGCCGTTGTGCCGGTGCCCCACCTCCGCAAGCGAGTGAGCGTGCGGCGCATGCACGGCGCTGGCGGCGACGCTCCCCGGACCGACGACGGCGGCGGCGAACCCGTGGTGCGACTCGTCCGTCAGCATGAGCGCCGGCTCCCGCACAAGCCATGCGTCTTCCCGGGTTTCGGCGCTGGCCGCCGTGCTCGTGATGTCGGTGATCGCCGCGATGTGATCCCAGTCGATGCCGTGGCGGATGCCAAGCGCGACCGCAGCACCCATCACGCCGATGGTGCCGCCCATTCCCAGAGCCAGAACGTTCACGTCCACGCGTTCACCTGCACCCGGTCCTAGCCCGACTCCAGCTCGCGCTGGCAGTCAACGCAGAGCCCGAAGATGGCGAAATGGTCGAGGTCGGCGCGAAATCCGAGCTTCTCGGAGATCTCCGTGCCCAGGCTCGCCAGGTATTGGTGGTCGAGCAACGTCACCCCGTTGCACTTCCGGCAGATCAGGTGGTGGTGACGCTCGTTCGCGACCCACTCGAACGTCGCATCGCCGCTCCCCATGTGCGTCTCGGATATCAGCCGCAGGTCCTTCAACACCGTCAGCGTGCGGTACACCGTCGAGATGTCGACATACGGGTACGCTGCCTTCACCCGCTCGAAGACGTCGGCGGCGGTCAGGTGGCCCGGAGCGTGCCGGAGCGACGTCAGGATCATCATCCGCTGCGGCGTCATCTTGTGGCCCGCCCCGCGGAGAACGTCGACCGTCTTCGATTCGCAGCTCATGCCGACAACCTTTGTTGCAACTTGTTGCGTTTACTGTATGACAGCAGTATCGGCCCCTGCAAGCCAGACTTGAGGAGATTTCGCGTCGAAGGTGGTTCGGGATACCGGGACTTGTGCTGGGCGGCTATCCGGGCAACGTCATCGTGAACGTGACGCCACCCGAGTCGGCGTTCTTCGCCTCGATCGTGCCGGCGTTCAACTCGACGAGTTGTCGCGTTATGGCAAGTCCGAGGCCGCTCCCTGCCGCCGTCCGGCGCGCACGGTCCCCGCGGAAGAATCGGTCGAAGACCCTGGGCAGGTCTTCGTCGGAGATGCTGGAGCCGCTGTTCGTGACCGCGCACTTCACGCGTCGCGGCCCCGTGCCGTTCTCGCACCAGCCATGCACCTCGATGGCGCCGCCCTCCGGCGTGAACTTCGCCGCGTTCTCGAGCACGTTGGTGAGCGCCCGCTCGAGCTTGTCCGGATCGACGTGACGGAGCATGGCGTCGGATGCGAGCTGCGTCGTGATCTCAACGTCCTTCGCCTTCGCCTGTGGCTCGACATGACGCAGGCACCGCTCGACGACCGCCTGGAGCGGCACGTCCTCACGGCGCGTCACAACCTGGCCGGCGTCGATCTCGCCGAGGTACAGGAGGTCCGCGAGCAGGTGGTTCACGTGCTCGGCTTCACCCTTGATTACCTGCCCGATGTGATGAACGTCCTCGGGACCGGCCGTGTCGTCGGTGAGCGCCTGGGCATAGCCCGTGATCGAGGTCATCGGCGTCTTGAGGTCGTGCGACACGTTCGCGAGCAACGCGCGCATCTGCGCGTCGCGGTTGCCGACGTGCTCGGCCATCACGGTGAACGATCGGGCCAGCCGGCCGACCTCGTCGTCGCGGTCCAGCTCGACGCGTTGGCTGAAGTCGCCGCGCGCCATCGCCTCGGACGCGGCCGTCAGCCGGCGCACCGGGTGCGCCACCTGTCGCGCGAGCGCCAGCGCGGCCAGCGTCGCGAATGGCAGCGCAAAGAGCGCGGCCAGACCGAGACCGGGCAGCACGCCGACCCAGGCGCTCGCGATCGTGTCCGATTTCACTACGAGCACGATCCGGAACGGAAGCTCACGCCCTCGCGTCGTCACGAAACCGGACGACGCCGCCACGAACGTCAGATCGTGCTCCTGGATGTCACCGGTCGGCTGCCACGCGAGATATCCGCGCTCCAGATCTCCGATGGTCGAATTCGGTATCTGGATGCTCGCTCCGGTGAGCTGACCGCCGGTGTCATGCGCGACGACGTTCCCGGTTGAAAGGAGGAGGATGCGGACGTCTTGCCGTTCGGCCAGCTCGTCGAGCGTCTCGGCGAACGGATGCTCATCCTCTTCCTGCGGGAGAAGCGCGTAGAGAGCCTGCTGATAGATCGCCGGCGACGCCGCGGCGACGCGATCCAGCGCCTGGTCGCGACGCTCGGTGCGCGTCCGCACGACAAAGACCGCGCCCGCGAGAAAGAGCGCGAGCACGATCACCGAAGTCACCGCCAGGACCAGCTTGGTCTGGAAGCTGAACACGAACGCGCGCAGTCGCGCCATCACGCCGGTACCGCCTCCACCAGACGGTATCCGCTGCCCCACACCGTCTCGATCTTGAGTCCCGATCCCTCGAGCTTGCTGCGCAGCCGCACGATGTGTACGTCGACCGTGCGCATGCCGTAGAACGACGTTCCCCAGACGAGATCCAGCAGCTTCTCGCGGTCGAGCGTAACGTTGGCAAACCGCGAGAACGTCGCCAGCAGGTCGAACTCCTTGGGCGTCAGCGTCAGCGGTTCGCCTTTCACCGTCGCGCTGCGGTTCCGCACGTCCATCCGCAGCTCTCCGATGGCGATCTGCTCGCCGGCCGGTTCGGAAGCGGCGCGGCTGCGCCGCAACACGGACTGCACGCGCGCGACGAGCTCCGCCGGGTTGAACGGCTTGGTCACGTAGTCGTCCGCCCCCAGCTGCAGGCCCGAAACCTTGTCGATGTCGGAGGTGCGCGCCGAAAGGAAGATGACCGGCAGCTCGCTGCGCTTCCGCAGGTTGCGGATGATCTGCAGCCCGTCGGGGCCCGGCATCATGATGTCGAGCACGGCGAGATCGAAGGACTGCTCACGGAGCAGCCGCTGCGTCTCGTCGCCGTTGTGCGCCATCGTGATGTCATACCCGGCCTTCGCCAGGTACATCCGCACAAGGTCGGCGATGTTGGCGTCGTCATCCGCGACGAGGATCCGTGCAGGCGTTTCGTTCATAATTATTGCAGCCTCACTATAGAAGAAACGGCGAGACGCCTCATGCGCCTCGCCGCATCCTCAGAACTACCCTACGAGCGGAACAGTTCCCAACCCATTCCACTACCCGGCTCCGACGTTCCGGGCTGCGGGGCTCCGGGTGCAGCGCCCGGTCCCATGCCGTGATGCCGGCCGGACCCGAACCCCTTGCCCATGCCCGCCAGGAATTTCCCGTCGATTAGCTGATCCAGGTGCTGGTCCAGCATCGACAGCGCATCGTCCTCATGCTTCTGGGTCAGGTCGCCGTTCTTCACGGCCGTGTCCAACGTCGACTTCGCCGTGTCGCGAATGAACGTCTTCAGGTCGTCGCGGCTCTTCCCGTGCGCCTGGGCGACACTCGCCAGCGACGCGTCGGTCGCGGTCAACTCCGTCTTCAGCTGGTCCTGCGTGATCCCGAGGAACTGCGCCAGCTCGTCGCTGGCGCCCCGGAGATGGAAGCCGAGCCCCGGACCCATCATGCCCGGACCTCCGAAGTGACCCTTGCCGCCGAATCCTGGGAACGCCCCGTCGTCGGGCATCTGTTCCATCCGCTGCTTCAGCGCATCGGCCTGCTTCTGCGTGAGATCGCCGTTGGCGACCGCCTCGTCGATCTGGTCCGTCCGTGCGCTCTTGACCGCATCACGAAGCTTCGGCGTGTCGATGCCGAGCTTCTGTGCGACGCGATCCAGGAAGCTCGTGCCGCTCCCCGTGCTGGGCGTCTGCGCCATCACTGCGCCGGCGCCGATCACCGCCACGACCGCCACGCCTGCTACTGCCAGTATCCACTTCTTCATCCACACCTCCTGTTCACCTCTCGTCATGGTAGCCGCGAGCGAATCGGCGAGGTGTTTCGAACCCGTTAGCGTTGGAGCGTCCCCATCCCGGACCGGGCGATGAGCCAATGGCGTCGCCCGAATGCGGGCGCACCCGAACCTGTTTCACGCACGCCGCCGTGCGTGGACGCGTCCTTCGACCGCCACGGACGATCGCCGGAAAATTTCTTCCTCCGGCCCAACAGGTTTCCCGGCACGGGCCGATTCCTTGGTTGGACAATCGAAGATCGCTCCGACAAAGGCAAACCCGCCGAAAGGCGGGGACGCAAAGCCACGGGCCTACCTCCCCTGCGGGACACGGCAGCCGGGCCGCCGAAGGCACCTGAGTGGGTCGGAGTCTGCAGCCCTCATCCGCTGCGGATCGAGGGCTTTCCTATGCCTCTCCGTCCCCAAGACGGAGAGATCGACGTGAGCCGCTACGCCTTTGGCGCGTGCTCAGGACAGGGCGTCACCGTCCGGCTGTTTGGCTGCGGCGATGCGCTCGGGCTCTTTGCCTCGTTCGACACTCCCCGCCGCATACAGAGCGCTTCCACCGGCGAAGTCGGCCGGAGTCACACACCCCCCACCCCTGACCCCGCCCCCTGTGACTCCAGCCCACGCACATGCGTGCGCACTGCGTCCGAGCGAAGTGACGTCGTTTCGAAAAGCCGGCCTCGCCGGCTCGACGACGTCGCCGGGTCGAGCTGAGGGCCTGCACTTCTGGCGCCGTCGATCCCACCAATCGAACGGCGCAGTCCGCCTGGCGGACGTCCCCTCAGCTCGACCCGGTCACACCCTTAATGCATCGACCGGCATCCCGGCGCCTTGAACCTGCCGTTCGGCGCGCCGCCGGCCGCGAACGACCGCCGAGGTTTCCGGCGACCGAATCCCGCGAGCCGCGCGTGCCTCCGGTGTTATGCTACCGGCCACACGATGACTGCCTACTACACGTCCCAGGCCTACGACGCGCCAGCCGCGATCATCTGGTCCGTGCTGACCGATTTCACGTCCTGGCCAAGCTGGTTTCCCCGCGTCTCCGAGGTCCGTCTCGAAGACGCATCGGCCCCGGGGCAGGGCTCCCGCATCATCGCCATCGGTGACGACCCGGACGTCTGGACACGGTGGCAAATCATCGACTGGCAGGCGCCGGCTCGCCTCGTGTGCGAGCACGTCGACTCCAACGCGCCCATGACGGCGCACGTCCAGGCCGCATACCTGCAGTTCGAGCTGTTCGACGAATCCGAGGGCTGCACGCTGGAGGTCGAGATCGGCGCCGACGGCTACGGCGTCGTCGGCGACTTCTTCGTCGGCATGACGCTCGGACCGGGCGTGCGGCGCATGCTGCCCGAACTCGTCGACGCGTTCAGCGATCACGTCGTCGAGCGCGTGGCGAACGAGCGATGAGCCTCCAACCCGGCAAGCTCCCGGCGCCACTGCTGGCCGAATTGCTCGGCCGCGTGCAGCATCGCGATCCGCGCGTGCTCCTCGGTCCCGCAATCGGACGCGACGCCGCGGTGATCGACCTCGGCGGCGGCCGCCTGCTCGTAGCGAAGACCGACCCCGTGACGTTCGCCGCGGACCTGATCGGTACGTACGCCGTCCACGTCAACGCGAACGACGTAGCCTGCATGGGCGCCCGCCCGGCGTGGTTCCTCGCGACCGCGCTCCTCCCGCCGGGCGCTCCGGACGCTCTTCCCGGCCAGATCTTCGACCAGCTGATTCGCGCCTGCGCCGAACTGGGCATCGAGCTGGTCGGCGGCCACACGGAGATCACCGTCGGCATCGACCACCCCATCGTCGTCGGTGCGATGCTCGGCGAGGCCACGCGCGACGAGATCGTGCTCGGCGAGGGCGTGCGGCCGGGCGACCGCGTCCTGCTCACGAAGGGCATCGCCATCGAGGGCACCGCGCTCCTCGCTCGCGAGTGCGGGCCGCTCCTGCTGGAGCGCGGCATCGACCCGGCGACGGTCGAACGCGCCGGGCAGCTGCTCCTCGACCCGGGCATCAGCGTCGTCACGGAAGCGCGCGAGCTGTGCGCCGTCGCGCGCCCGCGCGCCATGCACGATCCGACCGAGGGCGGGTTGGCCACCGCGCTCGAGGAACTCGCGATCGCCACGCACAGCACACTGCGCGTCGACCTCGCCCCCGTCCCGGTATTCGACGAGACCCGCCGGATCTGCGACGCGCTCGCGCTCGATCCGCTCGGCCTGCTCGCATCGGGCGCCCTCTTGGCCATCGTCAGCGCCGCCGATTGCGACGCCGTTGTCGCGCGCCTCGCGAGTGTTAAGATCAACTGTCTGGCTCTCGGTACCGTCGAAGCCGGACCGGCGGCCGTTATAATGGGCGATCAGGACTCCGCTATCCCGCTGCCCCACTTCGACCGCGACGAACTCGCCCGCTTGTTTGAGGGCCTGCGGCAGTGAGGTAGCTGGGTGAGCCACTACCCGGAAGGATCGTGACAGGCATGACATCGGAAGCCCGACCACGAACGCTCGGCGAACTCAAGCAGTCCGGCTACAGCGTGGCCCCCGTCAAGGAGGAGCTGCGCCGAAACCTGATCCAGCGCATCCGCAAGGGCCAGCCGCTGTTCGACGGCATCTACGGGTACGAGGACTCCGTCGTGCCGCAGCTCGAGAACGCGATCCTCTCGGGACAGGACATCATCTTCCTGGGCGAACGAGGCCAGGCGAAGTCGCGCATGATCCGCGCCCTCACAGCGCTGCTCGACGACGCAATCCCGGCCATCGCCGGCAGCGAGCTGCACGAGAACCCGTTCGAGCCGATCACACACGCCAGCCGCAGGCGCGTCGAGCAAGAAGGCGACGCCCTGGAGATCGACTGGATCGGCCGCGACCAGCGCTACGGCGAGAAGCTCGCCACCCCCGACATCACGATCGCCGACCTGATCGGCGAAGTCGACCCGATCAAGGTCGCCGAGGGCCGCTACCTCTCCGACGAGCTCACCATCCACTACGGCCTGATCCCGCGCACCAACCGCGGCATCTTCTGCATCAACGAGTTGCCGGACCTCGCCGAGCGCATCCAGGTCGGCCTCCTGAACATCATGGAAGAGCGCGACGTCCAGATCCGCGGCTACCGCATCCGCATGCCGCTCGACGTCCTGGTCGTCGCCTCGGCGAACCCGGAAGACTACACGAACCGCGGCCGCATCATCACGCCCCTCAAGGACCGCTACGGCGCCCAGATCCGCACACACTACCCGCGCAACGTCGAGCACGAGATCGACATCATGGAGCAGGAATGCTCCAGCTTCGACGACAAGGACTACAAGGTCACGGTCCCGCCGTATATGAAGGAGATCGTCGTCGAGATCACGCGGCTCGCCCGCCGCAGCCCCGACGTGAACCAGCGCTCCGGCGTATCCGTGCGCGCCTCGATCGCCGACTACGAGAGCCTGCTCGCCAACGCCATGCGCCGGGCGATCCGCCTCGGCGAGGCCGACGTCGTGCCCCGGATCAGCGACCTCCCGTACGTCATCCCGACGATCAGCGGCAAGGTCGAGTTCGAGACGGTCGAGGACGGCAAGGAAGAGCAGATCATCGAGAAGCTCATCCAGAACGCCGTCGTCGTCGTGTTCAACCGCTACTTCAACGTCGTCGACCTCGAGGAAGTCGTGACGCGATTCAAGGCCGGCCTCGCGACGGATGTCGGCGACCAGATGCCGTCCGACAAGTACGTGAGCATGGTGAAGTCGATCGATGGCCTCGGACGCGCCGTCGCCAAGCTCGAAACCGGCGAGAATCCGGCGGTGATCGCCAGCGCGACCGAGTTCATCTTCGAGGGGCTGCACCTGAACAAGCGGCTCAACAAGGACCGCGTCGGCGGCAAGGTCCAGTATCGAGGCTAGACGCTGAGCGCGGGCTGAACGTCCGCGCCGCGGCGACTCCCCTTCCCTCGTAGGGAAGGGGCAGGGGGTTAGGTTGGTCGCATTCCGATACAGCGAATGGGACGGCACCCAGGAGATACCCTCGCTCGACGCCGACGAGGTGCTCGAAGCGCTCACCGATGACCTGATGAACTTCGGTGACCTGCAGCACGCGATGCGCAACCTCCTCCAGCGCGGCATGCGCGACAGCCAGGGCAACCGCCTCCAGGGGCTGCGCGACCTCCTGCAGCAGCTCCGGCAGCAGCGGCGTAACACCCTCGACCGCTACAACCTCTCGTCCGTCATCGACGACATCAAGAAGCGCCTCGATGAGATCCTCGGCATGGAGCGCGCCACCATCGACCGCAGGCTCGATGAGGCGACCGGCGGCGCGCCGAGCGCGACGCAGTCCCCCGACGCCAATGCCGGCGACCAGCCGTCATTGCAGCGCGAGGGAGCGCCGTCGGAATCCGGCGCGCCGAACGCCGGCGAGGCGCCGACAGCCAGCCAGTCCGGCGAGCAGGGTGGAGAGCAACAGCCCGGGCAGTCGGGCCTGGGCGACCGCGACCAATTCGCCGAGATGCTCAAGAACATCGCCAACCGCAAGAAGAGCTTCCTCGACAACCTGCCGCCCGACTCCGCGGGCGCTGTGAAGGAGCTACAGAACTACGAGTTCATGGACCCGGAGGCGCAGCACAAGTTCACCGAGCTGATGGACATGCTGAAGAAGGCGATGACCGAGACCTTCTTCAAGGACATGTACAACCAGATCGCCAACATGTCCCCCGAAGACATGGCCCGCATGAAGCAGATGGTGAAGGACCTCAACCAGATGCTCAGCGACCGCCTCGCCGGCGGCGAGCCGGACTTCGAGAAGTTCATGCAGCAGTACGGCGATCTCTTCGGCCCCAATCCGCCGCAAACGCTCGACGAGCTGGTGGAACGGCTGCAGGGTCAGGCCGCGCAGATGCAGAACCTCCTCGACAGCCTGCCCGGCGACATGCGGCAGCAGCTCCAGGACCTCCTCGCCGACAAGGTGGGCGACCCGGACCTCCAGGCCGAGCTGAGCGAGCTGCAGATGAACCTCGAGTTCCTCTCGCCGATGCGCGACATGCGCAACCAATACCCGTTCCGCGGCGACGAGGAGATCGATCTCAACGAGGCGATGGGCCTCATGGACAAGATGCAGTCGATGGACGACCTCGAGCGCCAGCTCGAGCGCACGCAGTACGGCGGCGACATCGACGACATCGACGAGCAGAAGCTCAAGGACCTGCTAGGCGACGAGGCAGCGGACACCCTCGACCAGCTCAAGAAGTTCCTCGAGGTCCTCGAGGAGCAAGGGTATATCCGTCGCAAGGGCAACAACTACGAATTGACGCCTCGCGGCACCCGGAAGATCGGCCAGAAGGCGCTCGGCGAGATCTACTCCCAGCTCAAGAACGATTCGTTCGGCAAGCACGCGATTCGCGACGCCGGCCAGGGCGGCGAGCGCGCTGATGACACGAAGAAGTACGAGTTCGGCGATCCATTCCATCTCGCCCTCGACAAGACGATCATGAACTCGCTGCAGCGCGAAGGGCCGTCCGTGCCAGTGCGGCTGGACAAGGATGATTTCGAGGTCTATCGCTCGGAGCAACTCACGCAGACGGCGACGGTGATGATGGTCGACCTCTCGTGGTCGATGGCGCTGCGCGGCTCGTTCCAGGCGGCGAAGAAGGTGGCGCTCGCCCTCAACAATCTCATCCGCAGCCAGTTCAGCCGGGACAGCCTCTACATCATCGGGTTCTCCGCATACGCGCGCGAGCTGCAGGCGGAGCAACTGCCGTACGTTCGCTGGGACGAGTCCGTGCTCGGCACGAACATGCACCACGCGCTCATGCTGGCCCAGAACCTGCTCGCGAAGCACACCGCCGGCACCAAGCAGATCATCATGATCTCCGACGGCGAGCCCACGGCGCACCTCGAGCGCGGCCGCTCGTACTTCGCCTACCCGCCGAGCCCGATCACGATCCGCGAGACACTGAAGGAAGTTAAGCGCGCGACACGCAAAGGCATCACGATCAACACCTTCATGCTCGACCGCAACTACTACCTGAAGGAGTTCGTGAATCAGGTCGCGAAGATCAACAAGGGCCGCGTCTTCTACACGACGCCTGACAAGCTCGGCCAGTACATCCTCGTCGACTACGTCAAGAACAAGCGCAAAGACGTGCGCGGGCAATAAGGCACCACCACTGGCAACCAACTCGCCCGATCACTCCCGCCCCGCCTGCGCTCCCGCGCAATCGATTCCGCACCGCCCAATAGTCGGTCCGTTCGCCGCATCAACCGCGTGCGCGTCGTGATGCGCGACGCATGGAGATAACGTGTCCAAGCTCAACAAGGCATCCAGTTTTCCATTCACGGGCGAGCAGCCCGCCCTTCCGCCGCCCGGTCACCGCACGATCCCGAGCCGCGACGACGTCGTCGCCTTCTACCGCACGCATGAACGCGTGAGCTGGAGCCTGACGAACTTCCTCGAAACACCCTGGCAGGACATCCAGATCGACCGGCTGACGCCTGCCGACGTTGCAGTCGTCGAAACGACGATGCTCGTCGAATCCAACAGTCCCGACTACGTGTCGAACCTCATCGAGTACTTCCAGGCTGACCAGGACGTCTGCGACTTCATCATGATGTGGGGCATGGAGGAGTGGAAGCACTACTACGCGTTGCGCGACTACCTCACGAAGGTCCTCGTCGCGATCGAGGCCAGGAAGCGCGGCGGATCAGACCCCGCCGCGAACCGGCAGCATCTCGACGAGTTCGAATCGTCGATCCGGCTCGCGCTCGGCGATAACGTCGACGCCGTGCGGGAGGCCAGCTCCGAGAACTGGGGCATCCCGGCGCACTACATTCCCGCCCAGTTAGTCGCGCTCACCACGGTACAGGAGTTCGTCACCGCCGACTTCTACCGCAACCACGCGAAGCACACGCAGGAGCCGACACTTTCCCGGCTCGAGACCCTCCTCGCGAAGGACGAAACGCGCCACGAGATGTTCTACGAACAGCGGGTCAAGGCCTGCCTCGAAGCCGATCCCGGATTAATACCGATGGTCATCGCCGCGCTGAAGGAGTTCGGCATGCCCGGCGGATACCTCCTCGACGGCTACGGCGAACGGCGGGCGGCGATGGAGAACGCCGCATTCCCGACCATCTCGGCGAAGAAGGCCGCATTCTCGCGCCTGTTCGCCAAGATGACGCGCATCGTCGGCCGCGAGAACGCGATGCGCGTGTTCTCCGAGGGCAATTACCTCTCGGACGGCGTGAACGATCCCGCGCAGAAGAAGATGAAGCCGGAGATGATCACGCGCCTCCTCACCCGCCGGCTCGGCTAGCGTCTTTGGCCACCAGCGGCGGGCCGAGGATCAACCATGTTCGGCGCTGCATGATCTCGGCGGTGTGCGCGCGTTCGTGAGAGATGAGGCGGCGCAGCACCTTGCGTACCGTCCACGATTCCGCCGCGTCAATCCCCGGTCGAATCGGGTGGAACGTGCGTCCCAACTCGTCGCCCGTGAGGGATCGCAATCGTGCGACCGTCATCGCGCGATCGGCCGCCGGATCGGGCACGTTCTCGGCTATCCCGCGAGACGGACCGTCGCGAAGGGCGTCGCGATAGTAGACCTCGAACGCAAGGACGTGCTCGACGAGCCCCCTGATGCTACGTGGCTCCGGCGCCCAGGGGTCGAAGGATGCGAACGCGGTTGCGGGAGGCTCCCAGTCGAGGAGCGGCCGCGGCAGGGCGGCGAAAGAGGCGAGCAAGTCGTCGCGAGCGAACGTCATCCGGCGAATCGCGAGCTCGAGCTCCTCAGGCGACGGCGGCGGCTGTTCGGCTTCGAAGCACGCGTCGCCGCCATTCGGCGAAGCGTGGGCCGTTTCGACGATTTCCCAGCCGTCGGGCTCCTCCACGTCCTCACCGTGGCCGCGTAACCAGGCGACATGCTCCGCGATCGCCAGCGGCAGGTGAAGGTTCAATGCATCGTGATCCCGGCCTCCAGCGACGCAGCCGGGAAGATCGAGCACCCAGGCGTGGAGTAACGTCTCGTAGGCTACCAGTCCCACGCGGAGCTTCATGACGCGGGACTCGACATGAGCGGCTATCCCCCGCCGCCCGCCGGCTCCATCGCCGCCTCCGGCGTCGCGGCCGGCACGGTGGATCGATGCGGCGGCATGCCGGCCAGCGCGCGCATCGCGTTCTCGAGCAGCGCCGTCCCCTCGGGCACCGACGCGACACCGTCGAGCGAGACCGGCGCGCCGATGCGCGCGCTCACAGCCGCCGGGCGCGGCTCGCGCTGCCCCTTCGGCATGACGTCGCGCAGGCCCTCCACGTAAATCGGGATCACCGGCGCCTTCGCCGCCATCGCCATGATCGCGACGCCGTGCTTGAACTTCTGCACCTGGCCCGACCTCGAGCGGCCGCCCTCGGGATAGATGAGGATCGACCAGCCGCGCTTGAGCAGCGACAGCGGGTATTCGAGCTGCTTCGTCCCGCCGCCACGATGCACGGGGAACGTGTTCATGAACAGCGAGTACCACCACGTGCGCTTCCGGCGCGCCGCGTAGAACTTGTCGGCGGCCGCCGCCACGAGGATCTTGTTTCGGATCCGTTCCGGCAACGCGTTGAGCGCCACCGGCGTGTCGAAGTGAGAGCTGTGGTTCGCGATGACGATCGCCCCGCCCTTGAGTTCGCGCAGGTTCTCGCGCCCCTCGACGGTGAACGGCCGGCAGAAACGGCTGACGTGCCGGTCGATCGCCCACGGCCGGCCGGCCCGCCGCACGACGCGCGCCCAGGCGCTCGTCTGCCAGCGATGCGGCTCCGTCCGGTACGGCTCGATCTTCAGCAGCTTCTGGAAGCGATCGATCTCGACCGCCGGAAACGTCTGCATCGTCATCGTGCCGAGCGTGCTGATCTCCGAACCGATGCTGGCGATCGCCACGTTGTCCGCGGCTTCGATGAACGTCACGAAGTCGTATTCGCCGAGCACCGCGTACTGGTGGATGATGCGACCGCCGAGGCGCTTCACCTCGGCGGCGACCTCCGCCAGCCGGTTCGGGTTCTTGTCGATGATCGTAAGCGCGGCCGGGCGCAGCTTGGTGAGTACCACGTAGACAGGCATCGGGAGCGCCTACCCTCCGCGGCCCTTGAGCATCTTCGTGAACTCGTCGACGGGTATGGCGGCGAGCGTCGTGAACTGCACGGTCCCGCGGGAGCCCAGCTCAACCGAGATGCGCGCGATGGTCTCGTTGTCCGGCGCTTCCATGATGTTGACGAAGTCATAGCCGCCGAGGACGGCGTACTGCGCGGTGACGCGCGCCCCCATCGCCTCGATCTCCCGGTTGACCTCCTGGAGGCGCTCGGGGCGCTCTTTCAGCGTCTTGCGGCCCTCGTCGGTGAGCGTGCTGAGCATGATGTAGGTTGCCACGGTGCGGCCTCCTTTGCTTCCGGCTGGGACACGATTGTACTCCAGAGTGTCAAGGCCGCGCGCGGCAACCGGGAGCGGGTCGGTCTCGGTGGATAAACGAAAACGCCCGCCGGAAAGCGGACGTCGCCTCAATGCGCCAGATGGCTCGGAACACTCGTGGAATCTTTAGCAATGATCCCACCCCCCGTTTCCGAGGGGCCGCCCTGTTCTTCTCTGGCGCGAGCCCATGGTAGTACGCGACCCATCGTGCTGTCAACGAAGGGGCAACGCCCGTCGCACCTTCCAGTGCAGCTCGCGCACAGAACCGGTGGAATCGAACGATCTACGTCAGCGTGCAGAACAGCCGCACCAACTCCGCGTCGAGCTGTGTGCCGGCCGCGCCGACCAGGATCTGCTTGGCGTCCTTGAGCGCCACCGCGCCGCGGTGCGGCCGGTCCGACGTCAGGGCTGCATAGACGTCGGCGATGGAGAGGATGCGCGACTCGAGCGGGATGTCGTCGCCGCTCAGCATCTCGGGGTAGCCCTTGCCGTCGGGCCGCTCGTGGTGCCGCGCGATCCAGGTCGCCATCTCCTCGAACCCATTGAGTTCCTGCAGGATCATCTCGGAGTTCCCCGGATGCTGCCGCATGAGCTGCATCTCGGACACGGACAGGATGTCGGGCTTCGTCATCACCCGCGCCGGCACGCCCAACACGCCGACGTCCTGGAGGAGCGCCGCGATGCGCACCATCTCCGCGTGGCCGGCGTCGAGACCGACAGCCGCGGCGAGTCGCTCGGCGTATTCGGCCGTCTGGTACGAGTGGCCGCGTGCGTGGCCACCCTTGGTGTCCGCCAGGTCGGCGAATGCCTCCGCGAAGCGCATGACGCGCTTCCGGCTCTTCCGCGTGTCGACGGTGCCGCGCATCGCTGTCAGCGTCTCCGTCAAGTCCTCGGAGTAGAGCCCGAGCCAGAACTCATCCGACTTCGCGACATCGAGCAGGCACGCGACGATGCTCGGATCGAGCTGCCGGTCCACGAACTCGCTGATCGACGGCGCGAACTGACGCCGCGCCGACAGCGAACTCGGCTCGCTGGCGATCAGCACCTCCGCGACGTCGGCCGCGGCAACGATCCGCGCGTCGATGGGGATCGCTTCGCCTCGCAGGCCGTCGGGGTAGCCTGCGCCATCCCAGTCTTCGTGGTGGCACGCAATGGTCCGCGCGGCCTCTTCCGGCAACTCGAGCGCCCGCACCATCCCGGCGCCGAGTGCGCAGTGTTCGTAGATTGCTCCCAACACCGCGCTCCGATCGGCGAACCCGTATTCGGGACGTTGCGGATCGATCGGCCGCACCGGCAGCGGGGCGAAGATCGCGTCTTCATCGACGCCCGCCATGCGGCAGAGATCCGACGCGGACAGCGTGACCCCGACGTCGTGCAACAATGCGCCGAAATACGCGCCCGCGCGCTGGGCCGGGTCGAGCCCGAGCGCGTCCGCCAGCATCGTGGCGATGTAGCACACCCGCTTCGCGTGTCCGATCGGCTTCCCCTCGGCCAGGTCCAGCGCCTGGCTGAGCGCGATGCTCAGGTCGGCTGCGGTCAGCGCGTGAAGCCGCTCGGGCCGCCGCGACAGCGGCCTGGCGAGGTCGTCAAGCGTCAGAATCGGTCGGCGCGGCGGGAGATTCTCAGTAACCACAGACGCTCCGATTCGAATCGTGCGGGCATATCGAGCCTGTCTGTGGGAATTATCGGCAGGGAAAACCCTCTCTTTTCAGGTGCAAACCCCCATGCCAACCGGGTGCGCCGGCGGGCCGAACGGGTGTCGCGGGGGTGGCGAACCTGATCTCCCGCGCTTCGCGAGCGCGGGGAACTGGAAAAGGGCGCCGCCTGGCGCCCTTTTCGCTGCATGATCATCCGCTGTCGGCGAATTCCGCCGATTCATCGAACCTGGGGACCGCCGTTCTGCCTAGCGGCGCTTCCGCGCGGCCGCCAGGACCGAGCCGCTGCCGAGGACCGCCAGCGCCGCCCCCGCCAGCAGCAGCTCCAGGCTGACGCTCGAACCCGCGCCCGGTCCGGCGCCCGTGTCCGGCGGCACCACCGCCTGCCCGCCCGAGCCGCCGGACGGCGTCGCGGTCGCGGTGGGTGGCGCGACCGTGGCCGGAATCTCCGTCGGGGGCACCGGCGTCTCGCTCGGCAGTACGGTCACGGTGAAGGTCGGGGTTGCCGACCGCACGATGCGCACCGGCGTGCACGTGGGAACGGCCTGGAGTGCGCTGATCTGGCCTACGGGCGTGTAATCACACGGTGGCTCTTGCCCCGCCGCCCCCCGTGGGGCCGTAAACGACAGCCCGACGAGCACGGCGCCTACGGCCAGCGCGGTGATCCCGCTGATCATGAATCTTGCTGCGTTCACGGTGTCTCCTCCTGAGTGAAGCTGAATCCTGTCTGCACGGATCGTAATCTATACCGATCACCCGAGTCAACAATAACCCGTCAAGCCAGCACGAGAACGCTCCACCCAACCACGCCGGCCCCGCCCGCCGCGACCGGCGGCCTCCGGGTCGCGACGCATGTCGCCGTACGACGCTCCCGATCCGCCGGGCGCCACCGTTCTTCCGGCCATTCCCCAACCGATGGCATCTTGATCGATCGCCGCACGCTGCTATGATGCCCTCGCTTTTCCGCGTGGTCCCGCGCCACGCCGCCGTCGATCGCGAGAGAGGTCGTTTCCGCTATGCAAGTCCTCGCTGAAGGCAAGGCCGAGTTCCTCAAGGTAGACCCCGACGGGTTCCGCGCCTGGGTCCGCGACCACAAACAGCGGGCCCTCGTACCGAAGCTCATGACCCCAGCCGAGGCCGTCTCTCGCTTTGTCGCCGATGGAGACTACCTCGTCTTCGACTGCAACTACTTCCAGCGGGGACCGTCCACCTTCATCCGCGAGGTGATGCGTCAGCAGAAAAAGGACCTCTGGCTCTGCGGCAAGTTCAGCTACGTCGATGTCGGCCTCCTCGTCGGCGCCGGCTGCGCCACGAAGGTCGACTGTGGCTTCTTCTGGTCCGGAGCGGCCGTCGATCGCGCCGTCGCCGACGGCCGCGTGACGGTCTACGAGTACAGCAACATCGTCATGACGCTGCGCCTGCAGGCCGGCGCGATGGGGCTGCCGTTCCTCCCCGTGCGCTCATTCGGCGGCACGGATGGCTTCACGTACTCCGGCGCCAAACTCGTCGAGGATCCGTTCACGAAGAAGCCGATTACGCTCGTACCGGCGCTCAATCCCGACGTCACGATCATCCACGCACAGCAGGCCGACAAGTACGGCAACACGCGCGTCTTCGGCACCGGCATCGCGCACGAGGAGTCGGCAATGGCCTCGAAGAAGGTCATCATCTCCGCCGAGGAGATCGTCGACACCGAGGAGATACGCCGCGATCCGGGCCGCACGTCGATTCCGTACTACGTTGTCGATGCGGTCGTGCACGCGCCGTTCGGTGCCTGGCCGGGCAACTGCGGCGGCTATTACGGCTCCGACACGCCGGCCGTGATCGAGGCGTTCGGCGCCATCGCCAGCGACAATGTCGCCGCCTACATGGCCAAGTACGTCACGCCGTTCGCCGACGATCGCGAGATGTTCGACAAGCTCATCGGCCAGGAACGGCTGGACAAGCTGCGCGCCGCCGAGACGATCAGCGAGGGCTACCGCGCGTAACGTGTTGAACGCTCGCGCGAGCGCCGATTGCGAGGATTGACATGGGCATCGAGGGACTGCGAGACGCCGCCGGCACACCCGCCGGCTCCTTCAACGAGCGCGAGATGCAGATCTGCATCGTCGCCCGCATGGTCGAGGACGCCAAGACCTACTGGGTCGCCGGCGGCGGCGGCCCCATGTACGCCGTCCTCCTCGCCATCAAGCTGTACACGCCCGCCGCGCAATACATCACCGAAGACGGCGTCATCGCACCGGAGCCGATGCTGCCCTTCGAGCCGATCATGACGATGGTCAGCTCGCGCGCCGGCTATCGCGCGCTCGCATGGGGCACGATGAACACCGCCGGCAATCACGCCCAGCTCGGCCTCCTGGACTACGGCCTGCTCAACTGCCTACAACTCGACCAGCACGGCAACATCAACTCGACAGCCGTCGGCACGTACGGCCAGCGATCGCGGCGTTTCGGCGGTCCCGGCGGAGCCGACTCCATCGCCGCGCTTTGCTGGCGCACGATCCTCATGACGGACCAGGAGAAGCGCAAGTTCGTTGAGCGCGTCGACTTCATCTCCTCGCCCGGATTCCTCGATGGCACCGAGGGCGCGCGGGAGCGCGCGGGTCTGCCCACCGGCACCGGCCCGTTCCGCGTCGTCACCCCGTGGGCGGTGTATGACTACACCGGCGCACGAAAACTGCGTCTCGTCGCCCGCGCGCCGTGGGTCACCGTCGATCAGATCCTCGAGCAGTGCGAGTATCCGCCGGTCGTTGCGGACGACGTGGCGCTGCTCACGGGCCCGACTGAGGAAGAGTTGCACATTCTCCGGACGGAGCTCGATCCCCGCGGCCAGAACACCGCCGAGCGCAGCGCCTGGGTCATCTACGACGGCGAATCCTACACGCGCGCAGAGGGCTGACGCGGCCTCTTCCGGCCTGCAGGAGTTCGGCGTCGCAGCTTGGCGGCGCGTCGTCAATTCCGGCACCGAGAACGCCCGCACCTGGACACGCACTGACTTCGTAGAACCACCACGGCGTGAACGGCGGCGCCGCCGGCGATCACGCTGTTCCCAAATCGTCACATCCCGTTGCCACAGCCGTCACACCGCTGTAACCGTCGCCCATTACGATGTACTCACCACCAGTGGCTGGGGTGGGTTGCCCCGGTGACTGGCTGTCACGTTGCGGTGGGGTCCCCGCCGGCCCGACTCAACGATCGCTGCTGCGGCCGAACATCGGCGACGGCACACGTTGGCCGTACGCCGCCGGCCGGCCCCGCCCGGGGCTGCCCGACACGAATCCCAGCAACAGCAACGACCGGCCGCAACGCGACAGCCGCCACAATCCCTCCCGTCCGACGCTTCAGGAAGCCTGTGCTATTCTGATCTCGAGGCGCGAACTCGCCGCGCCGGCTCGCACAGACGCGGAGGAATCTGACGGTATGTCCACAAGAGCGAAGGTCGCCGTCCTGCGCACGAAGCCGGAGACCGCGATCGACGACTACGAACGCCTCATGCACCTCGCCGACGTCACGCAACACCTCGACCCGTCGGCCACGACCATCCTCAAGGACAACATCTCCTGGCACTTCCCCTTCCCGTCGGCCAACACGACGCCCTGGCAGCTCGAGGGCACGATCGTCGGCCTGCGCAAGGCCGGCTTCAACGACCTCGTCTGCGTCCAGAACAAGACCGTCGTCACCGACGCCTTCAAGGGCGAGGACGAGAACAAGTACCTGCCGGTCTTCAAGCAGCACGCCATCCCGGTGAAGTTCAATTTCCGCGAGACCGACATGACGTGGGAGGTCTACCGGCCGAAAAGCAAGATGCTCGTGCTCGACCGGATCTTCCCCGGCGGCATCAAGATCCCCGACTACTTCCACGGCAAGAACGTCGTCCACCTGCCGACGATGAAGTGCCACATCTACACCACGACCACCGGCGCGATGAAGAACGCGTTCGGCGGCCTGCTCAGCACCAATCGCCACTACACGCACAGCCACATCCACGAGACGCTGGTCGACCTGCTGGCCATCCAGAAGGAGATCCACACGGGTATCTTCGCGCTGATGGACGGCTCCACCGCCGGTAACGGCCCCGGGCCGCGCATCATGTACCCGACGACGAAGAACGTGATTCTCGCGTCCGGCGACCAGGTGGCCATCGACGCGCTGGCCGCGAAGATGATGGGCTTCGACCCAATGTCGCTTGCCTACATTCGCATCGCCCACGAGCAGGGTCTCGGCGTCGGCGACCCGCGCGAGATCGAAGTGGTCGGAGACGCGGAGCTGGCGCAGGAATCGTGGGGGTTCAAGGTCGGCGGCCACGTCCACAGCTTCATGGGCTGGATGGCCTGGTACGGCCCGACGCGCATCCTCCAGAAGCCGGTCCTGCACACGCCTCTCGTGAACGTCGCCAACCTGTTCAGCGAGGCGTTCCACGACTACTACCACTGGCCGCTCAAAGAGAAGAAGATCTACGAGCGCTGGCGTGTCGAGTCCCCCTGGGGCCACCTGTTCGCCAAGTACGACGCCGAGGGCGCCCAGGCGCCATCGACAGCGCCGGTCGCCGCCGGGTAACACCGCGTAACGAGACGCCAGGCGCGAGGGACAGCCGCCACCGGCTGTTCGTGCGGCCCGGTCATCAACGACTGTTGAAACCGGGAGAGGGGGCGCTCTTGCGACCCCTCTCTCCCTGTTCCCTCGTGACGCGGGGGCGCAGCCTGCTGCGCCCGTTCGTCATAAGTCGGTGGGGGCCACCCGCCGGTCGCCCCTACATGATCTTTTCCATCCGGAGCCCCTCTCCACGCCGTGGAGAGGGGTGCCGAAGCCCGGGGTGAGGTCACCTCGCGCCGATGTGCCAGTAGAGGCGGCCCGCCGGTCGCCCCTACACGATCCTTTCCATACGGAGCCCCTCTCCACGCCGTGGAGAGGGGTGGCCGAAGGCCGGGGTGAGGTCAGCTCGCCTCCACATGGCAGTGCGCGTCCACCGCGTGCACGCCTTCGCTCTCTTCGGCGACGGCGAACTGGCGGACGAAGCGGAAGTACGCCTTGTCGACACGCCGGTTGTGGCCGATGACATCGGCGAACGGCACGGGCACGATCTCCAGGCCCTGAATCGCCGCCATCACACCGTGCCGGTTCTCGTGGACGTAGTCCACGGCCGTCGCCCCGAGCCGCGTCGCGAGCACGCGGTCGAACATCGATGGCGAGCCGCCTCGCTGCACGTGGCCGAGCACCGTCACGCGCGCCTCGACGCCCAGCCGCTCCTCGATCGCCTCGGCGAGCCGCGTGCCGATACCGCGCGTCGCCAGCCGCACGTGGCCGAACTGGTCGACCTCCTTGCTCGTCTGCGACTCGATGCCCGTAACCGACGCGCCCTCCGACACGACGACGATGCTGAAGCGGCGGACGTCCATCCGGTGCTGCACGTGGTGCACCACCTCGTTCAGCGAAATCGGATCCTCCGGAATGATGATCAGGTCCGCGCCACCCGCCATGCCGCCCGCCATGGCGAGCCAGCCCGCATCCCGGCCCATCGCCTCGACGACCATGACGCGCCGGTGCGACTCTGCCGTGGTGTGGAGCCGGTCGAGCGCCTCGCCGACGACGCCGACCGCGGAATCGAACCCGATGCAGTAATCGGTGTGCGGCACGTCGTTGTCGATCGTCTTCGGCACCCCGACGACGTTGAATCCGCGCTCGGAGAGCCTGCACGACACGCTGAGCGTGTCGTCGCCACCGATCGTGATCAGCGCCTCGATCTCACGGCGCCGAAGGTTCTCCTCGACCTGTCGCATCTCGTCTTCTTTGCGGGCGGGGTTCGTGCGTGATGAGCCGAGGATCGTGCCGCCGAGGTGCAGGATGCCGGCGATCTCATCGGGCGTGAGCACGAACGAGTTGCCCTCGCCGAGCAGGCCGGCCCATCCTTCGCGAAATCCGATGACCTCGTCGCCCAGCATCCAGGCCCGGTGGGCGATCGCCCGTATGGCAGCATTCAGCCCGGGGCAGTCCCCGCCCCCCGTCAGTACACCGATCCGCATGGCCGCACCTCCCGCGACGTATCGTGCTCGCACCCCGGAATCAGCATAGGTCATACGCCCGAATTTGTGGTTGCCCGATCAGGGAACTCCCGCGGATCACGGCCCTCAATGCGAGCCACGTCGACGTGCCAACGGCGGCGCGGGCGACCGCCTCGCCGGGCCTCGTGGGCGGCACTACGCGACGCCCGCCTACCCCGCAGCGGCCGCGTACGCCAGCCGCGCGCCGAGCGCGAGAAGGGCGACGGCCAGGAATCGCACGATCGCCGGACCCTTGAACCGCCTCGTCAGCTGAGCGCCAAACTGCGCTCCGGGTACCACGCCCACGGCGAGCAATGCCACCCGGACCAGGTTGCGGCCGGCCAGGTCGCCGTTGACCAGGTGCGTGGCCGTGCCGGATGCCGACATGATCGCCAGCACGAAATGCGACGTCGCGACGGCGACGTGCACGGGAAAGTGCAGCAGCGTGATCATGATCGGAACGTGCACCACGCCGCCCCCGATGCCCAGCAGGCTCGAGATGAAGCCGACGGCGGCGCTGTACACGATGCCCTGCCAGACGTTGTACGAATACCGATATGTTTCGCCGTCCTCCCCGGGCATCTCGCGGCTGACGACACCGCGCCCGCGACGCGGCGCTCGGATCGCGGACGGACGGCCGCCAGCCCATGCCGTGTAGGCGGCCAGCAGCAGCAGCAGCACGCCGAACATCCCATCGAACGCCCGTCGCGGGACAGCGCCGACGAGATAGGCGCCGCCAATCGAGCCCGGCAGCGCTGCGGCCGCGAAGATCAACCCCGTGTGGTAATCGATGCGCCGCAGCCGGGCGTACGCAACGGAGCCCGAGAGGGCGTTGAAGAACACGACGGCGAGGGAGATCGACGTGAGCTGCGCCGGCTTCTCGTGCGGATAGATCAGAAGGAGCACCGGCACGAGGACGAAGCCGCCGCCCGCGCCAACGAGCGTGCCGTATGCGCCCACGGCGAACCCGAGCGGGATCAGCAACAGCTCAAGCCACGACAAATCGCACTCCTCCGAGCGGGATGGTACGTGGCGAGCGACGATTGGCGTAAGCCTAACTATCGCGGTAGGAGTTCGGTGGCAACTGCACCAATACGCGGCCCGTGAGTGCGTCGGTTGGCCAGCCGCGAACGGCCGATCTTGTTGGCACGGACCGCTCGGAGCCGGCGGCAGGCTGTTGCTGACAGCTGACAGACTGACAAGCCGACCGCTGCTTACTTGTTCGCCCAGGCGATGCGCTCGTCGACGCGGCGGCGCATGCCGTGCTCGATCGGCCGGAAGCCGCTGCTCTGCCAGAACTTCGCCCCGGACAGGTTCGCCGAAGCGAAGTGCAGCGCGATGTGCTCGTATCCCTGTGCGCGCGCCCACTCGGCGCTGTTCGCCAGGATCGCCGTGCCGACCCCGCCCGCGCGCACGTCCTGCGTCACGATGCCCTGGAACAGGTAGATCGTCTTCTCGGGCACCGTCATCGGCGAGAGGAAGAACGGCTTCATGAACGTGTTCATGCCGACCGGGCGGCCGCCCTCGTACGCGACCCAGTGGGCATTGACCGACGGGTCGTTGAGCAGGTTCCGCTGGAAGTCGTGGCTGCTCGGGTCCGACTCGCGGATGTATGGGTTGAAGATCGGCGAGCGCGCGTGGTGCAGCGTCAGCTCTTCATTGAGTCCGAAGATCACCTCGGCGTCTTCGGCGCTGGCCTGGTGCAGTTCGATGCCGGTCGCGGCGCCGCGCGCCGGCGGCGCCACGTCGCGAATGGCGCACGTCATCGTCCGGCCGAAGCCGAGTGAAGCAAAGGCCTCGCGCGTCTCCAGGTCGGCTGCGGCAACGTTCGCCGCGAATTCGAAGATGCCCAGATCCACGAAGTGTTCGGCCAGGTCGCTGAACATCGAGCGGTAGACGTCGTATTCCATGCCCGCCTTCGTCGCCGTCGCGCCGTAGCCGAGCGAGGCGCCGCGCGGCGGGAAGAAGCTCGCCAGGAAGTGCGTCGCCGCGATGTGCTGTGGCGTCATGATCGCGAACCCGGCGATCTCGCCGCCCGCCTCGGCGACCACTCCGTACCAGCCGGTGCTCTCGAAGGCGTGCTCGATCTGGGCCTTGCACGCCGGCGCGTCGTCAAACGCCGCCGGAAGCAGCGGCTCGCGCGCGCGGTCGCGGCGGTGGCGGTCCGCGAGCAGCGCCGCGGCGGCGTCGAGGTGGCAGTCCCGGTCGAACGGCGTGACGGTAATGTTCATAGCCCGGCGATCATAGCATCGGCCGCCGGTTGACACACATCGCCGCGGGATCGATGTTTCTAGCCGCGGCCCCATCCCGTAGCGCGGGCTTTTCAGCCCGCGCGGTGCCCGTCACGCGAGACGGCAGGTCGGCTACCGGCAATTTCGCGTGCTGAAAAGTCCGCGCCACGAACCGAATCGAAGAGAGGCCACCATGCACGAAGAACTCGCGTTCATGCCCGCCACCGAGATGGCCGCGGCCATCCGAGCCAGGAAGCTCTCGCCCGTCGAGTTGACGCGCGCGATGCTCGAGCGGATCGACGCGCTGAACCCGCCCCTCAACGCATACGTGCTCGTGACACGTGACATCGCGCTGGCGGCGGCTCAAGAAGCGGAGGCCGCCGTGATGCGGGGCGACGCGCTGGGCCCGCTCCACGGCGTGCCCATCTCCATCAAGGACCTCTTCGATGTGAAAGGCCTGCCGACGACGAAGGGCTCCTTGCTCTATAAGGACCGTATCGCCGAGGGCTACGAGTTCGTCGTTAAGCGCCTGCTCGACGCCGGCGGCATCCACCTCGGCAAGACGAACACGCCGGAATTCGGCTTCATCCCGACGACCGAGAACAAGCTCTTCGGCGCGACGCACAATCCGTGGGACGTCACAAGGACGTCCGGCGGGTCGAGCGGTGGCGCGGCGGCATCGGTGGCGGCAGGCCTGGGCCCGATCGCCCTGAGCAGCGATGGAGGCGGCTCGATCCGTATCCCGGCGTCGCTCTGCGGCGTCTTCGGCTTCAAGGCCACGTACGGTCGCGTGCCGCGCAACCCGGGCGGCTGGCCGACGCTGACGCACCGTGGCCCGACGACGCGCACGGTCGCCGACGCGGCGCTCGCCCTCGACGTGATGGCGGGGCACGAGCCGGCCGACCCGTTCTCGGTGTGCGACTACCCCGGCTCGTTCCTGGCGGAGGTCGACGGCGGCGTGCGAGGGCTGCGCGTCGCATGGTCGGCCGATCTGGGCTACGCGGCGGTCGACCCGGAAGTGCGGGCGGTGTGCGAAGCGGCCGCGCGGCGGTTCGCCGATCTCGGCTGCACGGTCGAGGAGGCCACGCCCGGATTCGCGAGCCCGGCGGCCGACTTCACGTTCTTCACCATCGCCGCGACGTCGGATGCCGACTGGCTCGGCAAGCTCAGCGCCGACGAGATCGCGCAACTCGACGATCCTGCGCGCGAGTTCCTCGCGTTCGGCAGCGGCACGAGCGGTGTCGACGTCTACCGCGCGATGGACCGCCGAATGGCGATCTGGCATCACATGCAGCGGTTCCACGAGACGTACGACCTGCTGCTGACGCCCGTCGTCTCCGTCACGGCGTTCCCAATCGGCGAGGAGCCGCGTGAGATCGGCGGCGCGAAGGTGCCGAAGTACGGCTGGATGCCGTACACGCAGCCATTCAACCTGACCGGCCAGCCGGCCGCGTCACTGCCGTGCGGGTTCGACGCGAAGGGGCTGCCCGTCGGCCTGCACGTCATCGGCCGCGCGTACGAGGACGCCCTCGTCCTGCGCGCATGCCGCGCGTTCGAACAGCTGCAGCCCTGGGCCGACAAGCGCCCGCCGGTGTCGTAGGGGCGACCTGCGTGCGACGATCTACGGCCGCGGCTTGCCGACCGATCGCCGTAACGCGTCCGCCGCGTCTGCATCTAGGAGTGAGTAGTACACCTCCATTCCTTCGTGTAGCGTGCCGTCCAAGAGGCGCTTCACGTCCAAGACGTCGACAAGCTGCCAGGCGACTCGGTTGCCAAACTCGTTCTTGTACTCGTGGCGCTGACTCGCCGTCAACTCGCGAGCTCGGCTTTCGGCTTCGTCTTCGCTGGCAGCGCGCACCACGACGATCCGGTCTTCCCACATCTGACTGGGACCCGGCTCGTCCGGATGCGTCGCCTCGAAGAGGAGGCGAACCGCATACAGTTCTTGTTGTTCCTTACTGCTAGTCATGTGACGCATCCCTGCAGCGCCCGCATCATATCGCGGTCGACCTAACCATCGGCCGCTTCCTTGACGGGACGGGCGAGCGCAAAGCGATGTAGGGACAGGTCTTCAGACCTGTCCGCCCGGCGTTTCGGGCGCATCTGAAGCTCGTTCCTGCGGCGAGATCTCAACCGACCTGCCGCCACGACTCCAACCGCCGCAGCGCATCGCCCGACGCAAGCGCCGCGCGCGCGCGGTCGAGCGCCGCCGGCAGGTCGGCGGCCCGCTCGGCGACCCGGATGCGCAGGGCGGCGTTCAGCAGCGCCAGGTCCCGTTGCGACGGACTCGCAGTGCCTTCCAGCACCGCCAGCGTGAACCGCGCCGAGCGCCGCGCGTCGCCGGGCGCGAGGTCTTCGTCCGTCGCCGGCTCCAGGCCGAGCGCCGTCGCATCGACTCTGCTTTCGTGTTCGCCGCGCTCGTCGATCTCGACGATGCGGGCGCCGCGCGACGTCGGAACGTCCTCGTGGCCTTCCATGCCCTGCACGACCATCGTCCTCCGGTAGCCCAGTCCCGCGAGCACAGGCCCCAACAGCTTGAGATACGGCATGTGCGCCACGCCCACGATGTGGTACGTCGCCTGCCCCGGGCCGCGGATCTTCTCGACCGTGTGCAGCGGCGTCCGCAGCCCCAGCTCCTCCCGAAGCGGCTTCAGCGCACGAAGATCCGGCACGAGCCGCGCCTGTCGCACGTAGCCGAGTCCGCAGGACTCGATGCCTCGAGCGACGGCCTCCGGCTCCAGTTCCGTATCGACGCCCAGCGCCGCGATCACGTCGCCGACTGCGACGCCGCGCTTCGGACCCATGTCAGGCTCGCCGTGCATGACGATCGGCACACCCGCCGCCGCGGCGACGATGCTCGCCGCCGGGCTCACCACGACGTGCTTCGCGCGCCCGTCGTACGGGCTGCCGACGTCGAGCAGCCCATCGACCCGCGGATTGAACGGCCGCATGCGGCCGCGCACCGCGTCGGCGTATCCGAGCAGTTCGTCGGGCGACTCGCCGCGGAAGCGCTGGAGCAGCAGCAGCGCGCCTGCCTGCGCCGGCGTGGCCACGCCGTCCATGATCGCCTCGAGCGCGAATCGAGCTTCCTCGCGGGTCAGGGTGCGTCCATTCGTCTGCCCCTGCCCAACGGCGGCGACAAGCTGCCTCATTCGGTCGCTCGATTCTGGTTGCGTCATGCCTGAAGTGTAACGGTGCGTGCCGCGCCGCCCAGGCGCTCGCTCGGGTCCGCCCGGACGTGCCGCCGCGTACCGCCAACCGCCTCCCTCTGCTACGATCGTGGCGATGTCAAACGAAGAACGCCTCAAGAAACTCCTCCAGATGAAGGACCAGGCGCGCCTCGGCGGCGGGCTGAAGCGGATCGAAGCGCAGCATGAGCGCGGCAAGCTGACCGCCCGCGAGCGCATCGACATCCTCCTCGACCCGGGCACGTTCGAGGAGCTTGACCAGCTCATGGTGCACCGCACCACCGAGTTCGGGCTCGACCGGCAGCACTATCTCGGCGATGCCGTCGTCACCGGCTACGGCAAGATCGACGGGCGAGGCGTGTTCGTCTTCTCGCAGGACTTCACCGTGTTCGGCGGCTCCCTGTCCGAGGCGATGGGCGAGAAGATGTCGAAGGTGATGGACCTGGCGCTCAAGACGGGCGCGCCGGTCATCGGCATCAACGACTCGGGCGGCGCCCGGATCCAGGAGGGCGTCGCGAGCCTTGCCGGATATGGCGACGTCTTCCTGCGCAACGTTCTGGCATCGGGCGTGGTCCCGCAGATCTCCGTGATCATGGGCCCGTGCGCCGGCGGCGCCGTCTACTCGCCTGCGCTCACCGACTTCGTCTTCATGACGCAGAACACCTCGCAGATGTTCATCACGGGGCCCGATGTCATCAAGTCGGTCACGTTCGAGGACGTGACGCACGAGGAGCTCGGCGGCGCTATGGCGCACGCGTCACGAAGCGGCGTCGCCCACTTCGCGATCGAGAACGAGGAAGATACGCTCCTGGAGGTGCGCCGCCTCGTCTCATTCCTGCCCCTCAACAACATGGACGACCCGCCGGCCGTCGACACCGGTGACGATCCGGCCCGCCGCTCGGATGACCTCCTCGGCATCGTCCCGGATGATTCGACCAAGAGCTATGACGTCCGCGAGGTGATCCACCAGGTCGTCGATGCCGGCGACTTCATGGAAGTCCACGCGCTGTTCGCCCAGAACATCTGCGTCGGCTTCGCGCGCCTCGCCGGACGCACCGTCGGCATCGTCGCCAACCAGCCGATGTATCTCGCCGGCGTGCTGGATATCGATTCGTCGCGCAAGGCGGCGCGGTTCGTCCGCTTCTGCGATGCGTTCAACATCCCGATCCTCACGCTCGTCGATGTGCCCGGCTATTTGCCGGGCGTGGCGCAGGAGTACGGCGGCATCATCGTGCACGGCGCCAAGCTCGTCTACGCCTACTCCGAGGCGACGGTGCCCAAGGTGACGGTGATCCTGCGCAAGGCGTTCGGCGGCGCCTACGACGCCATGGGCTCGAAGCACCTGCGTGCCGACATGAACTTCTCGTGGCCCCAGGGCGAGATCGCGGTGGTGGGACCGGAACCGGCGGTGAACATCCTGTACCGGTCGCGCCTCCAGGAAGCGGCCGACCCGATCGCCGAGCGGGCGCAGCTCACGGCGGACTACGCCGAGCGCTTCGCGAACCCGTACGTCGCCGCCGCGCGCGGCTACGTCGACGACGTCATCGATCCGCGCGATACGCGGTCGAAGGTCATCCACGCGTTCGAGATGCTGCGCGGCAAGACCGACAGCACACCCGCCAAGAAGCACAGCAACCTGCCCCTCTAACGGCCGATGCCGGCTGAGCGCGCCCCCCAGCCGGTGGCCGTCGCCACTCACCGGTCGTTATGAGTTCTAGGTTCTTCCCGGACCTCGTTCCTGCCGCCCGCAGGCGTACGATATGATTCGACGATATGGCTAAGGAGGAAGCAGCGCTGGCCGTCCGCCGAGCAGACTCCGCCGATCGGGCGCCCGCCGAGATGCGACGCGAGGGCGCGTTCTCTCAGCTTCGCTATCTGCTCATCGCCATGCGGCCGCGCCAGTGGACGAAGAACGGCATCGTCTTCCTCGCCTTCATCTTCTCCATCGGCCAGCAGTACCACATCGGCGAACCGTCGACCTGGGTGCCCAAGCTGCTCGAATCGATGGTCGCCTTCGCCTGCTTCGCGCTCGTGTCGAGCGCCGATTACCTCGTGAACGACATCCGCGACATCGAGAGCGACCGCGCACACCCGCGCAAGCGGAAGCGGCCGATACCCGCCGGGCTGTTGCCGGTGCGCACCGCCTGGATCTCGGCCGCCGTCCTGTTCGCCGTCGGGAACGCTGGCGCATTCGCCCTCGACTGGAAGATGGGCACGGTCATCCTGGGGTACACCGTGCTGATGCTCGCGTACTCCTACCGGCTCAAGCACATCGTGCTGATCGACCTCATGGTGATCGCCGCGGGCTTCGTCCTCCGGGCGATGGCCGGCGCGCTCGCGATCGACGTGCCGATCTCGCCGTGGCTGTACGTGGTGACGGCGCTGGGTGCGTTGTTCCTCGGCATCAACAAGCGCCGCGCCGAGTTGGAGCTGTTGCAGGACGGAGCCGGGAGCCATCGGAAGATCCTCGACGAGTACTCCACCGGGCTGCTCGACCAGATGGGCTCGACCGTGACCGCCGCCGTGCTCATGGCCTACGGCCTGTACACCTTCACGGCCGATGGCCTGCCCAGGAACCACACCATGATGTTGACGATCCCGTTCGTCCTCTACGGCATCTTCCGCTACCTGTACCTGGTGCACACCCGGAAGGAAGGCGGCAGCCCGGAGGAGGTGCTGCTGCGCGACATGCCGATCCTGCTGACGCTCATCGGCTGGGTGATGACCGCCGGCATCGTCCTCTTCCTCGCGCGCGAGTAGGCATCCGGAAGCCACGCCTAGACGACCGCGCTCGCCGTGCCGATCGTCGCCTTCGTGCCGTCCTCCTTCTCGCACCAGATGTCGAGATGGGCGCGCCGCCGCTCACCCTCCGGCGTGATCTCGCGTACGTAGCCGCGGCACGTCAGCCGATCCGTCTGCCAGACGATGTTCACGAGATTCACGTTGATCTTGCCCCCGGCGATCCAGCCGGCGCCGAAGCGGTTCGTCATCATCTCCGACAGGAAGCACACCGACATCATCCCCTGCACGACGATCTCCGGGAAGCCCCACGCGATCGCCGCCTCCCGGTCGTTGTGGTAGTTCTTCCGCGGTCCGCTGAACTTCCAGCACATATCCAGCGAGATCTGCTTCTGAAGCGCCGGAATCTCCTCGATGGCGCCCGATACGTCCACCTCGAACTTCCGGCCCGGCATCTTCTCGCGCGTCCGGTCGATGACGACGCCATCGTCCTTCTTCTCCTGCAGGAAGCTCTGGTACGTACGGCCGCGCGCCACGAGCGCGTCGTCCGCGTTGAAGTAGAGCACCTCGTTCACCACGTAGTCGCGCCCCCGCTTCGCGTACCGGTCGGCGATGAACGAGCGCGTGTGAATGGCGTCGCCGACGAGCACCGGCGCGAACATCTCGAACTCCTGGCGCGCGTGGAGATTGCCGACGAGCGCCGGCAGGTACCAGATCGGCGCTGGGCCGTCCGGCTCGTGGTACGCATACACCTCCGAGTGGCGGACCAGCGCAGGAGCGACCGGGCCGCCGAACGGCGACGGGCCCGTGTACATCGCGTTCCGGTCGTCGACGGCATCGCAATATTTCGCCACCGTGTCCGCGTCGATCACGAAATCGTGCCGTCCGTAATCCCGCCCGACGTAGACGTCGCCGCTCATTTGGGTCTCCTGTTCGCTGTCGACGGTTGTCGCGCGCATTGTCGCGCCAAACGCCGGTTCGGGGAATGGCTCTCGCTCCCGGCCCGCGGCACGCGACGAGGCGCAGATGGTCCCGACGCTCACGCATCCGTGGCCGGGGCATGGGTCCGCTAGACTGGAGCGATGAACTCCCTGTATGACCTGTCGCTGAACGAACTGGTGGCCCTCGTCGAAACCCTGGGCCAGCCGGCGTTCCGCGCCCGGCAGGTGTGGGAGTGGGCGTTCCGGCGCTACGCCCGTTCCTACGACGACATGACGAACGTCCCCGCCGCACTGCGAGCGCGCCTCGCCGTCAAGCTGCCCTTCCCGAAGCTCTCCGTCGTCGCCGAGCTGTCCTCGGACGACGGGCTGACGCGCAAGCGGCTGATCCGCCTCCACGACGGCAAGCTCATCGAGTCGGTGCTGATGATGTACGACCCGCGGGGGGACGGCCGCGGACGGGCGACCGTCTGCGTGTCGAGCCAGGCTGGCTGCGCGATGGGCTGCGTCTTCTGCGCCACCGGCCAGGGCGGATTCGAGCGCAACCTCTCCGCCGGCGAGATCGTCGCGCAGGTCGTCGGATTCGCGCGCGACGAGGCCGAGCGCGGCGCCCGGCCGCTGACCAACGTCGTGTTCATGGGCATGGGCGAGCCGATGGCCAACTACGGCGAGGTCTGGCGAGCCGTGGAGACGCTCAACGATCCGGCCGGCATCGCGATGGCGGCGCGGCACATCACGATCTCGACTGTGGGTCTGGTCCGGGGGATCAGGAAGCTGGCCGACGAGGCGTTGCAGGTGGGCCTTGCGGTTTCGCTCCATGCACCCGACCAGGCGCTGCGCGAGCAGCTCATCCCCACGGCGAAACGTTATCCGCTCCCGGAGATCATCGACGCCTGCCGCGAGTACATCGCGAAGACCGGCCGCCGCGTCACGTTCGAGTATTGCCTCATTTCGGGCGTCAACGATTCGCCGGCGCAGGCGCGCGCGCTCGCATCGTTGCTCGATGGCCTCCTCTGCCACGTCAACCTGATCCCCGTCAATCCGACGCCCGACGACCGCATCCATCGCCCCACGCGCACGCGCTCGCTGACGTTCCAGCGTGCGTTAGCCGAGAAAGGCATCGCCTGCACGGTCCGCGTCGAAAAGGGCGTCGAGATAAGCGCCGCCTGCGGGCAACTCCGCGGCGCGGCCGCTGCGCGCGACCTTGCCGCACGCCGGTCATCGCCGGCCAGGGCCCGCGTGCCGGCACGCCGCTGACATCCGCCGTTCGCGACCGTCCACAATCCCCCGGCCGAGTCCGATCGGCGCCGTCCGCCGGTCCCGAGTCCGATTGCCCCCGGTACGCGGAGTCGCACGCAGGCTGCTTCTGGCGGGAATGTGACGTTAGACCCGTGCCAACGAGCCATTCGGCCCCTCAGAGGGTGAGCGCCGTCGCAGTATCCTCCAAACAGCAAAGTGTAGTTCTTCAGTCAACTTAATCGAGAAGGCCGTGCGGCCGCGCGGAGGGTGTCATGCAAGACAGCGCCAGCCAGGGGAATCCCGTCGTTTCGAGTAGCCAGGTCCACCATCGGGTCGTCGTCATCGGCGGCGGCAACGGCGGGCTGAGCGTGGCGTCGAGATTGCAGAAGGCACTGCCGAATCCGGACGTGGCAATCATCGAGCCCTCGAGCAAGCACTACTACCAGCCGCTGTGGACGCTCGTCGGCGGCGGCGTCGTCGGCAAGGAAGTCACAGAGCGCAACGAGGCTGACTACATCCCGAAAGGCGCAACCTGGATCCAGGATGCGGTCGTGCAGCTCTGCCCCGACGACAACACCGTCGTCACGAGCGGCGGAACGATGGTCAGCTACGACTACCTGGTCGTGGCGCCCGGTATTCAGATTGACTGGGGCAAGGTCAAGGGGCTGCCCGAGGCGCTCGGCCACGACGGCGTCTGCAGCAACTACTCATACGACTACGTCGACAAGACCTGGGACTTCATCCGGGACTTCAAGGGCGGCACGGCGATCTTCACGCAGCCGAGCACGCCCGTGAAGTGCGGCGGCGCGCCCCAGAAGATCGCCTACCTCGCGGATGACGCGTTCCGAAAGTCAGGCGTGCGCGACAAGACAAACCTCATCTTCGCGTCTGCCGGCGCGTCGATCTTCGCCGTCGCCAAGTACGCCGCGACGCTCAACAAGGTCGTCCAGCGCAAGGGCATCGACACGCGCTTCCGGCACGAACTCGTCGAGATCCGGGCCGACACGAAACAGGCCGTCTTCGAGCACATGGACACGCACGACGAGATCATCATGCCCTACGACATGATCCACGTGACGCCGCCGCAGAGCGCGCCCGACTTCGTGAAGCGCAGCCAGCTCGCCAACGAGGCCGGCTGGGTGGACGTCGACAAGTTCACCCTCCAGCACGTGCGCTATCCCAACGTGTTCAGCCTCGGCGACGCCAGCAGCCTGCCGACGTCCCGCACGGGCGCGGCGATTCGCAAGCAGGCGCCGGTGCTCGCGCACAACCTGCTTCGCGTCATCGACGGCCAGTTGCCCGACCAGAAGTACGATGGCTACGCCGCGTGCCCGCTCGTCACGGGCTACGGCAAGCTCGTCCTCGCGGAGTTCGACTACGACGGCAAGCCGCAGGAATCGTTCCCGTTCGACCAGTCGAAGGAGCGCCTCAGCATGTACCTCTTCAAGCGGTACGGGCTGCCGGCGCTGTACTGGCACGGCATCTTGCAGGGACACGTGTAGGCTCGCTCGCGGCCGGCCCGTCGCCAGCCTGCCGCGCCCGAGCTCGGGCTCGGCGTCAGCGGCACCAATGGAAACGAAGAAACGAGCGCCTCCGGAGGCGCTCGTTTCGTTCTGTGAACCTCGGGCGACTCGCTACGACTTCTCCGGCGTCGGAGTTGCCGGCGCGCCAGGCGTAGCGCCCGTCGCGCCCGGTACCGCGGCCTCGGCCTCGCCGACCACGGCCGCGACTTCCTCGACGACGATACGCGGAGACGCGACGCGCGCAACGACGACTTCAGGATCGGTGTGCAGCGTGAGTTTCGACGTGTCGATACCCAGGTCCTTCACGTGGACCGCGCCTTCGAGCTGCGTGATCACGCTCACGTCCACGTCGAACTGCGCCGGAATGTCCGCCGGCAGCGCCTCGATGGAGACGGTCTCGAGCATTTGGAGCAGGACCCCACCGAACGTGAGCACTGCGTCCGATACGCCCGTGAGGACGAGCGCCACGTCCGCGCGCATCGTCTCGGTCATCGACACCTGGTAGAAGTCGACGTGCAGCAGGCGGTCGGTCACCGGATTGCGCGTCAGCTCGCGCACGACGACGGTGCGGACCGTGGGTTCGCCGTCCACGTTCAGGTTGATGATCGCGTTCCTCGTGATGCCCCGGAGGAGTTGCGTCAGCGCCGCCGTGTCGGCCTCAACAGCCCGCGATTCCAGGCGGTGCCCGAAAACGTTGGCCGGCGTCTTGCCGTCCCGGCGCAGTTGAGCGACCTTCTTCCCGAAGACCGTTCGCGGGGCCACCTGTAGTTCTGCGTTCGCCATGCTTCCCGTTCCTACCGGCGGCGCAACCGCCGCAATATCGCGATTCCCGCTACCGCGCCGAGCCCGAAGGCAAACGCGGCGGCCGGCGTGATCGCACTCCTGACGTCGCCCTCTACGCTGCGAGCGAAGAGGAGCAGGGTCGTACTCTCCCTCACGTTGACGCGTTCGCCCATGACCGCGAACGTCGCGCAATCCCGCAAGTGCACCTCGCCGGCCCGCACCGCGAACAGCGCGCTCTCGGCGGCGTCCATGCTCTCGCCGTGGACGTGCTGCGCCGCCGCCTGCCTCAACTCGACGCGCTCCGCATCGACCTGGCGCACGGCACTCTGGTCGATCTCAACGCTGTCGCCGGTAACGGCCGCGATGATGCTGCCAGACTCGTGGCTCATGTGGAACCTCCTGGGACACGGGAGAGCCCGGAGACCCACGAGAGGGTATCAGAGCGGTCAGAGCCGGTCAAATTTCGCACATCGCGAAATATCGACGTTGCCTATTTGTCGAGCAGCGCGGCGACACCCGGCAACTCGCGCCCTTCGAGAAACTCCAGCGACGCGCCGCCGCCCGTCGACACGTGCGCGAATCGGTCAGCGAGGCCCAGTTCGGTAACCATCGCCACCGTTTCGCCGCCCCCGATCACCACCGTGGCGTCGGCGACCGCGAGAAAGCGAGCGATGGCGTGCGATCCGCCGGCGAACGGCGCCCACTCGGCGACCCCCAGCGGGCCGTTCCAGACGACGGTCTTCACGCCGGCCAGCTTCGCCTCGTACTCAGCGACCGTGTTCGGTCCGACGTCGAGGATCATCCAGCCGCCCGGTACCGCGTCCACGCTCACCGTTCGGGACTCCGCGTCAGCCGCGAACTTGTCGCCGATCACCGCATCGATGGGCAGCCCCAGCGTCACGCCGCGCCGCGCGGACGCGGCGATAATGCCGCGCGCTGTGTCGAGCTGATCGTCTTCGACCAGCGACGCGCCCACGGCGACGCCCCGCGCCTTGAGGAACGTGCTGGCCATTCCGCCGCCGATGAGCAGCGTGCCGACCTTCTCCAGCAAATGCTGCAATACCGCGATCTTCGAGCTGATCTTCGCCCCGCCGATGATCGCCGCGACTGGCGGCTCTGGATCGCTCACGACCCGCCCGAGGTAGTCGATCTCCTTCTCCATCAGGAAGCCGGCCACGGCGGGCAGGTACGCGGCCACGCCCGCCGTCGATGCGTGCGCCCGGTGCGCCGTCCCGAACGCGTCGTTGACGTACGCCTCGCCGAACGCCGCCAGTTGCCGCGCGAGCGCGGGGTCATTCTTCTCCTCGCCCGGCTCGAAGCGGACGTTCTCCAGCATCGCGACGTCTCCAGGCTGGATCGATGCCGCAACCGCTTGGGCCGACGCGCCCACGACGTCGGTCGCGCACGCGACCGGCTGGCCGAGCAGCTCCGACAGCCGCGCCGCCACCGGCGCCAGACGCGCCGATTCGACCACCTTCCCGTCGGGCCGGCCCAGGTGCGAGACGAGCAGAGTCCTCGCCCGGTGCGCGCGGAGGTATTCGATCGTCGGCAGCGCCGCGCGGATGCGCGTGTCGTCGAGAATCCGTCCCGTCGCCTTGTCGATCGGTACGTTGAAATCGACGCGGACCAGCACGCCCTTCCCGTCGACGTCGATGTCACGCAGTGTCTTCTTGTTCATGAGCGTTTCCTCCCGTGCGGCGCGCCGCGCCCGCCGCGAGACTCCCCGGCCTCACGCCGAGCGATGCACGAAGAACGATGCCAGCGCCTCGATGTCGCGGCGCCGCTCCCGATCGAGCGGCAACGACGCGATCACGTCGATCGCCGCACCCGCACGGCGCTCGGCCTCCGCCTCGGCGGCATCGCGCGCGCCCGATGCCTCGAGCAACGCCAGCGCCGCCGCGACGTCGCCTTCGCTCATCGGTGCCGAGGCGTAGATGGCCCGCAGCCGCGCGAGGGATTCAGCGTCAAGGTGGTCGAACGCGTACACGACCGGGAACGACTTCTTGCGCGAGCGGATGTCGTCCGCCACCGGCTTCCCCGTGACGTCCGCCTCGCCCCAGATGCCGAGCACGTCGTCCTGAATCTGGAATGCGAGCCCGAGCAGTCGTCCGCACTCGCCGAGCGCATCGACCGTGCCTGCGTCCGCGCCGCCGGCGATAGCGCCGATTGCCATCGATGCACCCAGCAGGGCGGCGGTCTTGCCCGCGATCATCGCCTCGTACTCAGCCAGCGAGACCTGCGGGCGCGCCTCGAAGCCGATGTCCGCGTGCTGGCCCTCGCACAACGCGACGCAAGCCTCGTCCAGGATGCGTGCCGCCTCGATCACGCGATTCGGCGACACGCCGGCGTCGACCAGGCCGAGCAACGTGCGCTGCGCGAGGACGAACATGCCGTCGCCGGCATTCAGCGCGTGCGGAGTCCCCGCGACGCGCCAGAGTGTGGGTCGGCCGTGCCGCGTGTCGCTCGCGTCCTCGATGTCATCGTGGATCAGCGTGAAGTTGTGGACGAGTTCGATCGCCGCGGCCGCCGGCATCGCCCGAGCGGCGTCACCGCCGACGGCCTCGCAGCACAGCAAGCAGAGCGCGGGCCGGAGCATCTTGCCCCCGGTGTGTGCGACCGCGCGCCCGGCCGCGTCCTCCCACCCGAGGTGGTAGCGCATCAGCCCGATGTGCCCGACGCCCGGCCGATCGAGCGCGGACCGCATCGCCGCGACGACGGCGTCGCGGTAGCGCGACATCACTCCGTTGACCCGATCGCGGTCGAGCGGCGGCAACGTCGCGCCCGTCACTGGCG
>CAYJMJ010000006.1:0-7334 GCA_964371095.1 uncultured Dehalococcoidia bacterium | reverse complement strand
CGGCCGATCGCCCCTTCGCGCACGATGCGCACCGCAGCCGCATCGCTGCAGTCGACGACCGTCGACGTCCGCCCGTTCCGCGGTACGGGTGCGTCGACGATGACGTCGATGTCGCCGTCGAGCTGCGCCTCGACCTCCCGTGCGCTGCGCGCCTCAGGAGCGCCCGAGCGGTTGGCGCTCGTGCCCGTGAGCGGCCCGAGCTGGGCCGCGATCTCGCGTATCGCCGCGTCCTCGGGCACGCGGACGCCGATCGTGTCGCCGCCGCCCGCCGCGAGCGTCCGGTACGACGCCCGGCGTCGCAGCACGATCGTCATCGCGCCCGGCCAGAACGACGCGGCGAGCGCACGCGCCGCGTCGTTCATCTCCGCGACCAGCTCCGCTTGCTCGACCGATGCCACGAACAGCGGCAGCGGCTGCTCCGCGGGCCGCGCTTTCACGTCGTACAGGCGGCGCACCGCCGCGTCGTCGGCCGCGACGGCGCAGAGGCCGTACACGGTGTCCGTCGGCAGCGCGACGAGGCCGCCCGCCGCCAGCGCGTCGATTGCCTTTCGATACTGACGTTTCTCGTCCAAATGCTTATGTCGATGAGCAGAACTTATTGACCGCCGGAAGCTGAGCCCGGTACACTCAGGCCACCGCTTCCGCATTCACAGGATACGGCATGGCTGAAGCACAAAGCTCCCGCAGGGTCCGCACTTCGGGCGATGTGGAGGTCTCGCAGTACCTCGAGATCGCGCGCGAAAAGAGCGGCGAATCGCCGTCCGACGCGCCGCCACCCGTCCCGGTCCAGCCCGAGGCCGTCGTTGTCATCGACTTCGGATCGCAGTTTTCGATGCTGATCGCGCGCCGCGTCCGTGAGTGCCACGTGTACTGCGAGCTGGTGCCACCGGACACGCCGTGGGAGAAGATCGAGAAGCTCAAGCCGCGCGGCGTTATCCTCTCCGGAGGCCCGGCGAGCGTATACGAGCCAGGCGCGCCGCTCACGCCCTCCTGGGTGCTCGAAAAGAATCTTCCCGTGCTCGGCATCTGCTACGGCATGCAGGCGCTGGCGCACCAGCTCGGCGGCAAGGTCGCGCCGGCCGAGCGGCGGGAGTACGGACACGCCGTCGTGCACCAGGGGGATATCGAGTCCCCGATCTTCTTCGGCGTGCCACCTTCCATCCCGGTCTGGATGTCGCACGGCGATCGCATCATGCGGATGCCGCCCGGATTCCAGTCGATCGCCTACTCCGACAACTCGCCACTGGCCGCCATGTCGAACGGCGGCAACATCGTCGCGCTGCAGTTCCACCCCGAAGTGGTCCACACCCCGCACGGCAAGCAGATCCTCGAGAACTTCCTGTACCGGATCTGCGGCTGCCGCGGTGACTGGACGCCGGGCAACTTCGTCGCCGACAGCATCAACCGCATCCGCCGGCAGGTCGGCGACGGACACGTGATCTGCGCTCTCTCGGGCGGCGTGGATTCGGCCGTCGCGGCGACGCTTGTCCATCGAGCGATCGGCGACCAGCTCACCTGCATCTTCGTCGACAACGGATTGATGCGCCGCGAGGAACCGGCGCGCGTCGTCGACACGTTCCAGCACCACATGGAGATGCGGCTCGTCCACGTCGACGCCGCCGAGCGTTTCTTGACGCAGCTAAAGGGCATCACCGACCCGGAGCAGAAGCGGCGCATCGTCGGCGAAACCTTCATCCGCGTGTTCGAGGCCGAGGCGGACAAGATCGGCAAGGTCGACTTCATCACGCAGGGCACCACGTACCCCGACGTCATCGAAAGCGCCACCGGTCACGGCACCGCGGTCAAGATCAAGACGCACCACAACGTCGGCGGCCTCCCGAAGGAGATGACGTTCGAGCTTATCGAGCCGCTGCGCTTCCTCTTCAAGGACGAGGTCCGCCAGGTCGGGCTTGCCCTCGGCCTGCCCGACGAGATGGTCTACCGTCAGCCGTTCCCCGGCCCCGGCCTCGCGATCCGCGTCATCGGCGAGGTGACCGCCGAGCGCGTCGCCGTGCTGCAGGCCGCCGACTGGATCGTGATGAACGAGATCAAGAAGGCCAAGCTCTACCACGAGCTGTGGCAATCGTTCGCGGTGCTGACCGACACGCGCAGCGTCGGCGTCATGGGCGACTACCGCACGTACGGCCACGTCGTCGCCCTGCGCGCCGTCACCGCCGAGGACGCCATGACGGCCGACTGGGCCCGCCTGCCATACGAGGTACTGGCCCGCATCAGCAGCCGTATCGTGAACGAGGTGCCGGGCGTGAACCGTGTCGTGTACGACATCACGTCGAAGCCCCCGGGCACCATCGAGTGGGAGTGATCTGGTGACTGGTTGCTGGTCGCTGGGCACTGGTCGCTGCTCAACTGTCATGCGGAGCGAAACCGCTGTCATCCTGAGCGAAACCGCTGTCATCCTGAGCGAAGCGAAGGATCTTCCCCGGCCGGGACGGTGCTCCAGCGACGGGTATGCTGCTTCGGTTAGCCTCCATCCGAATCTGGCACGGCAGGTGAATCAACGATGACCATTGACCAGGCACAGAGCACGAACGGCCGCGTCAGGGTCGAGCACGTCATCGAGGACACTCGCAACGACCTGCGGCGGCGGAGCCGGCTGCGGCCGGGTAAGCTCGCGGTGCCGGTCTTCTTCGCGCTCGGCGTGATCCTGCTCCTCCGCCACTTCGAGTCGAGCACCTCACGTTGATGAACGTCCTCCTCATCGGCTCCGGCGCGCGCGAGCACGCGATCGCATGGAAGCTGCGCCAGTCGCCGCGCCTCGGCGACCTGACCGTTGCCCCGGGCAACGCCGGCAGCGCCCAGATCGCCGACTGCCTGCCGCTTGCGATGCCGAAACCGTACGCCCCGGCCAACGAGGTCGCGGCGTTCGGCGAGGCGGTGCTGGCGATGGCGCGCGAGCGGCGTGCCGGGCTCGTGGTCGTCGCTCCGGACGACCCGCTGGCCCTGGGGCTGGTCGACATGATCGAAGCAGCGGGCATCGCCGCGTTCGGTCCGTCGAAGGCGGCCGCGCGCATCGAGGCGTCGAAGGCGTTCGCGAAAGACCTCATGCGTCGTCACGGCATCCCCATGGGAGAGTCCGCGCGATTCGATGACTTCGCAGCGGCGCGCGCGTACGTGGAGTCACGGCCGCGTGACGTCGTCGTGAAGGCCGACGGACTCGCGGCCGGCAAGGGCACGATCGTGCCCGATTCGCGCGACGAGGCCATCGAGGCGCTCCGCGCGCTGATGGTCGAAGGAGCGCTCGGCGCTGCGGGCCGCAGCGTCGTCATCGAGGACAGGCTCGCCGGTCCCGAGACCAGCGCGCACGCGTTCACCGACGGCAAGACCGTCGTCCACATGCCGTTCTCCTGCGACCACAAGCCCGTGTTCGACGGGAACCGCGGGCCCAACACCGGCGGCATGGGCGTCTACAGTCCGCCAGCCTGGCTTCCCGATGCCACGGCCGCGCGGATCCGACGCGACGTCACGGAGGCAGCCGTGCGCGCGTTGGCGGCCGAAGGCGCGCCGTTCAAAGGCGTCATCTACCCCGGCCTCATGATCACCGCCGAAGGCCCGCGCGTCATCGAGTTCAACGCGCGCTTCGGCGATCCCGAGACCGAGTGCCTGTTGCCGCGGCTCGAATCGGACCTGCTCGAGATCATGCTCGCCGTCGCGAGTGGCACGCTCGACCGCGTCGACGTGCGATGGTCGAAGCACGCGTCGGTGACCGTCATGCTCGCATCCGGCGGCTACCCCGGACCGTATGAGACCGGCAAGCCCATCGACGGGCTCGACGATGTCGAGTCAGACGTCGTCGTGTTCCACGCAGGAACGAAGCGCGACGCGAGCGGCCGCATCGTCACGAACGGCGGACGCGTGCTGGCGGTGACCGCCACCGCACCGACGATGGCCGCCGCGCGCGAGAAGGTCTACCGCAACATCGGCCGCATCCGCTTCGACGGCGTGCACTACCGCAGGGATATCGGAGCCGGCGAGGTCGCCGCCGCTGAGTCTTCCCCCTCGCCCCTCGTGGGAGAGGGGGCCAGGGGGAGAGGGGCAAACCGTTGAGCGCACTCGTTGCCGTCCTGATGGGCTCGAAGTCGGACAGGGAAGCGATGCAGCCGTGTATCGATGCGCTGGCAGGCTTCCAGATTGAGCATGAGGTGCACGTGATGTCGGCGCACCGCAACCCGGATCGCGTGCGCGAGTTCTGTTCGTCGGCGCGCGAGCGCGGGTTCGAGGTGATCATCGCCGCCGCGGGCGGCGCTGCCGCGCTGCCCGGCGCCTGCAAGGCGTACACGCCGCTCCCCGTGATCGGCGTGCCGCTCGCCTCGAGCGAACTCAAGGGCATCGACGCGCTCTACTCGATGGTGCAGATGCCGCCCGGCATGCCCGTCGCCACCGTGGCCATCGGCGCCTGGGGCGCGAGGAACGCCGCAATGCTCGCCGCCGAGATCCTGGCGCTCAAGCACGACGACATCCGCCGGGCGTACGACAAGTACCGCGAATCGCTGGCATCCGGATAGACTGCCCCGTGAGACCCTCGATTGAACGACACGCCGACCCGTACCGTGTAGGGGCGCAGCCTGCTGCGCCCGCGTTCCACGTGGCGGTGAACCGCAATGATTGAGCGCTACTCCCGCCCCGAGATGGCCGCCATCTGGACCGAGCGCGGCAAGCTCGACCGCTGGCTCGCCGTCGAGATCGCCGTCGTCGACGCCTGGGCCGACGCTGGCCGCCTGCCGCGCGCCGACGCCGAGAAGGTGCGCCGCGCTCGCTACGACCTCGACGACGTCGCCCGCTACCAGGCGGAGACCCACCACGACGTCACGGCGTTCCTGAAGTCCGTCGCCGACAGCCTCGGCGAGGAGGGCCGCTGGGTCCACCTCGGGCTCACCTCGCAGGACGTGTGGGACACCGCGACGGCGCTCCAGTTGCGCGACTCCGCGACGATCCTCGAGCACGACCTCCACGACCTGCGCGAGGTAGTCGAGCGGCGCGCCATCGAGTTCAAAGACACCATCTGCATGGGCCGAACGCACGGCGTCCACGCAGAGCCAACGACCTTCGGCCTCAAGCTGGCGGGATGGGCCGCGGAGATTCGCCGCGCCCAGGGCCGCCTCGCCGAGGCGAAGGCCCAGATCTCGTACGGCAAGATCAGCGGAGCAGTCGGCTCGCACGCCACCGTGCCGCCGGACGTCGAAGAGAAGGTCTGCATCGGACTGGGGCTCTCGGTCGAACCGATCAGCACGCAGGTCGTGCCCCGCGATCGCCACGCGACGTTCGTCAACACGCTCGCCGTCATCGCCGCCGGCCTCGAGCGCATGGCGCTGGAGCTACGCCACCTCCAGCGCACCGAGGTGCTCGAAGCCGAGGAGCCGTTCGCCGAGGGCCAGACCGGCTCCAGCGCCATGCCGCACAAGCGAAATCCCGAGCTGTGCGAGCGCGTCTGCGGGCTCGCGCGCGTCATTCGCGGCTACGCGGTGACGTCGATGGAAAACGTCGCACTCTGGCACGAGCGCGACATCTCCCACTCGTCGACGGAGCGCATCACGCTGCCCGACTCCTGCGCGCTGCTCGACTATATGCTGTCGCTGTTCACCGGCATCGTGCGCGACCTCAATGTCTACCCGGAGCGCATGCGCCAGAACCTGGAGATCACGCAGGGCCTCGTCTTTTCCCAGCGCGTCCTGCTCGCCCTGATCGAGACAGGGCTCTCGCGCCAGGACGCCTACACCATCGTGCAGCGCAACGCGATGCGCGCATGGAAGGAGCGCGCCCCGTTCCGCGCCTTCCTCGAGGCCGATCCCGATCTCACGTCCCGCCTCGACGCCGCGAAGCTGGATGAGATCTTCGACTACGGCATCTACACCCGCCACGTCGACGACAGCTTCCGCCGCCTGGGCCTCGTTTGAAGACAATCGACCTGCGCGGCCAGCACGATCTCGGCGAGATCATCGGACTCGCGTGGCGCCTGTACGCGCGCAACTTCGGCCCGATGTTCCTCATCGCGTTGACCACGGCGCCGCTGCAAATGCTGGCCGCGGTGTTGCAGGACCGCATCGCGAATGAGGGTGCCGCCACGGCAGCCGGCGCCGCCGTACAGATCGCGGGCACGCTCGTGACGATCATCGCGGCCGGCGCGCTCATCCACGCCACGAACGACGCCGCAACGGGCACGAGGCCGGAATTCACGCGCTCGATCGACGCGGCCTTCGAGCACTTCGGCAGGCTCTTTACGACGAGCCTGCTCGCTGCCGCCCTGTCGCTCCTCTCGCTCGTTGCGCTCCCCTACTTCGTGATCCGATGGACCTTCAGCGCATGGGCGGTCATGCTCGAAGACAAGCGCAACTGGTCCGCGCTCGACGCAAGCTCGTCGATCGTCAAGGGCGCTTGGTGGCGCACATTCGGCATCCTGCTCGTCATCGTGCTCGTCGTCGCGGGTCCGTCGCTGATGGCGAGCGCCGCGCAGCTCTTGCCGCCACTCACGGCAGCCACGATCGCGTCAGTCGTGGGGGCGCTCATCATCCCGTTCGGCGTGGCCGCGCAGACGCTGCTGTACTACGACCTGCGCGCCCGAAAGGCTGCCGCGGAAGTCACGCTACCCGAACTCGCGCCCGAGCCCGATCCCGGCGCCGAACCGCCCGACGAGAGCTCGACCGGCGCGTGAACTCCGCCCCCGCACCGCGTCGCCAGGCCATGGTGGGGCTTGGATGCCCCGCGCGAACGTTGCCTCGATGGCGCATTGCGTGCCCGGTCGCTGATTGCCAGACTGAAAAGAACCGCACATATCCCGGCAATGCACACGGCGTAACCCGGGCGAGCACCCCCGGCGGCGCGTCGCGCACAAGGAGACGATCTCGACATGGCTGTCAAGCTCACCGACGACCAGAAGAAGCTCGTGAGCGAAAGCAAGAGCTTCATCCACCTCGCCACCATCAACAAGGATGGTTCACCACAGGTCTCGCCCGTCTGGGTGGACTTCGATGGCGCCTACGTCATCGTGAATAGCGAGCAGAAGCGCCGGAAGGTGCGCAACATCAAGCGCGACCCGCGCGTCGCGCTCAGCGTCACCGATCCCGAGAACTCGTACCACTACATCGAGATCCGCGGCCGCGTCGTCGACGTGACGCCCGAAGGCGCCGCCGCCCACATCGACAGGATGGCGAAGAAGTACATGGGCCTGGACCAGTACCCCTACAACCAGCCCGGCGACGTGCGCGTCATCATCAAGATCGAGCCCGAACACGTCGCCGGCATGTAGGAGTTGGGGGCGGCGCCCGCCGACGAACGCCGTAGCGGGGGGGGGGGGGGGGGCGCGCGGGCGCGAAGGCGCG
>CAYJMJ010000005.1:57468-80166 GCA_964371095.1 uncultured Dehalococcoidia bacterium | reverse complement strand
TGGCGGCACGTCGTGCCGAACATCATGCCGTTCATCCTCGTCGGCTTCAGCAGCGTGTTCGCTGTCGCCGTGCTGCTGGAGGCGACGCTCTCGTTCCTGGGGCTCGGCGTCGCGTCCGGCCAGCCGAGCTGGGGGAACGACCTGAGCTTCAACATGAACAACGGAGGCACGAAGTATCCCTTCCTTGTGTTCTTTCCGGGCCTCGCGATCAGCGTCGTCGTGCTCGGGTTCAACCTGCTCGGCGACACGCTTCGCGACATTCTCGATCCACGGCTGCGCGGCTCGACCGGCGGGCGGAAGTGACCTAACCCCCGGCCCCTTCCCTGCGAGGGAAGGGGAGGACGTCGCGGCCCGACAGGCCGCACCACGGGTGAGATCCAACCTCCAACCTCTAACCTCTAACCTCTAACCTCGCTACCCTGATCGTATGGCCGATGAGCGCTTCTACCCCCACGTGAACTTCGCCTCGCTCGAGGAAGCCGACTCGTCGTTCGAGCGGTCGCGGGCCGTCGTTCTCCCGGTGCCGTATGACTCGACGGTGACGGCGCGCGCAGGCACGCGCGACGGTCCGCGGGCGATCATCGAGGCGTCCGCCGACATGGAGCTGTACGACGTAGGGCTCGGCATCGAGCCGTACCGCCACGGCATCCACACGCTGCCGGAGCTGGCACCGCACACGGGTTCTCCCGAGGCGATGACGGACCGCATCGAAGCCGTCGTGGGCGAGTTGCTGGATCAGGGCAAGTTCGTCGTCACGCTCGGGGGCGAGCACACCGTCGCGGTCGGTGCGGTGCGCGCGCACGCGCGGCGCACGCCGGGGCTTTCCGTGCTGGCGTTCGACGCACACTCCGACCTGCGCGATGCGTACCTGGACTCGCGTTACAACCACGCCTGCACGCTGCGGCGCGCGCTCGAAGTCGCGCCGGTCACGCAGGTCGGTCTGCGCAGCGCGTCGGCCGAGGACGCCGCGCTGATCCGCGAACGCGGCCTCGGGTTCTTCTCGCCGCGAGAGTATCGCGCGGCGGGCGCCGACGCCGTGGTCCGCCGGCTGACGGATGACGTCTACATCACGATCGACCTCGACCACTTCGACCCGTCGGAGATGTCGGCGGTCGGCACGCCGGAGCCGGGAGGACTGCACTGGGACGAGGTCTCTGACCTGTTGACGGCCGTGGCGAAGGCGAAGCGCATCGCGGGATTCGACGTGACGGAGCTGTCGCCGTCGCTCGGGCCGCGCTCGTGCGCCCAGCTCGCCGCCAAGCTCACGTACCGGCTGATCGGCCTCGCGCTCGGCGCCGTGGAGTAGGACGATGCCCGAGAAGAGGGGCCGCAAGCGGCGTCAACGCGAGCGCCGCCACGGTGAGCCCGGCGAATCGCGCACCATGGCGCCGCCGACACCTTCGCCGCCGCCGAACGGCGCCCGTCCGCGGCCTCCGGCGTCCGAAGATCTGCCGAAGCTGCGCGTGCGGTTCGCCGGCTTCGTGCTTGCGTTGCTGACGCTGTTCATCGGCATCCTGACGGCGGCGCAGGGCATCATCGGCGGTGGAAGTACCGGGGCGATCCTGACGTTCGTGACGGGCGCGGCGCTTGTCGTGCTCGCGATCGTCATCGGAGCGTTGACGTTAGTCCCGGAGCGCGTGCGAGCGTTGTTCGACAGGAAATAGAGTGCGGGCCGGGCACGGCATGGCGGTGGGGCGGGCGCAGCAGACACGCGGGCGCAGCAGGCTGCGCCCCTACGGGCTGCGGAGGCGGCGGATCTCTTCGACGTGGCCGGTCTCGTGGCGCACCATGTGGTCCACGATCTGGCGTATGCTCATGCGGCCGGCCTCCAGGTGCTGGCCGGAGCGCGCCCAGTTCCAGTTGACAAGCGTCGTCAGGAGCTGGACCGTGTCGGCGCGGAACTCGGCCAGCTCGGCGAGCATCGAGTCGATCGTGCGCTCCATGTAGCCGTGTTCGCGCGAATACGCGTCCTGGTCATACGGCTCGAGCACGGGGTCGGTTTGTGTCGACATCATGTAGAGGCGCTTGTGGTACACCTCGGCCGCGTCGCGCAGGTGGCCGACGATCTCCTTGATGCACCAGCCGCCGGACGCCGGCCGGCGCGTCGCCTCGGCCTCCGTGATGCCATCGAGTTCTCCGGCCAGCAGCCGGGGCAATGCGCGCAGCGGCTCGACGAGATCGAGGTGGCCGCGCGTGCCCGGCTCGTTCCGGGGATAGGTGAAGACGTTCGGCGTTTGCGCTGGCATGTGCGTCCTCAGTGAGCCGGAGCCGCCGCCTCGTGGGGGGCTGCCGGCGCCCGCTGGTTCAATGTCGTCTGTGCGACGATCGAGCCGCCCCGCAGGTACAACCGCGGCACGCGGGCGCTGATCCCGGCCAGGATCTCCCACGAGATGGTGTCCGCCAGACCGGCCAGCTCATCGGCGTCGATGCGCTCGCCACCCTGCGGTCCAATGATAACCACTTCATCATCCGGCGCAACGCCCGGCACATCCGTCACGTCGAGCATGCACATGTCCATTGCGATGCGGCCGGCGATCGGCGCGCGCCGGCCACGCACGAGCAATTGCGCTCGGTTCGAGAGCGCGCGCCGCAGACCGTCGGCGTAGCCGCACATCACGAGCGCGATGGTGGATGGGCGCTCAGCGCGCCAGGTCCGGCCGTAGCCGACGGTCGCGCCGGGGGCAACCTCGATTACGCGGGCGACGCGGCTCTTCAGCGAGAGCACGCGCCGCAAGTCGACCGTGCCTGCACAGCCCGGCGCCGGCTCGTAGCCGTAGATGCCGAGGCCCGCGCGGACGGCCTCGAGCGCCATGCCGGGATCGATGAGCACGCTCGCGGACGCCGAGCAGTGGCGCATCGGGATCCACGGCAGGCGCGCCGACGCGTCCAGCAATGCGCGGTACTGCATGTCGGTGAACGTCCTGTCGCCTTCCTCGGCGGCGGCGAAGTGCGTGAAGAGCCCCTCGACCTCGATGTTCGGCAGCGCACGCACGCTCTCGGCGAACCGCACGAGGGCCTCGAGTTCGAGGCCGTGACGGTTGAGGCCGCTCTCCAGCTCGACGTGGATCGGCTGCACGACGCCGCTCGTCGCGGCGAAGCGCGACAGCGCCAGCGCGACCTGCATCGTGTCGACGGTGGGCGTGAGGCGCAGCTCTACGACGCGCTCGGCCTCCGACGCCTGGGTGAAACCGACGACCAGCACCGGCGCCTCGATGCCTGCCCGCCGCAGCTCCTCCCCTTCGTCGACGCAGACCACGCCCAGTCCGGCGGCGCCCGCCTCGAGCGCGGCCTCGCCGACGGCGACGGCGCCGTGGCCGTACGCGTTCGCCTTGACGATGGCGTAGAGCTTCGCCGGTGCGGCGCGCGCGGCGAGCGCCCGCACGTTGTGCGCGAGTGCGTCGAGGTCTACCTCCGCCCAGACTGGGCGCCCGGGCCACCGGTCGCGCGGGAGTTCCATTGCGTCAGGATACGCGACGCGCGCCGACGAGGGGACGGGGGCGATCGGCCGGCGATGTCACGGGACGAGCGCCCAGTTCTTCGGCAGGCGGTAGGTGAAGCTCGCGCCCGTCATGCGCTCGCCGTCGAAGATCTCGCCGCGACCGGTGCGGGTGATCTCCTGGTAGCCGTTCTGAAGCGTGATGATGCGGCGGTCCATGAGGTTGACGACGACGGCGCCCGCCTTGACCGGCCGCAGGCTGGCCTCGCGCGTGACGTCATCGACGATGCGGAAGAGCGGCGATTCGTCGGGGCGGGCGTGTTCGAGCGCCGCATGGATCGCGTCGTAATGACCGGGCGTGTTGCGCTCGTCGAAGATGGCGAGGCCGTTCTCGATGCGCTCCCGCAGCCCGCCGTAATACTGTTCGGCGCGCACGATCATATCGCCGGTCTGGGCCGGATTTCCCGCGCAGGCCTTGAGGACGGCCGGCAATGCTTCGCCCGGAGCTACGAAGCTGATGCCGCCGGCCGCGTCGATGATCGTAAGTCGGAGCAGGTTCATTTCACGATGCCAGATTGCGAGGGCTTCTTTTTCGAAGGTACCATTCGCCTTGAAACCCTGTCAAAAGCACGTCGACCGGGCGGTAACCACATGGCAGAACCTCGCCGACGTCTCCCCGCCAGGGCCGTACTCGTTGCCTCAGTCATCGGTTTGGCCGCTGCGGCGTGCAGCGAGTCGACGGCGTCGCCGACGGCTACGCCGGCTTCGTCGGACACCCCGGCGGCTACGTCCGCCCCGCAGCCGACGCCCACCACGACGCCCTCTCCGCCCGATCCGGCGCTCGGCGACACGCTGCGCTACGAGGGCGATTTCGAGGGCGCGATCGGCGTCTACTCGTCGATCGCGAGCGGCGGCGATGGCGCGGCGCAACAGAGTGCCCGGCTCGCACAGGCGCAACTGCTCGTTCGGGTGAGCCGGCCCGCAGACGCGCGTCCGGTGCTCGATGCCTACCTTGCGGCGGCCGGACCGGCCGCGGACGGCAGCGAGGCGCGCTACATGCTCGCGTCGGCACTCGACGACCTCGGAGACATGCAGGGCGCCCTCGACAACTACGAGCGCTACATCGCGGCGAACGGCGTGCTGGCCGACTTCGCGCGCATCGAACGGGCGAAGCTGCTGGCGCGCGTGGGGCGGATTCCCGATGCGCTCGCCGCGGCCGACGCCGTGCGTGCGAGCACGACGCTGCTTCCCGAGTTTCGATCGTCGTTCACGTTCAGCTTCGCCGCCGCGCTTCAGGAAGGGCAGGCGGACGCCGCAGCCATCGAGTGGTATGACCGAGCCCGGATCGAAGGAGGGGATGCCGCGTCGGCGCTGGCGCGCACCGGCGCGATCAAGAGGCGCCTCGGCAATCCGGCGTGGGCCGATGACGAGCTACTGGCGATTGCGGCGTACCCGGAGGCGGCCGTCGCGCCTGACCTGCTCGACGAACTCGACGCGGCGGCCGTGCCGGTGAGCGACTACGTGCGCGGCGTCGTCGACTATCGCGCCGGCCGCGACGAGGCGGCGCGCGTGGCCCTGACCAGCGCGGTCGCCGTGGCCGACCACGCCGCGGAGGCGACGTACTACCTCGCCGCGCTCGACGAACGGGCGGGGGACTACACCGCCGCGATCAATGGCTACGCGCGTGCGCACGATCTCGATCCTGCGTCGCCGCGTGCCGCCGACGCGCTGTGGTGGCGCGGACGCCTGCTCGAATCCGCCGGGCGCCACAACGAGGCGCTGGCCGTGTACGTCGCCCTCGCCGATGGCTATCCGGCGTCGAAGTGGCACGCGGACGCCGCGTTCCGCCGGGGGCTGGCGCTGTACCGCGCGGGGAACTACGCCGGCGCTGCGGTGACCTGGGGGTCGATCGTGCCCGCGTCGAGCGGTGAGGACGCCGCGCGCGCGCGCTTCTGGCAGGGCCGCGCGCTGCTCGCCGAGCGCGACGCCCTCGCCGCGCCGGTACTCCAGAAGCTCATCGACGACACGGACATGGGAACGATGGGAAGCTATTACGCATTGCGGGCTGAGGTGTTGCTCCGCCGGAACGAGACCCGGGAGGGGACGTCGAACCTCGATGGGGGCGCCATCGACTGGCAGAAGATCGCCTCCTACGTCCAGGCTGGCACCGGGATCGATCCGCAGGCGGCGGATCCGGCGCTCAAGTCCGACGTTCGATGGAACACCGCGGCGGCGCTCGACGACGTCGGCCTCCACGCGCAGTCGGACGCGGTCTACCGGTCGATGCTCGGCGAAGATGCGGGCGATCTGTTCTACGCCGCGCAGCGCCTCGATGGCGAGGGTCGCACGAGCCTCGCTTCGCGCGCCGCAACGATGCTCATCGCGAAGTTCGGGAAGCCGGGCGAGCAGCCACCCGACGATCTGCTGCGCGTCGCATATCCGCTGGCGTACGGCGACCTCGCCTCGGCCGCGGCGACCGACGAGCACGTCCCGCCGCTGCTGCTGCTCGCGCTGGTGCGGCAGGAGAGCTTCTACGACGCGCAAGCCGGCTCGTCGGCCGGGGCGCTCGGGCTGACACAGGTGATCCCTTCGACGGGCGCCGCGATCGCCGATGGACTCGGCATGACGGCGTTCACTGCCAGCGACTTGTATCGGCCGAAGCTCAGCCTGCGCTTCGGCGCGAACTACCTGTCGGACCAACTGCGACATTTCGACGGCAATGCGTACCACGCGCTCGCTGCGTACAACGGCGGGCCCGGCGCCGCGACGGCGGCGCAGAATTCCTCCGGCGGCGACGAGGATCTGTTCGTCGAGGACCTGGAATTCGACGAGACGCAGCAGTACGTTCGGCGCGTGATGGAGAACTACGCGCGCTACCGGCAGCTGTACCAGGCCATTGGCCGTCCGTCGCTGCCGCGGTGAGGGCGCGGCTTTCGGTCCGCTCCGGCGCGCCGCCGCTGCTAGACTGAGGGCGCATGCGCACGCTTCTTCACACCCGCTTCCGCCCCATGTCCGTCGACGACATCGCGCAGGTCGCGGACATCGAGCGCGAGTCGTTCCCTTCAGCATGGCCGCAGACCGCCTACCGGCGCGAGCTGACGAACAAGATCGCCCGATACACCGTCATCAGCGAATGGCGGGACGCGCGGCCGCCCGCGCCGTCACCTGGTGTGTGGGGCGCAATCCGGCGCATCGTCGGAGCGGAGCCAGGGCCCGCGGACGAGTACCTGCTGGGGTTCATCGGCGTGTGGCTGATGGCTGGAGAGGCGCACGTCGTCACCGTCGCGGTGCGTCAGAGTCACCGGCGGCTGGGCATCGGCGAACGGCTGCTGATCGCCGCCATCGAGCAGGCGATGGAGTGCGGCCAGGAAGTGGTGACGCTGGAGGTGCGTGCCTCGAACGAAGCGGCGCGGCGCCTGTACGAAAAGTACGGCTTCGCCAACGTCGGACGGCGCGTGCGCTACTACACGGACAACAACGAGGACGCCATCATCATGACGACGCCGGAGATCGAGACGGAGGGTTTTCGGCAACGGTTTGAGAGCCTGCGTGAGCGGCATCGCGCGGAGTACGGCGGGCTGTGGGCCTCGTAACGCGACTACTCCGCCCCGTGGCAGTCGTCGCCGTCATGGCCGCGGTCTGTCTCATGCTCGTGTCGTGCGGCCGGCGCTCGCACGCCGGCGACGCCGCGGCGAAGACCGCCAGCGCCGGGGCCATCGACACGCTCGATGGCGCGTTGTCGGACCTGACGCCGGGCGCCGCGCCGGCCGTCGGCGGCACGCCCGACGTCGGTCAGCGCGCCGCGTGCCCGACCGCGAAGCCACACGCGCCGGGCGACGAGGACGCAACGCTGGCATCGGGCGGACTGCAACGCACGTACATCCTCCACGTGCCGCCGTCGTACGACGGCGTGCGACGGACGCCGCTGGTGCTCAACTTCCACGGATTCGGGTCGAACGCGCGGCAGCAGGCCATCTACTCCGGGCTGCCCGGCAAGGGCGATAGCGCCGGATTCATCGTCGTGACGCCGAACGGAACGGGCGCCCCTCAGCGGTGGAACCTCGTGCCCGTCGGCGGCGTCGACGACGTGGCCTTCGTACGCGACCTGCTCGACCACCTCGAGTCACAGCTCTGCATCGACACGCAGCGCGTGTTCGCCGCCGGCATTTCGAACGGATCGGCATTTTCGCTGCGCGCCGCCTGCGCCATGCCGGATCGCATAGACGCGGTCGCCGCCGTCGCTGCGCTGTACCTGCCGCTGAGCTGCGGCGGCGGGCGGCCCATCGGCGTGATCGCGTTTCACGGGACGGACGATCCGTGTGTGCCGTTCAACGGAGGCACGTCGAAGTGCGGGCTCGGACTGCCGGTGCCGTCCGTTGAGACCGCCGCCGCCGATTGGGCGAAACACGATGGCTGCAACGCGGAGCCCGCGCGGCAGGCCCTGAGCGCGCACGTCCGCACCATCGCGTACAGCGAGTGCGGCGACGACGCGGCGGTGGTGCTCTACGTGGTCGAAGGCGGCGGCCATACGTGGCCCGGTTCCATCGACGTGCCGCGTCTCGGCGCGACGACGCACGAGGTGAACGCCACCGACCAGATCTGGGACTTCTTCGTCGCACAAGGCAACCGGCGGCCGTAGCGGTGGCCTGTTCCGCCGTCGCCGCTGATCGTATCGTGATGGTGCGCGCGGCAGAGGACATGCGGCGCCACGAAAGGACGGTGCCATGACCAGGATGCGCTTCGGCATCCAGACGAGCCTCAACAACGTCGAGTGGCGCGAGATCGAGGACATGTGGAAGTTCCTCGACCGCGAGACGCAGTTCCACTCGGCGTGGACGTTCGACCACTTCGTGCCGCCCGGGCCCGGGCAGGATCCGAATGCCAACTGCTTCGAGGGTTGGACGGCGCTCGCCGCCCTCGCCGCGATGACGGAGCGCGTTCGCATCGGCTGCCTCGTTACCGGCGTCACGTACCGCCACCCCGCCGTGCTGGCGAAGATGGCGGCGACGGTCGATCACCTCAGCAACGGGCGCCTCTCGTTCGGTATCGGTGCGGGCTGGCACGAGCCGGAGCACCGTATGTACGGCATCGATTTCCCGCCCGTCAAGGAGCGGCAGGACCGGCTCGAGGAGGCGGTACATCTGACGCGGCTGCTGTTCGAGAGTGAGGGGCGCGTCGACTTCGAGGGGAAGTACTACCGGCTTCACCAGGCGGTGTTCTTGCCGAAATGCGTGCAGAAGCCGCACCCGCCGATCATGGTCGGCGGCGGCGGTGAGAAGCGCACCTTGCGCACGGTGGCGCTCTACGGCGACGTGATGAACGTGTTCGGCACGCCGGCGGCCGTTCGGGGCAAGATCGCCGCGCTCGAGGCGCACTGCCGGGCGGTCGGCCGGAATCCAGCCGAGATTCAGCGGACTGTGTCGGCCAACGTAGTGGTCAGCGACAACGAAGGGCTGATCGACCGGCTCGCCGGCCTGTTCGGCGCAGGCATGGGGCTGAAGCCGGAAGAGGCAAAGAAGGTGCTGCCCATCGGCCCGCCGGCCCATGTCCGCTCGGTGGTCGAGGAGTACGCGGCGGCGGGGGTGAGCGGCATCATCATGATGACGCAGGGTCCCTGGAAGCGGGAAGTCTACCAGCGCATCAACGACGAGGTCGTGGCCGCCTTCACATAGCGCCGCCGGGAGGTCTTTTTCCGGCGAAGGAGCGTTGCAAGTGAGTTGACGGCTCTGTTACTGTAAGGCGTCTAACAGGAGTTTCCCGTCCAAGTACGCCGCGATCGCTCATGCCTCGCTACGCCCTGACGACAAGGAAACGTTCATAGGAGGGTCGTCAGGTGCCATTCACCGACAGAAATCTTACCTGCGTCGATTGTGGAGCGGAGTTCGTCTTCACCGCCGACGATCAGGAATTCCACGCGAGCCGCGGCTTCACCAACGAACCGAAGCGCTGCCCGGATTGCCGGCGTTCCCGCAAGGCGGCGCGCGGTGACGGCGGCGGCGGTGGCGGCGGCTACGGCGGCGGTGGCGGCGGCGGATATTCGTCCGGCCCACGCCAGATGTACCCGGCGAAGTGCGCCAGTTGCGGGCGCGACACCGAGGTGCCCTTCCAGCCGCGCGGTGATCGCCCGGTGTACTGCCGCGAGTGCTTCCAGCAGCAGCAGGCGAGCGGCGGCGGCGGGTACGGCGGCGGTGGCGGGTACGGCGGCGGCGGCGGTGGTGGCCGAGGCGGCGGTGGCGGCGGCGGCCGCCGGTACTAGCCAGCGGACGACAATCGAATAGCAGCAACGAGGGACGCCGGAAGGCGTCCTTCTCGTCGGCCGCGGAAGCGTCGCGGCGCGCGGTTATCATGATGTCCACATGTCGTTGTGCGGAGCGGACGATGCGCGTCTTCGTCATCGGCGGCACCACATTCATCGGCCCCGCGGTCGTCGAGCGGCTGGTAGCCGCCGGGCACGCGGTGACACTGTTTCACCGCGGCCTCAGCGAGGACGCCGCGACGCCCGGCGTGCCGCACATCCACGGCGAGCGGCTCGCGTTGGAAACGCATCGCGCTGAGATCGAGCGGCTCGCGCCCGATGTCGTGCTCGATATGGCCGCGATGAACGGCGCCGATGCCGAGGCCGTCGTACAGGCGTGCCGCGGCATCGTACGGCGCGCGGTCATGATCAGCAGCGTCGACGTCTATCGGGCCTACGGGCGCCTGCACGGATCGGAGCCGGGGCCGCCGGAGCCTGTGCCGTTGACCGAGGACGCGCCGCTGCGCGAGCGGCTGTACCCGTATCGTGGTGAGCGCGGCGGCCGCTTCGATGAGTACGACAAGATTCCGGCCGAACAGGCGTTCATGAGCGAGCCCACGATCAGCGCCACGGTTCTGCGCCTCGGCGCGGTGCACGGCGAGCGCGATCCTCAGCATCGCCTGTTCATGGAGCTTGCGCGGATGGACGCAGGCCGGCCGGCGATCCTCGTGCAGGAGGAGATGCTGCACTGGCGCTGGTCGCGCGCCTACGCCGGCAACGTGGCGGATGCAATCGTGCTGGCTGTCACGGACGACCGCGCCGCCGGTCGCGTCTACAACGTCGCAGAGCCGGACGCGATGACGCAGGAAGCCTGGCTCCAAACCGTGGCGCGCACGGCCGGCTGGCGTGGCGCGATCGTGCCGGTACCACGGAGTTTGCTGCCGCCGCACCTCGCGTCGAACAATGACTACACACAGCATCTGGACGCCGACAGCGCACGCATCCGCCGCGAGCTGGGGTTCGCTGAGCGTGTGTCTCGCGACGAGGGCATCGCCCGCGCCGTCGCCTGGGAGCGGGCTCATCCGCCGGAACGCGTCTCGCCTCGCTGGACCGACTTCGCCGCCGAGGACGCGGTCCTGGCGGCAACCGGACATTAGCGTGCGTCGAACGCGCTAGCGGGACGTCGCGGCCGGCCATGCCCTCGACGGCTCCCCGGCGTCGACGTGCACCACCGGAAGCACGCGTCCCAGCCAGCGAGGGAGCCACCAGTTCGCGTCGCCCAGCAGCTCCATCATCGCGGGAACGAGCACCATGCGGACCAGGGTGGCGTCCAGGAAGATGGCGGACGCCAGGCCCAGACCGAAGAGCTTGATGGACCGGTCGCTGCCGAGGCCAAAGCTCACGAACACGCAGACCATGATGGCAGCCGCGGCGGTGATCACTCGGGCCGTCGCCGCGAGGCCGTCCGCGACCGCAAGAGCGTTGTCCTGACCGTTCCGGTCGTACTCTTCACGCACGCGGGACAACAGGAACACCTCGTAGTCCATGGAAAGGCCGAAGACGATCGCGAAGAGCATCATCGGAACCCAGGCGTCTATCGGTCCCTCCTTGGTGACGCCGATCGGGCCTGCGAACCACCCCCACTGGAAGACCATCACGAGAATCCCGTAGGCAGCGCCGATAGAGAGGAGGTTCATCATGACGGCCTTCAGTGGCACAACGAGGCTCCGGAACACGAGCGTGAGGAGCGAGAAGGACAGGAGCAGCACGACACCCAGTACCAGGGGAAGGTGGTCGCGGGTGTAGCTGGCGAAGTCCATGGCTCCCGCGGTCTGTCCACCGACGCGGGCGATCACGGTGGACCCCTGGATGCCTTCGGGCACGACCTGCCGCCTCAGGCGCTTGACGAGGTCGTTGGTGGCCTTGTCCTGCGGGGCCGTGGCCGGGAAGACCTGGATGATGGCCGCGTCGCCCTGCTGGTTCGGGATCGGCGGGGAGGCGAAGGCGACACCCGGTGTCTGGTTCAGCTGGTCAGAGAGACGTCGCATCGCGGCAACGTCCGACGGGCCGCCAGGTGTCTCCGCGGCGATCAGAAGAGGACCGTTGAAACCGGGCCCGAAGCCCTGGGAAAGCAGGTCGTACGCCCTGCGCGTCGTGTCCGACCGCGGGCCGTTGCCGGCGTCAGCGAAGCCGAGGCGCATGGAGAAGACCGGGATGGCCAGGGCGACGAGAACGGTGAGCCCCGCCAGCAATGCCGGCCAGGGATAGCGCTGAACGACCCGGCTCCAGCGGAACCAGAAGGAACCGGCCGTCCGAGCCTCGCGCGAGCGGGTCGGCAGTGCCAGCCGGTCGATGTTGTGGCCGACGAAGCCGAGGACCGCCGGGAGCAGTGTCAGCGAGGCGAGCATCGTCATCAGCACGCCGATTGATGCCGCGATCGCCACCGCGCGCATCATCGCGAGGTTCATGGCGAACAGGCCAAGCACCGAGATGACAACCGTGCTTCCCGCGAAGAGGACGGCCCGTCCCGCGGTGTCGAGCGAGCGGGCGACAGCCTCCTCCGGCGCCATGTTCGACTGCAAGCCCTCGCGGTAGCGGGTCACGATGAAGAGCGCATAATCGATGCCAACGCCGATGCTGATCATGGCGACCATCTGGCTCGTGAAGTTCGGCATGCCCGTAAAGCGACTTGCCAGTTGCACGAGCGCGATGCCTGTGCCGATGCCGAACAGGGCGGTCAGGATCGGCAGTCCCACGGCCAGGAGGGAGCCGAAGGCGACGAGCAGGATAATGATCGCCCCGATGAAGCCGATGGCTTCGCTGGGCGATTGCGACATGCTCGCGAAGATGTCGCCGCCAAGTTCGACCTCGAGGCCGGTGACTCGTACCTCATTCCGGTAGCGTTTGATCTGATCGGCTACTGGCCTGTACTGCTCGAAGGTGCGGTCTGAAAGGTTGAGTTCGGCGTAGGCGGTCTTGCCGTCAGGGGCAACCTGGCGCGAGCCCTCCGCGCCGTAAGGGCTGACGACGCTTGCACCCTTCACGTTCTGCTCGATCTTGGCGAACAGGTCTTCCATGGCCTTGCGGACGGCGGGGTCATTCACGCCGTTCTCGGCGCGGAAGACGACCTCGGCCTGGACGCCCGTCCGGGTGCTGAAGCCTTTCTCCTTGAGGATGTCGAAGGCTTCCTGGGTTTCGGAGCCGGGAAGCTTGAACTCCGTCTTGAAGGTACCGCCGGCCACGTTGGCTGAGGCGAGCAGCAGAATCAGGAGCGCCACCCAAACCCCGAGGACGAGGCGCCGGCGCCTGTAGGAAGAGACTGCTAGACGCGTGAACATTGCCACCTCCCGGCTTCTTGAAGATGCCGCACCATCGGCTGGGTGCTCAGCCGCACTGGACTGCGGTGTGTGACGTCGCTGTTCGGGGCGACCGGTCGGGACAACGGCGGCGAGCCACGAGGGTCTTCGGGCTCGCGAGCCGAATTAATTCACTTGTGGAAGTCTAATCATTCGTAGAAGCCGTCGCGAGAGCGCCCAGGCTGAAGAAAACGCAAGCCCCGCTTCGTCCCACGGCGCTGTGCTACACAATTGTCAGGTGCCGACCCCGGTCTGTATCGGCTGCACAATGTCCGGTCCGGCATAGTCCTAGGCAACTCCGCAACCGCGCGGGGAGCGAGAGGGGGAGCAGCCATGTCCGCATCGCCGCTGGTACTTGCGATCGATGACGATCCGGGAATTCTCCGGCTGATCCGGCTGGAATTGATCTCGCAGGGGTTTCGCGTACTCATGGCCCGGGGCGGCGACGAGGGTCTTCGGCTCTTCGACGAGCACAAGCCCGACCTCGTCCTTCTCGATGTGTTGATGCCCGGTATCGATGGCCTGGAGGTGATGCGCCGCCTGCGCGAACGCCGCGACGTGCCGATCGTGATGCTGACGGCCCGCGGCGCCGACGCCGACAAGGCGCGCGGGCTCGACCTGGGCGCGGACGACTACCTCGCGAAGCCGTTTGGCCCTGAGGAACTGAGCGCGCGCGTTCGCGCGGTGCTGCGGCGCTGCGCCACGGCGCAGCCGCCAGGGCGCCGGATCGAAATAGGACCGCTGACGATCGATCTCCACCGTCGCCTGGTCACGCATGAAGGGCGAATCGTCGTGCTGACGCGCACGGAGTGGATGCTGCTGCAGCAACTGGCGTCCAATCCGGGGCGCGTGATGCTGAACTCCGAGCTGCTTTCGAAAGTATGGGGCCCGGAATACCGGGGCGACCTGCAATACCTGCGCGTCTGGGTGTCGCGGCTTCGCAAGAAGATCGAGCCAGACTCCTCGACTCCGTCCGTCATCAGAACATTCCAGGGCACCGGCTACATGCTCGCAATGCCCGGTACGGCCGGCGGCGAAGGCGTTGGTGACGTCGCGTCGCAGGCCGAATCCGTCGCTGTACCGGGCTGAACCACCGCGCCCGCCCCGGCGGCGCCGCGGCAGGGATCGCCGCGGCGCCGCGCTCTCGTTCGAATAGGCGCACTCGTTCATCGCCCCCGGAATTGCCGTGTGATCCCGCGTCTCGCTACCATGATCGGAGCCGGGAGGTGACATACCGTGCCAGTGCTCCGTAACCTCGAGTCCGTGTTTTCGCGCGTCAGCAAGCCCGCCCGCTACACCGGCGGTGAGTGGAACAGCATCGTCCGCGACTGGGAGGCCTGCGAGGTTCGGGTGGCGCTGGCGTACCCGGACCTCTACGACATCGGCATGTCGAACCTGGGCCTCGGCATCCTCTATGACATCGTGAACCGGCAGGACGGCATGCTGGCCGAGCGCGTATATGCTCCGTGGTCCGACATGGAATCGGTCATGCGCGCCGAGGGTATCCCGCTCTGGAGCCTGGAGACGCGGCACCCGCTCGGCGAGTTCGACGTCGTCGGCTTCTCGCTCAGCTACGAGGGCACCTACACCAACATCCTGAACATGCTCGACCTGGCCGGTCTGCCCGTGCTGGCCGCCGAGCGCTCGGACCGGCACCCGCTCGTCATCTGCGGTGGTTCCGGCGCGCTCAATCCGGACGTGCTCGCCGACTTCATCGACGCGTTCGTGTTGGGCGATGGGGAAGAGTCGATCGTCGACATTGTCAATTTCGTGCGCGAGTGGAAGCGGCAGGGACGCGGCACGCGCGAGGCGATGCTGGCGCAGTTGGCCAAGATATGGGGCGTGTACGTGCCGCGCTTCTACCGTACGGAGTACCGGTCCGACGGCGCCGTGAGGTCGATCACGCCGTCCCTCGAGGGGTTGCCCGCGCGCGTGACGAAGCGCTTCGTGCAGCAGCTGCCGCCGCCGCTGACGACGCCAATCGTCCCGTTCCTGCAGACGGTCCACGACCGCGCCGCGATCGAGATCCAGCGGGGTTGCACGCAAGGCTGCCGGTTCTGCCAGGCCGGGATGATCTACCGGCCGCGGCTCGAACGCAGCCCGGAGGAAGTGGTCGATGCGGCGCGAGCGCTGGTGGGCAGCACGGGATACGACGAATTGTCGCTGGTCTCGCTGAGCACGACGGATCACTCGCGCATCGTGCCGATCGTGGACGGGCTGCGCGCGGAATTCGGCGACAGCATCACCATATCGCTGCCGTCCATGCGCGTGGATAGCTTCTCCGTGCGGATCGCCGAGGCCGTCGCGACGCGCGGCAAGCACGGCATCACGTTCGCGCCGGAAGCCGGCACGGAACGCCTGCGCCGGACGATCAACAAGAACGTCACCGACGATGACCTGTACGCGGCCGTCGAGAACGCGTTCGCCCAGGGATGGACCAACGTGAAGCTCTACTTCATGTGCGGCCAGCCGACGGAGACCCACGAGGACATCGAGGGCATCGTCACGCTGGCGCGCCGGGTGCGCGAGATTGGGCGAAAGCACCACGGCGGGCGGGCGCGCGTCCGTGTCAGCACATCGAACTTCATCCCGAAGGCCCACACGCCGTTCCAGTGGGCGTCGCAGGCGCGGCCCGACGTACTGCACCAGCGCCACATGTACCTGCGCGACGCGCTGAAGAAGTCGGGTGTTGCGTTCACCTGGGAGGACCCGGAGCACAGCCTGCTCGAGGCGGTGCTGTCGCGTGGCGACCGCCGCCTCGGCGCGGCGATCCACCGCGCGTGGCAGGCGGGAGCGCGCTTCGACGCCTGGCACGAGCACTACAACTGGCCGCGCTGGCAGCGCGCGTTCGACGAATCCGGCCTCGATCCGGAGTCGTACGCGTATCGCACACCGGGGCTGCGGGACATGTTCCCCTGGTCGCACATCAGCGTCGGCGTCACGGAGTCGTACCTGCGAGGCGAGTGGCTGAAGACGCTGAAAGGCGAGCAAACGCCAGATTGCCACAAGCAGCCCTGCAACGTCTGCGGCGTTCAGAACCAGAACGCGGAGGACTGCCTCAACCGCTTCGATCTGCGGTTGGCCGGGCGCGGAAAGCCCCCGGTTGATCGCACCGGTCTGATCCGGCCGATCGACATGTTCTCGCTGGGTTAGTAGCGGCGGCGCCGCCGCCGGTCGTGCTTGTCGGTCAGCACGACCTCGCGATTGCCGGCGTGCAGCGCGAACGTGAAGAACCAGCCGGCCGCGGCCAGCATCAGCGCGCCCGCGAAGAACGTCCACTTCCACCAGGCGATGCCGGGACCGTTGTTGCCGGCTGAAGGGAGACCGCTCGTCCGGCTGCTGCTCGCCGGCTCGATGCCGCTGGCGGGCGGCGCGCCTCGCGCCGCCGTCGCCGTGGCGCCGTTGCTGTTCGAGATCACGGTGATGCGCGGCGTGGACGTCGGAACCGGCGTGCGCGTCGCCGTCGGCGATGCAGTCCCCGTGCGCGTTGGCGTCGGCGAGCCGGTGGCCGTCGGCGATGGCGTGCCGGTTGAAGCTGGCGTCGCGGTGCTCGTGGATGCGGGCGTGTCCGTCGCCAACGGCGTGTTCGTCGGGGTCGATCCCGGCGTGGTCGTGGCCGTGGGCGCCGGCACCCCGCCGACGAGAACCACCGCCGAAGCGCCGTTCGCGTTGGTCGTGCCGTTGTTTACGTCCGTGAGCTGCGTCATGGTCCACGTGAGGTCGGCGCTGCCGCTGGCCAGCGCGTGGAACTGGATCGTCGCCACCGTGCCGTCGCCGCTCGCCTCGTTCGTTCCGTCGAGCGCGAACTGATAGTTGATGATATTGCCGCTCACGATGTTCTGCAGCACCGTGCCGGTCACGCCGTCTTGGCCGGGGAATGGCCCCGGCAGGATCTGAACGCCGGACGTTCCCGGATCGGCGTCGATGACTTGCATGACCGCGGCGTTGAACGAGATGCCGAGGTGCACCGCGTGGATGTTGGCGCCGCCCGTAATGTCGAGCGTCACGGCGATCGTATCGCCAACGTCCAGGGACGCGGTCGAGGGGTTCATGGCGATCGTGCCGGCCGGTGCGGCCGTGGCCGTGGACGCCGAGAGAGCAAGCGCGGCGAATGCGCACACCGCCGCCCCCGCGAACGAAAGGCGTCCAGGGCCGTGCCCGCGGCGATGCTGCCAGTGCGTTCCGTGCATACCAGTTCCTCACGTCGGTATCGGAGCTAGCGCACAGGCGGAGCAAGGTGCTGACACCCGCCCGGTCGTGTTGCAGGGTTCACCGGCCGGGCCGTCAGGGTAAGTGCGAGGCGAATTCGGGGTGCGGGCCTGAGGAGGGACGAGGGAACAAGGAAACGAGACACCCAACGCCGGCGCGCTCGATGCTCGCGCATACCGGCGGCGAACGTGAGTGCGCTCGCTTCGGCCGCGCGCTCGGTTGGGCCCCGGGTCGCACGAGCAGTTAACCCGTGTTCATGGGCCCTTAACTCGAGCGTAATTCCCGGTTGCTACGGTGTCATTGCGACGTACGCAGGAGAAAGGCGACGCCATGACCAGTCAACAATTGTTCCTGCAGCGCCGGTCGCTTGCCGCGACCGAATGGTTCTGCTCACGATGCGGCGCGCCGCCGCGACATCCCGGAGGGCTGTGCGATCGGTGCGTGGCAGCCATCGCCCGCGAACGCACGCATCCGGCGTGCACCGGTCGGCCTTCCACGGCCATCGACCGCGCCCAGTAGCAGCAACGAGGCTGCTAGCGCCTTCGGCTGCGATCAGTCGTCGTCGCGCCAGCTCGCGAATGCGTGGAGCAGGCGTTGCAGCGGCGGGCGACGTGACGCGCCGACCGGCGAGGCGTGTTCGTACCGGGCGAAACACCGTTCGCAACGACGGACGGCCATGCCACATCCGATGGAGTGACGGATGACGATGCCGCCGCAACCGTCGGCGGTGCAGCGCACCATTCCGGATGGTGGGCGCGGCGCCGCCTGGCGGTCGCCGTGCGGGGTGATGATGCTCATCGGAATCGCTCCGCACTCCTGATGCACGAGTGAACGTATCCGGCGCGATCGTATCGGAGTGCGGCGTCCGGCGGAGCGTTCTTATGTCGCTGCGGTGCACCTTTAACAAGACGTTAAAGATGCGGGCGCCGGCGCGGTCTCGCCGTCGTTCGAAGGCAAAGAAAGAGGCCAGACGCCCCGCACCGCCTGGCCTCTCCTTTACCCCCCGACGAGCGTTTCCGCACATCAGTTGGTTCGATGTTGGGCCGCCGCCGTTCATTCAGCGGCCACGGCACGATGATACGCCCGTGGCGTTAAGCGCGGATTATCGGGCGTTAAGCCTTCGCTTTGAAATCAACGAACGAACTTGTAGCCGACGCCCCGCAGCGTCAGCAGGTGTTGTGGGCGGCCGGGATCCAGCTCGATCTTCTCTCGCAGCCAGCGGACGTGCACATCGACCGTGCGGGTCTCGCCGAAGAAGTTGTACCCCCACACGTGCTCGATGAGCTGGTCGCGCGTGAAGACCTGGCCGGGATTGGTCATGAGGAAGTGGAGCAGGTCGAACTCCTTCGGTTTCATCGGGAGTTCGACGCCGCCACGAAAGACGGTGCGACCTCGGGGGTCGATAACCAGCGCCCCGGCGGCGACGGAGGTGCCACCGTCCTGGGGTTCGCGGCGGCCCGCACGGCGGATCAGCGCCCGGAGCCGCGCCGCCAGCTCGCGCATGCTGAACGGCTTGGTCATGTAGTCGTCCGCGCCGAGTTCGAGGCCGACCACGCGGTCTGTCTCCTCGGTCCTGGCGGTGAGCATGAGGATGGGGACCGATGATTCGGCGCGGACGCGCCGGCACACCTCCAGCCCGTCCATCGCCGGCAGCATAAGGTCGAGGACGATGACGTCGGGACGCTCGCTCCGCGCCGCCTGCAGGCCGGCCAGACCGTCTGAGGCGGCGACGACGCGGAATCCGTCCTTGCGGAGGAAGTAGGACACGGATGCCACCAGGCTCGCTTCGTCCTCGACGAGGAGCACCAGGCGAGTGCCGGGCGGCGGCTGTTCCTCGGCCAGAGCCAACGTTTCTGGGCGGGTGTCCGGGTTGATCCGTCCCCTCGATTCTGATTTCCGTGTGCGGCAAGCGCAGGAGCAGATGACGAGGCGGGGCGGAGCACATTCACTCCGCCCCGCCGCGGTGGAAGCTCCTACTGCGCCTTGAGCAGCGACTGGCCGCCGGAGGTGATGTCCGTCGTCAGCGTCTTCTCGACCGTCGCGACGACAGACGCGGGCAGCGGAGCGTAACCGAGTTCGCTCGTGGTCTCTTGGCCGTCGTGCACCGCCCACCAGAGCAGGTCGACGAGCGCCGTGCCCTTCTTGGCGTCGGACTGGTCCTTGTAGAGCAGGATGTATGTGAAGCTCGAAATCGGGTACGCGCCCTTCGTCGGCGAGTTCACGATGCTCGCGCGGTAGTCCGACGGAAGGGATACGCCCTGCGCCGCCAGCGATGTCGAATCGGTGGACGGCGTGATGTACTCGCCGGCCTCGTTCTTAACGTCCGCCGCGGGCAGCTTGTTCTGGATCGTGTAGACCAGCTCGACGTAGCCAATCGAGTTCTTGTTGTTCTTGACCTGCTGCGAGACGCCCTCGTTGCCCTGGCCGCCGACGCCCTCCGGCCACTGCGGGTTCTTGCTCGTGCCCGGCCCCGCCTTCCACTCGGGGCTCACGTTGCTGAGGTAGTCCGTGAAGACGTAGCTCGTGCCGCTGCCGTCGGAGCGGTGCACGACGACGATGTCTGCCGACGGCAGCGTGACGCCGGCGTTCTGGTCGGCGATCGCCGGGTCGTTCCACTTCGTGATCGTGCCGAGGTAGATGCCGGCGATGGTGGCGCCATCGAGCTTGAGCGGCGCACTCACGCCTTCGAGGTTGTAGGTGACGACGACCGCGCCGAGCGTCGTCGGGACGTGCTGGATCGGGCCCGGCAGCTTCGCCAGCTCCGCATCCGACATCGGTGCGTCGGTGGCTCCGAAGTCGACGGTCTCGGCGGTGATCTGCTGGATACCGCCGCCGGAACCGATGGACTGGTAGTTGACCTGCACACCCGGCGCGATGCTCGACTTGTAGTCCGAGAACCAGCGGGTGTACAGCGGGTTCGGGAACGTCGCGCCGGCGCCGGTTAGCTGGGCCTTGTCATCCTTGCCGACGTTCGACGCGATCGTACCACCGCCGGCCGCCGGCGATCCCGTTGAAGGCGCTGTGGTTGCGCCAGCCGTCGGCTTCCCCGCCGCCGCCGTCGACGTCTTGTCTGAGCTGCTCGTCCCGCCGCAGGCCGCCAGCGTCAGCGCGCTCACTGTGGCGAGCGCCGCCGCGATCGAGAAGAGCGCCTTGCCCTTCAGCTTGCCGATGTTCACGTGTGTCACTCTCCTTCTCCTCTTCCCCAATTGCCGAGTCCGGCTTCCCGCCGTTCGAGACTCGAATTCGATCGGAGCTTATGACCGCGCGGTTAACGGGCGGTTAAGAGGAGTTAATGCGGAGTAAAGGTGGCAGCGCAACCGGCAGCCGAACTGAGACGGCATGTGAGCGAAACATCACACGCCCGGGGACGATTCCGGAGCACGCCGACGGTCTACGCGTACGAGGCCGCCCCAGCCGCCCCAGCAGCGCCACGGCGACGGTCCGGCGGCAACGGGCGTCGAGCGGCTCGCCGATCAGGTTACCGCTTCGATGCGGGCCGGTACGTGCTTGTGCCACGGCGTGCCCGCGAGCCAGTCGCGGTCTTCGCTCGCCGTCAGCTCGTTCGGTGCGATGCCTGTCGCCACGCGGCCTTCGGTGCCGGGATAGTCGAGCCCGAATCCGTTCGGGAGCGACACATGCCCGGGCTGCATCGCTTCGGCTACCTCGACGACCGCGTCAACGGTCCCGCGTTTTGTCGTGATCCTCGCGTGCGCTCCCGCGCGGAGGCCCAACCGGGCCGCATCTGCCGGGTTGACGCGCAGCGCGCCCGCGGCGTCGTTCTTGCGAAACCCGGGGTCGCGGAAGATGGTGTTTGCGGTCGACGATCGGCGCTCGCCGGCCGAGAGGACGAAGGGGAATGCCGGGTCGGTCGCCGGCGGCCCGGCCGTAAGACGACCGAGTTCGTCCAGCAGTTCGGGGATCGCCGTCTCGATCTTGCCGTCTGTTCCGGGCAGCCGCTGCCACGCATCGTCCGGCTCGTCGACGGCGAATGTCAGGCCCGAGGGGCTGGCGAGAATCGCGTCGAACAGGCGCTCGCCGAGCAAGGGCTCGTCGCCTTCGAAACCGGCGCGGCGAACGGCGGCCGGGAACTGCGACGCGCACTGGTGCGCGAGGCCCCACAGCGCCGCGGCCGCTGCGGCCCCGTTCGGCAGCGTCGGACCGAGCGTGCGGTAGAGCAAAATCGACACGATCGCGCCGAGCGCCGGCTTCGCGCCCAGCGCTGCGAGGAATGCGGCGGCGAACTCTTGCCGTCCGCGGTTTGCGGCGGCGCGCAGCGGCGCGACGTCGGCCTCGGTCAACGAGCCGAGCGCCTCGCACAGGCGTGCGTGGATCTCCGGCTCCGTGAGCAGATCGGAGCCGGGCGGTGGGTCGAGCACGGGGTGTCGCAGGTGGAAGTAGTTGGCCGGCGCCTCGAAGTTGAAGAACGTGGCCTCCCATTTCTCGTACTGCGAAGGCGTGGGCAGCACGTAGTGAGCGAGACGCGCCGTCTCCGTCATCGCGACATCGATCACGACGAGCATGTCGAGCGAGCCGAGCGCTTCCCGCATGCGCTGCGAATCTGCGAGTGAGTGCGCCGGGTTGCCGGACTCGACGATCATGGCGCGATAGCGATCTGGATGGTCGGCGAGGATCTCCTCGGCGATCACGTTGCAGGGTACGAGTCCGGAGATGATGCGCGCGCCCGCGACCGGGCTCGTCGGCACGGCATCGCCCGCGCGCCTGCCACGGCCGAACGGCGCGCCGCCGAGCGATACGAGCGGAACGGGCGGGTTGTTCGCGCCGTGTTTCGCGAAATTGGCGGTGAGGACCCAGAGCAGGTTGTCGAGGTAGCTGTTGAGCGTCGAGTGCGGCGTCATCTGCGTGCCGAGATCCTCGAACAGCGCGACCGTCGCCGCAGAGCCGATGCGCCGCGCAGCGGCACGCACCTGTTCCTCGGGCACACCCGAGATCGCGGCGTACGCACCGACCGGAACCTTCTCGAGGACGGCGATCACCTCATCGGCGCCGGTTGCATGCGCCGCGAGCCACTCGTCGGCGATGAGGCCCTCCTGCACGAGCACGCCGGCGAGCGCGGAGAGCAGCCACGCGTCGGTGCCCGGCTTGAGCCGCAGGTGGAAGTCGGCCAGCGCGGCTGTTTCGGTGCGGCGAGGGTCGATGACGATCATCGAGCGAGCGGGGTCGCGCGCGATCTCCTTGAGCGTGGTGCGCGCGTGCGGGAACCCGTGCGACTGCCACGGATTCTTGCCGACGAAGACGGCGACCTCGCAATGCTCCAGGTCGGGCGAGACGTTCGTGCCGAACATCCGGCCACGGACCCACATCTCGCCCGTCTTCTCCTGCGCCAGCGCGTTGGATCGGAACTTCACGCCGAGCGTATTCAACGTGGCGCTCGAATAGGCGCCGGGCAGGTGGTTCCCCTGGCCTCCGCCGCCGTAGTAGAAGATCGATGCCCCGCCGTGCTT
>CAYJMJ010000005.1:9870-57368 GCA_964371095.1 uncultured Dehalococcoidia bacterium | reverse complement strand
GTGTAGCAGGCGATGCACGCCGTCTGGCGCCAGGTGCCAGCTTCCCGCGCGGTCGTCGATTGAAGGGACGATGTCATAGGTGGCTCCTCGCACCGCGGCCGGTGGCGGCGGTCCATTGCGAAATGATAGTGACTATGCTGTCACACCGGGTGCGAGAACGCAAGAGCCATCCGAACTCTCGAATTCGGCGCGCGGCGGCGGCCGGTGGGTGGCCGCGGCTCACGTCTGCGTGTGTGGCGCCGAACGTGCCGACGCGCGAAGCGCGCACTGTGCGTAGGCGGCCGGTTCCAGTGGTATTACAGCATCGCGAGGTATTTCGAGCGGCTACGTGCCCCCCAAAACCCGGTGACCGAGGCGGCACGTCAAGGGCCGGCGGCGCACATGTAATCGCGCGGCTCGGCGGGCGTTTGGATCATCGATGCAGAGGCCGGGCTGGTGCCCGCGGAGGCGTCGAGATGCGAATCCCACACCACGAATCCGAGGCTCAAACGGCAACGGTGCGCTGCATCATCTGCGGCCACGTGAACGAGCCGATGCGCTACTGCCGTCACGTGCGGTGGACCTTCGACCAGGGCGATCCGCTCGACTTCGCGCGCTTCGCCATCGAGACGAGCCCATATGTGACGGCGCGCGGCGGCAAGTCGAGCGACATCCCCGCGTCGTGGTGGGAACTGAACGGCGAATGGGTCGTCGAGCAGGTTGAGCTGCATTTCGAGGCGATGGACGGCTACGTCTTCGGCGAGATCGCCGACGTGGACCTCCTCGCGCGCGACATCTGGAAGCATTTCCGCCCCGATCCCATTCGTCCCGAGTACACGCGCTATTAGCTGGGAAGTCGGAGGTCAGAAGTCGGAGGCCGGAAGAGCGCACCTCGACTGTCAGCGGCCGGTCACTACTCACTACCTACTACTCACCATGAACTCCAAACGGCTACGCTGACCGCATGTGCGGGCGATTCACGTTGACGCGCAGGGACTTCGATGCGCTTGCGGCGGAGTTGGGCGCGGAGGCGCCACCCGACGTGGGTTCGCTGTACCGTCCGCGTTACAACATCGCGCCAACGAACTGGCACTGGCTGCTGCGCAACGAGCACGAGCGGCGGGAACTACTGCCAGCGAGGTGGGGCCTCGTCAATTCGTGGGCGAAGGACGCGAAGGGCGCGGCGCGCCAGATCAACGCGCGCAGCGAGACCACGCCGAAGAGCCGCGCCTACCGTCCGGCGTTCCTCGCCCGCCGCTGCGCGATCCCGGCGGACGGCTTCTTCGACTGGATCGGCGCCCAGGCCGCGCGCCGGCCCATCTGGTTCCACGCGCCAGACGGCGCCCTGATGCTCTTCGCCGGGCTCTACGAATCGTGGCTGGATCCTGACACGAACGAGTGGATTCGGACCTTCACGATCCTGACGACCGACGCGAACGAGACGGTCGCGCCGGTCCACGACCGGATGCCGGTGATTCTGCCATCGGAGCGCGTCGACGATTGGCTCTTCGTGCCGGCGGAGGAGCGCGAGCGATATGCCGAGACCGTCGCAGGCCTGCTGCGGCCCGCCGAGGTCGGCGTCCTCGTTGCGACGGAGGTTTCGCCTCGCGTGAACTCCGTGGCGAACGACGACGAGGCGTGCCTCACGCCGGACGAGGGGCAGGGGCGGGAGCTGCTTTAGGGGCTTTCGGCAGTCAGCTATCAGCACTCAGCGGTCAGAAGTCAGCAGTCAGCTATCAGACCCACATGCCGCGGGCTCGTCCGTTGGCATGGGGCAGGCAGCAGGGAAGTCAATCGCATGCCCGCAGGTCCTTGGGTGCGATCCCGTCGATTTCGCTCCTCCGCACCGGACCAATTCGAGGATCTGTCGAATCGTAGCTGTTGTTGCGATTGTCACCCAGGACGAAATATTGGTCCGGACCCAGCTTCGTGGCGGGTATGGAGTAATTCGGGGGCTCAAGCTCGTATCGATCCGGCCCGAGGGATTCGTTGTTGATGTAAATCTGTCCCTGAGAAATGCGAATCGTCTCCCTGGGCAGTCCAACGATACGTTTGATCAACCGCCCGATGCTCGTGTTGACGGAGACAATCTCCCACCGGGCGGCGTCACCGCGGAACGGCGCAAAATAGACAATTCCCCCCGAGCACAACGCTGGCCTCATACTGTTACCTACCCCAACCACCGGAATCACATCGAGCTCCCGCTCGACAGCAGACGACCACGCAGTAATAGGCCCTTGCAGTACATTCGACCATATTGCCGCATCGCCCGTCGGCGTGGTTTGGGTGCTTGTATCGATGGCCTTCACCTCGGCCGCGGCGGTAGCAAGCGCCTGCCCAACTTGCAGGTGGACGCTCGCAAGTCCGACCGGTGGCGTGATCTCCCCCCAATCGCGCGCCGCATTGGCGTACGCGCGGCTCAGCGACTCCTTGTTGGTCGCGTCGGTCCGCGCGCGCTGCTCACTCCTTATGACCTGCATCGCTTGTGGGAGATAGCCGTGCGGCCCGCCAGAGTCGATGCTGAGATAGATCGCGGCTATCGCAATAGCCACTGCGGGGGGGACAAGCAGCCACACGAAGCGGATCCGCGTAGTCAACCTCTTGTTGTTCTGGTTCCTCGATTGCGGCATTGACCACGGACAACCGTGTCTGATCAGAACTAGCTCAGTCTGCCACGCGCACGGCTCCTCTGATTGACGCCGCGTCACATACCGCCGGCGACGGCGGGGACGATGCTGACTTCGTCGCGGTCGGCGAGCGGGGTCGCGAGGTTGTCGAGGAAGCGGACGTCTTCGCCGTTGACGTACACGTTCACAAAGCGGCGGATCTGGCCGCTCTCGTCGCAGATGCGCTCCTTGAGCCCGGGGTACTCGCCTTCGAGCACGTCGATGGCCGCCGCGAGGCTGGCGGCGTCGGCCGTCACGATCTCGGCGTTGTTCGTGAGCTTGCGGAGGGGGCTGGGGATGCGGATCTTGGCCATCGGTGTGTCTCTCTCTTCGTTGCGGCCGGTGCTGGCCGGTGAATGTCCTCGGTTAGCCGGCGGTTCGAGAACCTAGAACCTGGCGTACTACCCTTCGACGATGTCGCCCTGGACGGGGTCGACGCGGACGCCCTTGGCGGCCACCCACTCGAGCCCTCGCTCGATCTCGTCGATCTCCCCGTCCATCTCGAGCACGACCCAGCCGCGATCTTCGGTCACGTCCGCGCGACGCACGTTCGTGACGATGCTGAACTGCTTGCCCAACTCATAGATGATCGGCAGCGTGATCAACTCCTGCGGGAAGGTGAATTTCACTCGTTGTTTCGCCATGAGACTCTCCGAGTCTAGAACCAGGGACGTGGACCGCAGGACGTCGGACCTGCGACCAGCAACCTGGAACGAACGCCTTACACTGCGGCGGCCGCGTGGCGCGCGCCGAGCGCACGCTCGAACGCCGCCATGGTCGGCTCGATGTGCAGCGGCAGTTCGAGCGCGTCCTCGATCGCCTCCTGCGTCTTGAGGCCGGAGCCCGTGATGTAGGCCACGGTCAGCTCGTCGGGAGCGATCTTGCCGGACAGCGCCAGCTTCTTCAACCCGGCGACGACCACGCCGCCCGCCGTCTCGGCGAAGATGCCTTCGCTCTCCGCGAGCAGCTTGATGCCGCCGACGATCTCCTCGTCGTCGGACGCGACGCCGTAGCCGCCGGACTCCTCCATCACCTTGAGCGCGTAGTAGCCGTCGGCCGGGTTGCCGATCGCCAGCGACTTCGCGATGGTCTTCGGCCGTACGGGGCGGATGTTCGTCGTGCCCTGCTCCCACGCGGTGACGATGGGCGAGCAGCCGGCGGCCTGTGCGCCGGACATCTTCGTCTGCACGCTGTCGATGAGCCAGAGCTTCGCGAGTTCCTGCAGCCCCTTCCAGATCTTCACGTACAGCGATCCGGAGGCCATCGGCGCCACGACGTGTTCGGGCGCGCGCCATCCAAGCTGTTCGGCGACCTCGTACCCGAGCGTCTTGCTGCCTTCGGCGTAGTACGGGCGCATGTTGATGTTGACGAAGGCCCAGCGGTACTTGTCGGCCAGCTCCGAGCAGAGCCGGTTGACGTCGTCGTAGTTGCCATCGACCGCGACGAGCGTGGCGCCGTAGACGCTGGAGCCGACGATCTTGCCGCGCTCGAGGTCGCTGGGGATGAAGACGTACGCCTCGAGCCCGGCCGAGGCGGCGTGGGCGGAGACGCTGTTCGCGAGGTTACCCGTCGAGGCGCAGGCGAGCGTATCGAAGCCGAACTCGCGCGCCTTCGTCGCGGCGACGGTGACGACGCGGTCCTTGAACGACCACGTCGGGTTGACGCAGTCGTTCTTGATCCAGAGGTTCTTCAGGCCCAGGTGCTCGCCGAGGTTGCGGGCGCGAATGAGCGGCGTGAAGCCGGCGTTGATGTCGACGGCGAACTCGGCATCGACGGGCAGCATGTCGGCGTAGCGCCAGACAGAGAGCGGCCCCCGGTCGACGCTCTCCCGCGTGAGGTTGCGGTGCATGGCCTCGTAGTCGTAGGAGACTTCGAGCGGGCCGAAGCAGAATTCGCAGACGTGCAGTGGTTCGAGGTTGTATTCTCGCCCGCACTCCCTACAGCGCAGGGCTTTGGCATATGACATACGGCGTACCTCCTGAGTTCCGCCGGGCGTGGCGGAGCGGACGGGATGTGGGCTATCCCGACAGGGCGCCCCGGCTCTCCCGGGGCAGAGGCATCGCCATATTGAAGAGGGTCATGTCGCTCCGAAACAGCAATCCGCCCGCGGGCGGAGTTGCGGAAATCGTAACAAGGGGCCCCGGGGCTGTCAAACGGAGGTCGGCCGTTGCACGTCGGAACCGGGCGGCACGATCCGTACGGCGCGGTCCGCCGTCAGATCGATGATCTCTTGCGCCGCGGCGAGATCAGCGGCGCGCCGTCCGGGATCCGGCACCCCGCCCGCGAACTGAACTCCGTCGCATCGTTCGAGCAGTTCGGCCGCCAGTTCTGCCGCGCGGCTGTCGATGCCGGCGCCTGCCATCGCCTTCTCGACGTCGTTCCGGACCATGCCAGCCGGGGAGACGCCGTAGCGCTCGCTCAGGTACGAGCGGATCGCGGCGGCGATGCAGCCGTAGTATGCGCGGACATCGATATCGGCGAGGGGCGCGGCGGCGGCGAGTGCAGCGCGGGCGCGCTCCTCGGGCGGCGGCGTGCGCGCAACTCCGGCCGCGGGCGGCGCCATCGCGACGGTGCGGAAGTAAAGCACGTATCCGAGAGCGGTGAGCGCCGCGAAGACGCCGACGAAGAGCGCCGGCACAAGGGGCGGCGGTGCGGCATCCGCGAGCTGCATCGGCAGTGCAAGGAAGAACTGGACCCCGTGCATCGGCCGTCAGCCGGGCGCGGCGGCGGCGCGCTCGATCAGCAGCTCGGTGAGTTGCGACAGCGCGTTGTACGCGAGCACGATGACGTCCCGCGGGTGGAGATCGTCGAGCTTCTTCAGCGTCTCCTCGCGTGCCTGAACCGGGTCGACGACGTCACCGAACTCCTCGCCGAAGTCGATCTTCATCTCCAACTCGTACAACTCCCCGTCCTCGGCGACGACGATGCACCCGATGTCAGAGCGCTCGACGCCCTCGAGACTCACCTCGACGGCGTTGGTGAAGAACGCGCCAGGGAATGGCGGAAATGGGCGAAGCTCCCTCGCCGTTTCCCGCAGGAGCAGTTGGAGCTGCTGCGCCGCGCGATCGACGATCAGATCGGCCTGCGTCTTGCGGGACAGGGGGTCAGTGGCGGTCATGCGCTCAGGGTACCGGACGCCGCATGAACCAAGAACCGCGATCCCACGATCGGCGATCCTGGAACGGCATTGGGAGATTCGCGCAGGTTTGTCCGGCAGTCGCGCTCGGTTCATCGCTGGTCGGGACTTGTGACGTTTGACACGAAATTGCGCCGTGCTAGAATCTCTGTGGCCATCGACGGCATTAAGGATTACACAGATTTGCGTAGACTCACGGACGCCGCACTGGCACCGCCCGCCGCACCTCCATCGCTCGAAGCCGGTCGCTGGCTGACCCTCGGCCAGGCGTGCCGGCTGCTGAACGTCGACGAGTCGACGCTGCGTCGCTGGGCTGACGCCGGACAGCTCCGCACGTTCCGCACGCCCGGCGGGCACCGCCGATTCGCCGACGTGGATGTTCGGGCCATCGTCAGCGGCCGCTCGAGGACGAACCTGTCGGACGTCGGCGACCTGGCGACGCGTCGCATCCGCCGGCAGATGCACCATCGCCCCGAGGATTGGTACGCGAAGGTGGGCGAGGAGCAGCGCGAGAAGCTGCGACCGCTCGGGCGGCGGCTCATGGAACTGGTCGCCGATTACGTGGCGAAGCGCGGCCGTAAGACGCCTGTGCTGGAAGAGGCCCGGTCGACCGGCGCACAGTACGGCCTCGAACTGGCGCTCGCCGGCATGTCGCTCTCGCAGGCGATGCACGCGTTCACGTTCTTCCGCCGCAGCCTCGACCAGTCGGCGAAACAGGCGCTGGCGAAGGCCGGGACGCCTGCTGCGGAGTCGGTCGAGGTGTGCGAGCAGATCATGGTGCTTGCCGACGAGGTGCTCCTCGGCATCGCCGAGTCGTACGAAGCGTAGCTGGAGAAGACGGCCGGGCGGATGGCACTGTACCCAATCTTCCTGGAGACGAAAGGGCGGCGCGTGATCGTCATCGGCGGCGGCCACGTCGGCGCCGAGAAGGTGCGCGGGCTGCTCAACGGCGAAGCCGACGTGACCGTCGTGAGCCCGGACCTCATCCCTGAGCTGCGAGAGCATCTCGAGGCAGGGCGCATCAAGCACGTCGCGCGGGCATACCGCGAGTCGGACCTCGATGATGGCTACGAGTTGGTCATGGTGGCGACCGACGACGGCGCGATCAACGCCGAAGCGGCAGCGGCGGCGAGGCGCCGGAAGATCTGGGTGAACGCCGCGGACGACCCGCCGAATTGCGATTTCATCCTTCCCTCCGTCGTGCGGAAGGGGAAGATCACGCTCGCGGCGTCGACGGCGGGCTCGAGCCCGGCGCTGGCGCGCCGTTTGCGCGAGGAACTGGACGCCTACCTGACGGACGACATGCCGGCGCTGGCCGACTTGCTTGCGGAGATACGGCAGGAGTTGCGGAAACGCAGCATCAAGGTAGACAGCGACCGCTGGCAGGAGGCGATCGACGGCCAGCTTCGGGTCATGCTGGCGCAACGGCGCTACGGCCAGGCCCGCGCGCGTTTGATCGCGCGGCTCGGCGTCGAGCTGTCGCCGGTCGGGACGGAGACGGAGTAGCCGTGCAGCTTTCGCTCGTCGGCATCTCGCACAAGACGGCGCCCGTAGCGGTGCGCGAGCACTTCGCGTTCTCCGCTGAGGAGCTGCCCGGGCTCCTGGGGCGGCTCGGCGAGCGGTACGCCGGGGCCGCCGTACTGTCCACGTGCAATCGCACAGAGGTCTACGTGGCAAGCGGCCGGGGCATCGGCGACGCGCGACCGATCGTCGGGCTGCTCAGCGAGATCAAGGGCGAGGTGGCGATGGAGGGCGCGCCGTTCTTCGCCGCGACCGGCACCGACGCCGCACGCCACCTGTTCCTGGTGGCCGCTGGAATCGAGTCGATGGTGATCGGCGAGGCGGAGGTGCTGGGGCAGGTGCGGTCGGCATTCACGGCGGCGACCAGCGCCGGCACGCACACGCCGATCCTGTCGCGTGCGTTCCACACGGCGATCCGGGTGGGGCGCAGGGTGCGCGCGCAGACGAACATCAGCCGCGGCACGACGTCAGTCAGCTCCGCGGCGGCGGCGCTCGCGCGTTCGACGCTCGGCGACCTGTCCGGCAAGACCGCGCTCGTGATCAGCGCCGGTGACGCCGGCACGCTGGCCGCCCGCGCGCTTGCGTCGAACGGCGTGGCGAAGATCATCGTCACGAGCCGCAGCCCCGAGCGATCGGGCGAGCTTGCGGCCGAGCTGGACGGTTCAACCGTTCCCTTCGACGAACTGGGCGCGGCACTCGCCCAGGCTGACGTCGTGATCACCTCGACAGCCGCGCCGCACTTCCTCATCCAACGGCCGATGATCGAATCGGCCATGCGCGGCCGCCGGGCTCGCCCGATCTTGCTGATCGACATCGCGGTGCCACGCGACGTCGATCCGGACGTGCGGGCCGTACGGGGCGTGCACCTGCACGACATCGACGATCTTCAGGCCATCGCCAGGGAGGGCATGCGGCTGCGCCGGAAGGAGCTGGCGCCCGCCCAGGCGATGGTGGACGAGGCCGCCGAGAAGTACGGCGCGTGGCTGCGGTCGCTGGAGGTCGTCCCCACCGTGGCCGCGCTGCGCTCGCGCGCTGAAGCGCTGCGGATCGGCGAACTGGCGCGCACCCTCGCCAGGACGTCGATGAGCGACGCCGATCGCGTCCGCGTCGACGCCATGACGTCGGCGCTCGTCAAGAAGCTCCTGCACGCTCCCGTCCGGCGGCTCAAGCTACCCGGCGAAGGCGAACGCTACGTCGAAGCGACGCGGGCGCTATTCGACCTGGAGACCGGCGACGACGAGCGGGAGGCATGACCTGCCCGCCCAATCGACGCGCGGCCTGGTCGGCACCCGGCGGCCGGGTTGACGCCAGCCCGAAGGAGCCATCTCGTCCGTGCCGAACCGCACATGCGGATGAGAGGCCGCCGTCACGGATAATGCCAGCATGAACCAGACGTTCGTCATCGGCGCGCGCGGCAGCAAGCTCTCGTTGCGGCAGGTCCAGATGGTTTCCGAGGCGCTGCTCGCGGCGCGCCCCGGCGTCAAGCTCCAGGTACGCGAAATCCACACGGAGGGCGACCGATCGAGCGCGCCGCTCGCCGAGATCGGCGGGCTCGGCGTCTTTACGAAGGCGATCGAAGACGCGCTGCGGTCGGGCGACGTGGACCTCGCCGTGCACAGCCTGAAGGACCTGCCCGCGGCGCTCGCGCCCGGACTCGCGCTCGCGGCCGTCCCCGAGCGAGCCGACCCCCGCGACGTGCTCGTATCGCGCGGAGGCGCGCCGCTGCGAGACCTTCCGGGCGGCGCTCGCATCGGTACCGGCAGCGGCCGGCGCGCGGTGCAAATTCAGGCGATGCGGCCCGACGTCGAGACCGCGGAGATCCGCGGCAACGTCGATACGCGGATACGCAAGGCCGAGACGGGCGAATACGACGCCGTCGTCCTGGCGCTCGCGGGCCTGACGCGCCTGGGGCTCCAGGACAAAGCCTCCCAGGTGTTCTCACTCACCGAGGTCCTGCCAGCCGTCGGCCAGGCGGCGCTCGGAATCGAGACCCGCGCGGACGACGAGGAAACTCGCGCCCTCGTTCAGGCCATCGACGACGCATCGACGCATGCGGCGGTCGACGCCGAGCGCGCGTACCTGCAGCGGCTCGGCGGCGGCTGCAGGCTTCCGGTTGGCGCGTTCGCTTCGGTCGAAGGTGCGGAACTCGTCCTGCGCGTGATGATCGCGGGCGGCGACGCCATCATCCGGGCCGAGGTGCGCGGTCCTGTGGGCGCGCCGGCCGAGCTGGGGTTGCGTGCGGCCGAGGACGTCATCGCCCAGGGCGCGGAGAGGTTCATCGAATGATGGCGCGCGGGGATGCATCTCGGCCTGGATTTGTGTCGCTGGTGGGCGCCGGCCCGGGCGACCCCGACCTGCTGACGATCGGCGGTGCCGCCCGGCTGGCCGAAGCGGACGTCGTCGTGTACGACCACCTCGCGAACCCGGCGCTGCTGTCGCACGCCCGCCCTGACGCCGAGAAGATCTACGTCGGCAAGACGACCGATCGCCACACGCTCACGCAGACGGAGATCAATGCGCTGCTGGTCGAGCAGGGGCTCGCGGGAAAGCGCGTGGTGCGCCTCAAGGGCGGCGACCCGTTCGTGTTCGGGCGCGGCGGCGAGGAGGCCGAGGACCTTGTCGCGGCGGGCATTCCGTTCGAGGTGCTGCCGGGCGTCACCTCGGCGATAGCGGCGCCGGCGTACGCCGGGATTCCGGTGACGCATCGCGGGATTGCATCGTCATTCGCGGTCATCACCGGGCACGAGGATCCCTCGAAGGAAGGCACGAGCATCGACTGGGCGCGGCTGGCGACGGCCGTGGACACGCTCGTGTTCCTGATGGGCACGGGCAGGCTGTCCGAGATTGCGCAACAGCTCATCGGGCACGGGCGCGCGGCTTCGACGCCGTGCGCGGTCATCGAGTGGGGCACGCTGCCCCGCCAGCGGACGGCGACCGGCACGCTCGCGACGATAGCCGAGGCGGTGCGGGAAGCGGGCATCGAGCCGCCGGCGGTCACCGTCGTCGGCGAGGTCGCACGCCTGCGGGACGGACTTCGCTGGTTCGACGCACGGCCGCTGTTTGGCAAGCGCGTGCTCGTGACGCGCACGCGTCAGCAGGCGAGCGACCTGTCGCGCGCGCTCGCATCGCGCGGCGCAGAGCCGGTCGAGTTGCCGACGATCGAGATCGTCCCCACGTGCGACGAGCGCGAGCTTGCCGAATCGATCGCCGACCTCAAGTCATCCGGCTACGGGTGGGTGGTCTTCACGAGCGCGAACGCCGTCGCGCTGTTCGCCGGGCACCTGCGTGCCGCCGGTCTCGACGCCCGCGCGTTCGGCCGCGCCCGGATCGCCGCCATCGGCCCCGGCACCACGGAAGCGCTGCGGCGGGAGGGGCTGCGTCCTGACCTTGTGCCGGAGCGGTTCGTCGCGGAGGGTCTCCTCGAGGCGTTTGGGCGCTGCGTGATTCGCGGACAGCGCGTACTCCTGCCTCGCGCGGAGGGCGCGCGCGAGCTGCTTGTCGACGGCCTGGAGGCGATGGGCGCACGCGTTCACGAGCTGAAGCTCTATCGCGCCGCTATGCCCGAGCGCTCCAATGTCGACGGGCTGCGGCGGCTCCGCGCCGGAGAGATCGATGTCGCGACGTTCGCCAGCTCGTCGGCCGTGCGCAATCTCGTCGCGATGCTCGGCGACGACGTCGAACCGCTGCGGCGGGTGCTCATCGCGGCGATCGGTCCGGTGACGGCGGACGCGGTACAGGCGGCCGGTCTCTCAGTCGACGTGATGGCCGAGCGCCACACGATCGAAGGGCTGGTGGAATCGCTGGTTGCGCACTACGCCGGGAGCGCGACGCGCTGACGCCCGTCGGTCCTAGGCGTCGACGTCCAGCCAGGCGGCCATGAACTCCATGGCGACGAATGCGTTGCCGCCCCGGCGCGATCGCCCGCACACGCGGAAGCCGGCCTTCTCGAACGAGCGCTGGGCGCGCACGTTCCAGTCGAGCGTCTTGAGGTAGATGCGACGAAAGCCCGTGACGCGGAAGACGTGCCGTACGAGCGTCGCGACGGCGTCGGTGCCGTATCCCCTGCCCCAGTAGTTCCGCTCGCCGATGGTGATGCCGATCTCCGCCTCGCGGCGGATCGTATCGATGTTGTAGTACATGGCGTTGCCGATGTGACGGCCGTCCATGTCCTCGATGGCCAGGCTGCGCCGGTAGGGGCTGGGATACGTGAGTTCGTCGCGGAAGAGCGCCAGGTAGTCGTGGTACGTCGCGCCGAACGGGCGCGCGGCGTCGAATCGCGCGAGTTCGCCGTCCGTGCGCCAGCGGAAGTCATTGTGGGCGTCGCCCAGACGCTTCTCTCGCAACACGGTCAGCTCGCCGCGGGCGACCTCTCCATCGACCGTCGTCGTCATGCCCGCTCCTCGATCGCATCGAGCGCGCGGCGCACGACCTGCACTTCATTTCGATGCGTCATGATGCGGAGCGCCTCCTGGGCGGGGAACCACTCGACGCGATCATACTCACCGTCGTGATCGCTCACACTACCGCTTCCAGACGGCTCCATCAGGTAGTGGTACACGGTCTTTTCGAAGCGGACGCCCCGCGCCGGGCGGGCGAATACATATTCGATCGTACCAAGGTCGCCGACGATCGTCACGCCGAGGCCTGTCTCTTCGCACACCTCGCGAATGGCGGTCTCGCGCAGCGATTCGCCGTGTGTTGGCGTGCCCTTGGGCAGCGCCCAGAGCCCTTCCGCGGCGCGCCCGCACAAGACGATCTCGATGCCCCGCTCGCCGCGGCGGTAGACAACGCCGCCTGCGGACACGGCCTGTTGGACGTGGAGATCGACATCGCGCGCGGTCACTCGTCCTCCTCGTCTGCATCATCGGCCAGGCGGCGGTCAAGATACATCTTGAATCCGAGGGGATCTTCGACGAAGTCGGCTTCCGCCAGTGCGTCGCGGACGGCTTCGAGCACGCGCTCGCCGGGCTCATCGGAGGCGATACCGAGCAGCACCGAGCGCGCGGACGGCCCGCCGATGCGGCCCAGCGCCGCGATCGCCGCCTCCTGGACCTCGACGTCGGCATCCGCTGACAGTTCGCCGAGACGTGGAATGGCCTCCTCATCGGCGAGGCCGCCGGCGGCCACCGCCGCCTCGAAGCGCATCTCGGCGTCCTCGCTCTCCATTTCGGCGAGAATCGCGGGTAACCACGCAAGGTCGGCGTTCCGGCCCATCGCGTGGACCGCACTGATGGTCATCCGGCGATCGCCGCCTTCGTATGCCTCTTCGATCAGGTCGTGCACCCAATCGTCGCCGCGGACGCCGATCGCTTCGAGTGCGCGTCCGCGGACCTCCGTCAGTTCGGATTCATCGTGGACCGTCGCTCGCAGCGCCGCCTCGACCTCCCCCACGAGTTCGCCGTCCTCGCCGGCCAGCTCCGCGCGAAGCAAGCAGCGGCCGAGGCCAAGGGCCGCTTCCGCACGGACGATCGCCTCCGGGTCATGCAGGAGGCGGACGAGCATCGCAACGAGGTCGTCCTCTTCGTACTCCCAGAGCGCCTTGATGGATTCGGCTCGCACCTGCACGTCGTCGTCGAGGAGGCCGATCATGAATACCGCGTTGAAGTCCAGCTCGACGTTGTCTTCGGCCATGGCGGCGAGGGCGTCGACGATGTCGCGGCGTCGCTGGATGCTGAGCGAGCGCCATGCGGCGAGAAAGCGCTGGTGATCGGGCCCGTCGAGTCTGCTCAGCGCCGTCAGATCGGTCGCCGGCGGTGCATGTTCGGGGTCGTCGAGCTTCGCGAGCAGGGTGTCGAGGGACATGAGCGCTCCTGCGTGATGCGGCGCTCGGTGGCAGCGGCGGGATTGTGTGTGGCGCAACCGCTCCGATAACGTCGCTGTCAGTCTATGGAGCGCGTTCTCGGGGTGTCAACGCCGTTCAATCGCGTCCGGGGCCGGCGGCGATCTTGCGGACTCTGGCGGCCGGCAACGCCGCTACATGTTGAACCGTGCTCGGGCGACAGCCGTCGTGTTGGGAATCGGGACCCGGGTTCGGCGTGGTGGCGCGGCAGCGAAACGCGGCACGCGGAATGTTCACTGACCACGCGCAGCGAGGCACTGCGCCGGCTGGCCCGCCAGCCGCTCCCCCTGCCGTTTCTAGCGCGGTCGTCCGTGTGGGTCCGGGCGTCGCATCGATCGAATAGCCCGGGTAGCCAGGCGGTACAGCAGGCCGCCGGCAGCGACGGCTGCGAGTATCACGCACACCACAGCCCACATGTACAGCGTGACGACCAGCGCCAGCGTGAAATCAGCGTGTGCGGTGAGCGCAACCAGCAAGGCCACGATCGGCGCGGCGAGGAACAGCCAGCCGGCGAGCCGGAACCAGTGACTGGCGAGCGGGTTCACGTGCGGCGCGCGTCGCGGTATCGCACCAGCTCACCGAGAGGGCGGCCGCCGAACGTGGAGTGGAAGTTGTCGGCGGTCATCCGCCACAGCAGCGCCAGCGCGGGCGACGCAAGCACGATGAGCGATGGGTACATGGCCACATGATAGCCCGGGTCACCGACCAGCAAGATCCCGTAGACCACCATGTAGAACGGCACGGGAGCGAAGACGAGCCACCGTCCGGTGTCGCGCCACCGGAACCAGAACGGCCAGGAGATGAGCGCGAACGCGATGGTGGCGAAGAAGCTGAATGAACAGAGAACGATCAGCCGCTTCGCCGCCTCTTCGTCGATCACCGGCCTGTCGGACTGGGTCCAGGCGATGGCCGCCTCGTCCGACCTGAAGAGTGCGAAGAGGCGGCGGGGAAACAGCCGCGCCTCCTCCAGCTTGTGGTCCCACGCGTAGGTGCGCGCCAGATACAGTCCCTCCGAGTTCATTTCCCGCTCGCGCTCGCTGCGAGAAAGACCGGTGAACCGCTGATCGATCCGCGCGACGATCTCGGGGTTGGGTGTGCCTTCGGACAGTGCGTGGTGGCCCTGCACCGCCAGCCGCCCGGCGGCGGTGGCGGTGACGATCGTCTCATGCATCCGCGCTCGGTTGCGAACCGTCCACGGCACGAAGAGGACCGCCATCGCGAGCACGAGCACCGCCCCGGGCAGCGCCGCACGGCGGAGACCGAGGTGATACGCGAGCAGCAGCAGCATCACAGCCGGAAACGCGATGAACTCGAAGTGCGCCATGGCCGTGAGTCCGGCGAGCAGCCCGGCCGCCGCGACGGCGATGAGCCCTGGGCGCTCGCGATCGAGGACGAAGTAGAGGAACATCGCGAGTGTCGCTGTCATCAGGAAGAGGAAGTACGTCTCGCTCACGATCAGTGGTGTGAAGTAGACCGATCCGGGGAACACCGCCATGAGCCCGCCAGCGATGACGCCCTCCGCCTGACCGAACAGCTTCCGCGCGATGGCGAATACGAGCACGGCGGTGAGAGCGCCGCAGACAACGTTGAACAGCCGCGCCGCCGCGAGAGAGTTCCCGCTGGCGCGATAGATAGCCGCGAGCGTGACCGGGTAGCCGGGCGGCCAGAGCGCGGTCGGGGAGAGCTCCGTCTCATCCGGGAACAGATTGGATCCATCGGGCGCGTTCCAGACCGTCGGGTCGAAGACGTATCCGTCGCCCGCGGCAATGTGCCGGGCCGATGAGTCGTACCAAACGCTGTCGTCGAAGCGGCCGTCGCGGGGGTTGGGCTGGATCGCGGCGACGGCGATCAGTCGCACACCCAGCGCCACCACGAAGATGGCGAGCACAGCGCGTCCGGCCGGCGTGCGGGCCCAGGTCTTAGTCCGTTCGATCATCGAGGCGCTCCATGGCGGGAAGCCGGCGCTGGCGCCGATCCCAAATGGCGACGATCGTGGCCGCGGCGATCAGGACGGCGATCGGCACCGCCGGATAGTGGAAGCGCGGATCACCGAAGAACACCAGCGGGATCGCCAGCACGTACAGCATCGTCAGCACGAGGAACGCGCGGCGGATGTCCTTTGCCAGCGCGAACGCGAGCGCACCCAGGATCGCGATCGCGCCCGTGGCGTAATAGATCGAGTTGGCGGCGACGCTCAACAGCTCGCGGCGGTACTCCGGGATGAAGACGTCGTTCCCGTAGGATTCCGCGGCCGTGAGCCCGTCGTCGTCCTTGTTGAGCAGCCAGTACGCCTTCTCGCCGATGAGCCGCGGCATGCGCGCGGGATGCGCGAGCACGTCGCGCACCGCGATTCGCAGGCCCTCCCGGTTGCGATCGACCTCGACCTGCTGCGGCGGCTTCCCCGCGTCAGATTCAAAGCACTTGCCGGACAACGTGAATGCCCCCTTCGCGCCGTTGAAGTTGCCGATACACAGGTCGTCGCCCAGGTTGGTCGAAGGACCGGTGAGCGTGCCGAACGCGATCGTGTTGCGAACCGACCAGGGGATCGTGAACACGGCGATACCCGCGAATACGATCGCCGTCTGAACGAGCGCTCGCTTCCGGGAGCGGAGGTAGAAGAACCAGATCGCGAACAGCACCACCGGGAAGACGAGCAGGATCCCCCGCACCATCGTGGCGGCGCTGAGCAGCACGCCTGCGGCGAGCAGGCGGTGCCACGGCATGCCGTCGCGGCTCCACGGCTGCCACAGCAGGACCAGGAGCGCAGCGAGGAACAGCATGGTGAACTCGGCCTCGGAGAGGATCGTGCCGGCGTAGTAGATCTGGCTCGGGAAGATCGCCTGTAACAGTCCAGCCGCCACGGCGACGCGGCGATCGAACGTGCGCACGGCAATCAGATACAGGATCAGCACCGTGATTGCGCCGAACATGCCGTTCATCATCTTCACGGAGAAGATGCTGCGGCCCCAGCCGAAGATGTCGCCCGCTTTCTTCAGGCCGGCGACCGTCGCCGGGTACCCGACCGGGTAGTAGGCGTACTGCTCGCCCGTAATCCGCGTATAGCCCAATCCGTCCGCCATCCGGTCGCCGTAGAAGTTGTAGAACATCGGATCGTTCAGCGCCTGCGGGGCGCGGTCGTTGTACGCGGTCCACGCGGCGCGCGGGACGATTGCCGTGATGAAGAGCACCAGCATGAGGATGACGTCGAGACGTTGGAACGGAGGGGTTCGGGCGCCCGGCGCCCTCTGTGCGCGCGATTCCCGCCCGACGGGTGGCGCGGGTGTCTCGAGGCTCAAGCCCGCGCATACCTCCGGCTCAGGCTCGTCTGCGGCTTTCGGATAGCCTCGTACAACACGACCACGCCGCGCGCGGCGAGCAGTGAGAAGGCGAACACGATGGGGTAATGGAACCGGGCGTCGCCGAAGAACAGGAGGTGCCCGGCCGTCCACATCAGGACCAACGCCGGCAAGACGCCGGTGACGTCACGAAGGCGCGTGCGGCCGCCGATGAGCCCCACTCCCGCCAGCGCGAGTGCGGCGAACCAGAAACCGTTGGCCGCATCACGCAGCCAACCCTCGACATTCCGGGACGCGTAGAACTCCGGCCTGTAGTCGGCGTTCCAGTCCAGCGCCGTGGCGTCCGACTCGTACATCGCACGGATCTTGGCGCCGGACAGCCGCAGTTCCGCTACCGGGTGGGTGAACATGTACGCCAGCCCTTTTCGGAGTGCGAGACGATCCGCTTTCACTTCGAACGCCGGTTGTGTGAGGTCGCCTCGATCGGGCAGCGGGGGCTCCGGCTCGGCGATGCGCATGCGTCCGGAAGCTCCCGCGTGGTGGCCGATCCAGACGTTCGGGCCCAGATTTGTCGCGATGACCACCGGGCTGCCCAGTTCGCGCTGGTTTCGCGCGACCCACGGAGCCAGGACGACGCCGGTCACGAGCGCGGCCAGCATAACCCAGCCCGCGGCCGATCGCCACCGATGCCCGGGAAGCCCCCACGCGAGGAGTGCGAGCGGCAGGAGCAACGCCGCCTGCCCCCTCGTCAGCATCGCGAGCCCCGCCACGAGTCCGAACGTGATCACGAGTGGTCCGCGCCAGGCGGGGAGTCCCGGCATGGCGACGATCAGCAGAACGGCCGTCGCGAACAGGAAGGTGAACAGGGGCTCGGATAGCGTCAGCGACGTGAAGTACACCTGCCCCGGCCAGATCGCCATCGCCAGTGCGGCGACGATGGCCGTGGGGCGATCGAACATCGTGACGCCGATGCAGTACACGACGCCTGCCGTGAGGGCGCACAGCGCGACGTTGACCGCGTAGGTGGACCAGATACCCTCGCCGAACACCTTGAAGACCATGCCCAGCAACACCGGGTAGCCGGGCGGCCAGGCTGCCGTCGGCGTGCCGGTAAACGGGTTGACGTAGCCGTCGCCGTTCGCGAAGTAGTGCGCTGCGCCGCGATACCACGCGGTGTCGTCGAACCGGCCGTCCGTGGGGTCGGGATGGACGTAGAGCAGCCATGCGACGCGGACGAGACAGGCGCAAACGAGAATCAGGCCGAGGGCCGTGACGTGCCTCCGGACCCGCATTCTCGTCAAGGGCGTCTATTCCTTAGGTCCGGGCCTGAGGCTTGCGGATCTCAAGGACACGGGCTGCAGGCGACCGGCTTCGAGTTGCACGAGGTACGGCTGGTCGCTCCCGAGGCTCTTTTGCAGCCTGTCGAGGTCCGCGGAGGGCAACGCCTGGACGCTCACGCCCTTTCCGTAAAGGGCGCGCCCGACGGATGTCATCCAGGTCGGCTGCCAGTAGGCGCTGGTCCAGAGGCCTTCGTCATCGATCACGTAGATGGTGGCGCCGGCGGGCACCGTGCCGTAGCTGGCGCGCAGGTCTTCGGTCAGAACCCGCCAGCGATCGGTCTGATCGAGGAACGGTTCGGTCTGGTGGATCACCTGCCACGAATACAGGCCGGCAACCGCGACGAGCGCCATGCCGGCGAGCGCGTGCGCCGCCGGTTTGTACAGGCGCGCCAGGTGATGATGGACCCATCCCGCCGCAACCGCGACCAGGATCGCGAAGAACGGCGTCGACATGTAGGTGTAGCGTGTGGCCGTCCAGATCTTGCCGGGCACGTACGGCATGACGCCGATCACCACGCCCACCGCGGCAAGCCGTGCGATATGCGGCCCCCGCACGACGAAGAAGATGGCGAACCCCAGCACGACTGAGCCCCAGGCCCACTCGAGCGCGGACGGATCTTTCGGTATCGCGCCCACGGGATAGGCGAGACGCGACATGTATACCCAGGTCTCGCGGGGGATATGCCAGCCGACGGTGTAGTAGCTGCCGTTGACACCCTGGCAGCCACATCCGCTGAAACTGCCGACGAGCAGTGCGGCAACGACGGCGAACGGCGTCATCTTGAGTGCGAAGTCCAGTACGTCCCGCCGGTGCGCGTACGATGCCGTCGCGAAGTACACGAGCAGCACCGCGCCGATCACGACGCCTCCTTCGTTGGCCAGGAAACCCGCCACGAAGAGCGCCAGCGAGGCCCAGTACCAGCCGGCCCTGCGCTCGCCGGACTCGACATAGCGGTGAAGCGACGCCAGCGACGCCAGGAGCAGGAATTCGCTGAAGAGGTGCGGGAACGCCGTGATGTACGTGACGGTGTGCACGGCCGAGGCCGAAAGAGCGAAGATCGTCGCGGCGGCGAGCGCCACGAAGACGCGCCTGGTCATCGACAGCACGAGTGCGTACAGGAGCACCACACTCCCCAGGTGGACTCCGAGGTTGACGATGCGCCACGGCATTGCATCGAAGCCGAAAAGCCGGAACTCACCCCAGTAGACGAGCATGGTCAGCGGGCGCCAGTTCGGCGTCAGGTCGCGCAACAGGACGACGTCGCGCAGGTACGCCGGGAACGTCCGCGACTGAATATCGCCCAGGACGAGGAAATCGTCGCCGAAGAAGTAGAAATGCAGCGTCGGGACGTGAATGCCGATGACGAGCGCGACGAGCGCGGCAAGCGGCAGGTGGCGAGCGGATCTGCGGAGGAGGGCGGCGAGCGCCCGGCCGTCGGGCCGGCTGATCATCGAAGCTTGCGCGACGGCAACGGCCATCTTAGTGGTGGTCTCCGGCAGGTGTCATGGTCATAAGGGTTTTCCCGGATGTTTTCGCGATCGTATCACCGTGCATCGCGCCCGGCAATAGAAGACGCCGGCTGTGTCGCCGGAATCAGCGGGTCATGTTAAGTGGTCGAGCCGCCAGCCGAACCCGCGATGGCCGAGCGGGCCGCGCCGGCGCGCGGCTTGCGTTCCACGAGCCCCAGGAACACGGCCAGCGGCCGCGCCACGAGGAGCGTAATGGGCATGTACAACACGCCGATCCAGAGCACCATCCATCCGCGCCAGGCGTCCTCGTGCCGAAGCGTGTGCGTCACCGAGCGCAGGGGCTCGTTGACAATAAGCACGGTGTACGAGATGACGCCCACCCACGCGAGCAGGCGCCCCGGCGCGCCGGACTCGAGGCGGCCCGGCACCTTGCAAACGAGCGGCAGGAAGACGAGCGACATACCCAGCGCGATCATCGGCGCCTGGAGCGACACGGGGTTGCCGCCGTATTCGTCGATCAGGTTCCCGCCGAAGAACAGCAGCAGTCCGAGCGCCACGAATCCCGCGACGTCGAGCGGCGCATGCGTGTGGTCACGCAGGAGCGCCGGCCTGTGGACTATCACGTACCCGCCCGCCATGCCAAGCGCGAACTCGAACACGCGGAACGGCGCCAGCGTCTGAACCCAGCTGTCCGCCTGCACCAGGTCCCCATCGAACGACAGGATCAGGTTGAGGGACCCGAACGTGATGCCAAACGCGGCGGCGAGAAAGATCCACGGACCGGTGCGCTTCAGCATCGGAAGGAGCAGCGGAAACAGAAGGTAGTACTGGACGATGAGCAGGACGAACCAGAGCGATCCTTCGGGTGCGAATCGCAACGTGTTGCTCCAGCAACGCGGCACCAGCAAGGCGCCCGCCAGGATCTGGTCCCGGTCGATCGGGACGTCCCCGTGGCGGACGAACCATCCGTAGGAATGGCCGTCGTGCCGCTGCCACTGCACCAACGCGAGAACGAGTGCGAACGCTACGGTGTATGAGAATCCGAACCAGTACGGGATCATCACGCGGCGCAGGCGGCGATACAGGAATGCCGGCGTCTCCCTCGCGCGCTGCTCCCGGCGGAGCGCGACCAGCGTGAGCGAGAGCCCGCTCAAGATCATAAAGAGGGGCACGCCCAGGAAGCCGAGCCGGAAGAACGCATCGGTGACGGCCGTCAGCGCGGCGTAGGGATGGCCATCGGCGATCCGGTGCGGGACTGCGCGGAGCGTGCCCGGGATCGTCGCGATATGCGGGTACCGCACGTCGGACCACAGGTGGTACAGGACAACCCACAGGATGGCGAAGCCGCGCACGATGTCGATTGCGACGATGCGGCCGCTCGAAGGGATCACCTGCGGCTTTTCTGCGTGATTGCCTGGCAACGGCTCCCCTGCTGTTTGCAGTGACTATACGGCGGGCACGGGGGGCCGCAATAGACGCCGCTGCCACGCATGGTGGGGCGATGTGCGCTTCAGGAGGGCGCCGGCCCTTCGCCGAGGCTTCGGTACCCGCCGCGAAAGAAGATCAGCGGCGTCGCATCGCGCACGACGCCTTCGGCAACGACCTCGCCGAGGAAGATCGAGTGGTCGCCGCCTTCGACGATCGCCGTCACGGAGCACTCGACGTAGGCCACACAGTCCTTGAGGACGGGCGAGCCCGTGCTGCCGGTCAGAAAGCCCATACCCTGCAATCGGCCGGGTTCCGGCGGGGTGGCCTGAGCGAAGAGACGCGATACGTCCTCCTGAGCCTCACCCAGGATGTTTACGGCGAATGCGCGGCTGCGCTCGAGGAGTGCGTGCGCGTGCGCCGTCTTTGCGACACAGACCAGGACCATCGGGGGGTCAAGCGAAAGCGACGTCACGGCATTCGCCGTCATGCCGTGGAGATGGCCCTCGTAGGCGGCCGTGATCACCGTCACGCCGGTCGCGAATCGGCCGATGATGCTTCGGAACTCGGTCGGGTCGATGCTCAGTGCGCCCTCCGCCAGGGGACTATGCCGCGGGTTCGGGCAACTATAGCAACAGGCGAGAGTCCGCGGGTCGCCTGCGGCGGCCTCGCGCAGGCCGCGAGGCCAGTTCGAGCTACCGCCGGGCGGCGGGCGAGCGTACTCCGGTCGCCTTCACGATGCGGGGCTGGTCGGGTTGACGTTCCCGTCGATGACGCGCTGTTCCGCCTCGGTTGGAGGCCGGTGGGGCTCCAGGCAGCCGGCGGATCGTGTCATGGCGCCGTTGAGGGCGGCGTCCTACGTTCGCGGCGCAACGTCGTCGCTTAGCCCGGCGGCAACCAGGTGGGCGTCGTCGTTCAACTGCAGCAGCGTCGCGGCCCCGTCGCGCATGTCGAGGACGGTCTTCGCCGCGAGCGCCTGGCGCAGCCGGCGGAATTCGCTCACTGGAAGACCGAGAGCGCGGCAGACGAGCGTCAGAATGACGAAGTTGTGCGTGACCGCGACGACCTGGCCGTTGGCATGGTCCGCCCGCATGCGCTCGATCGCGCCCCATGCGCGCTCCTGGACTTCGGCGAGCGTCTCGCCGCCCGGCATGCGAGCGTCGCCGGCCTCGCCCGAGAGCCACGCGCGGAGGAACTCCGGATACCGCTCGCGCAGCTCGCGGCCGTTCAGATGCTCCATCTCGCCGACATCCATCTCCACGAGGCCGTCGTCGATCGCCACGGCGACCCCCGCCTCGGCCCCGATCATCTGCGCCGTGTCGAGCGCGCGCCTCAGCGGGCTGGCGTAGATCGCGTCGGGCGTGCGACGGAACGAGCTGGCAACCGCACGCGCCTGGGCGATCCCGCGCTCATTCAGCGGCGCGTCGAAACGCCCGAGCGTGACGCCGCCGCGGTTGTGCTCCGTTTCGCCGTGCCGGACAAGTATCAGCCGCATGATCCCGCGAACCTCCCGTGCGCGCGCCATGCCGCCCGGGCGGGCGATGCCCCCGCCAGGAGCAGGCGCGTGCGATGGATGCGAACCGGCGCTTCGAGCCCGAGCGCGGCGACGACCTGCTCAGGCCGCCCCGAGCCGTTGCTGTCGTTGCGGAGACGCAGGTGCAGTGTCACGCCGCCGCCCGTCGCCCCGACAACCTCAATCGTTTCGACGAGCGGGCGCAGGTCGTAACGCCGCACCTCGGCGTCGCGCTGGTGCTCCCACGGCAGGCTCTCGGCGGCGAGGAACCGCTCCACGGCCGCAGCGGCATCGTCCGGCGCGGCGGTCACGTCGACGGCATACTCGGCGAATCGGACGTCGGCCTGAAGCGAAGGCAGCGCGAGGCCGACCTCTTCGACCGACGTTATCGCGATCCCCGGCGGGAGTTGCGGCCCGAGGCGCCGGCTCAGCGTTTTCGGCTCCACGTGCTGGGACAGGAAGACGTCCATCAACTCGCCTTCGCTCGTTGTGCCGACCGGGAGGGGCGCCGCCAGCGATATCTGCGCGTGCGGCGAGAACCCCTCCGAATACGCAACGGGTATGCCGGCGCGACGCATGGCGCGCTCCCAGAACCGCATCAGGTCCAGGTGCGTGATGTACTTCATCTCTTCGCCGCACGTGAATGTGACGCGCAGCCGTTGTGCCTTCATCGGCCGAGTCCCGGATTCAAAGCTTGCGGATTACGACGCTCTCGATCTTGACTCCCTTCACCTCGGACACGGTGATGCGGAGGCCGTCGAGCGCCACGGACTCGCCCTCGCGCGGGATGTGCCCCAACTGCTCGAGCACGAATCCGGCGACCGTCTCGTAATCTCCTTCGGGCAGCGCCATGTCGAGTTCCTCGCGCAGGTCGTAGATGCTCATGCCGCCGTCGACGCGCGTCGTGTGCTCGTCGATCGCGGAGAACTCCTCGGACGGCTGGCCGAGCTCGTCGACGACGCGGCCGACCATCTCTTCGAGCAGCAGCTCGAGCGTCACGATGCCCGCCACGCCGCCGTACTCGTCGACGACGACCGCCATCTGTTGGCGTTCGTCCTGCATCTGCCAGAAGAGTGCGCTCACGAGCTTCGTCTCGGGGATGAACGTCGCGGGACGGATGAGTTCGACGATGGGCGAATCGTCGGTCACGCGCCCCTCGGCGAGCGCTCGCAGGACGTCCTTGATGCTGACGATGCCCACGACGTTGTCGACGGTGTCGTCGTACACCGGGAAGCGCGAGTGCGGCGACTTGTCGAACGTCTCGTAGAACTCGCGCACATTCTCGCCCTGCTCGAGCCAGACCACGTCCGGACGCGGGACCATGATCTCGTTCACGCGGCGGTCGTGGAAGTGAAACACGCGGTCCAGCAGCTCAGCCTCGCCGACGCCGACCGCGCCCTCCTCGGCACCGATGTCGATGAGCAGCCGCAGCTCGGCCTCGGTCACGGTGTGGCTCACGTCGCCGCGGCCGAACAGATTGGGGATGACCGCGAGCGCCGTGATCAGGGGGCTCATGATCCGCACGACGATCTCGATCGGGATTGCGGCGAGGAGCGCGAGCCGCTCGGGCGTACGGGCCGCAATCACCTTCGGCGTGTACTCACCGAACTCGGTGGAGATGAGCGGGATCGCCACGAGGCTGAACAGGAATCCCCAGTTGCCGAAGGCGTCGATGGCGATCACTGTTCCGGCGGTCGATGCGAGGAAGACGAAGAGGTTCTGGAAGATGACCACGACGGCGAAGTAACGTTCCTGCTCGGCCTTGAGCCGGGCGAGCGCTCGCGCGGAGCGATGGCCCTCCTCGGCGGCCGCGCGCACACGGATGCGGCTCGACGCGACCACCGCGATCTCGACCGCGTTGACGAGCGCGTATCCGACCAGGCCGCCCACGAAGAGCGCGATGGCGAGCGGAATCGGGATCGACAGCGTGACGCCTTCGGCGAGCAGGGGCGGAGCGAATCCCGGAACTGGGGGCATTAGCATGGAGCGGGCGCGGACTCACGGCCGCGTGGCCGGAACGCACGTGGCTCCGGTGCGGCTATCATAGCGCAATCGTGGAAGATCATTGGAGGATGGGCTTAACCCGCGGGCGCACCGGTCGCGTCGCCGGACGCCTGTGAAGCCGGGTCGGCGTCCGCGTCCGCCAAAGCCGGAGCGACAAGTATGCTTTCTTCGAGAGTGCGCATGGACTGCTCGCACCAATCGATGTAGGTGCGGCGGTACGCCCGGGCGAGGTCGAGCGTGAGGGTCCAGTACTGGCCGTGGCGGGGCGAGTGCCAGAGTTTGACGCCCTCGCTGATCTTGTCGCGGAGAACGGTTTCTGAGAACAGCAGCATCTTCTGCTGCTCCTCCATCTGGCGGCGGAGCAGGATCACGATGTCCTCGGCCGGCACCTCAGTCCCAAAGAAGACCTTGATGAGGAACGGATCGCGCAGGTCTGCCGGAAGCTGCGGCGTTCTCACCCAGCGCAGGAATTCCTGGCGGCCTTCGTCGGTGATGGCGTAGATCTTGCGATTCGGGCGGTTCTGCTGAACCTCGACACGCATGCCAACGTAGCCGCTCTCTTCGAGCGCCTTGAGCGTCGGATAGATCTGGCTCAGTTCGGCGTTCCAGAAATGCTGGACGGATGAATCGAAGAACTGCTTCACCTCGTACCCGGTCATCGGCTCAAAGCTGAGGATGCCGAGCAGGGCGTGTTTCAGCGACAAGCACTCACCTCGCGTGGAGCGTAGCGCGAGCCGGGATCAAATCCACGGGCTGTGTGCACCGGTGAACTGCTTCGGCGAGCCGTTCTGCGGCGGCCTGGGCTTGCCCGTCCTGGCGCGCTCGACCCGCTCGAGGTCTTCCAGCTCCATGCGCCACTTGGCGCGTTCCGCTTTATGGGCGTGCTCGGCGACGATCGCCCGAGAGAACTCCTGGAGGCTCATTGCAGCAACGTCGAACATGATGGACTCCCTGTCGATACCGGCCTTCCGTGTCTGCCTCTCTATATATCGACACTTATATATAGCTCTTGAGATAAAGGCGGCGCAAGTTGATTGGAAAATTGGCAGGTATTCCGCGAGTTCAAGCGGGTTCTTGAAGCTGAAATCGCGGCCCGGCGGCAGCTTACGCTTCGGCGAGGGTGCCGTCGTCGATCGAAAGGCGCCGGCTGGCATAGCCGGCCATCCGCATGTTGACTGGTGCGGGCCTCGGTCCTTGGGCCCTCCACTCCAGTCAGCATCATCTCGTCTGCCATGCCTCACGAAGCTGGTCACGCTGATCCGGAAGTTACCGGGGCGCACAATTGGTTGTACCTGTACTAACTTGTTGTCGCGTTATGTTCCTTGCCAAACACGCAACGATCGATCGCGCGGTGCGGCGTGGCGCTGAGGGAGCCAAACGGCGAGTAAGGGAGGTTGACGCTGGGCTAGCTCTCTCCAACCTGATCTTTGACGAAACTAGCATTTCGATCGAGCCGCTTGAGTTGCTGTTCGTCGGCGATGATGTCAGTGAGGTCTTCAAGAATCGCCACCAGTTCGCGCATGCGGCTCGCTCCAAGATGCTCAGCCCAGTCCGCCTCCGTCCGCGCGATGGCCCCGCGGGCCAGCCGCTCGATTTCGAGGCCCTTACCAGTCAGCCGTATCAAGCGAGCTCGGCCATCTTCTGGATCGAATGCGCGTTCCACATAGCCTCGCTGAGCCAGGTAATCTACGAGGTATCCCATGGACTGCTTCGTGATCTGGGCCGCTCGCGCCAGCTCGGTCAGCCGCGCGCCCTCCGGCGGCATGTGCTGGAAGACGGTGAAATGAGACGGGCTAAGGTCCGCATAGCCGGCGTCGACCAGTGACTGGTGGATCCCTGCCACGATCGCCTGAAAGGGCAGGCGCAGCAGCGCCCCCAACATCCGGACGTCTTCTCTTTCCCTGCCCATCAACTAATCTCTTGACCATCTGGTCAGACGGTCTTACTATTCCTCAGGATCGTCAGATTATCTGACGACAGATTAGCACAGGAAGGAGCCCACAATGGGGAAAGACACGGCTGAGGGTTACGCCCTCACCAAAGAGGAGGGCAGGGGGATTTGGTTCCTCGATACGCTGATGGTAGTAAAAGCATCCGGGCATGAGACTGGAGGCAAGTTCACGCTGATCGAACAGGTCATGCCAGCCGGGTTTGGCCCCCCGCCTCACATCCATGATCTTGAAGATGAGGCCTTTCATGTACTTGAGGGCGATATAACCTTCGTTTGCGGCGATCGCACCTTCAGCGCCGGCCCGGGATCGTTTGTCTTCTTGCCAAGAGGCGTAGAGCACGTGTTCGCCGTCGAGGGCGCAAAGCCAGCGCGCGTGCTGCAAATCACGTCGCCGTCCGGATTCGAGCGCTTTGCGGAAGAGACCGGCCAGCCTACGAGCGTGTTGACTCTCCCGCCGCCGAATCCCGTAGACGTCCGGAGGCTCGTCGCCACAGCACGCAAGTATGGCATCAACATGCTGGCAGCGCCGGGATCCTAACAAGGAAACAGCCCCTCATTGGGGCCGGATTCCACGGCACAAGAAGAGAGCGCGGGGCCCGCGCTCTTTGTGTTGCCGCTCCCTGTTGGCCATGAGCGGGCGTGCACGCGGGCTAGCGGTCGTCCCCGGCACCAAGTCGAGAACCTTGACCATCGCTCGCTCTCAAGTCGATGAGCTGCCGCCTGCAGGCATGCCAGCTGCGCCGCATGAGGTCCGCGACCCTTGTCGGCGGCAGGTGGGCGATGGTGAGCAGCCCCGCGCCGAGCGGTGCATCAAGATTCGGCGCGGGACAGGGGCGGCCGGCTCAGGCTTCGCGCAGGGAGCCGTCCTCGATGACGAGGCGGCGGCTGGCGTACTCGGCCATGCGGACGTCGTGAGTCACCATCAGCGCCGTCTTGTTGCGCTGCCGGACCTCGGACACGAGCATCTCCACCACTTGCCTGCCGCGCGCGGTGTCGAGGTTGGCGGTCGGCTCATCGACGAGGATGAGAGCCGGGTCGTTCATCAGTGCCCGGCCGATCGCCACCCGCTGGCGCTCTCCGCCCGACATCTCCGCCGGGTAGGCGCCGGAGCGGGCGGACAAACCGAGCTCGTCGAGGAGTCGATCTGCGCGCTGCCGCGCGTCACGCCGGTCGAGCCCGGCGACTTGAGCGATGATGAGCATGTTCTTGCGCGCCGTGAGATAGGGCAACAGGTTGTAGCCCTGGAACACGAAGCCGACCTGCTCGCGCCGGAAGCGCGCCAGCCGCGCCGAGCCGAAACCGGTGATCTCCTGGCCGCCGACGGTGACGCTCCCGGCGGTCGGGGTGAGCAGGCCGCCGAGCAATGCCAACAGCGTCGTCTTCCCCGAGCCGCTCGGCCCGACGACGGCCACGAAGTCACCGGCGGAGGCTGAAAATGTGGCTTGCTTGACGGCGTCGACCGCCGCATCGCCGTGCCCGTACGTCTTGCACAACCCTCGCACCGCCACGGTGTCTGCGGCGACGGTCATTGCTGTTGACCCAGCGCGATGATCGGATCGATGGACGCGATCTTCCGGCCGGAGAAGGCCACGCCGACCATCGCGGTTGCCAGCAACAGAAGCACGGTTATCACGACGCCGTTCCGCTGGATCAGCAGAGGCACGGTGGCGGGCAGAGCGTTGACCGTCACGATGGCCGCCGGAATCGCGAACGCGAGACCGATCGCCGAGATCACGAGGACCTGCACGACGAGCTGCTCGAACACGAACCACGACGAAGCGCCCAGCGCTTTCAGCACGCCAATCTGCCCGACCTTCTGCAGGGTCAGCACGTAGAAAAACACTCCCACCACGAGCGCGCCAATGATCAGGCCAAACGCCTCGATCGAATTGGCCGTATTGCGCTGCGGCCCGACTCCCGGGATATGCTCGAAGGTCTGGCCGAGCGTGGCCGCCTCGATGCCGCCCACGGTGGACGGCAACGATCGGACGATGCCGGGGCCTCCCTTCACCATGACGAGCGTCGCGGCGGGCGTCTCGGCCGTATCCGAACCGTATTTGAGTTCACGCCAGTCCTCGATGTTGCCCCAGAGCGGTGACTGGAAGAAGAACGAACCTTCATCCACTTCTCCGACGATGCGAAATGTGTACGTCTGAAGGCGGCTGGTCACGGTGACGCTGTCGCCGATCCTGGCGTGCCGGAGCGTCAGAAACCGGCGGTCCGCCAGGACGGAACCGCGCTCGCCGGGCCCCAGCATGCGGCCGCCGGTGAGGCGCGGCTCGGCGATCGTGCCCAGCTCGAAACCGAGGAATGCCACGGGACCCTTGGCGGCATGCTCCGTGGGCTGAACCGAAATGTAGCCCAGGCGGCCGGCCTGCGCGACGCCGGGCGCCTTCGCCACGGCGTCGGCCGTTGCCAGCGAGAGCTCGCTCTGTTGGAGGCTCAGGTTTGCCTTTGTCTGGAGGACGAGGGCGTCGGCATCAAGCCCCTTGATGACGCTGCCGGCAAGGTCGAGCAGACCGGCGCCAAGCGCGTTCATCATGATCACGAGGTACGCGATCATCGTCACGATGAGCGCGATCAGGGCGAACTGCCCCCGCCGGTACCAGAGTTCGTCAAATGCAGGCACTTCACGCCGGAGTGTGCCGCACGCCGGGGCTCGACGCACGTACGCATCGTATGTGGCGGTGGCTGCCGGACGATAAGTGCCCGCGCAATACCGCCGGGTCGACGGTATGCACTTGCTCCAGGCGCACTGCGGGGTAACAATCCCTCGGCACTCTGGCCAGAGCGCAATCCGGGAGACGAAACGATGAAGATCCACGAGTTCCAGGCGAAACAGATCATCGCCGGGTTTGGCGTCGCCGTGCCGAAGGGCCGCGTCGCGTCGTCGCCAGACGAGGCGAAGGCGATCGCGCTGGAGCTGGGCGGCAAGGTTGTCGTCAAGGCGCAGATCCACGCCGGCGGGCGCGGGAAGGGCGGCGGCGTGAAGCTGGCCAACTCGCCGGACGAGGCTGCCAGCGTGTTCTCGCAGATCCTCGGCATGCAGCTCATCACCCACCAGACGGGGCCGCAGGGCCAGAAGGTGAAGACGGTGCTCATCGAGGAGCAGATGCCGATCGAGCGCGAGCTGTACCTCGCCGTGCTCATCGACAGCGCCGCCGGACGGCCGGTGATGATGGCGAGCGCCGCGGGCGGCATGGAGATCGAGGAGGTCGCCGCGAAAACGCCCGAGGCGATCTTCCGCGTCAGCATCGATCCCGTGACCGGCTTCCAGCCTCACCTGGCGCGCGAGCTGTGCTTCGCGCTCGGCCTGACCGGCGACTTGATGAAGCCCGCCACGCAGCTCATGTCCGGTCTCTACGACGCGTTCATCGCCAAGGACGCGTCGCTCGCGGAGATCAACCCGCTCGTCGTCACGACGGACGGCCGCGTGCTCGCGCTCGACGCCAAGATGAACTTCGATGACAACGGACTGTTCCGCCACAAGGAGATCGCGGCGCTGCGCGACAAGGATGAGGAAGACCCGAGCGAGGTCGAGGCCTCCGAGAAGGGCATCAGTAACTTCATCAAGCTCGATGGCAATATCGGCTGCCTCGTGAATGGCGCGGGGCTCGCCATGGCGACGATGGACAGCATCAAGTTCGCGGGCGGCGAACCCGCGAACTTCCTCGACATCGCCACGGCGAACGACGTCAACCTCGTCGTCGATGCGCTGAAGATCATCGCCCGCGACCCGAACGTGAAGGCGATCCTGGTCAACATCTTCGGCGGCATGGCGCGGGTCGACGTCATCGCGGCGGGAATCATCGAGGCGCAGCGGCAGATGCCGACGGCGATCCCGGTGGTCGCGCGCCTCGCCGGCACAAACGTCGAGGAGGGCGAGCGCCTCATCCGCGAGAGCGGCCTGCCCGTGATCCGCGCCGAGGAGTTGGGCGAAGCGGCGAAGAAGGCCGTCGAGGCCGCCCGCGCCGCGGCGTAGCGGAGCGGGACAGGCGACAGGAGCTGTCCGGCGTCGTCCAGCCGTAGAATTTGAGGTGAACTGCGCGTTACCTCCTCATCGCGCTGGCGCTGTGCCCGGCCGGCTTGCTGGCATGCGGCTCGCCCGCTGCGGAGCAATTGCCCGGTGGCACCGTCTCGCCCGCGGCCGACTCCATGCCGGCTACGGCGATCAGCACGCCAACCGTTGCCGACGCGACGCCTCCTGTCACGCCGACCCTCCTGGCGGTCACTGCCGTAGCGTCACCCGGTCTGACTTCGACGGCCGCGCCGGCAGCCGACGCATGCGCACCCTCCGGGGCGCCACCGCCACCGTCGGCTGGTTCGGTCCCAGTCAACGTCGACGGCGACGGGGTGCCGGACCGAGTGCGAGTCACGCGGGCGTCCGCCCAGTCCCCATCGCTCGACGTAGAATTGACGCTCGACTCGCGAATCACGCTTGTGACAAGCGTTATCTCCGCCGCATATGATCCCGTCCGGCTCGTGGGTGGCCGTGACCTCAACGAAGACGGGCGAGACGAAGTGCTCGTCGGGGTCGGTCAAGGCCCGTACAGCTCATGGATAGCGATCTTCGCGTTCGATGCTGCCGAGTGTTCCTTGCGTCGTGTGGCCATGCCTGACGGGACGCCCGCCGAGCTGTGGGTGGGCGCACACCGTGGCAACGGCGCGGGCGTTGAGTGTCCGGCCGGCGGAGGTCTGGCTGTCGCGACGTTCGCCCACGCCGCGAGCGATCCCAACCGGTATGTGGGCATGCGAACGAGCTACGCGCTGCGGGGAAGTCAGCTGTACGCCGGCGATCGCGTCAACATTGCGCTCGACGCGCAAGGTTCTGCTGATGCGGCTACGCTGCGCTGTGGCGACCTGCGCCTTGTCGGACAGACACCGGCGTCGGTACTGCCCTAACCCACGAGTGCCGAAAGGCACACGTGGTCGGCTCGCCCCTCAATCCGTCGGCTGCTAGTATCCACCCCGGCGGCCCGCGACGCGCGGCTGCCGGGAGCCAGCGGAGATTCGGTTATGAGCGTACTGGTGAACAAGGACACACGCGTGCTCGTGCAGGGCATCACGGGGAAGGAAGGGAGCTTCCAGACCCAGCGCTGCATCGAATACGGCACGAAGGTTGTGGCCGGCGTGACGCCGGGCCGCGGCGGCGAGACGACCGAGCACGGCGTGCCGGTGTTCAACACCGTTACCGAGGCCGTCCGCGCGACCGGCGCCGATTGCTCGCTCATCTTCGTGCCGCCGCCGTTCGCGGCCGACGCCATCCTCGAGGCAGCGGACGCGGGCATGCCGCTGGCCGTCTGCATCACGGAAGGCATCCCAACGCTCGACATGGTCAAGGTGAAGCGCGCGATCACCGGCGGCCCGACGCGCCTGATCGGGCCAAACTGTCCGGGCGTGATCACGGCCGGCGAATGCCGCGTCGGCATCATGCCCGGACACGTGTTCTCCGCGGGCAGCGTCGGCGTCGTCTCGCGCAGCGGCACGCTGGTGTACGAGGCGGTGGACCAGCTGACCCGGCGCGGCATTGGCCAGTCGACGTGCATTGGCGTCGGCGGCGACCCGATCATCGGCACGAACCAGCGTCAGGCGCTGGAGTTGCTGAACGGCGATCCGGACACGGCGGCGATCGTGCTCATCGGCGAGATCGGCGGCAGCGCGGAGCAGGAGGCCGCCGAGTTCATCAAGGCGAACGTCACCAAGCCGGTCATCGCGTTCATCGCCGGATCGACGGCGCCTCCCGGCCGGCGGATGGGCCATGCCGGCGCGATCATCTCCGGCAATACTGGCACCGCGGCATCGAAGAAGGCCGCGCTCGCCGCTGCGGGCGTGACGATCAGCGAGTCGCCCGCCGACATCGGCGCGACGACGGAACGCGTGCTGAGGGAGCGAGGGCTGCTGTAGCGTGCGTAATTCGTAATTCGTAGTTCGAGTTTGTAGTTCGCAGTTCGTAGTTCGCGGCTTGCGCCGCGTGAAGGGCACCGAGCGTGCCCTTTTCCATTTGGCGCGTTGCGTCGCAGGAGAATCGCATGCCCCTGTTCGCGCTCGGCCTGGTGCTGGCCGCGGCTGTCACGCACGCGACGTGGAACTACTTTGCGAAGGGCGCGCGCAGTAGCACGGCGTTCACCTTCGCGTTCTGCGCTGTCGCCGTCGCGTGCTACTGGCCCGTCGCTCTCGCTGCCTATCTGTGGACGCGCCCCGCGATCGGTCCGGAGGCGCTGCTATGGGTGGCCGTCTCCGGCGCCATCAACCTGCTGTATTTCCTGCTGCTGGCGGAGGGTTACCGGTCGGGCGATCTCTCCCTGGTCTACCCGCTGGCGCGCGGCACGGGACCGGCGCTCTCGGTTGTTGGCGCGATGTTCGTGTTCGGCGAGCGGCCCTCACCACTTGCGCTGGCCGGCGCGGCGCTCGTGGTCGCAGGCATCGGCGTCATGTCGTGGTCGCCCGGCTCCCGGCGTGGCTCCGAGGTGCGGCGCTCGATTGCGTTTGCGCTCGCGACGGGCGTTTGCATCGCGGTGTACACGTTGTGGGATAACAAGGGCGTCACGATTCTTGCGCCGGTGCTCTACAGCTTCGGCCAGGACATCACGAGGGCCACGATCGTCGCGCCGTTTGTGCTGACCACCGTCGTCGGCCGCAGCGCCGTCGCGACGGTCCTCCGTGAGCAGCGCCGCGCCGTGCTGGCGATCGGGATTCTCAGCCCGGGCGCGTACATCCTCGTGCTCATCGCCCTCACGATGGCGCCGGTGAGCTACGTGGCGCCGGCCCGCGAGGTGAGCATTCTCTTCGGCGCGCTGCTCGGGCTCCGCCTCCTGGGAGAATCGGACGCGCGGCGGCGGCTCATCGGCGCTTCGGCGATCGTCGGCGGCGTGTGCGCGCTGGCGTTGGGCTGAGGCAGGCCGCCAGCGGTGGCGCCGAGCCATTCTGTAAGATCCGAGGATGACGATTGACAGCGGCGGCGCCGTCTCGATCAGACCGGCGCACATCGACGACCTTCCGCGCCTGACCGAGATCTACCACTACGTCGTCAACACTTCGACGACGTTCGACCTGGAGCCGTTTACGGTCGGGCAGCGCGCCGAGTGGTTCGCGCGGTACCGGACGAGCGGGCGCTACCGCTTGCTCGTCGCCGAGAGCGACGGCGCGGTGCTCGCCTACACGAGTTCCAGCCCGTTTCACCCGCGTCACGCGTACGACACGACGGTCGAGACGACGATCCTGTGCGCGCCCGAGGCCGTGGGTCGAGGCTTGGGGCGGTTGCTGTACGCCGCGCTGTTCGAGGCCCTGCGTGGCGAGGACGTACACCTGGTTCTGGCCCTGATCACGCTGCCGAACGACGCGTCGTGCGCCCTGCACGAGCGCTTTGGCTTCACGCAGGCGACCGTGCTCCGCGAGGTGGGACGCAAGTTTGGGCGGTACTGGGACGTCGCGTGGTACATGCGGCCGTTCGGGGAGTAGGACGTTGAACGAGACCCAGGTCCGTCCCGCGCGGCCCGGCGATCTGCCGCGGCTGACGGAGATCTACAACCATTACATCGTTCACACGCCGATCACGTTCGACATCGACCCGGTGACCGTCGACGACCGTCGCCCGTGGCTCGCCCAGTTCGCGGAATCAGGCCCGCACCGCCTGTTCGTGGCCGAGAGAGACGAACTCGTCGTCGGCTACGCCGGCAGCCATCAGTTCCGCACGAAGCGGGCCTACGACACGACGGTGGAGACGACGATCTATTGCGCACCCGAATTCACGGGCGGCGGCATCGGCAGCGCGCTGTACGCCGCGCTGCTCGAGGCGCTCGCCGGCGAGGACGTGCGGATGGCGCTCGCCGGCATCACGGTCCCGAACGAGGCGTCTGTGGCGATTCACGCGCGCTTCGGCTTCGTTCCGGCCGGCCTGCTGCACGAAGTCGGTCGCAAGTTCGGCCGCTACTGGGACGTGCTGTGGATGGAGCGACGGATCGGCGGCGGCGGTTAGAGGTTGGACGTGACGGGTCGCGGCTCCTCGGCGAGGGGCAGCGCCGGCTCCTTCTTCCCGAACGAAAACACGTCGGACATCGACAGTCCGAGCGACCACATCGCGACGAAGCCGGCGGCGGTGATCCAGAGCACGTTGAAGATGTGCGTCGCGATGGCGAAGCCGCCGGCAACGCCGCGATCGACGCCGAGCGCGGTCACCAGCTCCGTCACGGCCACCTCATACGTGCCGATGTTCGATGGCGTGATGGGCACCGAGCTGATCATGTTGGCGCCGACCATGATCAGCATCCACGCCGGCATCGTCAAATGGATGCCGAATGCGAGCCCGAACAGCGCGAACATCCCGACCTCGATCAGCCAGATGATGAACGAGAGCGCGATCGCCTGTGAACCGAGCCGAAAGCCGCGGAAGACCGCGAGCCCGTCGATGAAATGCGGCACGGCCTCTTCGAGCGGGAGACGGAGGCGCTCCGGCAGCATCGGCATGATCCCGCGTGCCGTCCAGCCTTCCTGCAGCTTGAGGTGAGAGAGCGGGATGACGGCGATGAGGCCGCCGGTGACGAGGCCGAGCACGCCCCAGAACACGGACGTCGGAAAACCGTGCAGGTCGATCAGTGCGAGGCCGATCAGGCCGAGGACGGCGAAGGCGATGCCGTCGAGCAGGGACTCCGTCGCGAACACGGTGGCGGTCAGGCGGGCGCGGCTCACGTCGAAGCGTTGCGCCGGTACCTGAACGCGAATCAAGTCGCCAATGCGCGCCGGGAGCACGTTGTTGGCGAGGTTCGACACAAGCAGGATGCCGAAGAGCGGTCGCAGCGGCAGGTCCGCAAACTCCGACATCATGAGCCGCCAGCGGTGCGCCGTTAACAGCTTCGCAAGGCCGAACAGCGTCAGGGCCGGGATGACATAGATGTACCGGGCGTCACGGAGCGCCGCCGCCGCCGCCCCGAGGTCGATGCGCCAGAGCAGGATCGCGAGCAGTACCAGGCTCACCGCGATCCGGAACAGCATTCGACGGAAACCCTGCTGGCGTTGGAACAGTCGAGACATCCTGTTCAGCGACCTCGGTTCAACGGTACCATAGGCTGCCCTGTCGCGAGGCCGTCGCGGACGCCATGCGCGCCACCATCGGGCGCGGCCGGCCACGGTCCCGAAGCTGGCTGGCCCTTGGCGTGACGCGCACTCGGTAGTCCGGGAAGGAGTGCCATGATGGTCACTGACACAAAGGTGAATGCCGAGCGAGTCTACTACAACTACAACGGGCAACTTCCGCCGGTCACCCTCGATCCCGAGCCTGTGACGCCGCCGCCGTTTCCGGACGGCGGATCCAAGCTGATCACGGACACGACGCTCCGGGACGGCGCCCAGGACAGCCGCCTTGCCATCTTCCCGGCCGACACGCGGCTCAAGTACTACGACCTGTTGCACCGGCTCGACAACGGCACCGGCGCCATCTACGCCGTCGAGGCGTTCATCTACCAGAAGCGCGACGTCTGGACGCTTGAGAAGCTGCTCGAGCGCGGCTACGAGTGGCCGCGAGTCACGACCTGGACACGCGCCACGCCCAAGGACATCAAGCTGCTGATGGAGGTCTCCCAGGGCAAGGTCAGGGAGACGGGCATGCTCGCCTCCGCCTCCGACCACCACATTTTCGACAAGCTCGGCTACGCCTCCAAGGAAGAGGCGATCGAGAAGTACCTGCAGCCGATCCGCACGGCGCTCGAGAACGACATCGTCCCGCGCGGGGATGTCGAAGACTGCACGCGCGCCGCCATATAAGGGGGGGGGATGCCGGTGAACCAGCGCGTCCTGGACGAGAGCAAAGGCATCGCCAAGTTCCGGATTTGCGACACGATCGGTTGGGGCAGCCCGGACCCGTACGCGTCGCTGCCGTGGGGCGTACCGCGCCTGTTCACGGTGTTGCGCCAGGAGACGGGCGCCGAGCTGGAGTTCCACGGCCACAACGACTTCGGCCTCGCGACGGCGAACTCCATCGCGTCGTGGCGGTACGGCGGCACGAAGGTGAACGTCGCGTTCGCGGGACTGGGGGAGAGGACCGGCAACACGTCTCTGGAGCAGCTCGTGGCAGCGCTCATACGCCACTACGGCGACCCTGGCTTCGACCTGACCGCGCTCGAGGAGATGCGCCAGCTCGTCGATCGCGAGGTGACGTCGCTGAACGACCGCCTCCCGCTGATCGGCGAGGTGTTCACGACGACGGCGGGCATCCACCAGGCCGGCGTCGGCCGGCAGGACGCGGCGCCCGGCGGGCTCATCTACTTGCCGTTCGCGGCCTCGCTCTTCGGGCGGACGGAAGTGGAGCTGAGCCGGGTCGGATCGCTCTCCGGCTCAGAGGGCATCATTTCCGTGCTGAACCGCGAATTCGAGCGGATGGGGAGCGAGACGCGCGTCAAGGAAACGAGCCGCGTCGTGAAGCAGATCTACGACCGCATCCAGGACGAGTACAACGGCCAGTACGACGAACAACACGACCACTGGGTGAACGCCCGGCGGGCGTTCTTCACGTCCGAGGACATCATCGAGCTGGCGCGGGAGTTGGGTGCGTTGTAACGCGGCTCCGCGCCGGACGCCACTGCCGTACGCAGGCGGCGCGATCCGTCTGATTCACGCGGCGACGACCGTGCCACCGCCTTCGCCCGAAAGCACGCGCGCGAGCGCGCCGGGCGTCGTACCGCCGACGATATGGGTAGCGCAGCCGGCAGCGGCGGCGCGGACGGCAGCCTCGAGCTTCGGGATCATTCCCCCGCCCGCGACGCCGGCCGCGATCAGCGCGCGCGCCTCCGCAGTCGACAGCCGCGCCAGCAGGCGGCCATCCCCCGCAAGCACACCCTCGACATCGGTGAGGAAGACGAGGCGCTCGGCGCCGAGCGCGGCCGCGATCTCTCCCGCGGCGGTGTCGGCGTTCGTGTTCAGCAGCTGCGAACCGCCGCCGTCGGCCTCGATCGCAATCGGGGCGATGATGGGCAGGTAGCCGAGCCGCAGCAACTCCTCGAGCGGGAACGGATTGACGCGCTCGATCTTGCCGACGAAGCCCAGCGCATCGTCGTAGCGCCGCGCCTGCAAGATCAGGCTGTCGGCGCCGCTGAGGCCGATCGCCGGCGCGCCGAGCGCGCTCAACTCCGCGACGAGCTGTTTGTTCACGGCGCCCGCGAGCACGGCCACGACGACGTCGAGCGTGGCGGCGTCGGTCACGCGCAGGCCGTTGACGAAATGGGCTTCCACGCCGGCACGTTGCAGCCAGGCGGAGATGGCCGCGCCGCCGCCGTGGACCACGACGACGTTTCGGCCGTTGCGCCGCGCCTCGGCGATGTCGCGGAGCGACGTGTCATGCGCCCCGAGCGTTGAACCGCCGAGCTTGACGACGCAGATCCCGTTGCCGTCAGGTGGTGTAGTCACTGTTGATATGCACGTACTCCGGCGTCATATCGCATCCCCAGGCCGTCGCGGCCGCGCGGCCGGCGCCGAGGTCGACCCGTAGCAGCACGTTCTCGCTCCGCAGGTACTCGCTGGCGGCGGCCTCGTCGAACGGGACGGGCTTTCCCCGAAAGACCATGGTATCACCGAGCCAGGCGCGCGCGCGGTCGAGTTTGATGCGCGCGCCGCTCCGGCCGACGGCCATCATCAGCCGGCCCCAGTTGGGGTCGTTGCCATGAACCGCCGTCTTGACGAGTGGCGAGGCCGACACCGTCCGCGCCGCCGCGCGCGCCTCGCGGTCGGTCGTCGCGCCCTCGATTCGCACCTCGATCAGCTTCTCGGCGCCCTCGCCGTCCCGCGCCAGCATCTTCGCCATCTCGAGGCAAACGCAGCGCAGGGCGCGCGCGAACGCCGGCGCCGCCGGGTGCGCCGCATCGATGGCACGTCCACCCGCCGCGCCGTTGGCGAAGATCGCCGCGGTGTCGCTGGTGCTGGTATCGCCATCGACGCTGATCATGTTCAGCGAATCGTCGACCGCTCCGCGGAGGGCGCGCTTGAGGAAGCGGCGCTCGACGGGCGCGTCGGTGGTGAGGAAGCAGAACATCGTCGCCATGTCCGGGTGAATCATGCCCACGCCCTTCGCGACCGCGCCGATGGCATAGATGCGGCCGCCGGCGCGGAATCGCACCGCCATCGTCTTGGGGTGCGTGTCGGTGGTCATGATGGCGCGCGCGAATTCGCTGCCGCCTTCCGGTCGCATCTCGATCGCCGGCACTCCGGCGCGAATGCGCGGCATGGGCAGCGGCCGGCCGATGACGCCGGTGCTGCCGACCAGCACCTCGTCCTCCCCCACGCCGAGCTTCGCTGCCGCGAGGGCGCACATCTCGTCCGCATCTCGGCGGCCCTGCGGCCCGTTCGCGACATTGGACACGCCGGCGTTCACGATGATGGCGCGTGCGCGGCCGTTGCGCGCGTGCTCCTGCGAGACATACACGGCGTCGCCCTTGACGGCGTTGCGCGTGAACATCGCTGCGACCGTGGCCGGCCGGTCGGAGGTGAGTATGCCAAGGTCGAGCTTGCCCGCGCCGGCGGTCTTGATGCCGGCGTAGACCGCGCCCGCGACGAACCCGGCGGGTGTCGTGGCGCTGCCGCCTTCGACGATCGTGATGCCGCGCCAGGCGGCCGGCTTCGCCACTACGGGAACAGGGCCAATGACTGCAGGCCGGCCGTTTCCGGCAGCCCGAGCATGACGTTCAGGCACTGGACCGCCGCGCCCGCGGCCCCTTTGCCGAGATTGTCGATCGCGCTCGCCACGACGATCGCGCCCGTCTGCGCATCGATGGACGGATGGACGAGGCAGTAGTTTGTCCCGGCGACGTGCTTGGTCGAGGGCGGCGTGTCGGAGACGTGGACGAACGGCGCCTCTCGGTAGAAGTCGCGGTAGACCTGCTTGAGCGCAGGGCGGTCGAGACGGACGCCCGTTCGGAGGCGGGCGTAGCACGTGCTGAGGATGCCCCGCGTCATCGGGATGTAGTGCGGCACGAACGTGACGGCGGGCGCCGGCGCTTCCGCAAGCGCGCCCAGCTCCTGCGTGATCTCGGGCAGGTGGCGGTGACCGTCGAGCCCGTACGGCGCGACGCTCTCGTCGGCTTCCGAAAAGTGGACCGCCAGGCCGAGCGAGCGTCCGGCGCCCGACAGGCCAGTCTTCGTGTCGGCGATCACGCCGGGCTCGATGAAACCCCGGGCGAAGAGCGGCGCGAGCGCGAGGATGACGCCCGTCGCATGGCAGCCGGGAACGGCGGTGAGCTTCGCCGCTGCGATCTCGGCTCGATGCAGCTCCGGCAGCCCCATGACGGCGCGGGTCAGCAGGTGCGGTGCCGGGTGCGTGACCTTGTAACGCGCCTCGTACTCTTCCACCCGCTTCAGCCGGAAGTCGGCGCTGAGATCGATGACCGGCACGCCCGCCTCGATGTACGGCACGAGCTGCTCGGCGGCGGCGGCATGCGGCAGCGCCGAGAAGACGACGTCGACGTCTCCGAGCGCGTCCGCGATCGGCAGGTCGATCGCCCAGAGGTGCGGAAAGATTTCAGGAAGGCGCTTGCCGGCCGCGCTCCGTCCGGTGACGCCGGCGATACGCACGTTCGGGTGGCCGTGCAGCAGCCGCGCAAGCTCGCTGCCGGCATAGCCGGTGACGTTCAGGATGCCGACCGTCGTCGTCAAGTGGCGTTCTCCAACAGGCGCGCAGTATATCGAATCGGCATGCGGCGATCCGGGGATCCAACGCGGACGCCGATCGCGGGATGCGCGCTTGCGCCCCCGGAAGGGACGCTGTTATAACACCGGCGAAGCCCACCCCGCATCAAGGAGCTTGACCATGGGAGCGGAGCGCTCACATACCGCCGGCATCATCATCTGCGCCGCAAGCGCGTTCACCGCGTTCGTGTTCATCATCGGCGTCCTCCGAAGGTCGTACATGGCTCTGGCACTCCCCGTGACGGCGGGCTTCCTCGGGGCGCTCTACATTGCGTTCTGGATCGGCCGAGCGCTCGTCACGACGCCCATTGAACCGCCCGCTGACGACTAGGAGCCGTGACAAACTGAAGCGCCAGAGGGCCTCGCGGCTTCGTTTCGGCGTGCCGCGCGCCGGATTCGCGCGCCCCTTGACATCGGCGGCGGTACAATGCGGCCATGCTGGATCTTGACACGCGAGGCGAATTTGGACGGCACCGGCGGCTGCGGCAGTCGGAGGGGATGCGGCGGCTGGTCGCCGAGACTCGGCTTTCGCCCTCGGATTTCGTATACCCGCTGTTCGTTACGCACGGCCAGGGCGTGCGCGAGGAGATCCCGTCGATGCCCGGGCAGTTCCGCATCTCGCTCGACCAGGTCGGTCGCGAGGCGGAGGAGCTTCGGACGCTGGGCATCCCCGCCGTGCTGCTCTTCGGGCTGCCGGCGACCAAGGACGAACAGGGCTCCGAGGCGTACGACGACGGCGGCATCGTCCAGGACGCCGTGCGGGCGTTCAAGGAAGCCGACCGCGACCTCGTCGTCATCACCGACGTGTGCCTCTGCGAGTACACGAGCCACGGCCATTGCGGCGTCATCATCGATGGCGTCGTCGACAACGATCACTCGCTGGACCTGATCGCGCGCACCGCGCTGTCCCACGCGCGAGCTGGCGCGGACGTGGTGGCCCCGTCAGACATGATGGACGGGCGCGTCGGCGCGATCCGCGACGAGCTGGACGACGCCGGCTACACGCAGACGCCGATCATGGCCTACAGCGCCAAGTACGCGTCGGCGTTCTATGGCCCGTTCCGCGAGGCCGCCGGCAGCGCGCCGCAGTTCGGCGACCGCCGCGGCTACCAGATGGATCCGCCGAACGCGCGCGAGGCACTGCTCGAGATCGACGATGACGTCGCCGAGGGCGCGGATATCGTCATGGTGAAGCCCGCGCTCGCGTACCTCGACGTGCTGGCGAAAGCGCGCAAAGAGTTCGAGCTGCCGCTCGCCGCGTACAACGTCAGCGGCGAGTACTCGATGGTCAAGGCGGCCGAGGCGAATGGCTGGATCGACGGGCGTCGCGTGACGCTGGAGATCCTGACCTCCATCAAGCGTGCGGGCGCCGACATCATCATCACCTACCACGCGAAGGAAGCGGCGCGCTGGCTGGCCGACGGCCGATAGCCGCCCGTCCGGCCGGACATCCCCCATGACCGAACCGTTCCCCCAACTCCGCATGGGCTTTACGCGCTTCGATGAGCTTCCAGAGCCGCGCGTGCCGTCCGGATACGCGCTGCGCACGTTCCGCGAGGGTGACGAGGACGGGTGGCTCTCCGTTCTCGGTACCGGCGGCTGGGATGCCTGGGACCGCGCCCGCCTCGATACGATGCTCACCGGCGGTCATGCGGAGGTGCCGCGCGACGGCATCGTGTTCGCGACATCGGACGAACGCATCGTCGGCGCGGCGTGCACGACGCTCCACGGCGGCGCCGCACTCACGGCGGCCGAGATCGGATGGGTCGTCGTCGACCCGGCGCACCGCAGCCGCGGCCTCGCCCGCGCGATCGTGCTGGCAATGCTCGGCCTCGTGCGGGAGCGCGGCTATCGCTACGCGTTCCTTCGCACCGAGCCGTTCCGCGTGCCGGCGATCAAGCTCTACCTCGACCTGGGGTTCGAGCCGGAGATGGTCGATCCGGCCCATCCGGCATGGTGGGCGGGGCTGCGCGGGCAACTCGACGAGGAGCGCCGCCACCGCACGCAGCACGCGCGATCCTGATCGGCGGATCGCGATCGTCAGGTGCCTGACGCCGCGTCGGCATCGGCATCGTCGCGGATCAGCGGGCGGTCGTCGGCCGGCGCCTGCCTTCGCGCCACCAACTCATTGCGGGCTGCGATCGTATTAGGGTGCAGCGGCCATCCTGTCTCGATGGCGTACGCCACGTGGTAGTCGATGTACGCCAGCAGCGCGGCGTCCAGATCGCGCACCGCGAGGACCGCCACGCGATCGATCTCCTCGGCGCGGGCGCGCTTGTGCGGCTCGATCTTGTCGGCGACGAACAGCAGCTTCTGGAGCGGCGTCATGCCGGCGTGCGCCGTCGTGTGGTAGGCAACCGCCCCCAGCACGTCGGCGTCGAGCACACCGTACTGCTCGCGCAGGATCGGCACGGCAAGCGGCCCGTGCAACAGGATCGGCGCCATGCGGTCGACCTCGTCCAACGGGTACCCCTGTTCGCCGGCGATGCTCAGCAGCCGTTCGGGGCTGTGGGCCCGCAGCAGGTCGTGGCCCAGCGCCGCGATCCTCACCGCGTCCCGGTCGATTGCATGGACCGACGCCAGCCGCGCCGATTCATCGACGACGCGGATGACGTGCTCGGCGAGGCCGGCGGGCACCTTGAGCAGGGCGGCGCGCAGGAGTTCTTCGGCGTCGTTCATCACTGACTTTTCCTCATGGCTCGGGCAGCAGCGGCACCGCCTGGCCTTCATCGAGCGGCAGTGGCGACATCGAAGGGTCGAGCGGGCGGGCGAGCCGGTCCCCGAAGCGCATCGCCGCGCGGTCGAGCTCGTCGAAGCGGGTGTGGGCGTGACTGATGTGGCTGCCGAGCGTCGCGAAGTCCTTGCGAAAGCGAGCGAAGTCGTCGTTGAGCCGCTCGAGGTGGTTCACGATCTCGTGCGCGCGCTCCTCGACACGCAGGCCCTTGAGGCCGAGCACGAGCGCCTGCAGGTAGGCGAAGAGGCTATTCGGCGAACAGGCGATGACGCGCTTCCCCTGGGCGTATGCCTGCAGGTCCGCCGAGTCGTCGCGGATCATCAGCTCGTAGTAGAGGTTCTCGGCGGGCACGTACATCATGGCGAAGCCGAAGGTGCCCTCGTCTGGCTGGATGTACTTCGCGACGGCGTCGATGTGTCCCTTGACGTCGCGCGCGAAGTCGCGGCGCGCGGCCGTCCGCGCCGCGTCGTCCTGGGCGTCGACGATGCGGCGGAATGCGGTGTCGGGGAATTTCGCATCGACGGGCACGATGCCGCCGCCGATCTGGATGGCCGCGTCGACGATCTGGCCGTTCTTGAACCGGTGCTGGAGCGTGAACTGCCCGGCCGGCAGCATGTCCTCGAGCAGCCGCTCGAGCAACAGCTCGCCGAACTGGCCGCGCGGCTTCGGCGCCCGGAGCATCTGCTGCAGTCCGGAGATGTCCCGCCCGACCTCCAGCATTTGCTTCGTCGATGTCGAGAGCTGTCCCAGCTGCTGGTCCACCGAACTCATGGTCTTCTGGGTCGCCGTCACCGAAGCCGAGAGGGACTGGGTCACGCCATTGACGCTTGCCGTCAGGCGGCCGTCCAGTGTTTCCACCTGCGACTGCATCGAGAGCTTCACGGCGTCTAGTTGCTGCTGCAGTGCCTGCTGCTGGAGCTGCGCGCCCGATGCCAGCGCGGCGACCTGCTCCCGCAGCTGCGCATCCGAAGCACGCCCCTGCCGGCCTACCGCCAGCACGGCGGCGACGATGGCGACGGCGGCGATCGCGACGGCGATGACGGTGACGGCGACGAGCATGGGGCTCCCTCCTGCGGTCCGCGCCTCGGCGGAAGCGTAGCAGGCGCGGGTGGGAGCGCGCAGGCCGCGCGCGTCGGGCGCGCATGCCCGTACGCGTGCTGCGCGCCTATACTGGCTCCGCGGCGCGGCTGGCACACGGAGGTGGCGTTCCATGAGGCACAAGATTCGGCTCGAAGGAGCCGTAACGCCCGAGCATGCGGAGGCGCAGTACCACTACCTGCCGTTCGTCGTGCCCCCCGGAGCGCGGCGGCTCGAGGTCAACTACCACTACGACAACCAGGTGACCGGCGCCCAGGAGACGCACGCGGGCAACAACATCGACATCGGCGTCTTCGATGTGCGCGGGGCAGACTTCGTGACCGGCGGCTTCCGCGGCTGGAGCGGCGGCGCCCGCTCGGGCTTCCATATCTCGCCAGGGGCCGCGACGCCCGGATACATTCGCGGGCCGATCCAGCCGGGCGAATGGAACATCATCTTCGGCTGCTCAAAGATCGACGATCCGGTGGTGCGCTACCGGATCAACATCGATGTTGACGTCGATCCCGAATCGGCCGGGGAGTCAGCCGCGGTGCAGGCCGTCCCGGTGCCCGGCATGCCACTCGTCGAGGTCGTGGCCGGCGGATCGAACGGCGGCGGCCGCTGGTATCGCGGCGATCTGCACGCGCACAGCGAGCACAGCGACGGACAGAACACGGTAGAGGAGATCGTGGCGTACACGCGCCGCATCGGCCTCGAGTACTTCGCGCTGACCGACCACAATACGATCAGCCACTGGGATGAGTTGGCGCGCTTGAACGATCGCGCGCCGCTGCTCATCGCCGGCGAGGAAATCACCATGTACGGCGGCCACGCGAACGTGTGGGGTCTCGACGACTGGATCGACTTCCGCGGCTCCGACGCGGAGCGCGTGCAGCGCCTCGTCGAGAACGCGAACGCGCGCGGATCGATGTTCTCGATCAATCACCCCGACTCGCCGATCCCGTGGAAGCACGACGCGGTGCGCGGGTACCAGGCGGTCGAGGTGTGGAACGCCCCGTGGCGATGGTTCAACGAGCCGGCGCTGCTTCGCTGGGACGGTCACCTGAAGCGCGGCGAGCGGATGGTCGCCGTGGGCGGCAGCGACTCGCATTGCGTTCCGCCGGCCGTGATGACGCAGCCTAACGGCCCGGGCGAGCCGTGCACGTGGGTGTATGTCGAGGGACCGCTCACGCAGCGCGCCGTGCTCGACGCGGTGCGCCGCGGTCATGTGTTCATCTCCGAGGCCCCGACGGGGCCATTCATCGAGCTGCGGGCCGATGCCGACGGCGACGGCGTGTTCGAGGCATCGCCCGGCGACCACGTCGCCGATGCGCCAGACACGCCGGTGCGCTTTCACGTCAAGTACCGCGGCCCCGACGGCAAGCACCTGCGCTTCTTCTCGAAGGAAGGCCTCGTCAAGGAAATCACGCCCGCGGTCGAGGAGTTCGATGACGAGTTCGAGCTACGGCTCGACGGCGACGACTATTTGCGCGCCGAGGTGCGCGGCTTCCGCGGCCGCCCGGATCGCGGGGAGGTCGTCCACGCGCTCACGAACCCGATCTACTGGGGCCGCTGGTAGGCTACTTCGCGGCGGGGGTGAGCGGGATGGACTCGTTCATGCTGCCGCTGCGGAAGCCTGCCAGGTCGAGCGTCACATACTTGTAGCCCAGGTTCTTGAGCCGGCGGACGATGCGGTCGCGGTGCTCGATCACCCCCGCCAGCTCCTCCGGCTCCACCTCGATGCGGGCAACGTCGGCGTGATGACGCACGCGGAGCTGGCGAAAGCCGAGACGGCGCAAGAACGCCTCGGCGGCGCCGATCTGGTCCAGCGCCTCGACGGTCACCGGCGTGCCGTAGGGAATGCGCGACGACAGGCACGCCATCGCGGGCTTGTCCCAGGTCGGCAGCCCGCGCTCCCGCGATAACTCCCTGATCTCCGACTTGAGCAGGCCCGCCTCGATCAGGGGGCTGCGGACGCGATGCTCCGCGGCGGCGACGCGCCCCGGCCGTTGGTCTCCCAGGTCGTCCATGTTGCAGCCATCGAGCACGAAGGCAATCCCATCGCGCTCGGCCATTTCCTCGAGGAGTGAATACAGCTCGGTCTTGCAGTGGTAACACCGCTGGGGCGAGTTCTCGACATAACCAGGGCGATCCATCTCCGACGTGTCGATGAGGACGTGGCGAATGCCGATGCGCCGTGCCAGCTCGGCCGCTTCCGCGACCTCGGAGACCGGCACCGACGGGGACACGCCCGTGACGGCGACCGCCCGGTCCCCCAGGACGTCATACGCGACCGCGGCTACGAACGTGCTGTCCACTCCGGCGGAGAACGCGACGACGGCCGAAGGCATCTCGGCTAGCAGGCGGCGGAGTTCGTTCAGCTTCGAATTCATCCGTGAAACTATAGCACCGGCGCTCGCGGCGCCGGATGAGGCGGCTAGATCTGGCATAAGTTGACCTACAGCTTGCGAGCCTCGAAGCCGATACAAGCAGAGGACCACTGCTGAGGGTGATGGCTGAGGTTGACGGAGGCCAGATGCGCAAGGACTCCAGTTCGGCTGTCTATCCGCGGTTTGCCGTGTCCAGCTTCCTGGTCATCGCGCTGATCGCCTTCCTGCTGGTGGTATTCGGCGCGCCGCTCGTTCGGCGGGCGAACGAACGCGCCGCCGCTCGCAGCGCCGCTGCCGTGGCTGCCACGCCGTTGCGCGGCCTGTTCGAGCCGCTCGCGCCCGGCGCCGCAATACCCGACGACGTTCGGGCGAGCGCACAGGCGATCGTGGATCCGCTCGTCGTTGGCGACCTCAAGGGTGTCCGTGTATGGGGCCCGGATGCGCAGCCGATCGTGGCAGCCGGCGTCGGCGCGGCGGCGCCCGGGCCGGCGGCGTCGGGCAACGGGACCGCGTGGGCGCGCGCGACCGCACCGGATCGCACCGGATTGTTCGTCACCTATGCACGCGCCGGCGCCTACACGATCGAGGTAGACCAGTCGGCGAGCGCCATCGATGCGGCGATTGGCGAGGCGAATCGCAGCCTGGCCGCGCTCGTCGTGGTGCTGGCGCTGGCGTGCTTCGCCCTGGTGCAAATCACGTTTTGGGTGGCCGTGCGGAGCCTGACGGCGCGACATCGCCGCCTCCTGCACCTCTACGCCCGTGGCGACGCGATGCGCTCGTCGCTCGACCTGCACGAGGTCGTGACCCAGGTGGCGCGCGACGCGACGCTCCTCGCGAATGGCGGGTTCGGACTGGTCGCGCTCTATGACGACGGGAGCGGCGACCTCGTGCTGCGCTCAACCTTCAACCGTGGCGCCGACGAGGCGGCTCAACACCAGCGGGCCGTGGAAGAGTGGTTCCTGCGCCGCTGCGTCGCGACGAACACAACCGTCGTCGCATCTCAGCCGGGGAGCGCCTACCGGCAGTTCTTCGGTCCGGACATGGAAAGCGCGGGGCAGCTTGCCCTCGTTTGCGTGCCGCTGGCGCTCCGCGATCGCGTCGCCGGAGTCGTCGCCGTCGCGCGCGCCGCCGACGGACGCGGCGGCGCGTTCTCGCCCGACGAAGTGCAGGCCGTGGAGCAGCTCGCGGGGCAGGGCGTTGCGGCGGTCGAGCAGGCAATCCTCTTTGCGAAGGTGCAGTCGTACGCGGACGAGATCGAGGTGAGTTACGACGCCACCTTGAAGGCGCTCATGGCGGCGCTGGATGCCAAGGACGAAGTGACGGAGGGCCACTGCGAGCGCGTCGCGAAGATGACGCTTCATTTGGCCCGAAGCCTGGGAATCGCGGAGTCCCAACTCATCGACATCGAGCGCGGCGCGCTGCTCCACGATGTCGGCAAGATCGGCGTGCCCGACGCGGTGCTGCAGAAGCCGCAGGCGCTCAACGACGGCGA
>CAYJMJ010000005.1:0-9770 GCA_964371095.1 uncultured Dehalococcoidia bacterium | reverse complement strand
AGATCGGCGTGCCCGACGCGGTGCTGCAGAAGCCGCAGGCGCTCAACGACGGCGAGTGGGAGGCCATGCGCAAGCACCCGCTCCTTGCGGCGCTCATGGTCTCGAAGATCGGGTTCCTCGAGGGATCGATGTCGATCCTGCTCTACCACCACGAGCGGTACGACGGCACGGGCTATCCATTCGGACTGATGGCCGACAAGATCCCACTCGACGCCCGCATCTTCTCCATCGTCGATGCATACGACGCGATGACGTCTGAGCGGCCGTACCGCGCGGCGATGTCCCACGAGGACGCAATGGCCGAGGTGGCCGCCAATAGCGACGCGCAGTTCGACCCTGCCATTGTGACCGCGTTCCAGGAACTCATGGAGGCGCGGCCGGAGCTTCGGCACACGGTTTCACATCCCCTTGATGCGGCACACGACGAGCACGATCTCGATGCGCCCCGCCCGACGGAGGACGCCGCGTAGGCCCGGTGAGTCCGCTCGCTCGGCGCGAGCCTACCAGCTAATGCCGTTGTCCCTGAGGAACCCCGTGAACGCCTCTTCGTCGAGCAGCTTGATTCCGAGCTGCTGGGCCTTCGCCAGCTTGGATCCGGCCTCGGCGCCGACGACGAGGTAGTCGGTCTTCTTTGTGACGCTGCCGGATGCCGCACCCCCGTTGCGCTTGATCAGCGCCTCGGCGGCGTCGCGCGTGAAGCGCTCGAGGCGGCCCGTGACGACGAACGTGAGACCGCTCAGCGCGCCTGTGCGAGCGGCGCCCGTCTCGCTGCGGAGGTTGACGCCGGCGGCGCGCAACTTCTCGACGACCTCCCGGTTCTCGTCCAGGGAGAAGAACTCGACGATGCTGTTCGCGATCTTCGGTCCGATGCCGGGGATCTCGTCGATCTGCTCTTCGCTCGCGTCCATCAGCGCGTCGATGCTTCCAAAGTGTGTTGCGAGCGTCGATGCGACCTCGCCACCGACGTGGCGGATGCCCAGTGCCGTCAGCACCTGCGCCAGCGGCCGCGACTTGCTCGCTTCGATCGAGGCGAGCAGATTGTCGACGCTCTTCTCGCCGAGGCGCTCGACCTGGAGCAGGTCTGCGCGGCGCTCGTGCAATCGGTAGAGATCGCCGCCGTCCTGCACGAAGCCGCGCTCCATGAACAGCAACGCGAGCTGCTCGCCGATGCCGTCGATGTCCATCGCGCCCCGCCCGACGAAGTGCTCGAGCAGGCGGAAGCGCTGCGCCGGACACTGCCGGTTGGGGCAGTAGTACGCCGCCTCGCCCTCGCGCCGCACGATCGCGGTCGAGCACTCCGGGCACTTCTTCGGCATCGAGAACTTCTTCTCCTTGCCGGAGCGCTTGCTCGACACCGGGCCGACGACCTGCGGTATGACGTCGCCGGCGCGCTGGACGATGACGGTGTCGCCCTGGCGGATGTCCTTGCGGCGGATGTCGTCCTCGTTGTGCAACGTGGCCAGCTTGACCGTGACGCCGGCGATGCGGACCGGCTCCAGGACGGCGTACGGGTTGAGCGTGCCGGTACGTCCGACGTTGACGTCGATCTTCAGCAGCCGCGTCGTCGCCTGGGTCGGCGGGAACTTGTAGGCGATGGCCCAGCGCGGCTCCCGCCCGACGGCGCCCAGCTGCCCCTGCACGCCCAGGTCGTCGACCTTGATGACGATGCCGTCGATCTCGTAGTCGAGCGAGTCGCGCTTCTCGATCCAGCTCTCGCAGAACGCGATCACGTCGTCGAGCCGCTCGAAGCGGTGGATATCCCTGTTCACGCGGAACGCGAGCGTCTTGAGCCAATCCAGCACTGCCCAATGCGTCGCAAGCGGCTGGCCGTCGTCCTGCCACCCGAGCTGATAGAAGAAGGCGTCGAGCGGGCGGCCGGCCGTGACCTTCGGATCTAGCTGGCGGACGGAACCGGCGGCCGAGTTCCTCGGGCTCGCGAAGAGCGGCTGGCCCGCCTCGCCGCGCTCGAAATTCAACTTCTCGAAGCCGCTCTTGGTCATGTAGATCTCGCCGCGCACCTCGAAGCGGGGCGGCACGCCTGGCGGCAGCCGCTGCGGTATCGATCGGATCGTGCGCACGTTCGGGGTGATGTTCTCGCCGCGCGTGCCGTCGCCGCGCGTTGCCGCCGTGGCCAGACGACCATCTTCGTAGACCAGCGCGCAGGCGAGGCCGTCGATCTTCGGCTCGCAGACCATCGCGAAATCCGAACGCTCGATGATGTTCGTGGCGCGGCGGTGCCAGGCGCGCAGATCCTCTTCGTTGAACGCGTTCGCGAGCGAGAGCAGCGGCACGCGGTGCTGGACGATGCCGAACGTCTCGACGGGCGCGCCGCCGACCCGCTGCGTCGGCGAATCGGGCGTGATCAGCTCCGGATGCCGCGCCTCGAGGCCGCGCAGTTCCTCCATGAGCGCGTCGAACTCGGCATCGCTGATCTCCGGCTGGTCGAGGACGAAGTAGCGGTGCTCGTGGTAGGCGATCTGCGAGCGCAGCTCCTCGACGCGCAGCTTGGCGCGTTGAAAGTCGCGGGTTTCGACGTCGGTCGCCACGGTTTGAGTATAGAGGTTGGCGGTGAGCGCGCCCGCGCCTGAGTGTCCGCGCCGGAGCGCGCGGGCGATCTCCTATACTGCCGCCATGCCACCGAAGATCGTCATCGTCGATTACGGAGCTGGCAACCTGCGCAGCGTCGCGCGGGCGGTCGCGCACGCCGGCCACGAGCCGGTCGTGACTTCGCAACCTGAAGACGTCGACACGGCCGATGCGGTGATCCTGCCGGGCGTCGGCGCGGCGGCGGACACGATGCGCAACCTCAACGAGCACGGCATGGTGGGGCCGGTGCGCGACTACATCGCGTCGGGCCGGCCGTTCTTCGGCGTGTGCATGGGGCAGCAGGCGTTGCTCTCGGTCAGCGAGGAGGGCGGCGAGCACGAATGCCTCGGCATCATTCCGGGGCGCGTGAAGAAGCTGCCGGGCGGGCAGAAGGTGCCGCACATGGGCTGGAACCAGGTGAGGCAGAAGACCGCGCACCCGATCTTCGACGGGATCCCCGACGAGAGCTTCTTCTACTTCGTCCACAGCTATTACCCGGCTCCGGCCGACGAGTCCGTCGTCATTGGCGAGACGGAGTACGGGCTCACGTTCGCGTCGGTGCTGGCGCGCGACAACATCGTCGCCACGCAGTTTCACCCGGAGAAGTCGGGCGATATGGGGCTGCGCATGTACCGGAACTTCCTCGCGCAGCTGGCATAGAGGCCGCTACGACACCCGCGCCTTCGCGTGGCGCCAGCCAAACGACCGCGCACCCTAGCCCATTCGGGTGATACGCCCTCCTCCTCGCACCTACGTCGCGCCGATCGGCAGGCGTGTGCGGGCGAAACGCCTCGATGCAGCGCCGTCGCGCGCGCCTACACTGTGGGCATGGTTCCCGTCGCTCGCCGCAACCTGCTCGCCGAAAAGGGCCGGCTGGCCATCTCGGTCGCGGGCGTCGGCTTCGCCGTGCTGCTGACGCTGCTGGTGCTCAGCCTGTACCGCGGCTGGAGCGGCACCGGCCAGCTGATTACGCGGCTGCCCGGCGACCTGTGGATCACGCAGGAGGGGACGTCGGGCCCGTTCAGCTCGAGTTCGTACCTGGCCGATGACGCCGCCGATGAGCTGGCGCGCGTTCCCGGCGTGCAGCTCGCGTTGCCCGTCTACGCGCGCGAGATGTCGTTCCCGCAGGGCGGACGCGACCTCCGCGTCTACTTCATGGCGCTCGATGCACCCGCCGGCGCGGCGCTGCCGCAGGACGTGCGCGACCGCTTCTTCCCGGCGCTCGGGCAGGTGAACATCGACTCCGTGTTCGCCGGCAGAGCGGGCGTCGGCGTGGGCGACACGCTCGACGTGCGCGGGCGGCAGCTTACCGTCGCCCGGATCACGAGCGGCGGCAGCGCCGCGCTGACCCAGTTCGCCTTTCTCAACGCCGAGGATGCCCGCGCGATCTTCGGCGTGACGGGCGTCGTCAACTTCTACCTCCTCAGCGTCGCGCCGGACGCCGACGCCGGCGCGGTCGCCACGGCGGCGGCGCAGGTGCTGCCGCGCAGCGAGGCGCACACGAGCGAGGAATTCGCCGGCCAGATCGCGGCCACCGTCGAGGAGGGATTCTTGCCCGTCGTGGGCGTGCTCGTCGGCCTGGGCGCCGTCGTCGGCGGCGCGGTGATCGGCCTGACGACGTACACCGCCACGATCGAGAAGGCGCGCGACTTCGGCGTGCTGAAGGCGCTGGGCGCCTCAGGCATGTACCTGTACCGGATCGTCATCACGCAGAGCCTGATCGTCGGCGTGCTGGGGTCCGTGCTCGGGCTGTTGGCGTCGGTGATGGCGGCGGACCTCATCGAACGGCGGATCCCGGAGTTCATGACGGATCTCCGGTGGACGGACGCCGGGGCAGTATTCGGGGGCGCGCTGGTGATGGCCGTGCTGGCCTCGTGGGTGCCGGTGCGGCGCATCAACAGCATCGATCCGGCGATGGTGTTCCGGGCATGACGAACGGCGACCGCGTGCTGCGCGTCGAGGAGCTGACGAGGGTGTTCGCCAGCGGCCGTGCCGAGGTGCGCGCCGTCGACGGCGTCAGCCTTTCGGCGGGCGCGGGCGAGATCATGCTGATCATGGGCCCCTCCGGCTCGGGCAAGACGACGCTGCTGACGATGATCGGCGGCCTCCTGCGGCCGACGAGCGGGCGCGTCTACATCGACGACGTCGACATCACGGCGCTGAAGGCGAGCGAGCTGCCGCGCGTGCGCCGGCACCACGTCGGCTTCGTCTTCCAGACGTTCAACCTGCTCGAATCGCTGAGCGTGCAGGAGAACGTGGAGGTGGCGCTGAACGTCGCGGGCGTGTCCGGCCACGCGGCGCGCGAGCGGGCGCGGCGGTTGCTGATCGAGGCCGGGCTCGAAGGGCGGCTCGACTTCAAGGCGCGCGACCTCTCGGGCGGCGAGAAGCAGCGCGTGTCCATCGCGCGGGCGCTGGCGAACGAGCCGCGGCTGCTGCTGGCGGACGAGCCGACGGCCAACCTGGACTCGCGCCACGGGCACGAGGTGATGCAGCTCCTCCACGACCTGACGAAGAACCAGGGACGGACGGCGGTCGTCGTCTCGCACGACGTGCGGCTGCGCGACATCGCGGACACGGTGCTGTGGCTGGAGGACGGCCGCCTGCGCGCGGTGGCCGACGGCGAGGCGGATCCGTACATGGCGGGCGTCGCGCGGCGCTAGAGCAGACGAGAGAGAACAGAGGACAGAGAACAGACAACAGAGGGGCCCGGAAACGGTCCCCTTCTTCGTTGCCCCAGCTGTTTAGGAAGTCACGATTTCGTTTTGTCATTTTTCGTGTTTTCCAGGGGCGTTGACACTTGCCGGGCTGCGCCGGCGACGGGACGCAGTCATGCCGAGCGTAGGCGAGGCAGGCGTGAAGTCCGAGCGGCGGCGTCACTCGGCTGCCGCCGGGCATGAGTCAGGCGTATAATCCCTCACAACCTCTGAGTGTGAGGGAGCCAGAGCATGGTAGGCGAACCGCGCTGTCCCGATTGCGGCAGCTCGATGAAAATCAGGACTGCAAGGAAAGGGCGAAACGCTGGCGGCCAGTTCTACGGCTGCTCCCGCTACCCGGCGTGCCGAGGCACTCTCGACGCGGGCGCCACTCAGCCCCAACCAGGGTTCTCCCAATCGCACGCGCCGGTCGAAGGGCAGTTCGCCGTTCCCGTCAGATTGGCCGTCGCTTCCCCAAGGCACACCATTCAGACGAAGTTCTTTCAGTCCTGCTTCTTGCCGGAGGCCTTCGTCGCCGTTGGCGCCGATGACGATATCGCTCCAGACACCAAGCGGGGCGTCGCCCAATGGCGGATGGATTACCCGCTTCCGAAGGAAGTCGAACTGGGGCGGGAGATGGAGGCGCTCCTTTCCGTCGCAGAAGCGCTTCTTACCCGCGGCTCTACGCCATTCTGCTCGCCGCAGTTCGAGCGCCTGCTGAGCGAAACGATCCCAGAGGCATTTGTTAGCGGTCTCGTCGACACGGCGCTGAACCACTGCGCCCGGCAGCCTTCCTCCATCTCCATTCCTCGTGAGTTCGACAGCACCGAAGAATCCGTGTTCTACGACCTTCTTGCGGAATTCATGGAGTCGCACCGAGTGGCGTGGTCCGTATTGCCACAAGTCTATCTTTCAGCGTTGGCACCGGGCATAGAGCCCTCTGCAGAGCAGCATGGCGATTTCCTGCTCTCGCACCCAGGGCGTCAATCGATCGTCGTCGAGATCGACGGTAAAGGCCACGACGCTCACACAGCGAGTGACAACTCACGCGATCAACATCTTATTCAGGGCGGCGTGAGCGTCGTCCGAATACCCGCAGAAGAGGTCAGAGCCGGTCAGGGACCAAAGCTGGACGACTTGAAGCGAGCGCTATTGGAGGCGGAGTCCCTATCGCATTTCGGGGCAGAGACTCCAGCGATGATGGTTGTGCGGATCTGCAAGTTCGCTCACCAGATCCAGCTTGCGTTACTGGAAGCCCTTCGTGGCGGCCGGCTTCGTGGCGCGAACGATGCATTCTGGAACATCGCGATCGTGCTTCCGGAGATCTTGGCGGACGACGAGCGGGTTAAGAAACTCGCCTTGTTCGCGGTCGAGGATTTCGTAGATCTGCTCAGCCACCTCGCGGAACTCTATGGCTGGCCCTTCCATCTCGCGGGCGTCGCCCCACACGTCGTCGGCGACGTGGAGGCCACGGCTGATCTTGTGATCATGCCCGCAGATATGGATCCATCCGCCTTTGGCATAGCCCCGACCCAGCCCCTGTTTCTAACGAGCGACGTCTACGTGCCCTACGACATCGCGCCGCCGATTTCACCGGCCTCGCCGGTTCGTGTTGAGTCACCGTCGCGCGATATCGCTCGGTGGTTCTTGCACTATTGCTTTCGAAAGGATGAGTTCTGGGAAGGCCAATGGGAAACGGTGCAGCGGTCACTTCAGGGCAAGGACTCCGTTGTGTTGCTGCCGACGGGCAGCGGCAAGTCCATAGCGTTTCAGCTCTCGGCGCTATTGCTTCCAGGTCGTTGCATCGTCGTCGATCCGATCATCTCACTGATAGACGACCAGGTTGACAATCTGGCACGTGTCGGAATCGATCGATGCGTCGGGATCACCAGCCAGATCGCTTCGCCAAGGGAGCGAGAGCGGATGCTACAGGCCTTCGCTGACGGTCTGTACCTGTTCTGCTATGTGACGCCGGAGCGTTTCCAGATGGTGCCCTTTCGGGAGTCGTTGCGAGCCCTGACGGTCGGCGTGCCGGTGTCCCTCATCGCCATCGATGAGGCGCACTGCGTATCTGAGTGGGGGCATGACTTCAGAACTGCGTATCTGAACCTCGGGCGCATCTCGCGTGACTACTGCGCCTCGCGATCGACCGTTCCACCGCTGGTTGCTCTCACCGGCACGGCGAGCAAGACCGTTCTCAAGGACGTGCAGCGGGAGTTGAGCATAGAAGACTTCGATGCCATCATCACGCCGAAGTCGTTCGACCGCCCAGAACTGCACTACACAGTCTTGCAGTGCAGATCAGACGAGAAAGCGGGACGCGTCCAAGGCTTCCTGAACGCTTTGCCGGGCAGGTTCCGAGTCGCAGCGGCGCGTTTCTTCCAACCGAACAACGAAGCAACTTTCGCTGGTCTGGTGTTCTGCCCGCATGTGAACGGGGAATTCGGAGTTGTGCAGCAATCTGAGAACCTCGCGGGCGCGCTGAACACCCCGGTGGAGTTCTACAGCGGCGGACCTCCCAAGAACTTCGATTCACGAACTTGGGATGTGCGAAAGCGTGCGACGGCTCGACGCTTCAAGCGAAATGAGAGCCCCATTCTCGTAGCCACGAGCGCGTTCGGCATGGGAATCGACAAGCCCAACGTTCGATTCACAGTACACATCGGGCTACCCGACTCAATCGAGTCCTTTTATCAGGAGGCCGGTCGCGCGGGTCGTGACCGTCACAGATCGGAGTGCGCGGTGCTCGTCTCCATTGACGATCCGGCGCGAGCGCGGAACCTGCTTGACCCCGGTACTCCCGTCGAGGCGATCGTCGAGACTGTGAAGACCTTGGATCGCCAGGATGGAGATGACATCACGCGAGCCATGTGGTTTCACGCGAATTCATTCCGCGGGCGCGAACAGGAGCTGCGTGAGGTCGAAAGCGTCATCGGCCAAATAGGCGAATTGGATCGACGGCGTTCCGCTCGCGTGACGTGGTCGCGTGATTCGAAGGATGCGGTAGAACGCGCACTACACAGGCTTGTCGTGCTGGGCGCCGTTGCCGACTACACCGTAGATTACGCGGCTTCTGAGTGCTCGCTTTCTCTGTCGGGCTCATCGCGGGAGGATATCGCCGACTGCTTCGGGCGCTATGCTGCCAGTTACCAGAAACGGCTTGGCGAAGAGTGCAAGGCGGCGGCGCTATCTCGCTCAGGCGAAGACCATCGTCGCTTCGTGCTGGCCACGGCCGAACTGTTGATTGACTTCATCTATCAGCACATCGAGCTCGCTCGGCGAAGGTCCATGAACGAGATGCTGACCGCCGCGACGAGTGCAAGGGACGGAGAAGCGCTCCGGCAGCGCATCCTCCAATACTTGGAGCACTCCGAGTACGACGAGGCATTGGATGATGTTGTGAGTTCGGCGGTTGGAGGCGTCGATCACTTGGGGCCTCTACTTGATAACGTCGTGTCCATGAACGATGCGGCGGCGCTTCGTGGTGCGGTTGCGCGACGACTTGCATCGTATCCTGACGTTCCTGGGCTACTCCTGCTTCGGAGTTATTCGGAGGCGCTCGCAGCGGACACGGATGCCGCGGTCGTGCGCGAGAACCTGGAAGCGGCGGTGGATTTCGCATTCTCGAAGTACGGTCTTGCGACGGACGTGGTCGCGAAGGCCGTCGGGCAAACACTCGTCGCTCTCCGCACGCGAGCCGGTGCCGCCGAGCACGCCGAGAGCGTCATCCTCGACTCCTCATGGCGAAGCCGTGAATTCGTCCGGCAGCTTGTCCGGCACGTCCCGACCGAGCTATCCGGCGGCTTCGCTCGATGGCTGAGCCGCCAACTCACCACCAAGTCCGCAGAGATGCGAGCGGTCGAGGGAGAGCAAAATGACCAGTGATCAGCGAACCGAACAGTTTCTGAGTGCCGAGGCAGAAGCGTCACGGCTTCTCGAAGAACTCACGGAACTGCGAAAGGAGACGGCTTCGTACGCCGGCGCGCACGGGGCACTCACTGGAGCCACGGCGCACATCGATTCTCTTGCAGAGCGGCTGAGCGCGGTAGGGGATTCGATGAATTCCGTCGCCTTGTCGCTGCGGGAGATCGGCACGCCGGCGATTCTCGAAGGACAAGAGGCCCTTGGACTGCAACTCTCAGCGGCGGCGCTGCTAATGAGCGGTATTGAGGCATCAATTGACGACCTGCGGCGCGAATCCAAGACCACGCGCGCCACCGTGGTCGTATTCGGGATTCTGTCGTTGGTTGCCGCGACGGTGGTCGTTGCCGTGGTGGTGTTGGTGGGGTGAGCCCTTGGCGGCCATGCGGCCGCGCCGCGGGTGGGGCACGCGAGTCGGTTGCGGTCCGCGCGGCTGGAGCTGAAGCTCTTTCGCTACGACCTACGGAGCGACGGCCCCCTCATCCTCCACCCCCGCGGAGAAGTAGGCGGCGTCCGGGTGGTGGAAGACGAGGGCGGAGACGGTCGCCTCCGGCTCCATCATGAAGCCTT
>CAYJMJ010000004.1:0-86871 GCA_964371095.1 uncultured Dehalococcoidia bacterium | reverse complement strand
GCCGGTACAACGTCTGCGAGAACTGCATCGACGAGTGCGCGAGGGTGATCGCCTGTAGCTGCGTGTGCTGAGCTAGCCGACGAATCCGCGATCCGAAGCTTCAATCAGCGAATCGCCTGCGGTTCGCACGTGCTGCTGAACGACCTGCCACCGTCGCGTCAGGCGCCCTGCTCCACCGGAAGGCCGGCGAGCTGCCACTCGGGGAACCCCTCTTCAAAGCGGCGTGCGCGACGGCCGCTCGCGCGCAGCAGCCCGATCGACTGGGGCGCCAGCACACAGTACGGACCGCGGCAGTACGCGACGATCTCCAGGTCCATCGGCAACTCATCGAGGCGGGCGGCGAGCGCTTCGAGCGGAATCGACACCGCGCCCCGGATGTGGCCCGCCGCAAACTCTTCCACCGGGCGGACATCGAGGAGCATCACCTCGCCGCTGTCGATGCGGCGGACGAGTTCGTCGCGTCCTATTGGATCGAGCGCATCGCGGGCCGTGAAGTAGGCCCTCGCGGTCTGTTCGACCTCCGTGAGGCGCGCGCGGGCGAGTTCCTGCAGCGCGTTCATGAAGTGTGAAACCGTCTCGTCAGCGATCCGGTAGAACACGCGTGTGCCCTCCTTGCGCGTCGCGACGAGGCGCGCCTGCCGCAGCAGCTGGAGATGCGCGGACGCCGTCGTCAGGCCGAGGCCGGTTGCTGCGGCGATGCCGTCGACGCTTCGCTCGCCCTGGCGGAGCAGGTCGAGGATTTCGAGGCGCTTCGGGCTGCCGGCCGCTTTTCCGAGCCGGGCAAACTGCTCGTAGAGGGCGTCCTTGACTTCTCGGGGTCCCAAGTCTTGCATTACCACCAATGATCCAGATATCTTTGGAACATCGTATCGTCTTCGCTTCGCGCTCGCAAGAATCAAGTACCGGAGACACTGAGATGGCCGAACCCCAACGCGTCGTCATCCTCGGAGGCGGCATCGGCGGCATCGTCGCCGCCCGGCGCATCCGCTCACTTGTGCCGCGCGACAGCCGCGTGATCCTCGTCGATCGGTTGGCGCTCCAGTCGTTCCCGCCTTCCTATACATGGGTCATGACGGGCGAGCGGCGGCCCGCTTCTATCACGCGTGACCTCCGGAACTTGCGCCGCAAGGGCATCGAGTTCGTGGAAGGCGCCGTGGAAGCCATCGACATCGAGGCCCGCAACGTTGCGGCCGGCGGCGCCGAGATCGGTTACGACCACCTCGTCGTCGCACTCGGCGCCGAACTGGCTCCCGACGCGATCCCGGGACTGGCCGGAGAGGCATTCTCCTACTATCGGGCCGACGACGCCGAGCGGCTGCACCGCGAACTGGGACAATTCAGCGGCGGCCGCGTTGCCGTCTTGATCCCGTCGCTTCCGTACAAGTGCCCGGCAGCGCCGTACGAGGGCGCGATGCTGCTCGACTCACTCTTCCGCAAGCGCGGCATCCGAAACCGCGTCGAGATCTCGCTCTCGACGCCGGAGCCGCAGCCGCTGCCGGTAGCGGGGCCCGCGCTCGGATCCGCCGTCGTCTCCATGCTCGGAGAGAAGGAGATCGCGTACCACCCGCTACGAAAGACGACTGCGATCGACGCCGCGACACACGAGATCGTCTTCGAGGACGGCGCGCGCGAGGGCTTCGACCTGCTGATCGCCGTGCCGCCCCATCGGCCTCCGGCAGTCGTGCGCGAATCGCCGCTCGCGGGGCCGTCTGGCTGGGCGAAGGTCGATGCGCACACGCTGGCGACCGGGAGTCCGCGCGTGTACGCGATCGGCGACGTCACGGCGATCCCGCTGTTCGATGGCATGGTGCTGCCCAAGGCGGGCGTCTTCGCGCACGCCGAAGGGAACGTCGTGGCACACAACATCGCCGCCGAGATACGGGGCCGCGAGGAGCGGCGCAGCTTCGACGGCCATGGATACTGCTTCCTGGAGGTGGGCGACGGCCGGGCGGGTTCCGCCAATGGCGATTTCTACGCATCGCCCCGCCAGGTGACGATGCAGGATCCGACGCGCTTGCGGCGTCTCGGGAAACAACTGTTTGAACGCTGGTGGCTCCATCGGTGGTATTGAGATGAAGCTCTCACGACACCAGTACGACGCGCTGATCGACCTGGCCCTGGACGCGCTCCCCCACGAGGCATGCGGGCTGCTTGCCGGCGAACCGGGCATCGTCCGCGAGGTGATCCCGCTGACCAACGTGGAACACAACCCGGCCGGCTGTGGGTGGCGAGCCGATTCGCGCGAACAGTTGCGCGCGTTCGAGCGCATCGATGACATGGGATGGCAGCTTGTCGCCATCTATCACTCTCACCCAAGCTCGGCCGCCCACCCGTCCGAACGCGACATCGAGCACGCGCTCTACCCGGACGCCTCGTACGTCATCGTCTCGATGCTGAATCCCGATACGCCGGAAGCCGGGGTGTTTCGCATCTGCGAAGGCGCTGTGAACTCGGAGCCGCTTTCCATCTCGAGTGACACCGTCGCAGGGACGGAGGTCGCGCCAGAAGCCCGCTGATCGGAGAAGATATGGACGCGCTTTTCATCATCAACGACCCCCCATACGGGACGGAGCGAGCATACAACGCCCTGCGCCTCGCGCATTCCTTGATCCAACGTGACGGCGAGCAGGTGCGCGTCTTCCTCATCGGCGACGGGGCCGCGTGCGCGAAACGCGGACAGCAGACGCCGAACGGCTACTACAACCTGGAGCGCATGCTCAGCGTCATCGCCCGCCGAGGCGGCCAAGTCGGCGTGTGCGGGAGCTGCATGGACGCGCGAGGCCTGACTGATCAGGAGCTTGTCGAGGGCACGCATCGCAGCAGTATGGACGAGTTGACGGACTGGACGCTCGCGGCTGATCGCGTTCTCACATTCTGATCGTCGCAGGCCGAAGCGTGGCGAGCGATGGCAACCGGCGGCCTCAGCCGTGGGCCGGTGCCGCTAATGCATCGAGGAGGCGGCGGGAGGTGGCGGCGATCTGGTCGACGGCGGCGGCGAATGGCTCGGCGTTGCGGCGGGAGGGAGTGCGGTAGCCGCTGAGCTTGCGCACGAACTGCAACGCGGCGGCGCGGATCTCGTCGTCGGTGGCGGCGTCGCCTTCGCGGCGCAGTGTCTTGATGCTGCGGCACATGGTGTAGATTCCTCCGATTATCGGCTGTCGCGGCGTCGCCCTTGATGGCTTCAGGCCGCGTCCCTGGTAGAGCACTTCTAGCGCTTCGTTGCTGTGATCCTGTTGCCGCACGCGTCCGACGTTCTCAGGCGAAACGATGTGCCGCGTCGGTCCGGCTTCGCCGGACGCGCAGCCGAGGGCGGCTACGCCACGCGCTTCGCGCCGGTCCGGCTCGCCGGACGCGCAGCCGAAGGCGGCTACGCCACGCGCTTCGCGTGGGGTTGCCTAACGACACCCCAAAGTACCGCACGAGCGTCGAAGCGCGTTCGCTCCGCGGCTACTCGATGTGACCAATGGCCGTGCCGATTGGCGGCGGATTGTGTGCCGTCCCGCAACAGGCGGGCTGGGGCACCATGTTATAGTTAAAACTGCCAAAAGGAAAAGGGGAGACGCCATGCAAGCGACACGACAGGACATCCTCGATTTCCTCCGCCGGCACAGCCAGGCGACCGTGAAGGAGTTGGGCGAGCACCTGGGGCTGACGTCCACCGGAATCCGGCAGCATCTGACCGTGCTCGAACGCGATGGAATGGTGGAGGCGCACGAGGAACGGGGCCACGTCGGCCGTCCGGCGCTCGTCTACCGGCTGACGGCGAGCGGCGACGACCTCTTTCCGAAGAAGTACGACGCTCTGGCCAACGCGCTGATCGAAGAGACACGGAATCTGCTGGGGCCGGAGCCCGTCCAGCAGCTGATGAAGAACGTGGCGGCCCGCTTCGCGGACCAGTACATGCCGCGGCTCGAAGGCAAGTCCGGGGCCGAGCGCATGGCCGAGGTCGAGGCGATCCTGCGGGAGCGCGGCACACTCATCGACGTTACCTCCGTGAACGGCGACTACCTCGTGAGCCAGCACACGTGCATGTTCACGAACGTGGCGACGCGCAACAGCGCCGTGTGCGCGCTCGACGTCGAATTCCTGCGGCGCCTCGCCGGAGCGGACGCGCGCCTGACGACGAGCCTGCTGCGAGGCGACGACTCGTGCACGTACCGGATCCACGTCAACACAAACGGCAACAACCACCACTAGGGCAGCGCTGAAGAACGCCTCTCGGCTGTGGGCGGGAGGCCGCACGCGTGGCGGGCGCAGCAGGCTGCGCCCCGACGTGCCCGGGTCCGGCTACGCCCCGCGCTTCGCGTCACGCTAGCCAACACCTTCGTTGAAACATCAGACCAGAATCTCAAGCCTTGTCGCTTCTGACATAACCGTGCCGTGCCGACTTGCGACGGCGCGTCCGGCGATCGCCGCACAGCCGGCGCGCGGGCGCCGCACAACATAACGTCGGCGCGGGTGAATCGATCACGAATTCTTCCGGCGGGCGGGGTGCGCGACGGGAGATCGGCGCGTATAATGGCGCCAACCACGGAACGGCTGCCTGGCGCAGCCTCGCACTTCATCTCCCACCAGCACGCCGTTGCTTCGCGCCCCATTCTCGGTGCGTGCGGCGTCATGTGTGCCGGGCGTGCGAGATGGCCGATCGGTTCCGCGGCTATGAGGGCGCAACGACGCCGCGTGCATCGCGCGCGGAGGATCCAGGGAGGGACATGGCCGTCCGGACATGGGTCGGACGATTCTGCGTGGCCGACGGTCGCGTCGAAGAAGAGGGGCCGTGGCTCGGCTCGCTCGTCCGTCAACGGCCCGATGAAGAGGCCGACGAACTCTACGTCCTGATCGAGCCTGCGTCGCCGGGGAGCGAGGAGTTCACCTCGCAGCTCGTCGATGTCGTGACGCAGCTGTACGGGCGCGATCCGCTGTCGCTGACGGGCGCGCTGACGCGCTCGCTGCGAGCGGCGCACGAGCATTTGCGCGAGTGGAACCGGCGCAGTCTGCGGGAGCATCAAGTGGGCGCGGGGGCGGGCTGCCTCGCGTTGCGCGGCGGCGATGCGTATCTGGCCCAGGCGGGGCCGGCGGTGGCGTACGTGCGGACGGCCGCCGGGGAGTTTCGCCGCATCGCGCCGGCCGCGAGCGGATTCGATCACGCGCTGGGGGTGGCCGAGGAATTCGATCCGCAGTTGACGCGGATCCAGCTGGATCCGGGCGACCTCGTGCTCGTTGCGTCGACGCAACTCGCGGAGATCTTGCCGGAGGCACAGATCGAGCGCGTGCTGTCGCGCGGATCCGACGAGGTACTGCCGGAGCTGTACCTGCTCTGCCGCGACCGGCCGAACATGGCGCTCGTGCTGCTGTCGTGCTTCGAGGCGGAGCCCGAGCAGCCGCCCGAATTCCTGACGCGCAACGGCGCGCCGGTCGAACAGCCGCCGGAGGCACGGGCCGACGACGCGGCGGCCGCCGAAGGACTGCTCGTCGCGGCGCCTGCGAGCGGCGGGCCGGAGCCGGCCGAGGCGTCGCTGGCGGCAGGCGTCATCGGCGACATGCCGCTGCCGCCACGTCCGATCGAAGAGCAGGTGCGGGAGATCACGGACGCGACGTCGCCGTCGCGCGCGACAAACGTGCGCCTGCGCGGCGACTCGGCCGCGCCGCGGTATCGGCGCAGCACCGGGATCGCGGCGCTGCCGCAGTTCCAGGTCCCCAAGCTCGTCGTGTTCGCGGTCATCGCGCTGGCGCTGCTCGGCGGGCTGGCGTACTGGCAACTGCCGGGCTCGGTGCAGCAGAGCCGCGAGGACAAGTTCACCAAGCTCGTGGCGGCCGCGCGCGAGGCGAACGCGCGGGCGCAGGCGACGGGCGACTCGGCCGCGAAGCGGCAACTCCTCGGCGACGCGCGCGCGAAGCTGGTGGACGCGGCGAAGATCCACAAGGACAACGCGGACGTGGTCGGCCTGACATCGGACGTGGCCGCGGCGACGGCCGTGCTCGATGCGGTGTACGAGATCAAGGACTTCACGACGGTGGCCGACCTGCAGCAGCAGGCGACGGGTTCGCTTTCGCTGACGAGCGCAGTGATCGGCGGGAGCAGCGCGTACTTCCTCGATGCGAAGGGAAAGCGCGTGCTGCGCGTGGCGCTCGCGGGCGGACAGGCGCCCGAATCCGTGTTCCGCGAAGGCGAGCCGGCGGGATTCATGACGGCGTCGCGGCCGATGCAGATCGCCTGGTCGGAGGAGACGAAGAGCCTGACGATCGTGGACGACAAGCGGCAGTCGTTCGCGTACTTTCCCGACAGCGGCGCGCTGCCGGTAACGGTTCGCGGCTCCGACAGTCTCGGCTCGATCGCCGCGATCGCGGGATCGGGCGGCAACCTGTATGTGCTCGACGTGAAGTCGAACCAGGTGTGGCGCTATCTGCCCGGACAGAGCGGGTACGACAGCGAGCGAACGGGGCTGCTCGACGGCGCGACGCTGACCGACGCGACCGAGCTGGCGGTGGGGCAAGACGTCTACGTGCTCGACGCGAAGGCGGGCATCCGGCGGTTCATCGGCAAGACGGAGGCGCCGTTTCCGCTGGCGGGCATCGACACGGGGCTGGTGTCGCCGGCGTCGCTTTCGGTGCTGCCGGGGTCGAACCGGCTGGTGGTAGCGGACCGGGGCAACAAGCGGATCATCGTCGCGTCGGCGGAGGGCGCGTTCCTGCGTCAGATCGTCAGCTCGTCGTTCACGGACCTGCGGGCGGTGGCGGTGGACGAGGGGAAAGGCGTGCTGTACGTGCTGAACGGGGACACGCTGCTGCAGGCGGCGTTCCCGCCGTAGTGGGTGGCTGAGAGGTCGGAGGGCGGAGGTCGGAAACACGCGGGCGCCGACTTCCTAGTGACGTACGATCGCGATCTGTAGACCTGCAAGCCTTGAAGTGACGGCAATAGTCACGCCCGTGCAGTTGCTGCAATTGGCCAGAGACGCGGGACTCCCCCTGATCCGATAGGTGCACAGCCATGGCGCGTATCGAACCCGACCCAGAGCATTCGCTGCAGCTTGACATCGCGGGGTATCAGTTCCCAGCCGGAGAGAAGGACGAATCGGACGCAAACTGGCTGGTGATCGAGTTGGCTGTAACCTACGGCGATCGGCGGTGGCGTGCTCGCGAAGCGGCGCTACTGACGTACGAGATCACGGATCTGGTCAACTGGCTGAGGCAAGTCGCGGAAGGCGGTCAGGCTCGCGAGTTTGATGCTATCGAGCCGAACCTTTCGTTCTCTGCTCGCCGCGACGACGGCGCAATCTCTCTCTTTGCTCGATTCCGTCTGGAGTTTTGTCGCCCGGCACTGGACTATGACCAACGAGTTGAGGGCGAGTCACTGGAATTTCGGCTCGCTGCTGGAGACGTCAAGCGTTTCGCAGATGACCTCGAGACCGAGGCCAGAAGGTTTCCGTGGCGCCCCCCGTCTGGGTAATTCCGCGAAGGGTGTGGATTCGCTGTTGATCCCCTACACCCGCGTGATGGCGCCTTCGCTGGCGGATGAGACGAGGGCGGCGTACTTGGCCATGACGCCGGTCTTGTAGCGCGGCTCGGGGGCGCGCCAGTCGCGCAGGCGCGCTGCCATCTCGTCGTCGCTGATCTCGACGTCGAGGCGGCGGTTCGGGATGTCGAAGCTGATCGTGTCGCCTTCGCGCACGGCGGCGATGGGTCCGCCGACGCAGGCCTCGGGCGCGACGTGGCCGGCCATGAGGCCGCGCGTCGCGCCGCTGAAGCGGCCGTCGGTGAGCAGCGCGACGGTCTCGCCCATCCCTTCGCCGACGATCGCCGAGGTGACGCCGAGCATCTCGCGCATGCCGGGCCCGCCCTTGGGCCCCTCGTAGCGGATGACAACGACGTCGCCGGGCTTGATGCGCTTTTCGGTGACGGCGGTCATCGCGTCCTCCTCGCGGTCGAAGACGCGTGCGGGGCCGCGGTGCGTCAGGCGCTCGTGCCCTGCGACCTTCACGACGCAGCCCTCGGGCGCGAGGTTGCCGTGCAGGATGACGAGGCCGCCGGTCGCCTTTATTGGATCCTTGAGCGTGTGCACGACGTCCTGTCCCGGCGTCTCGACGGCGAGCGCGGCCTCGTCGCCGAGCGAGCGGCCGGGCGTCTGCTGCTTCGGATCGAGGAATCCGCCCGCGACGAGGCGCTGCGCCACGAGCTGGACGCCGCCGGCCTTGTCGAGATCGGCGGCCAGGTAACGGCCGCCGGGCTTGAGGTCGGCGAGCAGTGGCGTGCGGGCGCTCACGGTGTCGAAGTCGTCGATGTTCAGCGGCACGTTGGCCTCGCGGGCGAGGGCGAGCAGGTGGAGCACGGCGTTCGTCGAGCCGCCGGTCGCGGCGACGCCGGCGATGGCGTTCTCGAAGGCGGCGCGGGTGAGGATGTCGAGCGGGCGCTGGTTGCGGCGCAGCACGTCCATCACGATCTCGCCGGCGCGGACGCCGACGGCGTCCTTGCGCGGGTCGACGGCGGGGACGCTAGCGCTGCCGATCGGCGACAGGCCGATGAACTCCATCGCGAGGGCCATGGTGTTGGCGGTGAACTGGCCGCCGCAGGCGCCGGCGCCGGGACACGCGGCGTGCTCGAGGCGATCGAGGTCGGCATCGGAGAGCGTGCCGGCGGCGTGCTGGCCGACGCCCTCGAACACGTCCTGGATGTTGACGTCGTGGCCGTCGAAGGTGCCGGGCAGGATCGTGCCGCCGTAGACGATGATGCCGGGGATGTTGAGGCGGGCGAGCGCCATCGCCGCGCCGGGAATCGTCTTGTCGCAGCCGACGAGGCAGACGAGCGCATCGAACATGTAGCCGCGCGTCGTCAGCTCGATGGAGTCGGCGATGACCTCGCGCGAGATGAGGGAGGTCTTCATGCCCTCGGTGCCCATCGTGATGCCGTCGCTGATGGCGATCGTGTTGAACTCCATCGGCGTGCCGCCGGCCTTGCGGACGCCCTCGGCGACCTTCGCGGCAAGAAGGCGGAGGTTGAAGTTGCACGGCATGGTGCCGATCCACGTGTTGGCGATGCCGACGATCGGCTTGGCGATGTCCTCCGTCGAGAAGCCGATGCTGTAGTAGTAGGCGCGCGCGGGTGCGCGCGTCGGGCCGTCGGTGATGGTGCGGGAGTTGTGCTTGGGATCGAACGTCATGGCGTGCCTCCGTGTGGGGGACAGGGTAGCGTGGTTGGATGTTAGAGGTTAGAGGTTAGAGCCGGCAGAGAGCGGAGGGCGGAGAGCAGGAGGCAGAACGACCGACAGCAGACGGCAGACAGCAAAGGGGCGGCGCAGAGAGCAGAGAGCAGGGAGCAGAGGGGCCGACAGCAAACAGCAAGCAGCAAACAGCAAAGGGACGGCGCAGGGAGCAGGGAGCACAGGGACCGACAGCAAACAGCAAAGGCGCACGGGGCATCGGGCAACGCCGTCGACTACTTGGTGCTCACCGTCGTTGGTTAGGGTGCGCCGTGGAGGTGTGGTTGCGGGGGTCAGGTGCGGGTGGGGGCGGCGCGCCAGAGGGACAAGCTGAGGAGGGAGGCGGCGACGGCCGGGACGATCCATCAGGCCGGCACGCCGGCGCGGGCGAGCACGGCCGCCGCGCCGAGCGCAGGTCGAGCGGCGGCACGGGCGACGATGTCTCGTCCGACGTCGCGCCGGCGATGGTCCAATGGTTGGAGAGCGTTAATTAGCGGCCGGCCGCTGGCGCCGCCAGAATGACGGCACGCACGAGCCCCCTGACGAGAGGAGTGCCGCCACGTCGACCACCGAATCCGGCACTGAAGCGACCGAGACGCAGCCGGGCGCCGGCGGCGTCTCGCGCAACGTCTGGCTCCTCGGCGTCGTCAGCCTGTTCGCCGATATCAGCAGCGAGATGGCGTATCCGCTCGTTCCGCTGTTCCTGACGAGCACGCTCGGCGCGCCGGTCGTCGCCGTCGGCGTCATCGAGGGCGTCGCCGAAAGCACGGCCAGCCTGCTCAAGCTCGTGTTCGGCTGGTTCTCGGACCGGCTCAGGCGCCGCGTCCCGTTCACGTTCGCCGGCTACGGTCTCGCCGCCATCGCAAAGCCGGCGCTCGCGCTCGCGTACCACTGGCCTGCGGTGTTGTTCGTCCGTTTCCTCGACCGCAGCGGTAAGGGCATACGCACCGCGCCCCGCGACGCGCTCATCGCCGAGTCGACGGACGCGGCGTCGCGCGGGCGCGCCTTCGGGCTGCACCGCGCCATGGACACCTCGGGCGCGATCATCGGGCCGATCACCGCGCTCGGGTTGTTGGCATGGTTCGGCCACGACAACTACCGCCCGATCTTCCTCATTGCCGGCATCCCCGGGCTGATCTCCGTTCTCGTGCTGCTCTTCGTGCGCGAGATCCGCCACGTGCCCCGCGAAGGCACGTTGCCGCCGCTATTTTCGCTGCGCGGCTACGATCGCCGCTTCCTGATCTTCCTCGGCGTCACGTTGCTGTTCGCGTTTGGAAATTCGAGCGACGCATTCCTCGTGCTGCGGTCGCAGAACCTCGGCCTCGGCGCGACGGCCATCGTCCTCGCGTACGTGCTCTACAACATCTCGTACGCCGCGCTGTCGCTGCCCGCCGGCATCCGCTCCGATCGCATCGGCCGCAAGCCGGTGCTGGTCGCCGGCTTCGCGATCTTCGCGGGTGTGTACGCCGGGTTCGCGCTGGCGACGGATGCGTGGGCGGTGTGGCCGCTGTTCATCATCTACGGCGCGTACATCGCGTTCACAGAGGGCGTGGGCAAGGCGTACGTGGCGGATCTCGTGCCGGCGGAGCGCCGCGGCACGGCGATGGGCCTGTACAACGCATGTGTCGGCGTCATGCTGCTGCTGTCGAGCGTGATTGGCGGCGGTTTATGGGATCTGTTCGGCCCGCCCGCGACGTTCGCCTTCGGCGCATCGACCGCCGCGCTGGCGGCACTGCTTCTGCTTGTGATGCCGGATGGGTTTCGGTCACGCCCGGGCCCCGTACACGTGGTCCCGGTTCCCTAGCAATTACCCCAGCTTGCCCTTGATCTTGCCCATGAGGCCGTGGTCGTCGCCGGCCTTCCCGCCGGGACCCATCGAGTCGGCGAGGCGCTTGAGCAGTTCCTTCTGTTCTTTCGACAGGTGCTTCGGCGTGACGACGTTGAGGCGGACAACCATGTCGCCGCGGCCGCCGCCGCGCAGGTGCGGTACACCCTTGCCGCGCACGACGAACATCTCGCCGGTCTGCGTGCCGGCGGGAATGCGGAGGTCGTGGTCCGTGCCGTCGATCGTCGGGACGGCGATCTCGTCGCCGAGCGCGACCTGCGCGAAGTTGACCTCGAGCTCGAGCAGCAGCGTGTCGTCGTCGCGCTGGAAGAGGTCGTGCTGGCGGACGCTGATCTGCAGGTAGAGGTTGCCGCGCGGGCCGCCCTGGGTGCCGATCTCGCCCTCGCCGGTGAGGCGCATCTGCGATCCGTTGTCGACGCCGGCGGGGATGTGCACGGACAGCTTGCGCTTGCGCTTCTCGCGGCCCGCGCCGCGGCAGTGCTTGCAGGGGTTGGTGACGATACGGCCCTCGCCGCGGCAGCGATCGCAGGCGGCCACGTTGACGAACTGGCCGAAGATGCTCTGCTGGGCGCGGCGCACCTCGCCGGTGCCGTTGCACTGGGTGCAGCGCTCGGGCTGCGTGCCGGGCTCGGCGCGCAGTCCATTGCAGACGGCGCAGATCTCGGCGGTCTGGACCTCGATCTCCTTGTCCGCGCCGAAGACCGCTTCCTCGAAGCTGATCGTGATGCCGCGGCGGATGTCGGCGCCGCGCGCGGGGCCGCGGTGGCCGCGCGCCTGCGCCCCGCCGAAGAACGCATCGAAGATGTCGCCGAGGCCGCCGAAGCCCTCGAACCCGCGCGCGAAGCCCTCGGCGCCGCCCTGCGTGGCGGCATGGCCGAAGCGGTCGTACATGGCGCGGCGCTCCGGGTCGGAGAGGACCTCGTACGCCTCGTTGATCTCCTTGAAGCGGGCCTCGGCTTCGGGCGCCTGGTTGCGGTCCGGGTGGAACTGCATCGCCAGGCGGCGGAAGGCCTTCTTGATCTCGTCGGCGCTCGCGCCGCGCGGGAGGCCGAGCAGGTCGTAGTAGTCTTGCTTGCGTTCAGTCGTCATGTATCGCGTATTTCCGGTGGAGGCGGGCGCTCGATCTCCACATTGTAGCGGACGACCGGGTTGCGGCCGATTCGGGAGGTCCCGGCTCGGGGCGGCGCGCGATCCCGCATGCCGCGGAACGAGCGTGGAGCCGGGATCGTCCCGGCTCCACGCTCATGACGGCCTGAGCAGAAGGCGCTACTTGATGCTCCACGTGATGGTGACGTTCACGGTCACGTCCTGCGTGCCGGGTTCGATGGGCGTCGCGGGAGCCGTGTCGCCGGCGACGCCCCGCAGCTCGGCCGCGTAGGGTATCGGCGAGACGGCGCTGCTCTCCGAGATGCTGATCGGCTCGCCGACGGCGACACCGGTCGCTGAGGCGAGCGTCTGCGCCTTCGCCTTGGCGTCGGCGACGGCCGCCTCGCGCGCCTGCTTCTTGAGGTCTTCCGGGTCGTCGATGGTGAAGGAGATGTTCTGCACCTGGACGTCGTTGCCGCCCGCCGTGACGGCGTCGTCCACGACCTTGGTCGTCTTGCCGATGTCGCGGATCTTCGCGGACACGACGTTGGTCACGCGGAAGCCGGTCAGCTTCTGCTTGCCGTTGGAGTAGTCGTACTCCGGCGAGATGTTGAACTGCACCGTCTGGATGTCGTCCTTCGCGATGCCGTTGTCGGTCATCGATTTGATCATGGCGTCGAGCGAGGCGGCGGCGCCATTGCGAGCGGCATCGACGGAATCGGCGAGGCGGGAGACGCCGAGCGTGACCATCGCGACGTCGGGCTTGCCGGTCGCCTTGCCTTCGCCCGAGACGGTGATGCCGGACTGTTGGTTGGCGCCCGTGTTTTCGATGCGCGTCGTCGTGCTGCCGCAGGTGGCCGCGACGGACGCGACGAATATCGCCGACGCGACGGCGGGCAGGATGGCGATTCTCTTCGGGTTCATGGTCACACCTCTCTCCTTCTGACGCGCCAGATCATCACCGTCCCGAGCGCAAGGAGCGCGACGGCGGCGGATAATGCCTCGGCGATGCGATACGCGGTGTCGGTGCCGCTGCCCGATGCTTCGGCGGCGCTACGGTCGGCCGCGGCACGGAATGCCGGTGTGGCCGGCGCGGCGGCGAGCTGTCCCTCGGCGGGTGGCGTCGCCGCCGGCGGGTTGAGTGCCGCGCCGGTCGAGGGCGCCTCGACGTCCGACGCTGCCTCCTTCGAAGGGGCGGAGGGGTCGGGGGTGGTGTTGGCGGCCGGTGCGGCCGCGAGCTGTCCCTCGGCGAGTGGCGTCGGGGGTAGCGAGCCCGGGATCTCGGGTAGCGGAGGGTTCAGCCCGACGGCAGGATCCGGCGCAGTGGTGTCGACTCCCGTTCCAGCTTCGCCGGAGGTCGTGGATCGATCGGAGTTGGCATCGGCCGGGGGCGCGGCCGCGTCGCCCTGGGCGCCGCCCGACGTCAATTCAGCCGGGCCGCTCGCCTGCGTGGTGCGCGCGGCGGCCGCCATCGGCTGGCCGGCCTTTAGCGACGCGGTGCTTTGCGACGCGCCATCGGACCGGGAGAGATCGACGCCGACCACGGCGACGAAGACGACGACCGCCGCGGCGCCGAGCATCGGCATGGCGCGGACCATCGGCGGGGCGGGCCGGGCGCGGAGCGGCGCCTCGACGTCGGACTGGCGGAGGCGGAACGAGCGGGGCGGCGCGGTTTCGGGCAGCGAACGGAGCACGTCGCGCGTCGCCCGCAGCTCCGCCAGGCGGTTCCGGCAAGCGTCGCACGCCGTTACGTGTGCCTCGATCCGGGCCGCGGCGGCGACGTCGAGGCGGCCGTCGAGATAGGCGGACAGCTGCTCGGCGCCGGGCCGGTGAGTCCTTTGAAAGAGGCCTAACACTTCGTTCACATGCTCTCCTCGGGCGCGCCGTATCCTGACGGCACCCGATGATCTACAGACGTTGCCCGCTCGTCGATTGTTCCCTGCCCGGCGCCAGCGCGAGCCGCAACTTGTCGCGCCCGCGGGCGATGCGCGACTTCACGGTGCCGACGGACGTTCGCATAGCTTCGGCGATCTCATCGTACGAAAAGCCCTGGAGGTCGCACATAATCACAGCGAGGCGCTGGTCGGGTGGCAGGCGCATGAGCGCCGACTGCACGATCTCCTGCTGCTCCTGCCGGAGCAGAAGCGTCTCGGGGCCGGCCGCGGCGTCGGCGACGTCGATCGGATCGGCGGCGCCGGGCGGCGGCGCGTCGAGCGAGAGCACGGGCCGCCGGCCGCGGCGGCGCAGCTCGTCGGTGGAGGCGTTGGCGGCGATGCGCATGAGCCATGCGCGGAAGCTCGCGCCTCGAAACGTCCGGACGTTGCGAAATGCCGAGATGAATGCCTCTTGGGAGGCATCTTCCGCGGCCGCCGGGTTGCCGAGCATACGAAGGCAGAGGTTGAAGACGCCGCGCTGGTGCAGGTCGACGAGGGCGTTGAATGCGTCGAGATCGCCGCGGCAGGCGGCTTCGATGAGGTCCGCTTCGATGCCGTCGGGACCGGCCGGGGCCTCGAGAGAAGGGTTGGTCATCGGTTCCGCAGATTCTAACAGAGGTCACGGCCGGGCGGGCGACCTTGCCCGTGCGGCCCGCATGCTAGAATAGACCGCTTATGTCCTATGATCCCGCAGGCCCGGACGCGCTGTCCGGGCAGCTTTCTTCCGACGACCGCGACGGCGTTCTGGATACCGGGCGAGAGCAATATCGCCCGGACATTGGCGTGCCCCGGGCGGAAGCCGCGGCCGCAGTAGAGCCGCCGCCCGCCATTGCGGTGGATGCCGCGCCCGCGCCGGTGGAGCCGCCGCCTGGCGCACCGGCGCTGGCGCCGATGACGCCCGTCGAACGGCCGCCTGCGGCTTCGAGCGACGGGGTTTCCGCCTACGGCTACATCGACGGGGACGAGTACGCGGACGTGCCCGTTTCGCTCGAGCTGGCCTATACGACGGCCGACCTGGGATTGAGCGCCGACGCATTCGATCGCGCGATTCCGTACGAGGGCGTCGCGAGGCGGCGGCGGTCGGTGGGAGCGCGCGTGCGCCAGGTCGGCCGCGAGCTGGCGGAGACCGTCATTCTGGCGGTGCTGATCTTCTTCGCGGTCAAGGCGGTGGTGCAGAACTTCCGCGTCGAGGGCGCGAGCATGGAGCCTTCGCTGCAGAGCGAGCAGTACCTGCTCGTGAACAAGGCGCTCTACTTCCGCGTCGACATGGACAAGGTGCACCAGTTCCTGCCGTTCATCCCGGGCGACGACGGCGAGAAGCGGCACCTGTTCCGCGCGCCGCGCAGAGGTGACGTGGTCGTATTCCGGTTCCCGCTCGATCCAAGCCGCGACTTCATCAAGCGCGTGATCGGCGTGCCGGGCGACACCGTGGAAGTGAAGGACGAGAAGGTATTCATCAACGGCGCGCCGCTGGTGGAGAGCTACATCCTCGCGACGCCGAACTACAACTACGGTCCCAAGACGGTGCCGCCGGGCGCGTACTTCGTCCTGGGCGATAACCGGCGGAACAGCTACGACTCGCACGCGTGGGGGAACACGTGCCCGGCGCAGCAGCAGTGCGACTTCGTGCCGGAGGAGAACATCATCGGCCAGGCGTGGATCTCGTACTGGCCGTTCGATACGCTCGGGTTCGTCAACAACATGAAGATCAAACCGCGCGCGCCGTAGGGGCGGGCGCACACCGGAGATCGACAAGGGCGGCCCGCGGGCCGCCCTTTCCATTGGCCGCTCGAGGTGTGCGACGGGTCAGGCGGTCTATTTCGTCGCGGCGAACGCGGCGTAGAGCGGCTGCTCCAGCTCGAGTTCGCGCACGCCGCTGAGCCCGGCCTCGGCCGCCATTTCCTCGATCTCCGCGCGCGTGAAGAAGCCGACGGCGTGGCCACCCTTCGCGACGGACTGCGGGATCTCGTAGAAGAGGTCGATGTGGGAGAGCACGGCGTTGTAGACGCCCGCGCAGTCCTCGATGCGCTCGGGCCCGCGGATCTCGGTGATGACCAGCGTGCCGCCGTCTTTGAGCGCGCGCCGCGCATTGGCCAGCACGATGCGCGCGTCGTCCATCTCGTGCAGCGAGATCTGGACGTAGATGAAGTCGAAGGCGTCCTCGCTGGTGAGGTCTTCGCCGCGCATCTCCTCGGCGTGGACGTGCTCGCTGAGGCCGGCGGCCTCGATGCGATCGCGGGCCAGTGCGATGGACGTCGGATCCGAGTCGAGGCCGGTGACGGTGCACTCGGGGAAGGTGCGGGCGAGCGAGACGAGGCCGGCGCCGGCGCCGCAGCCCAGCTCCAGGATCGTGCCGCCGCCTTCGAGCCGTTTCGTCAGATCGGGCAGTTCGGGGAGGAGCACGCTGGGGAGGAACAGCTCGTACGCGGCCTTGCTGAACGCGTGGATCGTCTCGACCATCTCCTGGCCGTAGTCGGAGAACGGGACGCCTTCGCCGGTGCGGAAGCATTCCTCGATGCGGCCGGCAAGGCGGGACTCCACGGCGTGGCTGGTGACGAGTCCGGCCGAGTACTGGAAGTCCTGGTCGTCGAGGAGGAGCGCCTCCATGAAGGGCGCCATGATGAAGCGGCCGGCCTCGGCCTGGTACTCGATGACCTCGCCGGCGACGGCGGTTCGCGCCCACGCCGTGACATAACGGGGATCGAGCCCGGTGACCTCAATCAACTCGTCGAGCGTGAGGCCGGAGGGGGCGTCCGCGATGGCCCGGAGGAGGCCGAGCCGGAGGCCGTAGTAGGCCATGCGCAGGCTGGCTGCCGCGGCGGACCACGTGAACAGCTTGAGCGCCTGATCGTCCTTGGTGACAAATGCCTGGTGCTGGGTCATCGCTCTCCCGAGGGTCTGCATGACGTCGAACGCCGCGCGATTGACGGGCGAACGGCGGGATGGCCGCCCGGAGTATTAGAAACGATCGGGCGGCGCTGCGACAACGGCGCGGTCAAGGCCGGATCCGGGTTAGCGGGGATAAGGATGCCAATACCGGGTAATCCTCGGGAAGCGGGGTTGCGATTTTCACCGTTCGCTCCAAGAATGAGTTGACCGGACCATGCCACGGGCGCGGCGCTGATGTATCACGGCGACGAGATCCGGACGGAGATGCGGCTCGCCGGGGGCACGTCGAGCAGACGGGCGGGACCGCACCGGCGCATCGGACAGGAGCGCGGCACGTGGACGAGACGGCGGCGCAAGAGCGGCAGGAGCCGTGGTTGAAGCGCAACTTCAGCATGCTGGCGGTCGCTGTCGCGTTCTTCCTGTTCGTGTTCCCGCACGTCTCGCCGTTCGATTCGCTGAACTACTATCTGTCGTTCGTTCAGCGTTTCAGCGAGTGGAGCGTTGCCAAGCTGGAGCGGCTCTTCCGCGACTACGGCTACTACGTGGTGTTCGTTGGCGTGCTGCTGGAAAACAGCATGTTCCTGGGGCTGCTCGTCCCGGGCGCCGTCGTCATGATCCTGGCCGGGCTCGCGGCCGAGAACGGTGCGGTCAACGTCTGGCTCGTGCTGGCGCTCGGCGTGGGCGCGACCGTCCTGGGCGACACGATCAGCTACCTCATCGGGCGGTTGGGCTGGACGCGGGTGCTGGAGCGTGGCTCGCTCGCGGGCATGATGGAGAAGGCCCGCCGCGGCATGGAGTCCAACCACCGCTGGATCATCCTGGCGTACCACTGGGCGGGCTACTCGCGCGTCGTCGGGCCGGCGGCGGCCGGGCTGTTCCGGATCCCGTACCGCCGGTGGGCGCCCCTGGACTACGCGGGCGGCGCCGTCTGGGTGCTCGGTTACACGGGGCTGGGGGTGCTGCTGGGCGTGTTCGGACTCGAGTTCGGCGACACGAAATCCATGGTGCGCATCCTGGAGCTGTTCTTCACGGCGGTGTTCGCCGCCATCGTGGCGACGGCGATTTACCGCCAGGCGCGGGTCAGCGCACGCCGGCGGGAGTCTCGCCCGGTGGCCGTTATCGTCCCCGTCGACGACCGTTAACCAGGGGCTGCCGGTCAGTCTTCGCGGTGAGGCTCGCGCCGGGCGATGAAGGCGGCGGCCTCGGAGCGGCGGCGAAGGTTCAGCTTGCTGAGAATGTTGCTGACGTAGTTCTTCACTGTTTTGTCGCTGAGGAAGACCTCGTCGGCGATCTCCTTGTTCGTTTTGCCCTCGGCGATCAGGGCGAGGATCTTGTGCTCCTGCTCCGTCAGCGCGGACAGCGGATCGTCTTCTCCGCGCTGGCCGGAGGTGCGGACGCGTTCGAGCACCTTCTGCGTGACGGCCGGGTCGAGGAGCGACTCGCCGCGCATCACCGACGCGATGGCGTCGGCCAGGGCGTTGCCGCGGGTTTGCTTGAGCAGGTAGCCGGCGGCGCCGGCGAGGATCGAGGCGAATACGGCGTCCTCGTCGGCGTACGAGGTGAGCATGATGACCTTGACCTCGGGCCGTGACTGGCGTATTTCCCGGCACGCCTCGATGCCGCTGCCGTCCGGCAAACGGACATCCATCACGATGACGTCCGGCTCGGTCCTGGCGGCCTCGGCGACGGCCTGCTCAACCGTGCCGGCCTCGCCGACGACGGCAAGGCCCTCCTTGCGGTTGAGCAGGGCGCGCAACCCCTCGCGCACGACTTCATGGTCATCGACGATGAGAACGCGAGTCTCGCTCATCCGGTTTCTCCTGACGCTGTCTGTCCAGGGATATCCACGCGGATCCGCGTTCCCGACCGTGGGGTACTCACGATATCGAGTGTACCGCCGGCAGCGCGGGCGCGCGACGCCATGTTGCGGAGTCCGTTGTGTTGTTCGGGGCGTTCGATCGACGCGTCGAATCCCGTGCCGTCGTCGGCGATGACGAGCGAGACGAGGCCGTCGCGGGCGCGCAGGCTGACCTCCACGGACGTGGCCGCCGCGTGCTTGCGAATGTTGTTGAGGGCCTCCTTGGCGATGTGGAAGAGGGCGCTGCCGCCTTCGGGGCTGAGGGGCGGCAGATTCGGCGTGACGTCGATGGTGGTCTCGATGAGCGAGTTGACGCGAAACTCGTGGGCGATTCCGGTGAGTGATTCGGCGACCTCGCCGCTGAAGCGGGTCGGGCGGAGGTCCATGATGTAGTTCCGGATGTCGCCGATCGTGTCGTTGATCTGGTCGATGGCGCGGTCGATGCGTCCGTGCACGTCGCCGGTGCCATCGACGAGGTCGGCGGATGCGGCCTCGAGATTGAGGCCGACGGCGTAGATCGACTGGATGATGCCGTCGTGCAGATCCATGGCGATACGCGTGCGCTGCCGTTCGGTCTCGGCCTCCCTCCGGAGCCGCTCGCGCTCCTCGTCCGCGCGCCGGCGGTCGGTGAGGTCGCGGATGACGCTCGTCACCAGCATGCCCCCCTCGGCTTCGAGCGGGCTGAGGCTGATCTCCGTCGGGAAGACCGAGCCATCCTTTCGGCGCGCGGCCAGGCTGAGACTCGATCCCATCGGGCGGGTCGCGGGGGCGTCGTGGTATTCGGCGCGATGTCCGGCGTGCGCGGCGCGCAGCCCTTCGGGAACCAGGATGTCGACGGAGCGGCCGATGAGTTCGCCGGAGTCGTAGCCGAAGACGTGCGTGACCTCGCGGTTGGCCATCACGATGGTTCCGTGCTGATCGACGATGACGATGGCGTCCGGGGCGGAATCGAGGAGGCTGCGGAAGCGGCGCTCGCGGGCGAAGGTGTTGTCGCGCATGGCTCCGACGGCGTTGGAGACGAGGGCCGCGAAGGCGACGGCGAACGGCACGGAGACACCGATCCCGGCGACGATGCCCGCCCACGCAGGGAGATCCAATGCGGCGATGCCGGCGAGGAGTACCGCGATGTAGGCAAGCGGCGCAACGGCCGCCAGGAACTGAAGGCGGTTGAGGCGCAGGTCGCTCGCCATTCGGATGCTCACGTACGCCGAGTATAGCCGAAATTTACGCATTTTGCGCTGTGGATTATTGGCGGAGAGCTTGTGCTACCTTTTCGATCGTGAGCGTCCTCCGCGATGTGCTTCAGCCGGGACTGGAACTGGTGTTCGTCGGCATCAACCCGGGGGTCAGGTCGGCGGCTGTGGGGCACCATTACGCGGGCACGGGCAATCATTTCTGGCCGCTGCTGTTCGCATCGGGGCTGGTGGGCGAGCCGCTGACGTACGAGCAGGACGCCCGCGTGAGCGAGTGGGGCATCGGATTGACGAACATGGTCGCGCGCCCGTCACCGGGGCTGTCCGACCTGACGCCGGTCGAGCTGCGGTCGGGCGCGCGGGCGCTGCGCCGGCGGCTGTTGCGGTACCGGCCGCGCCTGATCTGCTTCAACGGCAAGCGCATCTACGAGATCTTCGCGGGCCGCGCGTGCGCGCTCGGCGTGCAGCCGGAGCGGATCGGCGGCGCGCTGGTGTACGTCATGCCTTCGACGAGTGCGCGCGGCGCGACGTACCAGAAGGCGGCGAAGCTGGCGTTCTTTCGCGAACTGCGCGCGCTCCGCGATCGGCTGCGGCGCGAGGCGGTGGCGTCGTGACCGAGACGCGGCCGGCGCCAGCCGACATCCCGGTGTTCTCAGAGCGGCTGGACACGCTGATGGCCGCGATGATCGAGGGCGAGGCGCCGAACGTCGGGCGTTTCTGCGGGTATTGCTACACGCCGCTGGGCAAGAAGGCCGACGCGTGCGGCCATTGCGGGAGGACGACGTCGCAGTACGAGCCCGTGGCGAAGATCCCGACGGATTTCTTCGACCTTTACCGGCGGATGCGCAAGCGCGAGAGCCTGATCGTCAACTCCTTCGCGTTCGCCGGCCTGGGACTCGGCCTGATCCTGTTCATCGTGCTGGTGGCGATCGCGGTGTATCGATTCGACCAGTCGCTGTGGATGCTGGCCGCGGCGACGGCGGTGTTGATCGTCGGCGGACGGATATTCGCGGGGCTGCTCGGCGGCTGGATCGGCGACTCGATCGGCTACGATTTCGCGCATCGGCGGCTGGTCGTCGAGTGGGCGGCGTACGAGCGGGAGCGCGAGGAGCGGCTCGGCCGGACGCCGACGGGCGCCGCGGGTGCGCCGTCATCGACGGGCCCTGCGCCGAACGCGCGGTAGTCCGTGCAATACATCGAGATCACCGCCGCCGTCGCAGCCGACGCCACAGAGACCGCCGCGGACATCCTCCGCGGCCTGACGGGCCGCGACGTGTCGATCGAGTTGCCGTTCACGCAGCCGGACCTCGAATCGGACGCGATAGTCGACCGCCGGGGAGACGCCATCGTTCGCTCATATCACGATGGAGGTGGCGCGCCGGAGGTCCTGGACGCGGCGCGCGCCGCGTTCGCCGCGGGAGGCATCGAGGCGCGGCTATCCGCCCGCGAGGTCGCGGAAGAGGACTGGGCGGAGTCGTGGAAGGAGCACTTTCACGTCGAGCGGTTCGGCGAGGGGATCGTCGTCGTGCCGTCATGGCGGGTCTACGAGCCGCGGGCGGGCGACGTCGTGCTGACGCTCGATCCGGGGATGGCGTTCGGCACGGGACAGCACGAAACGACGCGCATGTGCCTCGAGGCGCTCGAACGGGCGGTACGGCCAGGCGTGCGCGTACTGGACGTCGGCTGCGGCTCCGGCATCCTCGGGATCGCCGCGGCGAAGCTCGGTGCGCGCGAGGTGCTCGCCGTGGACATCGATGCGAATTGCGTGCGCGTAACGGAGGAGAACGCGCGCGCGAATGGCGTCGAAGACGTCGTGCGGGCGGCGGAGGGCAGCATGGGCGCGGCGTGGCCGTTTGACGTGCCCGCAGCGGCGTTCGACGTGGTCGTGGCAAACATCATCGCGCGGGTGATCATCGAACATGCGGCTGAGCTTGTGGCGGCGCTGGCGCCCTGCGGGCGGCTCGTCGTCTCGGGCGTGATCGGCGAACGGGAGCGCGGTGTGACGGATGCGCTGCGGGCCGAGGGCGCCCGGATCGCGTCGGTGAAGGCGATGGGCGACTGGCGATGCATCGAGGCGGGGCGATGACGCGGCGATTCCACGTCGAGCCGGCGCTGCTGGCGAGCGACGCCGTGACGATCGAGGGTGAGCTGGCGCGGCGCCTGACGAAGGTGCTTCGGTTGCGCGCGGGCGACGAGATCGCGCTGTTTGACGGCGGTGGCATCGACGTGCGGGTGCGGCTCGATCGCGTACACGAGCGCGCGGTCGAGGGCGCCGTGGTCGAGCGGCGCGAGGGGCCGCCGGAGCCGCGCGTGAAGGTGCATCTCTTCCAGTCGATCACGAAGGGCGACCGTTTCGAGTGGCTGCTGGAGAAAGGAACGGAGATCGGCGTCTCGCGCTTCGTGCCGCTGATCGCGGCGCGGGCGGTCGTGAAGACGGCCGGCGAGGGGAACCGGGCCGATCGCTGGCGGCGCATCGTGATCGAGGCCGCGGAACAGTGCGGCCGCTCGGCCGTGCCGGAGGTTGATGCGCCGGCGACGTTCGAGACAGCGCTCGCGAGTGCCCCGGGCATCCTCCTGGTGCCGTACGAAGGAGCCGGAGAGGCGGCTCCGAACGTGCAGACAGCGCTCGCGGCGGAGATCGACGCGCTGTTCGCGCTGGGCGAGGTGAGCGTCTTCATCGGGCCGGAGGGTGGCTACGAGCGGGCGGAGGTCGAGGCCGCGGAGGCGGCCGGCGCGGCGATCGTGACGATGGGCGAACGCGTGCTGCGGTCCGAGACGGCGGGCCTGGTGGCGGCGACGCTCGTGCTGCAGGCGGCGGGGGAGCTGGGGTAGTAGCAGGACGTCGAGAACCGGGTCACGCTGAGCAGGGCGAAGGGTCCTGGCCGGCGGGGGAAGATGCCTCGCCGCGCTCAGCATGATCGGACTCGAGCGTCAGCAACGAGCAATTCATGTCCGTGCTTCGGCACGCTGACTGCGGCGCGGGCGCCGTTTTCGTGGCGGGGCTGCGGTTGTTCGGACGCGACGCCGCTCAGTGGCGGTGGACGTGAATGCCGAGCGTCGCGGCGGAAGTGGTGTTGGGACCGCATCGCTCCATGATGTCGGGCTCATCGGGATCCAGGTGGACCGTGACGATGGCGCCCGGGATGATCACGCCGATGTCCCGTTCGAGATCCTCGACGAGCCGGTGCGCCTCGCTGACGGTGATCGTGGGGTCGACGATCGCGTGAAGGTCGATGTGGATCTCGCGGCCCGACTTGCGCGTGCGAAGCGCGTGGTAGCTGCGCATGCCGTGGCTCTCGTGCGCCAGGCAGTCGTCGAGCTGCGCGATGGTCTCGGGCGGCAGCGCGGTGTCGACCAACTCCTCGAGCGCTGAGCGGAAGATGCCGAGGGCGATCCACAGGAGATACGCGGCGAGCACGATCGCGACAATCGGGTCGAAGATGCGGTTGTTCGTGAAGGCGACGAGGGCGAGGCCCAGGATCACCGCGCCGGCCTGCACGACGTTGGTCAGCAGGTGCCTGGCGTCGGCGGCGATGGCGACGGAGCCGCTGATGCGCGCCGCGCGCATCGAATACGCGTAGACGCCGAGGTTAACGGCGACGGCGAACGCCATGACGATCAGCGAAGGGCCGACGTGGACGGCGACATCGTGCGTGATGATGCGGCGCACGGCGGCGATCGTGACGAACACCGCGCCACCGGCGATGAGGGCGGACTGTGACATCGCCGCGAGGCTCTCGGCCTTGCCGTGACCGTAGGGGTGCTCCTCGTCGGCGGGCTGGAGAGCGAGCCGCACGGTGAAGAATGCGATGCCTGAGGCGACCACGTCCTCCGCGCTGTCGACGCCATCGCCGAGCACGGCGATAGAGCCGAACGCCAGGCCGATGGCCACCTTCAACAACATCAGCAGCGCGTTCGAGGAGAACGAGAGCACCGCGGCGCGGCTGGCAATGTCGAACCGGAAGAATCGATCGCGGGCGGCGGTGATGAGAGACATCGGAGCAAGCTTACCGCAGGGGCGCGCTGTTACCGGCGCCAGTCAGAGCGCGAGGCCCGCCGCCGCGAGCGCGGCCGACGCCAGCGCGCGGCGCGTGGCATCGTCGCGCATGATCGTGGGTGCCACGATACAGCGCACGCCCTCGGCCTGGACGGCGGGTGCGCGGGCGGCATCGGCCTCGTCGACGATCAGCGTGTCGATGACGCCGGCGTATGCGCGGGCGACGCCGGCGACGTCGACCGGGTAGCCGAGGCCGGCCATCATCTCGCCGGCGGGCGGCTGGAGCGATCGGCCATCGACGATCGGGCTGATGGCGATGCGCGGGACGCGGGCAGCAAGCACGGCCGCGCGTAGCGCAGGCACCGCGAGGATCGGTCGGATGCTGCCGATGGGATTGCTCGGCGCGATGAAGATCGCTTGTGACGTGCGGATCGCGTCGAGCACGCCGGGCACCGGCTCGGCCCGGGCCGCGCCCTCGAACCGGACGCCGTGGACGGCGTCGTGCGCGTGGCGGCGGACGAGAAACTCCTGGAACGCGAGATCGCCGGCGTCGGTCTCGACGATGGTACGCACACGCTGATCGCTCATCGGCAGCAGACGGACGTCGACGCCGAAGGCGCGGGCGATGTCGGCCATGATGGCGGAGAGCGGCGCACCCTCGTTCAGCAGGCGCGTCCGGTGGAGGTGCGTCGCGAGATCGCGATCGCCGATCTGGAACCAGGTGTCGTGTCCGAACCGTTCCAGCGACGCGAGCCAGCGGAACGTGTCGCCGCGCAGGCCCCAGCCGCGCTCCTCGTCGACCTCGCCGGCGAGCGCGTAGGTGACGATGTCCGGGTCGGGGGAAACGTACAGGCCGTGGAACCAGTCGTCGTCGGCGGTGTTAACGATGGCGGTCAGGTGCTCCGGCGGCAGCGCGGACGCGAGCGCGCGAACGAAGCGCGAGCCGCCGACGCCGCCGCAGAGCACCGTGATCATCGTACGTTGTCCTGGCGGGGTTGAGCCTCGATCACGCGACGCCGACCGGTTCGGCCGCCGGTTCGCGCGGCGCGTCCTCGTCCGTGACGCCCGCCGCGCTGTCGGCGCGGAGCCAGAGAACGAAGACCACGGAGCCGGCGGTGGTCGTGAACGCGCCGAACGCGAGGAACACGGCGCGCAGCCCGAACTGGTCGGCGATCAGGCCGCCCGCCGGCTCGGACACCGCGAGCAGCACGCTGCCCACGACGCTCTGCACGGAGAGTATCGTCGCGCGGCGCTCGCTCGGGATGCGGCGGTTGACGTAGGTGGCGATAATCGGGTTTTGCATGCCGGCGACGATGCCCATCGGCAGGAACGCCGCGTAGACGATGACGGAATCGAAGCCGGCAAGCGCGAAGTTCGCGATCGCCAGCGAGACGGGCAGCGCGAGCAGTGCGGCGGGCTGGCCGATGCGCGACACGAACCGGTACGCCCCCAGCGCCGACGCGATACCGAATGCGCGAACGGGCGCCTGCCAGAATCCCAGGTCGCCGGTTCCGACGCCGTGATCGTGCAGGTACGGCTGCAGGAAGATGAGCGGCGTGAAGGTCGCGGCGAACAGGATGCCGGAGAAAAGGATGATGTAGCGCACGGGCGGCTGCCGCCACGACTCGCGCACGCCGTTGAGGACCATGAGCGGGTAGGCCTCGTGGAACTCGTGCGGGACCTTCGGCTCATGCATCGAGAAGGCGACGGGCACGGCGAGCAGCGCGATACCGGCGCTCAGAACGATCGGGAACGAGAGGCTGGTGGCGGACGCGATCGGCGCGCCGATGAGGATGGCGATGAGCACGGCCAGCGACGTGAGTGCCCAGAGACGGCTGTTGATCTTCTGGAAGTCGTCCTCTCGCCCGACGAGCTTCAGGCTGTCGTAGAGGATCGCCGTGTCGGCGCCCGACTGGAACGTTTGCGCCAGCCCCCACGCCGTATACGACACGAGGATGACGGCGTAGTTGTCGGCGATACCGAAGACGAACACGGCGACCGCGAGCAGCGCGCTGCCGATCATCAGCGAGACGCGGCGGCCGAAGCGGTCGGCGACGGCGCCGGTTGGCACCTCGGCGAGCACGATGAGCAGGAAGAACGGCGTGTCGAGCAGCGTGATCTGGGTGAGCGAGAGGCCGCGGCTGCGTTGCAGGTAGATGACCCAGATCGGCCACCAGAGCTGGAAGTTCATCAGGAAGCGGTAGACGTAGGACTTCCAGACGTTTCCCTCGAGCGCCATGTCCTCGCGAATACTCGTCAGCAGGTCCATGACAGCGAGTATATCGACCGGGTGCGCCAGAGACGGCGAAGGGGGGCTCGGAACGAGCCCCCCTTGTCAATCAGCGCGGCGTCGACTCAGCGCGGACCGAAGGCAAAGATGCCGGGCGCGTACGCGTCCCAGAAGTACGTGCCCGAGACGAACATCTGCAGGACGATCGCCCACACCGCAAACCCCGCGCCGTTCGCGGCGAGGGCGCGGCCGGCGCTCGCATCGGTCGCCGACTGCACGGCGATCGTGGTGAGGCCGAACAGCAGGGCCAGAGACGTGAGGCCGATGCCGTAGTCGAGCCCGGGGATGAACAGCAGCACGCCCAGCGCGAGTGGAGCGGCCGCGAATCCCATGACGCGGATGAGCTGGTTGAGGTCGGCGCGCGCACGGAACACCTGGCTGAGCATCACGTAGGTGACGCCGACCCAGACGACCCAGAGGGCGACCGAGAACACGCTCCCGAAGATCGCGGACTTCATGAAGAACGTGCCGGCCTTGAGGTTGTAGTCCTGCATCAGGTACCACAGCCAGCCCCCGATGCCCGTGAGGAACGTGGCTACGACGACGACGACGGCCGCCGGGATCGTGGCGCTGGCGTCGTCCCTGACCTCGTCGAACACGCTCGTGTCGAGTGTGGCCAGGCGGCGCAGCCGCTGAACGATCGCATTGACGTCGAGATTTCCGGCCTGAGCCATAGTTCTTGCCCCTCCTTGCCGCCTGCGCAGGCGATCATCGGCCCTCGCCCTAAACGATTAAGCGTCTATCTCATACAACACTTGAGTCAAGTTGTCCAGCCCTCTTCGGCGGCAGCCAGACGAGCCGATTCAGAGGGGCGCCCTCGCCGGGGTTCCCGGGCGGCGTGGGTAGCCGGGCGGTGTCTCGCGCCGCTTGGCGACGATGACGAGCGTCTGGGGCGGTCCGGGCACGTTCAGCGGCAGCGAGAATGCCTCGCCGCCGAGGATCTCGAGCGCGTGAGCGGAAGCGGCGATCTCGGCTGCCGCACGGGAGCCCTTGGGCGTGACGACGCGGCCGCCCGTGCGAGCGAACGGCATCGCCAGTTCCAACAGCACGGGCAGCGGAGCGACGGCGCGGGCCACCACAAGGTCGAATCGGCCGCGCAGCGCTGGTTCGTGGCCGAGCGTCTCGGCCCGGCCGGTGACTACGTCGGTGTGGTCGAGCGCGAGGGCGGCCACGAGTTCTGCGAGGAACGCGGTCTTCTTCGCCGTCGCCTCGAGCAGGGTCAGGCGGAGCGCCGGCCACGCGATCTTGAGGACGACGCCCGGAAAGCCGGCCCCGGCGCCCACGTCGAGCACGTCGGAGCCGGGTCTCAGGATCTGGCGCTCGCGGAGCGCCGCGCCGAGGGCGAGCGACTCGAGGAAGTGCCGCCGCTGGACGATTTCCGGGCTGACGTCGCCGACGAGATTGACCCTGGAGGACCACGCCGTGAGCAGCGAAAGGTACCGTTCGAACTGGCCGCATTGAGCTTCGGATAGGTTCACGCCGTACGTGGGCGCGTCGCGTTTCAGCAGGTCGAGCATGGCGTGATGATAGCAGCGCTGTTTGACGCCTTATCGGTCGCTGCCTACAATCAGGAAGAAGGGCAGGAGGAATGGGCATCAATGGCGGGTGATACGACGACAGTGCAGGGCACGCTTCAGGAGGTCGCGACGATATATCTGGCCTCGCTGAAGGCGCCGATCCGGCAGGGCGCGCAGCCAGAGGTGCTGAAATTCGTGCGATGGGCCGGACCCGAACGAGACCTTTCGACGATGCGCGGCCACGAAGTTGCGCAGTACGCGGAGAATTTCCCCCCTACGGTATCGGATGCAGCCAAACGCGCGGATTTCGTCCGCGCGTTTCTCAAGTGGGCGAAGGATCGCGGATTGACGACGGAGAACCTCGGGACGCACCTGCGTGTGCGCAAGGCGTCGAAATCGAGCGCGAACGCCCAGCGGGACGAGGTCCAACCGATCTACCTGACGAAAGACGGTCACGAGGCCCTCGTCCAGGAGCTGGACGCGCTGAAGAACCGGCGTCCGGAGATCCAGGCGGACCTGGCGCGGGCGATGGCCGACAAGGATTTTCGCGAGAACGCGCCGCTCGACGCCGCGCGGAACGAGCAGGGTCACCTGGAGGCGCGCATCCGCGAGATCGACGGCACGCTGCGGCACGCCGTCGTGCTCGACCAGGGCGCGGAGCACCCGGGCGACATCTCGCAGATAGGCGACGTGGTAACGATCAAAGATCTGCGCACCGGCGATGCGAAGAGCTACACGCTCGTGAACCCGGATGAAGTGCGCTCGGGTCAGGGGAAGATCTCGATCGCATCGCCCGTCGGCAAGGCGGTGTACCAGCGCCGCGCAGGCGAAGAGGTCGAAATCGAAGCGCCGTCCGGCACGTTCCGCGTGCGGATCGAGTCGATTACGTCGGCCGGATAACGAGCACCCGTTCTACACCGCCGCAGCGCTGACGCCAGCGTGAGATCCGCCGGGTCAGTACGTTAGCTCCCCTTGAACGACGGCTGGCGCTTCTCGACGAATGCGCGCGCCGCCTCCTGGTGGTCGCTCGTCGTCGCGGAGAGGCTCATGTTGAGCGCCTCCTGGTCGAGGAGCGTCAGCAGGTCGCAGGTCTCTCCGCGGCTCAGATTCTCTTTCATGCGTGCGTAAGCAAGCGTCGGGCCGGACGCGAGCTGCGTCGCGAGGTCCATCGTCTCCTCGTGGAGGCGTTCGTGCTCGACCACGCGGTTGACCATGCCGATCGCAAGTGCGGCGTCGGCCAGGAGGATCTCGCCCGTGAGGTAGAGTTCGCGCGCCTTGCCGATGCCGACGAGCTTCTGCAGGAAGTACGATCCGCCGAAGTCGCCGCTGAAGCCGACGTTGCGGAAGACGGTGCCGAGCTTCGCGCGGTCGGAGGCGATGCGGATGTCGCAGGCGAGCGCGAGGCTGAGGCCGGCGCCGACAGCGTGGCCGTTTACCATCGCGATCGTCGGCTTGGGCATGGTGTGAAGGACGTAGCTCGTGGAGCGCTGTGCGGTGCGGAGCTGCTCGACGCCGTGGGCGAAAGCGGAGGCGGGCGACCTGTCGCCGTCGCTGCCGGTGATCGTATCGCGGCCGGCGGCCATGCCCTTGACGTCGCCGCCGGCGCAGAACGCCCGGCCCGCGCCGGTGAGCACGACGGCGCGCACGCGGCGGTCGGCCGAGCAGTCCTGCAGGTACTCGGCGAGCATCGGCATGAGGCTGCCGCCCATCGCGTTCAGGCTGTCGGGCCGGTTGAGCGTGATCAGCGCCACGCCGTCGTCGCGCTTGTCGATCAGTACGTCTTCAGACATCGGGCACCTCCGGGTGGGAGAACCTAGAACCTGGATCTTGACGTGAAGTCTATCCCTTCGCGCGCTCCTGTTCGATGAGCTGGCGGCGCAGGATCTTACCGGACGGATTCTTCGGGATCGCCTCGACAATCTCGATGTCGCGGATCTTCTTGTAGGGCGCGACCTTGCCGGCCACGAAGGCGAGCACGGCCTGCAGGTCGAGGTTGGGCTCGCGCGGGACGACGAACGCCTTCGGCACCTCGCCGGCTTCGAGGTCGGCCTTGGGGATGACCGCCGCGTCGCGCACGCCGGGGTGCTCCATCAGCACGGATTCCAGCTCGGCCGGTGCGACCTGATAGCCTTTGTACTTGATCATCTCCTTCTTGCGGTCGTGGATGCGGATGTAGCCGTCGGGGTCTGCCGAGGCGATGTCGCCGGTGCGCAACCAGCCGTCGGGCGTCAGCGTTTCGGCCGTGGCCTCGGGGTTGTTCCAGTATCCCTGCATGACCTGCGGGCCGAAGACGAGCAGCTCGCCGATTTCGCCGGCCGGCAGCTCCTCGCCGGTCTCGAGGCTCACGATCTTCTCGATGGTGTCGGAGACGGCCGGCCCGACCGTGCCCTCGCGCGGGGAGGCGATCGGGTTGACGTTGGTGATGGGGCTGGATTCCGTCATGCCGTAACCCTGCATGACGACGCAGCCGAGCTTCGCGGCGGCTTGCCGGCCGACCTCGATCGGCAGCGGCGCGGCGCCGGACATGAGGAAGCGCACCGCGGACAGGTCGTACTCGTCGAGGCGCGGCTGGTTGGCGAGGGCGAGGATCGCCGGCGGCACGCAATAAAGATCGGTGACACGAAAACGCTGGAGGATTTCGAGCACGGCTTCGGGGTCGAACCGCGGGATGATGATCTGCGTCGCGCCGACGACGAGGCCGACATTGAGGAGCACCATCATCCCGTAAATGTGGTAGAAGGGCAGGAAGTCGAGCACGACGGCGCTCTCGTTCGTCATGCCGAGCGCGACGGTCTGACGGAGGTTGGCGGTGAGGTTCTGGTGGCTGAGCATCACGCCCTTCGGGAGGCCGGTGGTGCCGCTGGAGTACGGCAAGACGGCGATGTCCTTGAAGGGGTCGATGGCGACCGGCGCCGGTTCGCCCGCGGCGGCAGACGCCATGTCCCAGATGCCTTCCAGCTCGAGGATGCGTTCGAGTTGGGGCACGTGGGTGCGCGCGGCCTCGACGACCGGGACGAGGGGGCCGAGCGTGAACACGAGCTTGGCGCCCGCGTCGTGAAGCTGGTGCTCGACCTCCCGCTCGCGATAGAGCGGATTCAACGTCGTGACGGTGGCGCCGGCGAGGAGCGCGCCGTGGAGCGCGACGCCGTACTCGATCGAGTTGGGCGCGTAGATGCCGACCATGTCGCCCTTGCGGATGCCGTGATCCTGCAGCGCCCGCGCGGTGCCCTTCACGGCCGTCCAGAAATCGGTGTACGAGTATGCGCGGCCCTCGGGCGTCATGAACGCGGCCTTATGCGGCCAGCGGCGGACCGAGGCCTCGATGAGCTGCGGCACGGACATCGGTTCGTAAGGTTCGAGGCTGGGCCAGGGGCTCGTGAAGATCATGGGCGCATCTCCGTCGGTCCGTACGCGTTAAGGCGTCTACGATACCACGGCGGAATCGGCATCGAGAAGCGGATCGAGCGGGCAACCTGAGATTCGGCAGCCTGCGCTGCATGGCCGGAGGGGTACGAGCGGCCTAGCGGCGGACGACCTTGCGGCCGGTCTTCGCGAGGTGCTCCGACCACTCGGTGGAGACCTCCTCGAAGCGCTTTTCGGCGGCGCGGTACTGCTCGAGCATCCACTCCGGCTCGTCGTCGAAGTCGGCCTTCCGTTTCTCGAGCGCCTTGCGGGCGTCGCGGAGCGCGGTCTGCGCCTCCTTGAACATGGCGCCAAGCTCGATGGAGCGCTCGTCTTGAGGTACGGGCGCTTCGAAGACGCGCGGGCCGCGATCGCGGTCACGTTGCGGGCCGCGATCGCGCGAGCGGCCGTCGGACGGAGCGCGCTCGCGCTTCGGCCGCTCGCCCGCGGCGGGGGCGCGCTGGATGCGGCCGCCGGGCGCGGGTCCTGGTGGTCCTGGGGGCGTGCGGGGCCGCTCGGGAGCGCCGCCGCCGCCGCGGCCGCGACGCGTGTCCTGCCTTGGCACGCGCGCGTCGGCCTGGGGCGGCTGCTCCGGGCTGGCCGCTGGCTGCCCGGGGCTGCCTTCGCCGCGCGGCCGGCTTGCTCCGCCGCGTCCGCCGCGCCTGCGCCTGGGCCGCCGTCCTGATTGCTCGGTCATGTGAGCAGGGTAACGAGCGATGGCCGTGCGGGCCAGCGCGGCCGTGGGCGTATGCGGCGTTCGTGCTAGATTCGGCGCAGCGGGTCAGGACGACCGAAAGGAGCAAGGCCATGAAGGTGCACGAGATTCCCACGCCGGCGCTGGTCGTCGACGTGGCGGCGATGGAGCGGAATATTCGCCGCATGGCGGACTACTTCGCCGGGCGGCCGTGCAAGCTGCGCCCGCACTTCAAGGCGCACAAGACGCCGGAGATCGCGCGGCGGCAGATCGCGGCGGGCTCCTGCACGGGTCTGACGTGCGCCACCGTCGGCGAGGCGGAGGTCGTCGTACGCGAACGGCTGACGGATGAGATCCTGATCGCGAACCAGGTCGTCGGGCCGGGCAAAGCCGCGCGCGTGGCCAAGCTGGCGGCGCAGGCGAGCATCATCGTCGCCGTCGACTCGGAGTACGGGCTGAACGACCTGGCGCTGGCCGCGCGCCTGGCGGGCGTCGAAGTCGGCGTCCTCGTCGACGTCAACGTCGGCATGCCGCGGTGCGGCATCGCGGCGGGCGAGCCCGCCGTCGAGCTGGCGAAGCGCGTCGATGCGACCGAGGGTGTGATCCTGCGCGGGCTGATGGGATACGAGGGGCACGTCGTCGGCATTGCCGCGCGCGCCGAGCGCGAGGAGAAGACGGCGAAGGCGATGGAGCGGCTGCTCACGACAGTGCGCCAGGTGCGCGATGCGGGGCTGCGCTGCGACATCGTCAGCGGCGGAGGCAGCGGCACGTACGACATCACGGGAACGATGGAAGGCATCACGGAGATCCAGGCAGGCTCGTACGCGCTGATGGACACCGCGTACGCGCAACTCGACATGCCGTTCGAGAAGGCGTTCAGCGTGCTGGGCACGGTGTTGAGCCGCCCGCGCCCGGAGCAGTGCGCCTCGGACAGCGGGCTGAAGGCGTGTTCGGTCGATCACGGCAACCCGGCGGTGAAGGGGATCGAGGGAGCGAAGGTGCTGTTCCTGAGCGACGAGCACGCGACGATCGCGCTGCCCGCCGAGGCTGTGCTCGCCGTCGGTGACCGCATCGAACTGTGGCCGTCGCACGTCGACCCGACGATCAACCTGCACGACGTGATGTACGCGATCGAGGGCGGCGAGGTCGCCGGAGCGTGGCCGATCGCGGCGCGGGGTTATCCCGAGCAGCGGCGGGCGTAGGCAGAGCAGAGAGCAGAGAGCAGAGAGCAACCGCGGACAGCGAAGGCGTGCCGCGAGCGCGCGCGGCGATGCTAGGGAGTGGCTAGCGCTCGCAGTGGCGCTTGATGGCGGCGAGGGAGGCGGTCACCGCGGACCTGGCCGCCGGTCCGGCGTAGAAGCGCTCGACGATCGGGCCGAGCAGGGGCAACGGCACGCGGACGAGCATCGCCGCGGTCAGGCGGCAGCCCGCGTTGTGCGGATCGAGCGTGTACGTCTCGTCGAATCGCACCGGGCCGACCGTCAACGACGCGCGCAGGCGCTGATTTTCGACGACGTCGATCGGGCGGTCGTGGAGGAGGCGGAACGGGCCATTTGTGTAACGCCATCGCACGTGCTGGCCGGGCCGGGGATAATCGGGCGGCGCGTCGATCGCCTCGGCGACGCCGGTGTCCCATTGGACGACCTCGGCCGGATCGCAGAGCGCGCGCCAGACGCGCTGCGGCGGCGCATCGATCTCCACGCTGACATCGAACGCGTACATCAGCGCCGATTGTAGCCGATGCAGCCGGCGGCATCGTGCTATCGTAGCGGTCTGGGAGATCTCTCATCGAAACGGGAGGGACGTCATGGCTGTTCGGTATGAGCCGCAGGGTCGCGTTGCGCTGATCACGCTCGATCGCCCGGAGGCGCTCAACACGTTCGACCGCGCGATGCACGTCGAGCTGCACGATGCATGGAGCGCGTTTCGCGACGATCCGGAGGTCGCCGTCGCGATCGTCACCGGCGCGGGCGACCGAGCCTTCTCGGCGGGCGCCGACGTGCGGACGTGGGGGAAGGCGGAAGCCGAGACTCGGCAGCACCCGCACGGCCCGGGGCGCCACCTGTGGGAGACCCGCTTCGACTGGGACCTGCAGGGCGGGCTCGACGTCTGGAAGCCGACGATCGCGGCCGTGAACGGCTATTGCATCGGCGAAGGGCTGACGCTGGCGCTGGCGTGCGACCTGCGGATCGCGTCGGAGCGGGCGATCTTCCAGTTTCCGGAGGTGCAGATCGGCGTGCCGACGATCGCGGGGGCGATCCGCGCGCCGCGCGTGATCGGGCTCGGCGCGGCGCTGGAGCTGCTGCTCGTCGGTGATCGCGTCGATGCGCCGCGGGCGTATGACATGGGGCTGGTGAACCGGGTCGTGCCGCACGACGAACTCATCGCCGAGGCGATGCGATGGGCGGACCGCCTCGCACGGAACGCACCGCAAGCAATGGCGGCGACGAAGGAAGTGGCGGTGCGCTCGCAGGCGCTCTCGTTCGACGACGCGCTGCGCATGGGGGAAGCGATGCGCCGCCTCGCCGGCTCGACGGAGGATTCGCGCGAGGGCGTGCGCGCGTTCCGCGAGAAGCGCGAGCCGCGGTTTACGGGTTTGTAGAGGTCGGAGGTCGGAGGTCGGAGCGAGGCTGGAAGCTGGATGGCGACCACGCCGCCGTCGATTGGACAACTCTCTCCAGCCTCCAGTTTCTAGCCTCCAGCTTCCGTTATTCCCGCAGCAGCTCCGCGATGAGCGTGGCGTTTTCCGGGAAGAGGCCGGCGGCGGGGAGACGGCGGAGGAGCTCGGACCAGCGGGGGTCGGCGGCGCGGGCCTGCGCGATCAGCGCACGCGCGGCCGGGATGTCACGGCGGGCGAGCGCGAGCGCCTGCCAGAACGCGATCTCGGCGTTGTCCGGCGCGAGGTTGCGTCCGGCCTCCATTTCGGCGATGCCGCCGTCGATATCGCCCGATCGGAATCGCTCGAACCCGCGGTCGGAGGCGTCGTAGGCCCGCCGGAGCGTGACGAGGCGGCGCAGCTCGACGAGCGGCGCCGGGTGATCCTCGACACGGAGGTCGACATGGCGTGCCGTCCATGGTGGCGTACCGCGTGCGCCGTGGACGACGAGGATGGCGGCGGACTGGCGTCCGCGGATGTCGCCGCCTTCCGCCTCGGCGGCGTCGAGTGCGGCGAGTAACCGTTCGGTGAGGTCGCCGGTCGCGGCGCCGTACGCGGCGAGCATCGCGTCAGGAACGGTACCGCGCTCCATCATGTTGGCCTGCACCGAGACGTTTTCGGCGGTGCGGTGGCCGGCTTCGGTGATGCAGTGGTCGCCGGTGTGTGCGGCGGCGTTGCCCACAGCGTCGACCATCGCGACCTGGCGGATCGCGGCGCCGACGTCCGCGGCGACGAGCGCGCGCAGGGCCTCGGGCGCCGTCTTGCCGCCGCGCATGAGGTCGAGGCCGAGCGGGCCGTACGAGGTCTCGCTCATCGCCTGCGTCGCGACCGCGCCGACGCCGGCCTCGGCCCAGGGGACGCTCGCGCCGACGCAGAAGTAGTGCGACTGCACGGCGACGCCGAGGGCGCCCGTCGCTGCGTCGCGCGCGACGATCGAGTAGGTCATGCGACGACTCCTCAGCCCGCCGCGACGCGGATTTGCGTCATCTCCTCGCTGAGCTGCCAGAGGCGGCGCGCGGTCGTCTCGTCATACGTCTCCGGCGATGAGCGGACGGGCTTCTTGCTCGAGAAGTACTTTCCGGACACACCCTCGATCTCCGGCGACGCCGCGAGGTGAATCGACGTTTCCGCGCCGCGCTCGGGGCTCATCAGGAACGGGCGAATCCCGCTCATCACGGTGCCGAACGCCCGGCCGAAGAGATCGGTGTTGTTGTGGCCGAAACCGGTGGCGACGACGCCGGGGTGCAGGCAGTTCGCCGTGACCGGGCTGCCTTCGAGGCGACGGGCCAGCTCGTACGTGAAGAGGACGTTCGCGAGCTTCGACTGGCCGTAGATGCGATAGCCAGCGAACTTCCGCTCGCCCTGCACGTCGTCGAAGTCGATGCGCGCGCCGACGTGCGCGCGCGAACTGACGCTGACGACGCGCGAGGGGCCGCTGGCCTTGAGCACATCGAGCAGCTCGTTGGTCAGCAGGAAGTACGCCAGGTGATTGACCGCCCACGTCGTCTCGATGCCGTCCTCGGTGAGGGTGCGTGCGGTGTTCATCGCGCCGGCGTTGTTGACGAGCACGTCGAGCCGGTCATACCGCGTGCGGATGCCGGCGGCGAGCTGCCGGATCTGCCGCTGCGAGGCCATATCGGCGATCAAGAGATCGATGCGCTCGTTGGCGGAGCGCTTCGCGATCTCGGCGCGAGCGGCCTCGCCGCGGGCGGGATCGCGGCAGACCATCACGACGTGCGCGCCCATCGATGCGAGCGCGGCGGCGGTGACCTTGCCGATGCCGCTGTTCGCGCCGGTGACGACGCACGTCTTGCCGTTGAGATCCGCGATCCGCGTCATGGTGGTGCATGATAGCCGATGAGACCGTGGCGGCGCCGTCAGCTCGAAACGAAGCGGATGGCGTCGGCCGGGGAAGATGCTTCGCTGCGTTCAGCATGACGGCGTATCGCGCTCAACATGACGAGGGTGGTTGGGTGTGGCGCGGCGGCCGGGCGTGCCGGGCGGCGTTAGACGCTGTGCAGGCTGCCCTCGGGCGTCAGCAGGTGGTGGATGTCGTTCAGGCGGTAGAGCGCGCGCCGGCCGTCGCCGCCGGCGACGATGTTGATCGACGTGTGGGCGGGCCGGAAGAACATGTCGTACCGCGAGCCGATCAGGTGGCCGACGTAGGCGTTGATGACGCCGCCGTGGCACGCCACAACGACGCGCTCGCCGGCGTGCGTCACCATGATGCCCTCGATGGCGTTGATGACGCGCTTGTTGAAGTCATGGCTCGGCTCGGTGTACGGGTAGACGTCCCAGCACTTCTCCGCGACCATGCGCTGGCGGACGCCGGCGAGCAGCCGCGGTCCGATGAACTCGAGCGGCGTGCGGTCGGGCGGAACGTCGCGGAAGATGCCGATCTCCTGCAGGTCGTCGATCACGATCGGCTCAAGTCGGTGATGGCGCGCGATCTCGCGGCCGGTGTCGAGCGCGCGCTGGAGCGGGCTCGCGTAGACAGCGTCGATGCGCTCGGTCGACAGGGCGGCGCCGACGAGGCGCGCCTGCTCGCGACCGAGCGCGCTCAGCGGCGGGTCGAGCAACTCGGAGACGGGGCCGTTGACGTCGTACTCCTGCTGCCCGTGGCGCACGAGCAGCAACTCGGTGACGTTCTCGGTGTTGGAGAGGAAGGCAATATCGAACGGGCCGGGGATGCGTTGGCGTGCCGACTGCTCGTCGGCCTCGCGGAGCGCCTGTTCGTTCGCGGTTTGCTCGTCTTCAATGCCGGAATGCTCGGACACGGGTGCCTCCTGGCCGGTAACCGGTGGCACGATAGCGTACGGCGGTTAACGGCGCGTTAAACGGAGGCGCCGTCCGATATCACACGCCGATCGCCGGCTTGAGGCCGAGCAGCGTTCGGCAGATCTCGAGTTCGCCGAGGTGCGTGAAGCCGTGCGTCATGCAGACCTGACCGAGGGCGCGAATCGCCGGCATCTCACCAAGCGGCTTCACGGTCACTGGCTGATCGAAGACGGACGTATCGGGGTTCGCCAGGTAGTCGCGGGTGCTGGCCCAGACGGCCTGCACGTACTGCTTGAACGCGTCGAGATCGGGGATGCGCATCGCCTGGGCGTCCTCCGGCGACATGCCGGTGCCCTGCGCCACGGGGGGCAGGCCGAGGCGCTCCGCCCAGCCGCCCTCCATCCACACCGTCGGGCGCCGACCCTGGAGGATGAAGCGGACGATGTTGTCCTCGGTGCGGGCGTAGTGCCACATCTCGAAGGCGATGGTGTTGGTCCTGGGGTTGCCCGCCGGCACGGCGTGCCACTGCTCCGGCGTGAGGTCGGCGACGCCACGATCCAGCATCGCGTGCAGGCGGGTGAGCTCGGACTGGATGAATTCGAGCAGTGTCACGTATTGCTCCTCTCGCTGGCGGTGCGCCCGGCGCGGTCGCGGCGCAGGGCTCGCCAATCGGTGTCGATCGTTCGCTCCGGTCAGGATGACGATCGGCGAAGCGTCGGTCAACGGTCATCACGAATGGGAACGACGGTGAATTGGCGCGCGTCGCGTGGCGTGGTGCGGCACTGCCCGACGGGCGTAGATCCTTCGCTTCGCTCAGGATGACTGCGCGGTCGCTTGGTCAACGCTCGTCGCGGCGGCGGAAGATCGAGAAGGCGGCGAGCGAGATGACGCCGAAGGCGGTGGAGGCGAGCAGCGCCCACGTGAGACGCGTGCTGAAGCTGAACCAGAGGAAGTGCACGTCCACCTCCTGCAGGTTCTGCAACAGGAACAGGCCGAGAGCCGCCGCGGCGATGCCGCCCAGCACCGGCATGATGCGGCGTCTCGGTCGTGCGGCCTCAATCGGCCTGGCGGCCGTCCGTTCTTGTTCTGATGTCATGGTTCGCCTCCTCGCGCCGTCAGTCGCTCGCCATACGACCCGTGCGGGGTCCGGCGAGCGGTTCGATGTGACGCGTCCGCTCGTAGGCCTCGCGCGTCCGCCGGACGGCCTCGGCCAGATCGGCGGGCGCTGTGACGGGCTCCGAGCAGAGCGTACCGTAGCAGACGTATGCCGCGGGCGACGGCCGGGCGGGCAGCCCAGCGCGCTCCAACGCGTCGCCATCCGAATCGTCGATGACGCGCACGGTGCGGCTCGGGACGGCGAGTGCGAGCGCGGCCGCGCGCATCGGCCCGACGCGGTCGCCCGGCGGAGCGACGATCCGCACGTCGGCGCCGGGATCCAGCAGCACGTCGACCGCCGTCGCGTACCCGGCGGCGAAGTGGCCCTGCGATTCGACGATTCCGGCGAACGGCAGCAACGCGCGGCGAGCCGCTGCCTCGAGATCGGCATCGTGCGTCATGCGCGAGAGCCGCACCATGACCCCTGCCGCGACGGCATTCTCTTTCACCGGCGTCTGACGGAGGGCGAGCCGCCCGAGCGTCTCGTGCTCCGCCGGCGTGTCGTAGAAGGCGCCACCCGGGGCGGCCAGCCGGTCGCGCATGAAGCGGACAAGCGTCTGCGCGCGTTCGAGGTCCGGCGGCCGTCCGGCGGCCTCGTACGCATCGAGGCAGGCGGCGGCCGCCCACGCCTGGTCCTCGAGCAGGCCGGCGATGCGCGGCCCGTCCGGTGTCAAGTAGCGGTACATGGCGCCGCCGGTCTGCAGCCGGTTCCAGAGGAAGTCGAGCGCGCGAAGCGCGCGTTCCTCGAGATCGCGGCGGTCCAACGTCCACGACGCTTCGAGGTAGGCGCTGATCGCCATGGCGTTCCAGCTCGTGTAGATCGTCTGGTCGACGTACGGCGCCGTGCGGCGCGCGCGCTCCGCCGCAGGCAGGGGGTAGAACTCCTCGTCGGCGTCTTGGGACCCGTAGAACGCCCCGGACGCGGCATCGGACAGCCACGTGTCCGTGTAGGCGATCGTGGCATCGATGTAGTGCCGGTGCTGCGGATCCCGCGTGATGCGGTACAGCTTGAGCAGGTTGCGGAGGAGCAGCGCGTTGTCCTCGATCATCTTCTCGTAGTGGGGCACGCTCCAGTCGCGTTTCGTGGAGTATCGATAGAAACCGCCCCACTCCTGGTCGTAGGTGCCGCCCCCGTACATGTGCGCGAGCGTCTTGCGCGCCATGTGGAGGGCGTCACGGTCGCCGTCGCGCAGGTGGACGTGCAGCAGCAGGTCGATCGCCTCGGTGTGGGGGAACTTCGGCTCGCCGCCGAACCCGCCGAAGACGGGGTCGTAGGCGTCGTTCGCGGCGTGAAGCGCGTCGCGGAGGATCTGGTCCGACAGTTCGGCGCCGGATGCCGTGGAAGCGCTGCGTTCGGCGTCGCGGCGCGCGACGATATCGGCGATCTTGGCGTCGATGTCGGCGCGGTTGTCACGGAAGTACGTGCTGACCTGGGCGAGCACGTCGCGCATCTGGTCCGGTGGCACGTACGTCATGCCGGCCATCACTTCGCCGTCGGGCGTCAGGAACGCGGTGGTCGGCCAGCCACCCATGTTGTAGCGGGCGTTGATGTCGGGGCGCTGGTCGTTGTCGACGCGGATCGGCACGAACCGCTCGTTGATCAGACGTATGACCTCGCCGTCGGAGTACGACGTCTCGTCCATGACGTGGCACCAGTGACACCAGACGGCGGAGATGCCGAGCAGCACCGGCTTGTCCTCCCGCCGCGCTCGCTCGAACGCGCCGGTGCCCCACTCGGTCCAGCGGATCTCGGCGGCGCGGTTCGGACGCGGCGAGAAGTGAAAGGATGAGGTCATGCGCAGCGCTCCGTCAGGTGCGATCGCGGGCGTAGTTCATCGTAGCATCGGCGGCGGAGGGACGATGTGTACGTGCGATCTGCCGGCTTCAAGGCTATTGACGTGCGACATGGCTCACAGAACAATGCGTCGCGGAGGCCGTTCGCAACGTTGCCACCGTCGTTCACGGCTTGACCGGTAGGCAACTGAACGAGCGCACCGAGAATGAATCTGGACGCGGCGCCATGAACGACTCGCCTGCCCGCCACCTGGCTCGCAACCCGATCTCCCTGCTGGGAGGCGTGCTGGTGTCCGCCGGTCTGGGCAGTCTCGCCTTCCTTCTCACGTCGCAGGTCTTCGACGTGGAGACGAGCCCCTACATCGGCATGCTGGTTTTCACGGCCCTGCCCACGGTGCTCGTCCTGGGTCTCGTTCTTGTGCCCGCAGGTATGCTCTGGGAAGCGCGTCGGCAGGCGGCCGCCGCACGGCGGGGCCAAGGTGCCCCGCCCGCCCTGCAAGTGGACTTCGGCAATCCCCAGCACCTGAGGGCAATCCTGCTCTTCGCCACACTCACCGCGGTGATCGCGGGGATGTTGGGGGCCACCGGATATCGGACGGTGGAGTTCATGGACTCTCCGGCCTTTTGTGGCCGGCTCTGCCACACGGTCATGAAGCCCCAATATGAGGCCTACAAGCGCTCTGCTCATGCCGAAGTGCGCTGCACCGCCTGCCACATCGGGCCCGGGGCGAGCTGGTACGTGAAATCGAAGCTGGGAGGGATGGGCCAGCTGGCAGCCGTCGTGACGAATTCGTTCCCCAGGCCGGTGCCGGCTCCGGCCAAGAACCTCCGCCCGGCGCGCGCCACATGCGAGGGGTGCCACTGGCGCGAGCAGGCGCACGGCCTCTTCCTTCGCGTGTACCGGTCCTACCTCCCCGACGAGAACAACACCCTTCACGCCCGCGCCCTGGCGTTCCGAGTCGGCACGGGCGGCAGCCTGCTGGAGGAGGCGGGCGGCGTCCACTGGCACACGTCGGCGAAGGTCTACTACCGCTCGGCCGACGAACAGCGGCAAGTCATCGGCCGCGTCGTCGTGGAAAAGCCCGAGGGCAACGACGAGTGGGTTAATCCGAACGTGTCGGAGGGGCAGGAGCTGCAGAACGAACGCCTCATGGACTGCATCGACTGCCACAATAGGGCGGCTCACAAGATCCCTGCCCCGGATACGCTCATCGACGACGCGCTCACGGCCGGCCGCATGGACGCCAGCCTTCCGTACCTGAAACGGGAAGCACTCCGGCTGATGGGCATCCACGACGCTACCGTCACCGATCCTGCGGCGCAGGCCGCGCAATGGAAACAACCCGGGTGGTTCGAGCAGCTACAGGAGTTCTATCGGACTGACTATCCAGACATAGCCGCGGTGAAGGAGTCATCTATCCGAGCCGCGATCGACGAATTGAAACGCATCTCGACGCTGGTGTTCTATCCGGACATGAACACGAGCTGGCTCACCTACGCGGAGAACCGCGGGCATGCGATAGGCAGGCTTGACGTCAATACGGGCTGCTTCCGTTGCCATGCCAAGTTGGTCAACGTCACCACCGGTAAGCAGCTTTCCGGCGGCCTGGGCGGCGGCGGGTGTCTCACCTGCCATGACCTCGGCAGCCAGGGCCAATCGCGTCTGGGCGGCGACCCGCTGAACGAAGCGTCCTGCAGTTACTGCCACATGCCGATCCCCATCGAGGAGTTGGAGCGGCCTGTGCCGCAGGATTGAGGAGAGGCGCGGCGGTTCGCTGCCTGAGCGCCCTCGGCGCGAGACGCGGCTCGGCCCGTTGCGGTGACCGGTCACCAGCCGGCGGCGGCGCCTTCGCCGCGGGCGTCGCTACCTGCGATCATAACGCCGGAGGCAGGGTCGATGACGATGGCCTGAGCCCGGCCCATCGGGGCGAGGACGCGCGGCACCGGCTTGACGTCGTGGCCACGGCGCGCCAACTCGCGCTGCGTCGCGTCGGGCATGTGGTCTTCGACGAGCAGGCCGCTCGGCGAGTCGCCCCAGCGCGCGGCATCGATCGCGGCCTGTGGGTCAAGGCCGAAGTCGATGATGCCGGTGATCACCTGCAGGTTCGTCTGGACCTGGTAGTCGGCGCCCGGCGTGTTGCCGACGATGTACGGCCTGCCGTCGCGGAAGACGAGGTAGGTGTTGAGCGTGTGCATGGTGCGCTTGCCGGGCGCGAGGACGTTCGGGTGCGCCGGGTCGAGCGAGAAGCCGTTCATGCGGTTGTTCATGATGATGCCCGTGCCATCGATCGCGACGGCCGCGCCCCAGTGGGCGAAAATGCTCTGGATGAACGAGCAGACATTGCCGGCGGCGTCGGCGACGACGAACGACGTCGTATCGGACGAGTTGACGGCGGCCGGCGCGGGCCGCGCAAGCCGTGGATCGATGGCCTGGCGTCGCGTTGAGGCCCATTCCTTCGTCAGCAACGACGACGGGTCGAAGTTCACGAACGCGGCGTCGCCAGCGGTGCGCTCCCGGTCCTCGAATGCGACCTTCTTCGCCTCGACCATGTGATGGACGGCGTCGGGCGAGAGATGGCCCCAGGCCGCGAGATCGTAGCCCTCGATGAGGTTCAGCTCCTCGAGCAGGATCAGGCCCTGCGAGTTCGGCGGCGTCTCGTACACGGTGTGCCCGCGGTAGTCGACCGACAGCGGTTCGAGCACGTCCGCGCTGTGCGACGCGAGGTCTTCGGCCGTCATGGAGCCGCCGGCGCGTTGCACGCCCTCGGCGATGCGCTCGGCGACCTTGCCCTCGTAGAACGCGCTGCGGCCGTGCATGCCGATGGCCTCGATGACGTCGGCCAGTTCAGGTTGGCGGTAGATGGCGCCGAACGCGGGCGGTTCGCCGTTGCGGTAGAACGCGTCGGCCATCGCCGGGTGTTTCGCGAAGAGGCCGCGCGCGTAGTGCAGCATGAGCGCGAGTTCGCGCGAGACCGGGAAGCCTTCGCGTGCCGCGGCAACCGCCGGGCGAACGAGATCAGGCATCGGCATGGTGCACCAGCGGGCGTGGAACTCCTGCCACGCATCGACGAGGCCGGGAATGGCGCAGGCGGCGCCGCCGGTCGCGGGCATGGCGCCGGCGTAGCGGTCGAGCGTCGCCGCGGCGGGCGCCTTGCCGCCGGAGCAGATCGCCGTGACGCGGCGCTCGCTCGCGGGGTAGGCGAGGATGTAGGCGTCGCCGCCGAGATGGTTGCGGTGCGGTTTGACGACGGGCAGCAGCGCCGACATGGCGATCGCGGCATCGAACGCGTTGCCGCCGCCACGCAGCACCGAGACGCCCGTTTGCGAGACGAGCGGGTGCTCGGAGGCCACCATGCCGTGGTTGGCGACCACGGGTCCGCGCATCTGCGTCAGGTCGTTGGCGTCAGGCATCATCGTGCTCCCTGGTCAATCGCGTCATCTCCACGTACGCCCCGGATGGCATCAGGGTTCTGCAGTCGCCCCGAGCGCGTCGCGAGCCATCGCGACGATGCGGCGCTCGTCCTTGAAGGCGAGCATGCGCTCGGCTTCGGCGATGTCGGTCCAACGCGCCTCGGTGACCTCGTCGTCATGATCGTCGGTGGAGCCGCCGGTGTATCGGAGGAGGAAGAAGTGCACGAACTTGTGCACGCGCACCGGCTCGGCGTCGTACCGCGACGTGTACCAGTACTCGATCCGGTCGAGCGGCCGGACGACGGCGGCGTCGACGCCGGCCTCCTCCCGGACCTCGCGCACGGCCGTGTGCTCCGCGGCCTCGCCGTGTTCGATCCAGCCCTTGGGCAGCTGCCAGCGGCGCTCGTGTGTGCGGATGAGGGCGATGTCGAAGCCGCCGCCGTCGCGCGGCCGGAACACGACGCCGCCGGCCGAGATTTCCTCCCGCGTGGGAGGGCTACTTCTGGGCTTCGCGTCCATCGCGCCTGGCGCGCCGCGTGCCGTTGGCCGAGACGGACGTCGGCGCGACGCCGTCGCGGGCGCCGCGGTTCACTTCGATGGCGCGCTGGGTCATCGCTTCGAGCGTGTCCGTGACCTTGCGGAAGAGCGTGCCTTCGGCGTACGTGCCGTCCTTGCGCAGCTTCCCCGCCGCCATGCTCGTCAACAGCTCGACACCCTCTTCGATCGTGGAGTGGGTCCAGACGTTGAACGTGCCGTCCTTGACGGCCTGCACGACCTCCGGTTTCAGCATCAGGTTGCGGACGTTGTCTTTCGGGATCATGACGCCCTGGTCGCCGGTGAGGCCACGAGCCTTGCAGACCGCGTAGAAGCCCTCGATCTTCTCGTTGACGCCGCCGATCGCCTGGATCTCGCCGAGCTGGTTGACGGAGCCGGTGACGGCGACGCCCTGGCGGATCGGCACGTCCGTGATCGCGGAGAGCAGCGCGTACAGCTCCGTCGATGACGCGCTGTCGCCGTCGACCTCGTCGTACACCTGCTCGAACGTGAGGCTGGCGGCGAACGAGAGCGGCTGCCGATGCGCAAACTTGCCGTTGAGGTACCCCTGGAGGATGAGGAACCCCTTGCTGTGCGACGGGCCGCTCTTCTGGATCTCGCGCTCGAGGTTGATCACCTGTCCGCGGCCCATGCTGACGCGCGCGGTGATGCGCGACGGCCGGCCGAACGAGTAGTCGCCGGTCTCGTACACCGAGAGGCCGTTGACCTGGCCGACGACCTCGCCACCGACGTCAACCTTGAGCGTGCCGTTGTTGATCAGTTCCTGGATGCGGTCCTCGATCAGGTTCGAGCGGTAGGTGTTCTGCTCGATCGCCTTGTCGATGTGCGCCGCGGAGACGGCCCTGGCCCCTTCTTCGCACGCCCAGTAGTCGGCCTCGACCAGCAGGTCGACGATGTCCATCATGCGGAGCGTGAGCTTCCCCTGGTCGCCGACGAGGCGCGAGCTTTGCTCGACAACGCGGGCGACGGCGCCGCGGTCGAACGGCCGCATGCCCTTGTCGATCGCCTGGCGGGCGATGAAGCGGGCGTAGACGTCGACGTGCTCGTCAATACGGTCGGCGTCGATGGTGAAGTCGGCCTTGGCCTTGAAGAGCTTCTCGAACTCCTCGTCGACCGTCTGGAGGATCTGGAAGACGCGTCCGGTGCCGATCATCGCCACCTTGACGCGGAGCGGGATCGGCTCGGGCGAGAGCGATGCGGACGGGATGATGCTGAACTGCTCGCCGATGTTCTCCAGCCGGAGCTGTCGCGTCCGAAGCGCGCGCTTGAGCGTTTCCCAGACGAGCGGCGCGGTAAGCACGTCGAGCGCCTGGACGACGAGGAAGCCGCCGTTTGCGCGATGCAGCGCGCCGGGCTTGATCATCGTGTGGTCGGTGACCATCGACCCGAAGGTCGAGCGGTAGTCGATGCGTCCAAACATGTGGTAGTACGACGGGCTCTCGGCGATCACGACGGGCGCGGTGGCGTCCTTCGCGTGCGTGACGATGACGTTGACCTTGTACCGGTCGAACACTCCATCGCGCGAGAAGGCCGGCAGCCCGGGGATCTGCGGCGGCGCCTCCTCGGGTGACCGAAAGTCGCCGAGGTGCGCGATCATGTCGTCGCCGAGCGCGTCGAGGAAGTCGAGCACGTCCTTCTCGTCGCTGTAGTCCTTCTTCAGCTCCTCGAGCCGCGGATGGACGAGGGCGGCCATGAGCTGGCTGTCGAGCTGGCCGAGGAGCTGCGCGGCGCCGCGGTCGAGGCGGCGGAGCTGCGGCGCCATCTGGGCGATGATCGAGTCCAGCTCCGCGGTGCGCTCCTGGATCTGCCGCTTGCGCTCGTCGGACAGGAGATCGTATTGCTCCTTGGTGATCGGCTTCGCATCGATGACCGGCATGGTCGTGATGCCGACGGGCGTGACGTTCACGGCGAGGTCGCGCTGATGCGCCTCCTTCTCGAGCACCTCGAAGAAGCGCTCGCGCTGGGCCTGCAACTCGCGGTTGACCTGGTCGCGCCGCTGCGCGTACTCGTCGCTCTCGAACGCGCGCGGTACGTCCTTGCGGAGCGCCTCGACGAGCTCGGCGACGTCCTGGCTGAGCTGGTGGCCGCGATCGGGCGGCAGGCTGAGGGCGCGCGGCCGGGCGGGCTCGCGAAAGTTGAAGACGTAGCACCAGTCGCGGGGCGCCGGACGGCGCGAGGCGATGCTCGTGACCTGGGCCTTCAACTCGGTCGTGCGGCCGGTGCCGGGCGGGCCGGCGACGAACACGTTGAAGCCTTCGGCTTCGATGCTCAGTCCGAAATCCATGGCGCTGACGGCGCGATCCTGGCCGACGGTGCCCTCGATCGGCTGCACGTCGGCGGTGGTCTTGAACTTCAGCGAGCGCGGATCGCAGACGCGGCGGAGTTGCTTTGCGGTCAGGCGATGGGGTTTGCGAGCGATCCCTGCCATGTCATCTCCTTCCGCCCCGGCCGTGGTGCCGGTGGTCCGCATGCGTCAGAATGCGGACCGCAGGCGGCGGCGCGATCGGGGTTCGAGCGTTCAGTATGCCTCGCAGTCGCGTTTCACGGGAGTGCCAGGTGATCGTTGAGCCGGCGGCGGCTTCCGGCGCGCGTCCCGAAGCTGCCGCTGCGGCGCCGACCCGATCGACGGCGCGGCGCCTGGCTGACTCGCTCGCCGGCGCCCGGACCGACCTCGCGATCGTCGCCGCCGTCACGGTCCTGGCGGCACTGCTTCGTTTCTGGCGTCTCGGCGCGGTGCCGCTCGGCCTGCACGGCGACGAGGCGTGGACGGCGCTTGACGCGCAGCGCATCCTCCGCGAGGGGTGGATCGGCCCGTACGTGACGAGCGCGCTCGGGCAGCCGACGGGGCCGCTCTACGTCACGGCGGCGCTGTTCAAGTTCCTGCCCGACACGACGTTCACGGCGCGCTTCTCGATGGCGCTGTTCGGGGTGGCGACCATCCCGCTCGCGTATGCGGCGTTCGCCTGCATGTTCAACCGCACCGTGGCGGCGTTCGGCGCCACGCTGCTGGCGGTAATGATGTGGCACCTGCACCTGAGCCGCACGGCGTTCATGGTCGTTTCCTGGCCGTTCATGGAGGTGCTGGTCCTGTGGGCGCTGTGGCTGGCGTTCCGGCGGCGCAGCTTCTGGCTGTTCGGGATCGCCGGCGCGCTCCACGGCCTCGGCGTGTACAGCTACAACGCATACCTGCTGTTCGTGCCGGTGCCGTTCGTTGCGCTCGCCTGGGCGACGTTGTACGAGCGGGGATGGCGCCGCCGCGCGCGCTTCCTGCTCGTCGATTGCGCCGTGTTCGCCGTGTGCGCGCTGGCGACGGCGGCGCCGCTGATCGAGTACGCGCGCACGCACGGGAGCGAGTACCGGCAGCACGATCGCGTCGTCGGCCTCACGTCGTCGAGCCAGTGGAAGGACGCGGGGGGGCCGGGAAGGGCCAAGCTGATCTGGAACCGCGCGGCCGAACTCGAACGGGGGCTCATCCTGGGCGACCGGCCGGACTTCGGCGACGGGCTGGCGACGGCGGGTCATCCGGCGGTGGGTCCGTGGATGTCGCTGCTGGCGCTCGCCGGCCTCGGCATCGCGATCTGGAGTTGGCGGAGGCCGGAGTACGCCGTCGTGCTGGCGGCGTGCGTCGTGCTGCCGCTCGGCGCGCTGCTCACGGTCGAGGACGGACTGTTCCGGCGCACGCTGGGACTGGCGCCGTTCGTGGCGCTGCTCGCCGCGCTTCCGCTCGCGTGGATCTGGGAAACGGCGTGGCAGGCGCGGCGACGGCTGTCCGGCCGGGCCGGCCTCGCCGTCGCGATCGGCGCCGTCGCCATCGCCGGCGTTAGCTCCGTCTGGCAGTACTTCGGGCCTGTACAGCAGACCGCCGCGATGCGCCTCGTGTATCCGTACGAGATCGATGCCGCTTCGCGGTATATCGACGGCTTGCCGAAGGACACGTACGTGTACTTCTACAGCGACCGCTGGTCGTTCGATTACGAGACGCGGCGGTTTCTCGCGCCGGGATACACCGGTGAGGATCGCTCGAAGGAGTTCGGCACGCGGTTGCCCATCGTCGGCGGCGCCGGCGATCCGGTTCCGGACCGCAGCACGGACGTCGTGTACGTCTTCCTCGGTTCGTATCTCTCGGACGCCGACGGCGTGATGCTTCGCTTCAGCGGCGGCACGAGCGCCGAAGGGCGGCGCGGCGGCGAGGTGACGTTTCGGGCGTACTTCTTGCCGCGGGAGTCCTACGTAAGAGCGAACGGCTAGCCGCCGGCGCGCCGTACTTCGGAAGGCGGCGTCAGCCGGGGCGACGGGCGGTCGCGATTCCCGGATGACGGCGACGGCGATGCTCCTCCCGCGACCGGCAGCGTGAAGACGAAGGTCGTGCCGCCCGCGACAGGCGCCTCGGCGCGAATCTGGCCGCCGTGCGCGCGCACGATCTCGCGGGAGATCGCGAGGCCGAGGCCGGCGCCGGTACCGGACGGCTCGCCGCTGCTCCGGTAGAAGCGGTCGAAGACGTGCGGCAATTCCGCCTCCGGGATGCCGGTGCCGCTGTCGCTAACGTAGAACTCGACGAAGCCGGGGCTCGCGCGGCGCACGCCCGCCTCGATCCAACCGCCGGCCGGCGTGTGCCGGAACGCGTTGTCGACCAGGTTCCCGAGCACCTGCTCGATGCGATCGAAATCGGCGGAGACGACGGCATCGTCCGGGGCGGCGATGCGGAGCGCGACGCCGCTCTCCTCCTCGCGCATCGAGAAGACGTCGCGGACGTGCGCGAGCAGCTCGGACGCGGGTACGGCGGCGAGCCGCATGGCCTGCTGGCCGGATTCGATGCGCGAGAGGTCGAGCAGCTCGCCCACGAGATGCAGGAGGCGGCGCGACTCGATGTCGATGACGCGGGCTGCGCGGGCGCGCTCCTCGGGCGTGTCGAGGGTGCCGTCGACGAGGGCCTGCGAGAATCCGCGGATCGACGTCAGCGGCGTTTTCAATTCGTGCGAGACGTTGGCCAGGAACTCGCGGAGCGCCCGCTGCGACACCTGCACGGAGTCGGCCATCACGTTGACGTCTTCGGCCATCTCGCGCAGCTCGGCGGGGCCGGAGACGGGCACGCGCTGCCGGTAGTCGCCGCTCGCGACGGCGCGGATGCCGCGCGTGATCTTCCCGAGCGGCCGGTACATCCATGCCCAGAGCACGAGCGCGACGGCAAGCGCGGCGGCGAGGCCGATGGCGCCAGCGAAGAGCAGGCGCGGCGCCAGATCGCGAAAGACGTCGCGCGCGCTGGTCTCGGGCAGCGCGACGACGATGGCGGCGACACCGGCGGGCTGCGCCCGCACGACCCTCGGCGTCGGCACGGTGACGTAGAGCAGCGTGCCGCCGCCGTCGATGTCGAACTTCTGCTCGGGCAGCTGCTTGAAGTCGGGGCCGCGCGCGGGCGGCGGTGGCACGTCGAAGTGCGCGTCGAGCAAGCGCTCGTCGGTGGCGCCCTCGTTGATGACGTTGCCCTGTGCATCGATGAGGACGACGATGACGCCGGCGTCCTGCGCCTGCAGCCGGAGGTACGACGTGAGTTCGGTGCGGAGGCGGCGGCCGGTCACCGAATCGGCCTTCAGTGCATCCGGGAAGAAGGTGAGGTTGTAGTAGACCGGCGCGGCGGTGGAGCGAAGTGTGCCGGCGTCGATCTGGTCCCGATAGCCGCCGAGCCGCGCGAAGAGCGCGAGCCCGGCCGTGGCCAGCGTGATCACGACGATCAGCGCGAACGATGCGATGAGGCGGGAGCGAACGCTGTTCAACACGCGGGGTAGCCTCAGCGCGCGGCCTGGTCGACCAGCTTGTATCCGACGCCGCGCACGGTGACGATGCTCAGGCCGGACTCCCCGAGCTTCGCGCGCACGTGCTGCACGTGGACGTCGACCGTGCGCGTCTCGCCGTAGAAATTGTAGCCCCAGACGCGATCCAGCAGCTGCTCGCGGGTGAGGACGATGCCGGCGTTCTCGGCGAGCGCGGCGAGCAGGTCGAACTCCTTGGTGCGGAGCTGCAGTTCGTGGTCGCCGATGGTCGCCTCGCGGCGCTGCTTGTCGATGGCGAGCGAGCCGGCGCGGATGACGGCCGCTGCGTCCGTCGCGGGGGACTGGCCGTCGGCGCGGCGCAGGATGGCTTTGACGCGCGCAACGAGTTCGCGCGGGTTGAACGGCTTGGTGAGGTAGTCATCGGCGCCAAGCTCCAGGCCGACGATCTTGTCCACGTCCTCATCGCGCGCGGTGAGCATGATGATCGGCACGTTGCTCGTGAGGCGGATCTGCTTGCAGACGTCGAAGCCGCTCATGCCGGGCAGCATCAGGTCGAGCACGACGAGGCTGGCGTTCGCCTGCTGTATCTTCTCGAGCGCACTCGTGCCGTCGCAGGCGCAGGTGACGTCGAACCCCTCCTTGCGCAGGTAGAGCGAGGCAAGTTCCCGGATGTGCTCGTCGTCGTCGACGATGACGACCTTCGCGGGTGCGGGCATGGTGCGCGCTCCTTCGGGGGCGTCGCGGCGTCCCCCTGCCAGTATCGTCGCAGGAACGGGGCGGCGGATTGTTGGAATCGTGTAAAACGGCCGGAAAAAGCGGGCAATATCCGTGCTGCCTGCCTTCGGACGCGCAGAGAGGGCCGCCGAAGGCGACCCTCTCTGCCGGCACCTCGCCCCCAACGGTTACGGCGCGACGTTGAACCGCGCGCCCTCTTCGGTCCAGGGCTGCGGCGGCCCGCCGTTGACGCTGTACGAACCGTGTCCCTTCAGGAAGGCCCAGCCCCGGCCGATGACCCGGAGGTCGACGTCGCGGCCGATGATCATCACGCCGACGTCACGGCCCACGATGTGTGCGTGGCCGTGGAAGCCCCAGTACACCTTGACCCCGTTCCACTCGCCCTGGCCGCCATAGCCATCGACGTCGATGCGCGCGTCGCCGGTGGGATCCTTGACGAGGAGCACGCCCTCGGCGGCGCTGGCGTTCAGGTCCATCGCCCCCTTGACGGCGACGATGCCCGAGCCGTGCGCGGTGAGCACGTTGCGCCCGGCGACGAAGGCCGACGGCGCGGCGCCGGCCGGCGGCGGCGTGGCGGCCGAGGCGGCCGGCGCGAACGCGGTGAACGCCGAGGCCGCGGCTCCCAGGAATGCTGCTGCTACGAAGGCTCTCTTGAGCATGGCGTCCTCTCTGTCTCTGCGTTGCGGCGCCCGCACCGGTGCGAGCGATACCGTCTACGCTGCTACTATCGCCGCGTGCCGTGTGCGCGTTGTTATGGCGCCGTCGCCGCGCGGGAAACTCTCCGTAAACGCTTCGTAACGCAGCTTCGGCGGGGTCAGCGGCGGCGCAGGCGCGCCGCGACCGCGAGGCGCCCCGCGACGTGCGCGCGCACTACGTACGGGTCTCCCGGCACGGCGTAGAGGTAGCCGCCGCGCACGTCGACGTCGTCCGCGCCGGCGATGCGCAGCTCAACGTCGCCGGCGCCGGAGAGTGCGATGCGCAGCCACCGGCCGGCCAGCGTGACGTGAGCGGTGACCGCCGGCCGCCGCGGCGTCGCCGTAACGACCGGCCCGCCGTCGCGCACGGTGATCGTGAGGATCGTGCGGGCTGTCATCGATATGTCACGAATGTCGGGGGAACACGTATGGCCGTGTGGCTGGAAACGGCGCAGAATCGGCGCATGAAGCCTGCAGTGACACCCGAAACGAAGCCCATCCGCCGGAAGTCGCCACGCATCGTCCAGCTCGAAGCCGAGGTCGACGAGCGCGACAAGACGATCCGCCTCCTGAACGAGGCGCTGTCGCACGCGCTCGACGAGCTGAACCTGCTGAACGAGGCCGCCTGATCACGGGACGGGCTCAAAGCGGCCGTTGACCACGCGGTAGATCACGAGGCCCGCCTCGAGTGCCGTGTCGCCGCGCCGGTCGCCGCTCTCGTCGAACTCGATCGATCCCGTCAGCCCCGTGGACTTCTGCGCCCGCAGCGTGTCGGCCAACCGCACCCGGTCGATGACCAGCGTGCCGCCGTCACCCTCGGCGGCGCTCGTTTCGATCGCGTTGAGGAGGATGGTGACCGCGTCGTGCGTTTGGAGCACGAACGGCGTGCCGGGCGCGCGCTGAAAGCGGTCCTGGAAGTGCCGGGCGAACGTGTCGTCGGGCATCGGGCCGCCGGTGACGATCGCGCCTTCGACGGCGGGGCCACCTTGCGTGATGAAATCGCGCGTGCTGAGCACGCCGTCCGGGGCGATGAACGCGCCGGAGTAGGCCGCGTCGTGCAGCGCCCTGGCGATCAGCACGCCGCCCGGGTTGAGGCCCTCGAACACGACGGCATCGGGATTTGCGCTCTTCACCTGCTGCGCGAGCGACGAGAAGTCGGCGGCGTTCGGGTCGATGCGCTCGCGTGACAGGACGGTTCCGCCGGCCTGCTGGAATGCGGCCGCAAAGGCATCGGCGAGCGCCTTTCCGTACGGCTCGCCGTCGTCGACGAGCGTGATCGATTTCACGTTGAGCGTGCCGAAGGCGTAGCCGGACTGAACGGCGGCCTCGACATCGTCACGCCAGGCGACGCGGAAGAAGTACCGCTCGCCCTGGTTCGAGAGGTCCGAACGCGTGACGGACGGCGAGATGTGCACGACGCCGGCGGCCTCGTAGATCTTGTTGGCGGCCTGCGCGCCCGTCGTACACATCGGCCCGACCACGCCCGCGAGCGCCGCCTCGGAGAGCAACGTGCGGGCGACCTGCGTGGCTTTCTCGGCGTCGGTGCAGCGGTCGTCGACGCGCTCGACCCTGAGCGAGTGGCCCTTGACGGAGCCGCCGTGGTCGCTGATGGCGAGGTCGGCGGCGTCGGCGAGATCGTTGCCGAGGCTTGCCTGGTCTCCGCTGAGCGCCGCCGAGATGCCGATGATGATCGGCTGACCCGCCCCGACGGTCATCGCCGCCGGGGGCTGCGTAGCCACGGCGGATGGCGTCGGCTGGCGGGCGGTCGAGCCGCCGCAGGCGAAGAGCAGCGCGCCGCAGCAGAGGGCGGCGAGCCGCGCGCATGTCCTGGTCATGAACCCTCATCGGCGCGGACCGCACGGCCGGCGGGCGCCGCGCGTATTATGTCGGCAGACGCGCCCGGCCGCCAACGGCGCGCAAACGGAGGCAGCCCTGGCGATCGAGAAAGCGTTCGCGATCAACGCGACTCCCGAGCGCATCTACGCGGCGCTCGAACGGGAGCTTGCCGAGGCGTCGACCGAGGCGGACGGAGCGTTCGAGGTGCTCCGCCGGGAGCCCGGCCGCTCGCTCGAGCTGCGGGTGACAATCGGCGACGTGCCGTGCTGGCTCACGTACCAGATCGCGGCGAAAGACGGATACACCGAGGTGTCGGGCCGGCTCACGCCGTTTGGGCTGCGGTATCTGCTATTTCGCACCATCACGCTCGGGCTGCGCGACCAGGGGTTCGCGCTGGCGCTCGTGCAGGGCCTCGCGAACCTCAAAGAGGCTCTGGAGGCCGAGGACGATACATAGGGACAGCGCCGAGTGAGGTCGGGCGTTCGCAGCGCATAGAATGCACGCCATGAACACCGATCTCGACGCCTTCTTCGTGCCGCGCAGCATCGCCGTCGCGGGCGCATCGCGGAACCCGCAGAAGCTCGGCTACGTGATGCTCGACAACCTGATGCGGGCGCGCTTCCCCGGCCCGCTGTACCCGGTGAACCCGAACGCGGAGTCGGTGCTCGGCCTTCGCGCGTACGCCCATTTCGACGAGATCCCCGGGCCGGTGGACCTGGCGGTGCTGACGGTGCCGGCCGCCGCCGCCGCTGAGGTAATCGACGAGTGCGGCCGCAAGGGCGTGAAGGCGGCCGTCGTGATCACGGCGGGCTTTCGCGAGATCGGCGCCGAGGGTGCGGCGCGGGAGCGCGAGCTGCGGGCGCGCGCGGCCGCCGGAGGCGTGCGGCTCATCGGGCCGAACTCGCTCGGCATCATCAACACGTTCGCGAACCTGAACGCGACGTTCGCGGAGTCGGCGCCGTACCGTTACGAGATCGCCGTCGTCAGCCAGTCGGGCGCGATGGCGGCGGCGATCCTCGACTGGGCGCGCGCGATCGACGTCGGGTTCTCGAAGTTCGTGTCGCTCGGCAACATGGCCGACGTGCACGAGATCGACGTGCTCGATTACCTGTGCGACGACGACGAGACGAAGGTGATCGTCAGCTACCTGGAAGGGTTCACCGATGGGCGGCGGTTCCTGGAGGCCGCGAAGCGCGTGACGGCGCGCAAGCCGCTCGTGATCATGAAAGTCGGCCGCAGCGCGGCGGGGGCGCGCGCCGCGTCGTCGCACACCGGGGCGCTCGCGTCGTCGGATGCGGTGGTCGATGCGGCGTTTCGACAGGCGGGCATCGTGCGCGCATACTCGATGGAGGAGCTGTTCGACTACACGCTGGCGTTCTCGTACCTGCCGCTGCCGCGTGGCCGCCGGATCGCCGTCGTGACGAACGCGGGCGGGCCGGGCGTGATGGCGACCGACGCCATCGAGCGGTACGGGCTGCAGCTGGCGCGGTTGTCGCCGGTATCGCGCGATCGGCTCGCGGAGGGATTGCCGGCCGCGGCGTCATCGGCGAACCCGATCGACGTGCTCGGCGACGCGGCAGCGGACCGGTACCAGCTCGCGACGGAGATCGCGCTCGCCGATCCGAACGTCGACGGCGTCGTCGTGCTGCTGACGCCGCAGGCGCCGACCGAGCCGGAGCGCACGGCGCGGGTCATCACGCACCTGGCGCGGACGAGCGACAAGCCCGTCGCCGGCGTGTACATGGGTGGCGAGGCGGTGAGCCGCGGCCGCATGATGCTCGACGCGGCGCGCGTGCCGGTGTACGCGTATCCGGAGCGCGCCCTGCGAGCGATGGCCGCGCTGGAGAGCTACGCGCGGTTCCTGCGGGAGATCCACGGCCGCTGACGGTCACTCGCTCGGAACGAAGGACAGATGCTCGGCAGTGCGCGCGATATGCCAATCGTGCTTCGATCCGATGCCGAGCACGTCGTACGGGTGGGCGGGCATGTCGCCGTTCGCCTCAACGCGGAGCGGCTGTGCTCTCCGGAGTCTCGTGGATGATGTGCACGGCCTCGTGCCGGATGGACACTTCGATGTCCTTGCTCCGGTCCAGCCCGAGGCGAAAGTACGTGTACGCCGGCAGCTCGATCTCCAGATCGTGGCGAGCCCCGGAGCCGGCGAGCCTCACGAAGAGGCGATAGATCTCGGCGCCCATGATCTCGTGGGCGATTCGCCCCAGAAAGACGTTAGGACGCCCGTCGTATGTGTCGCCCGGTCGGCGAATCATGACCTGCGTGGACCGGATGCATGCTTCGACCCGCTGGCCAGGCGCGAGTGGCGGCACGGCGTGAGTCGAATAGATCGCGGCGACGATCGGTCTGCCGGACCAGTCGAGGTTGACCACACCGTCGGAGAACCCGGACACGGTCATCGGGAGGATGTTTCGCGTGCCGACGAGCTGGCCAACGCGGCGCGTGGCGGGGCGGAAGAATACGTCCTCACGGGACCCTTGCTGTAACACACGGCCGCCCTCGATCACGATGATGCGGTTGCCGAGGCTGAACGCGTCCGCCAGGTCGTGCGTGACGATCAGGACGGGGATGCCACGCGACTCATGCAGCGAGACGATGGCGTCGCGCAACTCCGCGCGGATCGTAGCATCGAGCGCGCTGAACGGCTCGTCGAGCAGGAGGATGTCCGGGCGGCAGGCGAGCGCTCGCGCGAGAGCCACGCGCTGCTGCTGCCCGCCGGACAACTGAGCGGGGCGGCGTCGCTCCAGCCCCTCCAACTCCGTCAAGTGCAGCATGTCGGCGACAGTGGCGTCGCGCGCCGCGCGCCCGCTGCCATGCAGGCCGAAGGCGATGTTCTCCGCGACGGTCAGATGCGGGAACAGCGCGTAACCCTGCGGCACGTAGCCCACGCGTCGCGACCGCAGCGGGACGTTGATGCGGCGTTCGCTGTCGTACAGCACGCGCGGCCCCACGGCGATCCGCCCGGCGTCGAGCCGCACAAGGCCGGCGATGGCCTTCATCGTCAGCGTCTTGCCTCCGCCCGACGGTCCGAAGAGCACAGCCGTCTCATCGCCGCCCGAGAACTCGACATTCAGGCGAAACTCTCCAAACTGCCGGCACGCGCGCACATCGAGGTCGCGAGGGCCCGGCGCCGGCCGTCCATCGTCGATGGCGCTGCCACGCCCGGAAGCGCTCATGGCGAGCGCCTGAATAGCAGCGTGGTCCAGCTGAAGAACAGGAGGCACGACAGGCTGATGCCGATGAGCAGGAGCGCCGTCGCGTTCGCGCGCGCGATGTCGCCCGCCTGCACCGCGTCGTAGACCGCGATCGGCAGGGTGCGTGTCTTGCCGGGAATGTTGCCCGCGATCATGACCGTGGCCCCGAACTCACCAGCTGCCCTCGCAAACGCGAGCGCGATGCCGGCGGTCACGCCGCGCAGCGCCAGAGGCAGCGTGACCGAGACGAAGACGCTGACACGGGACCGCCCCAGCGTCGCGGCTACGCGCTCCAACTCCGGGTCAACTTGCTCGAAGGCGGACTGCGCCGTGCGGATGAGCAGAGGCGCTGAAAGAATCGCTGCGGCGATGGCGGCGCCCTGCCATGTGAAGACCAGCCGTATCCCCAGGTCCTCTTCCAGGAAGCGGCCGAACGCGCTGCTTCGCCCCAGCGCCCGCAGCAGGTAATACCCGACGACGGTCGGCGGCAAGACGAGGGGCAGCATCGTCAACGCTTCGACGATCGCCCGCCCGCGGAACCGGTAGCGCGCCAATATCCACGCGAGCGGTATCCCGACGAGGATCGAAAGGAGCGTCGCGAGACTCGCCACCTGCAGTGTGATGATGATGTCCGATGCGTCGATGGCATTCATGGCGCCTGTTCCCCGGGAAGAACGAACCCGTACTCGCGCATGATGGGCCGCCCCTCCGGCCCGTTGAGGTAGTCAAGGAACGCTCTTGCCACGTCGGCGTGCTTGCTCTGCTTGAGGACGGCGGCCGCCTGCCTCAGGGGACTGTGGAGTCTGTCGTCGATCAGTACGTACCGGATCTTGTCCTTGTTCTGAATGGAAAGCGAAAGCGGGATGATGCCACCGTCGGCGTCGCCTGTCTCGACGTACTGGGTGGCCTGCGCGGCGTTCTCGCCGAGCACGAGCTTCGGCTCGATCTTGTCCCACAGACCCAGTGCGGTCAGGGCTTCCTTCGCCGCACGGCCGTATGGAGCGTGATCAGGGTTTGCAATGGAGACTTTCTTGAACTGGGGGCCGGCGAGGTCAGCCAACCCGTCGATGGTCAATCGTGAGCCGGCGCTCGCTGCCAGGACGATGCGTCCGATAGCGTAGTCCCGCTTTGTGTCAGGAAGGATGAGCCCGTCCTGTTCCAACCCATCGACATATGACACGTCCGCGGACGCAAAGACGTCGCCAGGTGAGCCCTGCTTGATTTGCGTCGCGAACGTCCCGGACGAGCCGTAGGTCACCGTCAAGCGGCAGTCGCAGGTCTTCTCGAACGCGGCCCCGATCTTGTCGAACGCGAGGCGCAGGTCGGCAGCGGCGAGGACGGTGATGTTACCCGATGGCCGCTGACCCGGGATCGCGGTCGCGTCGGGCGTGGGCGAGCCGCCGCACGCCGCGAGGGGCACCGCGAGAAACGCCGCGAAGAGCAATGCCGGCGGGCTGAAGAGCCAACCGAGGCCCGCCCGGACGCCGCCGGCGGTGCGGTGCGATGCGTGGACGGCGCCGCTCATTTCACCCCGCTGAACCCGTTATCGGTGAGAATCTTCTGGCCCTCGGCGGACATGATGAACTCGATGAACGCCGCGGCGACGCCCGGGGACCCGGCCATCGACGTGATGGCGATCGGGTAGGAGGCGATGACGTTGAACCCGTCGGCAATGTCGATTGTGGTCACGTCCTTCGCGACGGCGGGCGTGATATCGGTCTTGTAGACGATGCCGGCATCGGCCTCGCCGCGCTGCACTTTGGCGACGACCGCCTTGACGTTCGACTCTTCGGAGACGACGTTCTTCAGCACGGCGCCGGTGAACCCGGCCCCGAACGAGCCGTCGGACTCCATCTTCGAGAGCGCCTGGCGCGCGTAATCGCCGACGGGCACGCCTTCCTCCGCGAGCACGAGCTTGAGACCGGGCTTGGCGAGGTCCTTCGGCGCCTGGATCCCGCCGGGATTCGACGTCGGGACGGCGATGACGAGCCGGTTCCTGGCGAAGACGTTGACGGCGCCCACGAGCGACTTGTCGGACGCGGACTTCATGTTCTTCTCGTCCGCGGTGGCGAGCACGTCGGCCGGGGCGCCCTGGTCGAGCTGGGTCACGAGCGTCGGACTGCCGCCGAAGTTGAAGTTCACTCGCGTATCGGGATGCGCCTTCTGGAACGCCGCCGCTTCGCGGTAGAACACGTCCGTCAGGGAGGAGGCGGCGGACACGGTGATCGAGCCGGACAGCCCGCCGGTCTCGGACGCGCCGGCCGCGGGCGACGCCCCGCGCTTCTCGTCCGAACTCGAGCCGCTTCCGCACGCAGCCACCATCGCGCCGATCACGGCGATGGCAACGACGAGCCACCGGCGTGCGCGGCGGCGGAGTGGACGAACCATGGGCTCTCTCCGTTCTCGTGCGGCTTGCGCCGGACTCTATCAGGCGACGGCGCCGAATCGCGCCTGTTCCGTTCCCGTGGCGCTCACGTCATATCCCGGCAGGGCGGACAGGTCGGCGCGGAGCGACGCGGACTGCATGACGTCGAGCAATACCTGGATCGCCGGATGCTTGAGGTGCTCGCTCGGGATCAGGAAATCGAACCGGGCGTCGGCCAGCGGCACGAATCCGCAGGAGGCCCTGGCGACTGCGCGAAGCCCGATACCGACATCGGCGGCGCCGCTGGCCACGGCGCGCGCGACGGCCATGTGGCTCCTGACGACGTCGTCGTACCCGAGCACCCGCTCGGCCGGGATGCGGGATCCGCCGAGCAACTGATCGAGGAGAGCGCGGCTCCCCGAGCCGGCCTCGCGGTTGACGAGACGCACGCCTGGCCGTGCGAGGTCCGCGATGGAGCCGAGCTTCTTCGGGTTGCCGTGCGCGACGATGAATCCCTGCTCCCATCCGGCGTAGCTGACGACGATGCCACCGGCGCTGGCGAGCGCGCGCCGCGCGTGGGCGACGTTGAACTCGCCGGTCTTCGCGTCGCGGAGATGGATGCCGGCGACGTGGGCCGTGGAGTGCTTCAACGCGTCGAGGGCGGCCTGGCTCGATCCAGGCAGCCAGACGAGCCGCGCCGCCTGGGAACGCCGTGATACCCACGACGCGAGGATGCCGAGACTCGGGTCGCAACCGACGAGAAACGCGGTGCGTTCGGCCTGCTCGGGGTCGATGAAGAGCTGGACCTTCGATGCCGCGTTCACGGCGACGCCGTCGGCCGGGGCGAACAGGCCGCTGCCGCCCAACTGATGCGCGACGAGCCGGTCGCCGACGGCCGCCACGACGACGCGCGCGCCCGGTGCGACGCGTCCGCCTGCGATCGCCGCCGGCCGCTCGACGCGGGGCTCCGGCAGGACGAACAGGTCTTCGACCCGGCATTCGAGCGCCTGGGCAAGGCGGAGCGCGACGGCGGTGTTGGGCGTGTAATGCCCGGCCTCGATCGCCACGATCGCCTGGCGGGTGATGCCGGCCCGTTCAGCAAGATGGTGTTGCGACAGGCCCCCGGCAACCCGTGCCGCGCGGACCTTGCTCTGGAGGGCAGCGGCCTCTGTGCGACGTCCCACGGTTGGCACCTCCATCCGGATTGCGGACAAATCGTCCTATATCGAAGTCCGCCGTGCAAGGGGCCGGACGGCACGTGGCGGAGGGGCGGACGGACCGGTGCGCGCATGCCGGTTGGGTGTACGATCGTCCCCGGCAACTCGACACGCAGGAGGTGGAACAGATGCCGCTCAGCGCCAGGAACCAGCTCAAGGGCGAGGTCGTGAGCGTCAAGCTCGGCACGGTAATGAGCGAGGTCGTCGTTGACATCGGCGGGCAGGAGATGGTCGCCGCGATCACGCGCGGCTCGGCCGACGCGCTGGCCCTGAAGAAGGGCAACCGCGTCACGGTGGTCGTGAAGTCAACCGACGTCATGATCGCGAAGTAGGCCCGGCTTCCGCGGCTCCGGTTAGCGTCCCTCGCGGCGGGCGAGTTCCATGCGGACGAATGGGTTGCGCTGCCGCTCCTCGCCGATCGTCGTCTGGCCCATGTGGCCGGGCAGCACGATCGTGTCGTCGGGGAGGGCCAGCAGGCGGTCGACGATGCTCGCCATCTCCTGGCGCTCGTCGCCGCCGGGGAGATCCGTGCGGCCGATGGAGCCCTGAAACAGCGTGTCGCCGGCGAACAGCACGCCGTTGGCGTAGAACGAGACGCTGCCGGGCGTGTGCCCCGGGGTGTGCAGGACCGTGAGCTTCAGCCCGTCGACGTCGATCTCATCGCCGTCGGCGAGGAGGGCGTCGGGTTCCGGCGGGTTCGGGATGTCGATGCCCATAAAGGCGCGGGCGGACTTCGCCGTGCCACGGGCGATCTCCAGGTCGCCGGGATGGAGGAGGAACTTCGCGCCGGTAGCCTCGCGCACGGCGGCCACGCCGAGAATGTGGTCGATGTGGGCATGGCTGTTGGCGATGTACTTGATCTGGACGCCCATCTCCCGGGCCATGGCGAGGATCTCCTCGGGCTCGTCGCCGGGATCGACGCAGACGGCCTCGCCCGTGCGGCGGTTCCCGATCACCCAACAGTTCTCCTGGAACGCGCCGACGATGATGCCGTGGACGATGACCTCGTTGACGGAGGGTGCAGTCTCGCTCATGCAGAGAATATACGGAGTGCGGGCGCCAGGTGCGAGAACCATCGCACGGGGCCGGCCCTAATGTTACGTGCATGTGGCAATCGAACATGAGGGTATTCGGCCGATGCTACCGTGGGAAAAACTGACTTGTGTTGCTTCGGGCAACAGCCTACAATCTCCCGACATTCGAGCCCCCGAACGCATTCAAGAGGACGTATGAACCAGACCGAAGACAAAGCGCGCATCAAGCGCGTTCGGACCGAGCAGGCGATCCAGTTCGCGATGCAGAGCCGCTGGGACGACGCGATCACGGCCAACCGCGCGATCATCGCCGTGTTTCCCACGGAGCCCGAGGCCTACAACCGGCTCGGCAAGGCGTTGAGCGAGACGGGCAAGATCAAGGAAGCTCGAGAGGCGTACCACCAGGCGCTGGAACTCGAGCCGACCAATTCGATTGCCCGCAAGAACCTCGAGCGGCTCGCGACGGCGCGCGCCAAGGCGGAGCCGGACAGGGCGCAGCAGGTGGACACCAGCCTGTTCATCGAGGAGATGGGCAAGACGGGCGTGACCGTGCTCAAGCCCGCGAACATCAAGATGCTCGCGACGCTGTCGGCCGGCGACGAGGTGGCGCTGAAGACCATCGGCTCGCGCCTGACGGTCGAGACGATGGCGGGCGACTACATCAGCGACATCGAGCCGAAGCTGGCGCTGCGGCTGACGAGGCTGATCGCCGGCGGCAATAAGTACGCCGCGGCGGTCGCCGGCCTGAGCGGCGACAGCGTGCGGGTGATCATCAAGGAGACGTTCCAGCACCCGGGCCAGGTGGGCCGGCTGTCGTTCCCGGCGGGCAAGGCTGGCGAGGTGGTGCGGCCGTACACCAAGGAGAGCCTCGTGCGGGCCGACCTCGACGAGGAAGACGAGTTCGCCGAAGAGAACGAGGAGTGGGAGGAAACGGAACACGAGGCCGAGCACGAAGCCGAACCTCGAGAGGTCACGCTGTTCGACGTCGCGCGCGACGAAGACGCCGACGACCCGGAGTTCGAGGAGTAACCGCTTCGCCGAGCCGCAGCTCGAACGGGCAGCCACGAGGCTGCCCTTCTTGTTCGCCCGGTGCGGACACGGGGCGCACCGTGTAACCTCGGAGTGAGGCATGCCGGCGTATGCCGCGGTGCCGCAGGTACGGGGCAAGTGGGGTGAACCGCGATGAGTGATGCGCCGCGCATCGGCGTAACGCGCTGGGAGGACGTGGCGGCCGAGGCGCTCGACCGGTACTGGTCGCGCGTGCGGGAGGCCGGGGGCGAGGTCATCGACCTCAACGAGGCGGCCGTGGGCCGGGCCGCCGACCTGGCGCCATCGCTCGACGCGCTGATGCTGACCGGCGGCATCGACGTCGACCCGTCGAGCTACGCCGCCGAGCGCCACCCGAAGGTCAAGGAGACGTCGCCCGAGCGCGATGCGATGGAGCTTGCGTACCTGGAGCAAGCGCTGCGGCTCGATATCCCGGTGCTGGCGATCTGCCGGGGTCACCAGCTCATGAACGTCGGATTCGGTGGCGGACTCCTCCAGCACATCGACAGCGGAGAGCATCGCGCTGACTTCGGCACGCCGGGGTACCCATCGCGGTGGCACCGCGTGCGGCTCATCGGCGACACGCGGCTGGCGGCGGCGTTCAGCGAGACCGCATTCGAGGTCAATTCGCGCCACCACCAGGCCGTCGGGGCGTCGGAGTTGGCCGCCGGGTTGCGGCCGATCGCGTTCGCCGACGATCACGGGTCCGACCTGGTCGAAGGCGCCGAGAGCGAGCAGCATCGCTGGGTGGTGAGCGTCCAGTGGCACCCCGAGCGGCCCGAAGGGCACAAACCGGAGTTCGCGCCGCTCATGCGGCGGCTGTTCGACGCATTCATCGGGCAGTCACGAAAGGCGCGCGGTTAGCGCGGAGGCGTCGCGGCGATCCGGAAGGGCACGGAGCGCGCGAGCACGCCGTCGAGCCACAGTTCGGCGGCGGCTTCTGTTGGCCGCTCGATGCGGATACCCATGTTGACGGTGAGCATGACGCGCTGCGTGGTTCCCGGCGGGAGGCCGGGCGCGCGGCCCTGCTCGAACTCGCCGCTGACGTCGCCGAACGTCGCGCCGTCCTCGGAGTGGACGTGGATGCGGAACTGGTGGCGGGCATTCGTCTCCATCCACGGGATGAGGATGCCGGCGGCGACGGCCATCTGGTGCTGCGCGGGAAACTCCTTGGCCCAGATGAGCGACCATCCGCCGCCCAGCAAATAGAGCTTCTCGCCCTGGACCTGCGCCGCATCGGCGAGGATCAGGAAGTCGGCGGTGATTTCTTCGGTCAATTCGTCCTCCTTACGGCGTGACGCCCGCGGCGGCGAGAAGCTGCGCGGCGCGGGCGCCGGCCTCCGGGTCGCCGAATGCTTCGGCGATGATCGCCTGCACCCTGGCCGGGTCGAGGAGCTGGATCGACGCCGTGCAGGAGTTGCACGACACCGCCGCGTCGCCGAGCGACTTCGTCTTGAGGTCGCCGTCGTCGACGCCCTTGAGCAGCGACAGCACGCCCGCCGACTGGCGCAGGCTCATGTCGGTCTTGATGGTCTTCCGGTACGCGTTGAACGCCGCAGGCAGGTGAACGACGGACATCGGCGACGATGCCTGATGAATGAGCGCCGAACCGACTCGCTGCTGCCGCTGGATGCGATCGAAATCGGTGGAGCCTTCGCGTATGCGGCCGTAGGCGACGGCCTGGTAGCCGTCGAGTGAGATCTTGCCCTTCGCGAAGTGCTGCGGCACGACGTGGACGTCGTCGTCGGAGTAGTCCTCCTGGCCGAATTCGCGCGGGTTGTCGATCGTGACGCCGCCCATGGCCTGGATCAAGTCCTCGGCGCTGCGCTGATCGAACGTGATGTAATGGTCGACCTTGATGCCCAGGTTGTGCTCGATCGTGGCCGCCACGGCCTTCGGCGCCGCACTGCCGTCCTTCGATGACCAGTTGTAGACATAGGCGGTGTTGATGCGGTCCTGCGTGTAGGTGCCGCCGGCCTGCGGGACCTCCATGAGCGAGTCACGCGGGATGCTGAGGAACGCAGCCTTGTGCGCGCCCGGGTCGATGCGCACGAGCAGCACGGTGTCCGTACGGCTCGCTCCCTTTTCGGACGGGCGGCGGTCCAGGCCGATGACGAGCACCGTGAACGGGCGGTCCGGCAGTCCGAACAACACCGGTGCGCCGCCCGGGAACGGCACCGAGGCGTGGACCGACGTGAACGGTATCGGCAGCGGCTGCACCGTCGTGCCGACGGCCAACGCGACGTAGAGGGCCGCGAGCATCACGATGTTGCGAAGCCAGTGCGAGCGCTTGGGGCGCGGCGGCGCGAGGATCAGCGGCGGGGGGGGGGGCGCGGGGGGGGGGGGGGGGGCGCGCGCCCCGCGGCGGGCGCGCCCGGCGGCGGCGTGTCGCGCGGCCGGTCGCGCAGCTGTCCGTAGGCCTCGAAGTCTTCCATGACTGCGAGGATCATACCGGACGCTCGGCCCTCCCTACGATCGGAAGCTGCCATCGCACCATTCCCGGTACAATCGCGCCGATGAGGATCGGACAGGGAATCGACGTACACGCGTTCGCGGCCGGGCGGCGGCTCGTGCTCGGCGGCGTCGCGATCCCGCACCCGCGCGGTCTGGCCGGGCACTCCGATGCCGACGCGCTGACCCACGCCGTCATCGACGCGATGCTCGGCGCGGCGGCACTGGGGGACATCGGCGGCATGTTCCCGTCGTCGGATGACCGTTGGCGGGACGCACGGAGCATCGACCTGCTTCGGCTGGCCGATGAGCGCCTACGGGGCGCCGGGTGGCGCGTCGCCAACGTAGACGCGACGGTGGTGGCCGAAGAGCCCCGGCTCGCTCCTCACGTGCCGGCGATGCGGGAGGCGATCGCCGAGGCGTTGGAACTTGACATCGGCGCCGTAAGCGTCAAGGCCACGACCACGGACGGACTGGGCTTTACAGGCCGCGGCGACGGCGTTGCCGCCCTCGCGGTGGTGTTGTTAGAGTAGACCATCACGACCGGCCGCCGCGTGGGTGCGGCGCAGGAGTCTTGCGTGGCGAAGTCTTCCTTTCCCGGATTCGCTGCAGGCGCCGCCTTCTTGAGCGAAGCGCCTTGCTGTTGTCCGCCGGGGCGGACCGCGTAGCGGGCGCCCCAGACTGAAGCAGCGGCGCGTCAAGGGGTAGGAGGAGGACCTCGTCCTCATGTCTGTTTTCAGGTCTATCAAGCACGACATCGACACGATCCGCGAGCGCGATCCCGCGGCACGCGGAACGCTCGAGATCATCCTGGCGTACCCGGGATTTCACGCGCGGGAGTTGCATCGACTGGCGCACACGCTGCACAGGCGCGGCGTGCCCGTGATTCCGCGCGCCATCTCGAACTTCAGCCGCTTCCTCACGGGTATCGAGATCCACCCGGGCGCGCAGATCGGCGAGGGGCTGTTCATCGACCACGGCATGGGTGTCGTGATCGGCGAGACGGCCGAGATCGGCGACGGCTGCCACATCCTGCAGGGAGTGACGCTCGGGGGCACGAGCCTGCACCGCACGAAGCGCCATCCGACGCTCGGACGCGGCGTGACCGTCGGCGCGGGCGCGAAGCTCATCGGTGCGGTGGAGATCGGCGACAACGCGCGCATCGGCGCCGGATCGGTCGTGGTGACGAACGTGCCGGAGAACGCCACGGTCGTGGGCGTGCCCGGCCACGTCGTCTCGTTCCACGAGGCCGGCGGCGATACGATTACGCGGCTGCCCGACCCGGAGTGGGACCGCATCGATGCGCTGGAACAGCACATCGAGCGGATGGAGCGGCGCATCCGCGCGCTGCAGGAGCAGGTCGAGGCGCTCGGGGGCCGGGCGCCGCAGCCGGGCCCCGAAGGCGGAGAGCCGGTCCACCTGCATCGGGAGCGGGAAGCGGCAGACGGCGAGAACGGCGGCGGGAACGCGCCGCCGGACAGAAAGGCGATCGGCGGTTGATCCGATTCACGAACACACTCACACGGCAGCTCGAGGAGTTCGAGCCGCAGGGCGACCCGGTGACGATGTACGTCTGCGGCATCACGCCGTACGACGAGTCGCACATCGGCCACGCGATGAGCTACATCGTGTTCGACGTCGTGAAGCGGTACCTGCGCTGGCGCGGGTACACCGTGAAGCACGCCCAGAACTTCACGGACATCGACGACCGCATCATCGAGCGTGCGAACCGGCTGAAGATCAGCACCGACGAGCTGGTCGAGAAGTACATCGGCATGTACTTCGACGACATGCGGGACCTGAACGTTCTGCCGGCCGACGTCTACCCGTACGCGACGCGAGAAGTGCCGGAGATGATCGCGATCGTCCAGGGGCTGATCGACAAGGGGTTCGCGTACGAGGCGTCGTCACCGCAGAGCGAATGGTCGGACGTCTACTATCGCGTCTCGGCGAAACAAGATTACGGCAAGCTGTCGCATCGATCGCAAGACTCGCTGCTCGCGGGAGCGCGCGTCGAGACCGGCGAGCACAAGGAGAACGCGGCCGACTTCGCGCTGTGGAAGGGCGCGAAGGCGGGCGAGCCTTCGTGGGACAGCCCGTGGGGCAAGGGCCGCCCCGGCTGGCACATCGAATGCTCGGCGATGTCGCTCAAGTATCTCGGCGAGCGGATCGATATCCACGGCGGCGGAGAAGACCTGATCTTCCCGCACCACGAGAACGAGATCGCGCAGACCGAAGCCTACACCGGCGCCACGCCGTTCGTGCGGTACTGGCTGCACAACGCCTGGGTGAAGATGGGCGAAGAGAAGATGAGCAAGTCGCTCGGCAACTTCATTACCATCCGCGACGGGTTGACGAAGGTGGGCGGCGACGGCCTGCGGCTCTGGGTGCTGACCTCGCACTATCGCAAGCCGCTGACGTTCAGCGAGGACACCCTCGAGGCCGCGAAGACGGGGGCGGACCGCCTTCGCACGGCCGCGCGTGCGCCGGGAGGCGATGGCGACGGCGGCATCGACCTTCCGTCGTACCGCGACCGGTTCAGCTCGGCGATGGACGACGACCTCAACACACCTCAGGCGCTCGCCGTGCTGTTCGACCTGGCGAAGGAAGTGAACCGCGCGCGCGACGAAGGCCGCGGAACGATGGCGGCGCAGGGGTTGCTGCTGGAGCTGGCCGACGTACTGGGCCTGCGGCTGGAGCAGGCCGAGCAATCGATCGAGGCGGCGCCGTTCATCGAGCTGCTGGTGCAGATCCGGAGCGAGCTGCGCGCGGCGAAGCAGTGGCAACTCGCAGACCGCGTGCGCGACGGGCTGGCGGCGCTGCGCATCGGCCTCGAAGACGGGCCGCAGGGCACGACCTGGAAGCCCGAGTAGCCGGCGCCCGGTCCGCGTCTCGATGTTGGCACCGCCACCCGCGAACCGGGTAGGATATGCGCACAGCGCCGACGGAGATGAGTAGCGGGCATCCCGGAGCGTAGAGAGCCGCCTGCCGGTGTGACGGCGGCCTCCGGACCCTGCGAAGACCCTCCCGAGCGCGGGGAAGAACCGCACGCGCACAGTAGACCCCCGACGGTTCGCCCCCGTTATCCGGCTCCAAGGCTGTCGATCGATAGCGATCGGCGGTGAACATGCGGTGGCACCACGAGACGCCCCCTCGTCCGCGCGAGTGGGGCGTCTTGCGTTCTCTCTGCCTGCTGGCGCGGGCCGGGGAGGGGAGGTGTTGCCGTGGAGCGGATCTACAGCATCGAACTGCCGAACCACGCCGGACGACGTGTGCGGCTCGCTGGTTGGATACATCGCGTCCGGCGCCTGAGCCGCGTGAGCTTCTTGATCCTTCGCGATGCGCGCGGGCTGGCGCAGGTCGTCGTCGACGATCCGGCCGTCGCCGAGCGGATCGAGGCGCTGCACGCTGAGTCGGCGATCGCGGTGGAAGGCGCGGCCGTCGCGAACGCGCAGGCTCCGATGGGCGTCGAGGTCCGCCAGCCGGAGATTGAGGTGATCTCCGCCGCATCGGAGGCGCCCCCGATCGAGCTGTTCCGGCCGGCGTTGAACAGCCAGCTTCCGACGCTGCTCGACCACGCGGCGCTGACGCTCCGTCACCCGCGGCGACGCGCGCTCTGGCAGCTCGCGGCGGCGTCGCTTTCCGGGTTTCGCGCGGCGCTGCGCGCGCGGGGCTTCGTCGAGATCCATACGCCGAAAATCGTCGGCGCGGCGACCGAGGGCGGCGCGAATGTGTTCGGCGTCGACTACATGGGAACGCCGGCGTTTCTGGCTCAGAGCCCGCAGTTCTACAAGCAGATCATGGTGGGCGTGTTCGAGCGCGTGTTCGAGGTTGGGCCGGTGTTCCGCGCAGAGCCGCACGACACGGCGCGGCACCTCAACGAGTACGTCTCGCTCGACGCGGAGATGGGGTTCATCGAGGACCACTGCGACGTGATGGCGGTCCTCACCGCGGCCCTCGCGGCGATGGTCGATGCCTTGCGGGCGGAAGCGGGCGATGCGCTGGCGCTCGTCGATGTCGCGCTGCCGGCCGTGCCGTGCGAGGTGCCGGTGGTGCACTTCGCGGACGCGCTCAAGATCATCGGCGATGCCACCGGCGAAGACCTGGTCGGGGAACCGGACCTCGCGCCCGCGCACGAGCGGTGGCTGGGCGAGTGGGCGCGGTGCCAGCACGGATCGGACTTTCTGTTCGTCACCGGCTACCCGATGGTGAAGCGGCCGTTCTACACGCATCCGGACCGCACGCGCCCGGAGTTCTCGAACAGTTTCGACCTGCTGTTCAGAGGGCTCGAACTCGTGACGGGCGGGCAGCGGCTGCATCGTCACGAGGATTACGTATCGGCGCTCACTGCCCAGGGCCAGGATCCCAGCGCGCTCGAGGGTTACCTGGAGGCGTTCCGGTACGGCATGCCGCCCCATGGTGGGTTCGCGATCGGGTTGGAACGCTGGGTGGCGCAGATCGCGGGCGTGGCGAACGTCCGCGAGGTCGCGCTGTTTCCGCGCGACGTGCACCGACTGACGCCATGACGCGGTGCGCTACGCCGCGGTGAGGAGCGGCAGCGTCTCGATCGCGTCCTGATGCTGCGGGTAGTTGTAGGTCGTGACCTGCCACGCGCCGGCGGCCCGCGCGAGCCGGTTGCGGATCCTCAGCAGCGCGTCTCGCGCGCCTTGTGCGTCGGTCTCGATGAGCAGGACGACGACCGTGTCATCGAAGGCGCGTGCGACGACGTCGTAGTTCCGCACCGAGGCGTTGAGCGCCTCGATCCCGGCTTCCATCTTCCTGCGCGTGGGGATGCCGTCGGATGCGGGAAGCAGCTCGAAAATCAGCAGCGCGAACGGATGGCCGAACCGAGCGGAGCGAGCGATCTCCTCGCGAATACGCGCCTGGATGTACTCCCGTCCGTGCCGCTCGGGACTCGTCACAACGGCGTCCTCCCATGGTTCGTCAAGTCATTATCGACCGGCCGCGGGGCGGGTCGAAGCCCCGAATTGCGCCAATTGTTGCGTGGCCCGCGCGCCGGTTCAGATTCGTTTGCCAGTAGAAGAGGCCATTCCTATAATGGCGAGACGTCCGCATCGAGACCACCCCGGAGCCCGCGCGCGGAGTAACACCTGACTTGGCTGCACCTGATCCCCTGGCCGGCGCCCGATCGATACTCGTTCCTGTCGATGGCTCCCCGGCCAGTATGGCTGCGGTCGTGCTAGCCTGCTCCATTGCCAAGAAGAACAAGGGCAAGGTGTACGCTGTCCACGTCATCGAGGTGAAGCGGTCGCTGCCGCTCGACGCCGAGCTGTCCGAGGAGGCCGCCACCGGCGAGGAGGTGCTTTCGCGTGCGGAGCGGGTCGCGGCGGACGCGGACTTCCGCATCGAGGGCGAGCTGCTCCAGGCGCGGGAGGCCGGTCACGCCATCGTCGACGAGGCGATGGAGCGCGGGATCGACCTTATCCTGATGGGTGCGGAGCACAAGGCGCCGCTCGGCGAGTACCAGATGGGGCGTCTGACGCAGTACGTGCTGCGGGCGGCGCCATGCAGCGTATGGCTCTGGCGCCACCCCGTGCGAGAATAGCCACGCAGGGTGGGGAGCACTATGAAGAAAGTCGTCATCATGGGCTGCGGGCGGGTCGGTGCGACCCTCGCGGCCGAGCTGAGCCGGAACGGCGACCAGGTGCTGATCCTCGATACGGACCCGGCGGCGTTCCGCTTTCTGCCGGACGACTTCGTGGGCACGAAGGTCGTCGGCAACGGCATCGATCTCGACGTGCTGCGCAAGCTGGGGATCGAGGGGATGGACGTGTTCGTGAGCGCGACGCGCGGCGACAACCGCAACGTCATGGCGGCGCAGATCGCGAAGCACATCTTCGGCGTGCCGGTGGTGGCGAGCCGCGTGTTCGATCCGCTGCGCGAGGAGATGTACCGGAATATGGGCCTGCGCACGATCAACCCGACGCGCGTCCAGGCCAAGCGCCTTCGCAGAATCATCGAGGCGCAGTCGGACGAAGAAGCCAACGCGATGGTGGCTGAGTTCATGCGGCAGGAGGAAATGTAGCGCATGTACATCATCGTCGTGGGCGGGGGGAAGGTCGGCTTCCAGCTCGCCAAGGAGCTGGCAGAGGCGAACCACGAAGTGCTCGTGATCGAGCAGGATGCCGCGAAGGCGGCCGAGATCACCGACGAGCTGGGCGACATCGTCATGGAGGGCGACGGCTGCGAGGCGACGGTGCTCGAGAAAGCCGGCACGCAGCGCGCCGACATGCTGCTCGCCGTCACCGGCGACGATGAGGACAACCTGGTGGCGTGCCAGGTCGCGAAGGAACGCTTCAACGTCGCGCGCACGGTGGCCCGCATCAACAACCCGAAGAACGAAGAGATCTTCCGCAAGCTGCAGGTCGACATCACCGTGAGCGCGACGTCGGCCATCATGGCGCACATCGAGCAGGAGCTGCCGACGCATCACCTGATCCCGCTGATGAAGCTCAAGGGCAGCGGGCTCGAGATCGTCGAGGTGCGCATCCCCGAGGGATCGCGGGTGGTCGGACAGCCGATCAAGAGCATCCTCTTGCCGTACCAGGCGATGATCTCGCTCGTCGTCGGCGAGGACGGGAAGCCGAAAGTCCCGTCCGGCGAGACGATCATCCACGAGGGCGACGAGGTCGTCGCCGTGACGCTGCACGAGAGCGAGGAGGCGTTGCGGGAGGCGCTGTTGTCGCCGCCGCCGCCGCGCAGCTTCTAGTGGCACCGGCGATTCGCGTCGCGTACCTGGGTCCGGCTGGCACCAACTCCGAGGTCGCCGCGATGCGCGGCTACCCGGCCGCGGAGCATGTTCCTGTCGCGACGGTGATGGCCGCCGTGCGCGCCGTCGAAGCGCGCGAGGCCGACTTCGCCGTCGTGCCGATCGAGAACAGCCTGCAGGGCACGATCACCGACACCGTCGACCTGCTGATCCACGACGAGGGCATCGCGATCTGCCGTGAGATCGTGCTGCCGATCGAGCACTGCCTCATGGTGCAGCGGGGCGCGGCGCGCGCGAGCATCGACGTGGTGTACTCTCACCCGCAATCGCTCGGGCAGTGCCGGCACTACCTGGAGACGCACCTTCCGGGTGTGCGCACGGAGGCGGCGCTCTCGAACGCGGAGGCCGTCGCGATCATGATGAAGACGCCCGGCGCCGCGGCGATCGGACCGGCGCGCGCGGCCGACATCTACGGCGCCGAGATCCTGGAGCGCGGCATCGAGGACTCGCGGGTGAACAAGACGCGGTTCGTGAGCATCGGGCGGGAGGGCGCGCCGCCGACGGGCCGCGACAAGACGTCGCTGGCGTTCGCCGTGGCGCACGACCGGCCGGGCACCCTGGTCAGCGTGCTGCACGAGTTCGCCGACCGATCGATCAACATGACGAAGATCGAGTCGCGGCCCTCGGGCGAGGAGCTCGGCGTGTACGTCTTCCTCATCGACATCGAGGGCCATCGCGACGACCCGCTGATCGAGCAGGCGCTGGCGGCGGTGCGCGAGCAGGCGGACTTCTTCAAGGTCTTCGGCTCGTACCCGGCGTGGCAGGATTAGCTGACTGACGCCGGTGACGCCGGCCTGGCTCCCCGCGTGACCTTCGGCATCTGGCACGTAGCGTTCGGCTCGATAGGATGGGGCACCGTCACCGGCCCCGATTCGTCGAGAAGGAGCGCGCCGCATGGGCGCCGCGGCAGCACTTTGCTCATCGGCCCTGTGGGCGCTGACCAGCGTGCTGCTCGCGTCGCAGGCCGGGCGGATGCGCCCCGTGCTGATGTCGGCGATCCGCAGCCTGACGGCGAGCTTCGTCATCATCGGGCTGCTCATCGCATCGAGCGGGCTCGGGCAGATGGGCGAGATGACGGTGCTGACCGCCGTCTCGATGGCCGGCTCGGGGATCATCGGCCAGGCGGTCGGCGACACGCTGTACATCAACGCCCTCGGCTTTCTGGGCGTGTCACGGACGTTCCCCATCACGAACAGCGCGTACCCGTTCCTGACGTTCGTGCTCGCCGTGTTGCTGCTGGGCGAGTCGCTGACGTGGACGCTGCCGGTGGGCGGCGCGCTGATCGTATTTGGCATCAGCTGGATCGTGCTGGAGCAGCGGCGCGCCGATGCGGCCGGCAGCGTGAAGGTGGAGTTGGTGCGCGGCGTCCTGTTCGCGGTGTTCGCGGCGCTCGCATGGGCGACGGCGACGGTCTGGCTGCGCGGGCAGCAGGGCAACCTCGATGCATTCGGCGCGGCGAGCCTGCGGATCCCGGCGGCCTCGGTCGCGGTGTGGGCGACGATCGCGATGACGGGCACGGGCGACCGGCCGCTGCGCGAGCTGACCCGCCGGAGCGTGTTCATCGTCGCGCTGGCGGGGATGCTGGGCACGGGCGTGGGCAGCATCCTGTTCATCTACGCCGTCGAGACCATCGGCGCGGCGAAGACGGCGTTCGTGACGACCTCGGCGCCGGTGTTCGCGCTGCCGATGGGGGTGATGTTCCTCTCGGAGAAGCTGACGCCGCGCGTGCTGCTGGGGACGGCGGTGACGATCGCCGGCATCTGGCTGGTGCTGCTGTAGATCCGAGGCGGCCATAACCGACAGGCGCACCGGCGCGTGTACAATCGGGGCATGATGCGCCGGATCGAAGTACCGCACATCCGCGGCCGGGTCCTGACCGGCGTCAGCGTCTTCATCGCCCTTCTCGCCGCCGGCACCGCGGGCTTCATGATCATCGAGCGATGGTCGTTCATCGACTCGCTGTTCATGACGGTGACGACCATCACGACGGTGGGCTACCGCGAGGTGCAGCCGCTCGACACGAAGGGGCGGGTGTTCACGATCTTTCTGGTACTCTTCGGCGTCGGCACGGCGTTCTATTTGCTGACGACGTTCGTCGCGCTGGTGATCGAGGGCGACCTGAGCGCGGCGTTCGGGGTGACGCGCATGAAGGGGCGGATCGAGCAGCTTCGGGATCACCACATCCTCTGCGGGTACGGGCGCGTGGGCGAGGAGATCGCGCGCGAGTTCGTCGAGCGGAAGATGACGTTCGTGGTCGTCGAGAACAACCCCACGGCGCTGCAGAAAGCGCGCGAAGCGGGATGCCTCGTGATCGAGGGCGACGCGGCATCGGACGAGGTGCTGCGGGAGGCGGGCGTCGATCGGGCGCACACGCTGCTTGCGGCCTCGGACTCCGATTCGGGCAACACGTACATCACGCTGACGGCGAAGGCGCTCAACCCGGCGATCTTCGTCGTGGCGCGCGCGGCGAAGCGTGAGAGCGAGTCTCGGGCGAGGCGCGCCGGCGCGGACCGCGTGATCTCGCCGTACGCGATCAGCGGGCGGCGCATGGCGCTTTCGGCGATCCAGCCGAACATCGTCGACTTCATCGACACGCTGGCGGTGGGGCGGAACAGCGAGCAGATGCTGGCGGAGATCGAGATCTCCGGCGACTCGGGGCTGTCCGGGCTGCAGATCGGCGACCTGCGGGAGTCGTCGCGCGTGACGATCCTGGGCGTGCAGCGGGCGAACGGCGAGCTGCTCGTCGGGCCGCGGGCGGAGGTGCGGCTGGAGCCGGGCGACCGCCTCATGGTCGTCGGCCCGGAGGCGGACGTGGCGGCGGCGTCCGAGGGCCAGCGGCCGAGAACCTAGAACCAAGAACCTGGAACCCTGAAGCTCGAAGCTGGACGCTTGAGGCTGGACGCCAGAACCTCGGCGTTTGATTGGGGTTTGTATTTCACGCATTTTCTGTTTCACCCGTTGGCGGGGGCGGAGTTGAATCTGCGGGAGCCGGATCCAGGGCGGCTGGCTGATTGGATTTGATTGGGTTTGATTGCTCCTGCCCAAGACAATCAAACCACTTGTGGTAGAGGTACGTGACGACGCCGCGGACGTCCTTGTTGAAGCGCTTGCGCGGGGGCGGGAAGAAGCCCTGCTCGTACAGGTCGTAGGCGAGGGCCTTGTGGTCCGGGTGGTTGACGATCGCCAGGTAGACCATGAGCATGCGGGAGCTGTGGTTGCCGTTGCGGTAGCCGTTGAAGTTGCCCTTGGGCGCGCCGGCGCCGGGTCGCTTGCCGCCTCTCGGCATGGCGGGGCTCCTTTCTCTTTATGGGACCGCAGTGGCGCCAGGCCGCGTGCGCGGCTCTGCGCGTGGGGCGAGTGTAGAGGGAGTGCGGGGCGAAGTCCGAGTGGGCGCGTCACGCCGGGCGGAACAGGGATTGCGCGGATTGCGCGGATGGTTGGGGGCGAGCGGAACCACAGATTTCACAGATGACACAGAGGACGGCACTCGACGCGAGGGGGAACAGGGATTGCGCGGATTGCGCGGATGGTTGGGGCGAGGGGAACCGCAGATTGCGCAGATTACGCAGAGGCGAGTGTTGGGGTGCCTCGCCTCCGGCCTTCGGCCACCTCCTCTCCACGGTGTGGAGAGGAGGGTCGACTGCGGCGGGAGAGGTCTGCGCAGCGAGAGGGGGCGGTTGCGGAAGCGGGCGGCCCACGCGGAGCTGCTGGCGGACCTCGAAGCCGAAGCGGGCGTAGTAGGCCAGGTTGTCGCGCTTCATCGTGACGAGATACGCGGGGACGGATTGCGCATCGGCGCGGGCGACGGTGCGCGCAAGCAGCGCGCCGCCGAGGCCGGATGTCGTCGGTCGCGGCACGCCGCCCGTCCTGTTCGGCCGATCAGGCAATTGACCTCCTACCCGAACCGGCGCCGATAATTCATGATGAGGCCGGCATCACCGCAACGAATACAAGCGGGGGCGAGAGATGCGTATCCGCGATGGTCGCCACTCCGCCGAGCCCGCGTGGTGGTCGCTTGGCATCGATGAGTGTCTCACGCTGCTTGCGGCACCCGTCGACGGTCTTTCGGCCGAAGACGCCGGGCGAAGGCTCGTCGACGCCGGCCCGAACGAGCTTGCCGACGAACGAGGGCCCAGCCTGTTCGCGCTCTTCGTCCGCCAGTTCACCAGTCCACTGATCTACATCCTGATCTTCGCCGCCGTCGTGACGGCAGCCATCGCGGAGTACATCGATACTGCGATCATCGTCGTGGTCCTGCTCTTCAACGCGGTCGTCGGCTTTTCGCAGGAATACGGGGCGGAGCGCTCGATGGCGGCGTTGCGCCGGCTGGCGACGACGAAGGCGCGCGTCCTGCGCGACGGCAAGGAGCACGAGGTCGATGCGCGTGAGGTCGTGCCGGGCGACCTCGTCCTCATTGAGGCGGGCGCAAAGGTGCCCGCCGACTGTCGCGTCTTGCACGCGGTCTCCATGGAGACGGACGAGTCGCTCCTGACCGGCGAATCGGCGACGGTGACCAAGCAGGCCGCGGTGATCGCCGGGGATGCGCCGCCTCCGGAGCACGCGAACATGCTCTTCATGGGAACGGTCATCACACGCGGGCGCGGCCGCGCGCTGGTGGTCGCTACCGGGGAACACACGCAGCTCGGCCTGGTCGCCGGAAGCGTCAGCGACATCGGGCGGCTGCGGGCGCCGCTGCAGCAGCGCATGGATCGTTTTGCGCGCATGATCGGCGTTGCGGTGCTGGTGGTCTTCGTGTTGGGATTCTCCGCCGGCGTCGCGACCAGCGACGCTCCCCATCAGCTGTTTCTGACGCTCGTGGCGCTCGCGGTCTCGGCCGTTCCAGAAGGCCTGCCAATCGTGATCACGGTCACGCTCGCGATCGGCGTCGGCCGGATGGCACAGCGGAACGTGATCATCCGGCGGCTGCCAGCCGTAGAGACGCTGGGCAGCTGCACCATCATCGCCTCTGACAAGACAGGAACGCTCACCGAGAACCGCATGACGGTCACGCGGATGTACGCGGGCGGCCATAGCTACGACATCACCGGTGCTGGGTACGAGGTCGCCGGCGAGATCCGCCGGGAGGGCGAGCGCCTTCGGTTGGAGGCGTGGGACGCGCCCTATGTGACGCTGCTGGCGGGCGCATTGTGCAATGACGCGAACATCGTTCCCGGTGATGGGGAGTTCGTGGTGCAGGGCGACCCAACCGAGATTGCGTTGCTGGTGTCAGCCGCGAAAGCCGGATTGTTCAAGGACGAGGTGGAGGATCGTTGTCCGCGCGAAGCGGAGATCCCGTTCGATCCCGAACGGCGTTACGCGGCAACGTTCCATCGCTGTGAGGGACGCGCGCTGGTCTTTGTGAAGGGCGCGCCCGAGGACCTCTTGCCGATGTGCATCGCCGCGTGCGATGAGCCGGTCCTCGATCGCGACCGGATACTGCACGATGCGCGGGTGCTCGCGGACCACGGACTGCGCGTCTTGGCGATGGCGTGGCGAACCGAGGCCCTCGACGCCGGGGAACCGCTCGAGCGGCACCTCGAAGCGCTCACGTTCGTGGGGATGCAAGCCATGATCGATCCGCCACGGGAGGAGGTGGCCGCCGCCGTTCGCGGATGCCAGAACGCCGGCATACGCGTTGTTATGGTGACGGGGGACCACGCCGCCACGGCCCTGGAGGTGGCGAGGGACCTGGGCATCGCAGGTTCGAGCGATCGCGCGGTGACCGGCGCCGAAATCGAGGCGGCGGACGAAGCCACGCTCAATGCGATCGTCGGAGACGTCCCGGTGTTCGCGCGCGTCCAGCCTCAGCACAAGCTCGCCATCACGCGGGCGCTCCAACAACGGGGCCACGTCGTGGCGGTGACCGGCGATGGTGTCAACGACGCGCCAGCGCTCAAGGCGGCGGATATCGGCGTGGCGATGGGCCGCTCGGGAACGGAGGTGGCGAAGGATGCCGCGGACATGGTCATCACGGACGATGACTTCACCAGCATTTTCGCGGCCGTCGAAGAAGGGCGCATCGCGTTCGACAACGTGCGCAAGGTTACGTTTCTGCTGCTTTCCACGGGCGTAGCCGAAGTGATCGCCGTGCTCGCCAGCATCGCGTTCGGCTTTCGCCTTCCGTTCTTGCCGGCCCAGCTTCTCTGGCTCAACCTTGTCACCAACGGCGTGGAGGATGTCGCGCTGGCCTTCGAACCGGGCGACCCCGACGTGTTGAAGCGGAACCCGAGACCGCGTCGCGAGGGCATCATTTCCCCGCTCCTGTGGGAGCGCACCGCGCTCGTCGGCGTCATCCTGGCTGCCGGCACGTTGCTGCTCTTCCTTCTGGAGCTACGCGCCGGTGCGAGCACCGAGCGCGCACGCAGCGTCGCGCTCACCACGATGGTGTTGTTTCAGGTGTTCCACATCGGCAATTGTCGCTCGGAATTTCTGTCGGCCTTCGCGAAGAGTCCGTTCTCCAACCGCTTCTTGCTTGTCGGCACCGCGGTCGCGGTCGCGATTCACGTTGCCGCCCTCTATCTTCCGTTCACGCAGTACGTTCTTCGCGTGGAGCCGCTCGGGCCGCTGACATGGCTGAAGATGATCGCGGTCGCGTCCTCCGTCGTCGTGGCGGTCGAGCTGCACAAGATCGCGCGTGGCCGACGTCGGCATTCTCGGCCGCTGATTCGTGCGTGATCGGTCGATCCACGGCTTCAGGCGGACGGCCAATGCCTTGCCGGCAGGATCAGGTGGCGGCCACGGCCGCCGCCACCGGGCGCAGCAGGGTCCACGTATCGGGGCCGCGCTTGCCCATGCGGAGTTGGTCGCGGACCTCGAAGCCGAAACGGGCGTAGTAGGCCAGGTTGTCGCGCTTCATCGTGACGAGGTAGGCGGGGACGGACTGCGCATCGGCGCGGGCGAGGGTGCGCGAGAGCAGCGCGCCGCCGAGGCCGCTGCGCTGCGCGGCGGGATCGACGCCCAGGTACATGACGTACCAGAACGGCTCGTGCGGGTGGGCGTTCTCGATCGGCGGCAGGTCGCGGAAGTTGCGGACTGCTGCGGTAAACCCGCAGGCGAGCAGCGTGCGGAACTCGCGGAATTGCGGCAAGAGCGGCAGCGGGTACGTGCCCGGCGGCATGCTGACGATGGCGGCCTCGACGCGGCCGTCGCGCGTGGCGGTCTCGATGACGCCCGACGCGCGCGACAGGCGCAGCACGGAGGCGAAGTAGTGCGGGAGCGCGCGCTTGCGGCGGCGCTCGTCGGGGATCAGGTAGACGGTCATCGGGTCGTCGAAGAACGCGTCGGCCAGCGTCTGCGCGGCGGGGGCGACGCCGTCGCCGGCGTCGAGGGGGGCGATGCTGGTGGTGGTGGTGGTTGGCATGGGTGGTGGCCTCGATCGGACGGGGCGGACAGGTCTAAAGACCTGTCCCTACGGTATCACCAGGATCACAGCCAGCGGCCGATGACCGGCAGGCCGGCGCGCAGTTTCAGGAACAGCGACTGCCAGAGGGCGAGGCCGCGCGTGTTGTCGAATCCGCGGACGGACGCGGGGCGCAGCGTGATGAGCGTGAGGCCGGTGCGGTCGTATTGCCCGCCGGTCATCTTCGCGTACTCGGCGCCGCCGATGCGGCCGAGGTAGCGGGTGGCGATGGTCGACGTGGGGCCGTCGTTCGGCATCGGCGTCAGCTCGACCTCGCCGTCGAAGATGGCGGCGCGGTAGGGCGCGGCCTCGTCCTGGATGGTGAGGCAGACGCGCGGGTCGCGCGCGAGCGCCTTCGCTTTCGGTGAGCCGGTGGTGGTCGACATGAAGAACGCGCCGTCGCGGTACTCGTACCAGATCGGCGACTGGCCGGGCCGTCCGCCGGCGCGCACGTAGGCGAGGACGGCGACGCGCGGCGCCGCGACGAATCGCTCGAGCGCGGCGGCATCGAACGCCGGCTGGTCGCCGACGGCGCGGAATGGGAGATGTGAGAGCCCGGACACGCGGGCATTAGAGCACGACGCGATGATGGGCGAAACCATAGATTGCACAGAGGCCACAGTGGGTTCGAGCGGGCGGGTGGTGACAGGGAAGCACGGATTGCGCGGATGACGCGGATGTTGGTGGTGAGGGGAACCGCAGATTGCACAGATGACACAGAGGTATGTGGCGGGCGTGGTGGGCATCGGTCCGGCTGCGGCGGACGCACAGCCGGGGGCGGCTATGCCACGCCGGGGGGCGGGCGCAGCAGGCGGCGACCCTACGCGCGCGGGTTCGGGGTCCGCGCGGGCTGAACGCCCGCGCCACGCGGTAGATCTGCGATTCCCGTCGCCGCGGGCTAGGGCGCGATGGACTGGATCGTCATCATCTGCGTCGACATGAACTGGTACTGCGAGGTCGGCGCGCCCTTCGGACCGAACCAGAGCCACGCGCGGACCTGGACCGGACCCTTCGGCACGTCCATCGCCACCATGTACGCTCCGGTGTGCTCCTGCGGCCCGAGCGTCGCCGGACCGACGCTGTTTGGCCCGGTTTGCTGGACCAGCTCGCCCTCGTGGACGAAGACGACCTTGCCGGCCTGGTCGTACACGGCCGTGCAGCCCTGGACGCCGGAATAGACGTTGTTGGTCTGATTCCGTACGTCGAAGCGGAGGAAGACGTCCTTGTCGCTGATGGACAGGCCCGGCAGATGGATGGGCATGGTGAACCGGATCGCCTCGGCGAAGAAGAGGACGACCTTGGGATCCGGCAACGCGTCCGATTGCGCCGTGCCGGCGACCGGCTGCACGGCGAAGTGGTCCCACGGCGGCAGGTTCGGGTTGTCGAACCTGATGTCGAAGACGGATTGCTGGTGGGGCTGCGAATCGGGCGGGCACGTCGCGGCGGTCTTCGTCGCGACGACGCCGCCGGCGGCATCGAACAGCGTGCCCTGGAGCATCATCTGTATGCCCTGGGTGTCGGTGTCGTTCACCATCTGGCCGGTGATGTGCGTGTAGCCGTCGGCGTCGACGTACGTGCTCGTGCGCTCGATGCAGCGGGCGCCGAGTGCGAGGACGGCGCCGGCGATCAGCAGGAGCAGGGGCGAATAAGCGAACCGTCTTGTGAAAAATCGGTGATTCATCATCTAAACGCTCCTACTGCCCGGTCTGAAGTCGTGCTAGCATACGCGGACGATGAGATACCTGCAACCTATGTACGCGAGAAATTTGCGCCGTTTGGCGATCATCATCCTCTTGCTCACCATCGCATGTACGGGGACGCGGGATCTGCGCGCGCCGTCGGGCGGCGCGGGAACGCTGGTGGTGGCGATCGATGCCGCGCAGCCGCTGCCGGCGGCCGCCGCGGGCGTGGAATCGCTCGGCTATGCGGTGCGGCGCAGCCTCGCCGACGTGCACGCGCTCGAGGTGAGCGGCCCGGCCGATGACGCATCGGTGCTGCGGCTCGAGGCGCTGCCGGGCGTGCGCTACGCCGAGCCGGTCGCATCGGTGAGGGCGGCGGACATGCCGCCGGACCCGCTGTTCGGCGACCAGTACGGGTATCTCTCGGCCGTGAACGCGCCGGCGGCGTGGGACATCTCGAAGGGCTCGGCCGGGGTGATCGTCGCGGTGGTCGATACGGGCGTGGACGTGCGGCACGCCAACCTGGCGCCGAACATCTGGACCAACCCGCGCGAGGTCGCCAACAACGGCGCGGACGACGACAACAACGGCTGCGTCGACGACGTGAACGGCTGCTCGTTCGTCAGCGACAGCTCGCCGGGGTGCGCGAACGTGACGAACGGCTACGTGAACGACGACATCGGCCACGGGACGTTCGTCTCGGGCATCATCGGAGCGGCGGCGAACAACACGGGCATCGTGGGGGTGGCGCGGAACGTGCGCATCATGCCGGTGAAGGTGCTCGACTGCTACGGCTCGGGCGACTCCGTCGCGACGGCGCGGGGGATCCTGTATGCGGCGCACAGCGGCGCGCGCGTGATCAACCTGAGCCTGGGCGGCGTGGAGGACTCGCAACTCGTCCGCGACGCGGTCGCCGAGGCGACGCGCGGCGGTGCGCTCGTCGTAGCGGCGGCGGGGAACGATGGCGCGAACGCGGTCTCGTTCCCGGCGCGCTTCCCGGGCGTGCTCGCGGTGGGTGCGGCGTCGCGTGCCGATGTCACGAAGCGGGCGCCGTTCTCGAACTGGGGTCCGGAGATCGGCGTCGTCGCCGTGGGGCAGGGGATCATCGGTACGGTGCCGGCGAGCCGGTGCCGTAACTTTGTGCGCTGCTTGCCGACCGGCGCGCATGCGTCGGGCGACGGGACGTCGTTCTCGGCGCCGCAGGTCTCGGGGCTGGCGGCGCTGATGCTGTCGATCGACCCGGGGCTGACGCCCGTGCACATGATCAACATCATCGAGAACGCCGCGACGGCGCTGCCCGCCGCCGGCCAGCCGGGCTGGGCCGGGTACGGGCGCGTCAACATGGTCGAGACGCTGCGGGCCGTGCGGGACCACCGCGCGCCGGGCGAGCCGTGCGTCGTGGCGAGCGTGATCGACGGGCAATCGTTCACGTGCGGGGACGGCCGGACGATCCGCATGCTGCAGATCGCGGCGCCGACGGCGGGCCAGTGCGGGGCCGAGTGGGCGAAGACGGCGCTCCAGTACCTCTTCCTGCCGCCGGGAACGACGGTGCACCTGCGGTACGACGCGGTCCGCACCGGCGCGGGCGGGGTGACGCTGGCGGCGCCGATGTGGCGGGGATGGGACGGCATCGACTACAACCTGTCGATCGTGATGGTGTACGTCGGCCTGGCGAAGGCGTCGGACGTCAACCCGGGCGCGGTGCAGTTTCACGACTGGGCGCTCGCCGCGCAGTCCTGGGCGCAGGCCGCGCACTGGAACATGTGGGGCCCCGGCAAGCCGTTCGTCGCGGGGTGCTGAGAGTTCACGACCGAATCAGGCCGAGGTGACCTACGCATCGCCACGTGGTGTGAGCCCGGCGTTGGCGCGGGTCTCCGCTGCGGCGGCCATGGCCAGGCGCCGCTTGCCCCACGTGATCCATCGTGGCAGTTTCCGCAGAACGCCGGCTTCGATCGTTCGGAGCGGCTCGAGCATCGCGTAGATGAGCATGCGTTGCTGGAACGCGACGTCGACCGGGCGGCCGTACGATTGCAGCACCAGCGTCGCGAACGGCACGCCCCAGTGCTGCATCAGCCGGCCGAAGTCGATCGCCGGGTCAGTCACCTGCGGGCCCGAGAAGTCGAGCACGCCGACGATGTGGCCGGCGTCGTCGCAGAGCACGTGCTCGGGAGCCAGGTCCCCGTGTACCAGCACCTTCTCCGGAGCTGATCGGCTGGCCGTCTCGAGACGGACGCCCACCTGCGCGAGCCAGGAGCGGGTGCGCGGTCCGGTCATCGACTCGTAGGTCGCGATGAGCTTACGGTAGCGGCCCGGCCAGGGATCGAGCGCGAGCGCGTCGCACTCGCGCAGCGCGAAGCCGGGCGCCAGGCCGTGCAAGCGCGTGAGGAACGCCGCGATCTCCCGGGCGAGGACGGCGAGAGTTCGCTTGCCGCGCGTCGGTGCGGGCTGGCCGGGGATGTAGAGGTACGAGCCGGCGACGACCGCACCGTCCTGGTCCCGGAACGTGCGCCACTCGCTCGGAACGGGAAAGCCGAGCTCGCGTAGGAGCGGGCCGAGCCGTCCCTGCCGCTCGATCTCCCCGGCGGCCCAATCGAGCTTCGGCACGCGAACGACGTACCACGTCGAGTCCGCACGAACACGCCAGGCCGTCGCGTTCCATCCTTCGCCGATGCATTCCGCGCCGGTGAAATCGAGCGACGGCAATTCGCGGAGAAGAACGTCGCGCACGTGCGGCGGAATCGTGATCATGCCGAAGCGTAACTCGCGGCCGGCGCGCTCCGGGCGCGGTGCAGTTCCACGACTGGGCGCTGGCCGCGCAGTCCTGGGCCCAGGCCGCCCACTGGAACATGTGGGGCCCCGGCAAGCCGTTCAGCACCGGGTGCTGAGGGTGCGCGTGCGGGTGGTGAGGGGACGGGCACCGGACGCTGTAGACGAACCCTGTTCGCTCACTCGGCGTTCTCACTCAAGCACATTACGGCTTTGTACGACGAGTGATCTGCCTTGCACCCGCGCATGTGCCGCTTGAACGCCGCATCCACTGCGGCCGTTTGAGCCCGCTTTCCCCACGTAATGGACAAGGCCCTTCCACCGTCAAGGAATACGGTATCCTCTGTGCCGGCATCTTGCCGAAGCGTGGCATGCCGTATGAATCCACAAATGATCTCCGGGACAGCGTTCGAAAATGCCGGCTGCCAACCTCTCTGGCCTGCGATCGTCTCGGAAGCCACCAATTTCGAAAGAGCCCAGCCGAACATGCGCCGCGCGTGCCAAGCGCGTTCGGAGACACAGAGTGTTGCCAACCGTGCTGCCACTTTGGAATCATAATCTCCCCCGTGCATCGCAACCCACGCAATTGCCCAGGCGCTGAACACTCGAACGGCGTGTCGCCGGTGCCAGAGCCCTCGCGACAAGGCTTCTCCCAGCGTTAGCCACTGGTCGACTCCAAGGGACACTCTCGTTGGCCGATTGGCGTTAAGTCCGAGGGCGGAGAACCCAAGTTCCATCGCGGCAAGACATACGAGGACCGACTGCCGGTCGTCTTGTGACGTTAGCGTCGGCTCGACGCTCGCAACCCACGCACCCAACTCGGTCGGGCCGAAGAGTTCAATGTCGCGGGCGAGGATCTGCGCCAGCAACGAAGCCGCGTACATGGAGAATTCTCGAAGCGGCAACACTGTCTGAAGCAGTGTGTCCACCAGGCGCTCTCGATATACGGACTCGCCTAGCCTCAGCATGGCCTCGGAATTCAACCAGGCCCGCTTACCCACTTCGACCGCGTGTGGGATGATCGGGAACAACCGGTCGGCCGTTGCTGGATTCACGCTCGGCTCGTCGGCAAGGCTTAGCATCACCACTTGAAGGGCGACCGTCGGGTCGTAGGCGTCGTGGCGCGCATAGCCGCCAGGCGTCGCGGGAGCTGGGGCGTCCAGCAGCGCTAAAGCCTTGTCGAGTGCTCGCTCGATCAACACCGTGGCATGGCGCCCGGCTAGCACGCACGCGAGCGGGAATACCTCCCGCCATGCGGGAGTAGTCAAATGCGGAAGCAAAGTGTCGACCAAGCTCGAAGATTCTGGCGAATAATCTTCGTAATGCCCGAGGACGGCAGCACGGGCGGCTAAGTACTCGCCGAAAGTTAGATGGCGAAACTCGTAGACGGGCGTCAGCTCGCCGTCTACGACGCGGCGACCAACTTCCGACAGAAGGCTGCTTCGATACTCCACCGTTGCTAGGAACTCGCCCGGTGATGTCTTCGCGTTGCCGAGCACGTCCGGCATGTGTTCGCGAGCGGAGCGGAGCACAGAAAGCAGCTCCTTTCGCGTCACTTGCTGCTTCCCGTTACGCATCATCCAGAAAGCTAGAAACTCGAGCTGCGGAAGCGCTTCGTCTGGATCGAGAGGATCGTGTGCCTCTCGATTCCAGTTCACGAGGAGCACTTGGACCGCCTCCTGATAGAGCGTCGACCGTTTCTTGGGGAGTTCCCCGACCCACCGCCTTATGAGTGTCAACGTAGCTAACATTAGCGGGTTCTGCGCCAGTCGGAGCACCCTAGGATTCGACATGATTTCGGCGTAGAGTTGGGCAGCCTTTCGATTGCCGGTTTCCGCTGATGGCTCGATCTGACCGAACCAGGAGTGCAGGTAACGATTGATGTCGGCCGCTTCGAAGTCAGCTACCGTCGCGTGATTGAACTCATGCCCTAGGCGAAAACCAAGCTCCCGGTACCCGACGATTCGAGACGTTACTACCACATGGCATGCGGCATACTGACCGGAGAAGGTCTCAATCTGACGGCACAATTCGAGACGTCGTCCAGCATCCGGTATCTCATCCAATCCATCGATGAGAATGAGCGCGGTGCCGTCACGAAGCCGAGCTCGAAAGGCAGCGATAAGATGCTTGGCGTGATCTTGGAGTTCGGCTGCCGATACAACTACTTCTAACAGGTCGGAGATCGAGTTCACGGGTCCGGCGGGTAGTTGGCGGCACCGAACAAGTAGCGGAAGCCAATACCGATCCGGCAAATCATCGTCGACCTTATTCCGTCGCTCGGGATCCGCGTACGCGCCGGCGAGTCGGCGGAGGAGTGTGCTCTTACCGCTGCCTGGGTCGCCGAGAACGACGAGGTGCTTCGAGGTCACCAATGCGTCTCCAACCGTGGTGCCCTTTACTGGTCGAGGCGCGGTGCGCCGTCGAGAACTCTTGCCGATTGGCGCAGGGCCTCGGGGAAGGTCGCCTTGGGCGGCCGCCATCTCCATGATGAGTTTTCGAGGCACGAAAAGAGATTCCATTGCATATCGGCGCGCCGTCAACTCAGTGTCAGCCGTCAATCCCGTCATCTCGATTTCGTTCGATTGGCGATCCAAATAGGCTAGGTATTCTCTCAACGCGTTAGATTGCGCTGCGGACTCCGTAGTGCTTTGAGAGACGATCTTGAGGTCTCGAAGCAGGTTCTTCGTCGCACCATCGAGGACGCCAATTTCCTGCTCAACCGCCGGCGAAACTAATTCACCGTCACCGTGGACAAGTGCCGCGTGGGTGTTTGTTCCGCCGCTGCCTAGGAACTGCACCCAGATCAAACCGGTGCGTGTAGCCCACAGTTCACGAGTTGTCAACTTCACGTGTCTAAGGCCGACCTCGCGTAGTAACCCGCCGACCATGTACGCCACCTGCTCCTCCGCGCACACGATCCTGTGTGCCACCAGATGGCCCACGACCTCGTCTCCATCCATGAGCCGGATTCCGCTGGGGGTCTCTTCTTCTTGCGTCAGAGTCGAGTCTTTGAACCCGCTGAGCGAAACGAACAACCCATCGATCCTCTCATCGGGGGCCTGCGACCGCTCTCTAGTTAGCACCCCGACGAACTTGTTGACGGCGGCGCTTCCGGTGAGATCCTTCTCTGCCTTGCATTCGGCGCGCAAGCGACAACCCAAGATATGGCCGGACGCGACTACGTCAAGTTCGCGGCCCGTTTTGATCACGTTGAGCCGCACGTCGGTGTAGCCCAACGCGCGAACGAGTGTGCTGACAACACTGTTGAATAGATCGCCCCGGTCGTTATTGCTTCGCGCAAGTAGTCGAAGAGTCACGGCGCGATAGTACCTCCGCTAGGAAGTGCTTGACCAGAACCACGCACCAGCGGGTGCGCTTCGAGAAGTAGCGACCGAGATTACCGCGGGCTGGAGAATCTGGGCCGCGTTGGAGCCGTGGCGGATTGGGCCTGGGCGGCAGGCTTGTGGAGTGATTCGGGCACCTGTCCGCCTGCGCCGCACGCACAGCCGGGGCCGGCTTCGCCCTGCCCCGCCCCCGCTACTCCGTCAGCCTTCGGTACAGCGTCGGCAGCCGTTGCGGGAGGTGCTCGATGTCGGCGACGACTTCGTAGCCCATGTCCTCGCACATCTGGC
>CAYJMJ010000003.1:95232-96907 GCA_964371095.1 uncultured Dehalococcoidia bacterium | reverse complement strand
TCGGACAAGCGTTGGCAACACCGTGGCGCGGGCCTTCAGCCCGCGTCCGTCCCCGCGCACTCGTGGCCGGAATGTCCGCGTCAGTCGACGACCCCGCCCGCGGGTGGGCCGAACGCGAGGCCAGTAGTAGAATAATCGCGAGTCTTCAATAACACGGGACGGACAGGAGGAACGCAGTGGCGAAAGACGTAGTGATCATCGAGGCGGTGCGCACCGCCATGGGACGCCGCAACGGCATGCTCTCGGGCACGCACCCGGTGACGCTTGGGGCGAAGGTGCTGCGCGAGGTCGTCGAGCGAGCCGGCGTCGACCCGGGGACGGTCGGCGACGTCGTGTTCGGCAACGTGTCGCAGGTCGGCGAGCAGGCCGCGAACATCGGCCGCAACGTGGTGCTCGAGGCGGGATTCCCGATCCACGTTCCCGGCACGACCGTCGACCGGCAGTGCGGCTCGGCGCAGCAGGCGATCCACTTCGCGGCGAACCTCATCTCGTCGGACGTCGTCGACATCGCCATCGGCGGCGGTGTCGAGGTCATGTCGCGCGTACCGATGGGGTCGAACTTCCAGGTCGCGGGCTTTCCGTTCACCGAGCACATGCGCACGACGTACGACCTGACGTCGCAGGGCGTCGCGGCCGACAACATCGCTCGGCAGTGGGGCATCACGCGCGAGCAGCTCGATCGGTTCGCGCTGGAGAGCCAGAACCGCGCGAAGGCCGCGCGGGACTCCGGTCGCTTCGAGTCGCAGATCGTGCCGGTCGAGGTGGAGCACGAGGGCGTCAAGGGCATCTTCAAGGTCGACGAGGGCATCCGCGATAGCACGCTCGAGAAGCTCTCGACGCTGGTGCCGTCGTTCGGCGAGGACGGACTGCACCACGCCGGCAACTCGAGCCAGATCACGGACGGCGCATCCGCGGTGCTCCTGATGTCGGCCGAGAAGGCGAAGGAACTGAAGCTGCGGCCGCGCGCGCGCATCGTCGCGCAGGCGGTCGTCGGCTCCGACCCGCACCTGATGCTCACCGGTCCCCTCACGGCGACGCCGGCGGTGCTGAAGAAGGCGGGACTCAAGCTCGAGGACATCGACCGCGTCGAGATCAACGAGGCGTTCGCGGCCGTCGTGATCGCGTGGATGCAAGAGCTGGGCTACCCGCACGAAAAGACGAACGTCAACGGCGGCGCCGTCGCGCTGGGCCACCCGCTCGGCTGCACGGGCGCGCGCCTGATGACGACGCTGCTCTACGAGCTGGAGCGCAGCGGCGGCCGCTACGGCCACGAGGTGATGTGCTGCGGCGGCGGCATCGGCACCGCGACGATCATCGAGCGCCTCTAGGAGCCGCGTAGGGGCGCAGCCTGCTGCGCCCGGCACAGTTTCAGCACAACGCACAGCAGGCCCCGGGCAACGTGCCCGGGGCCTGCTGTCATCCGGACGACCATCGGTTCCGCGTAGGGGCGCAGCATGCTGCGCCCGCACCCCACCCCATCCGTGGGCGCGGGCTTTCAGACCGCGTGGTGCACCTGGCCTGTCATGCTGAGCGAAGCGAAGCATCTTCCCCGGCCAACACCGCGGCCACGCCGTTCCATCTGTCATTGGATTGTTGTTGTCCGGGCTCACGACCATGCATCGCGTAGGGGCGCAGCATGCTGCGCCCGCACCCCACCCCATCCGTGGGCGCGGGC
>CAYJMJ010000003.1:50266-95132 GCA_964371095.1 uncultured Dehalococcoidia bacterium | reverse complement strand
CGCGTAGGGGCGCAGCATGCTGCGCCCGCACCCCACCCCATCCGTGGGCGCGGGCTTTCAGACCGCGTGGTGCACCTGGCCTGTCATGCTGAGCGAAGCGAAGCATCTTCCCCGGCCAACACCGCGGCCACGCCGTTCCGAGCGGCTCCTCGCCATGTGAGGGCAGCCGCCCCGGGCTGCCCGTCCCGCGAAGCGGACTCCCTGCTCTGCTGTCTCTCCGCCCGCCATCGCATCGAGCCGTTTGTTCTGCCGGGTGACACACCGCCTTCGAATTCACCCCGTTCCTCTGCCATCATCGCGTGATCCATTGAGGCGCCCGATTGCGCACGAGGCTCCAACCCCGTCGAAAAACGTGAAAACTGCGGTTCAATGTCGTCTATCGCTACCGCCTCGCTTCATCGATTCCGCGGTGAAGACGGCCCGCCGCGAAGGGGCCGTTTGGCCCCCCGTCGGCCGATGTACATTCGTCGGAAAGGCACGCTAAGATTGATCGCGCCGCACCGGACTCGACGGCGGCAATCAGAAAGGGAGACTCGGATGCGCAGGGTAGCAGTCGTCGGCGCCGGCATGACGCGATTTGGCAAGTACATGGACAAGACGCTCAAAGACATCGGCCGCGAGGCGGTCGAGGCTGCGATGAAGGACGCGGGCGTCGACAAGCCGCAGATCGAGGCGGCGATGGTCGGCAACGCGGTGGCGGGGCTGATCACGGGCCAGGAGATGATCAAGGCCCAGGTGATCCTGCGCGAGATGGGCTTCGGCGACATCCCGATGATCAATACCGAGAATGCCTGCGCCAGTTCGTCCACTGCGTTCCACCTGGCATGGCTCTACGTTGCGTCCGGCATGTACGACTGCGTGCTCGCGCTCGGCGTGGAGAAGCTGTTCCACGAGGACAAGCGCCGGTCCTTCCAGGCGATCGGCTCCGCCGTCGATATGACGATGGTGCAGGAGCTGCTCAAGGCAACCGCCGCACGCGGGGTCGCCGAGAAGGAGAAGCCGGCCGGGGGCGGCGGCGAGGGCGCCGGCGAGAAGCGCTCCATGTTCATGGACCTCTACGCCGCTGGCGCGCGAGAGCACATGAAGCGCTACGGCACCACCGCCGTCCAGTTCGCGAAGGTGGCCGTGAAGAGTCACCACAATGCGTCGCTCAACCCGTACGCGCAGTACCGGGAAACGTACTCCGTCGAAGACATCCTCAACTCCCCGATGGTCGCGGAACCCCTGACGCGCCTCATGTGCTCGCCGATCGGCGACGGCGCGGCGGCGTTGATACTGTGCTCCGAGGAGAAGGCGAAGCAGCTCACCACGAAGCCGGTCTGGGTCACCGCCTCGATCCTCGGCTCGGGCAAGGATCGTGCGCCCGGCGAGGCCGCGGTGACAACGCGGATGGCCGAGAAGGCGTACAAGATGGCCGGCGTCGGGCCGGAGAACCTGGACGTCGTCGAGCTGCACGACGCATCGGCGCCGGCCGAGCTGATGGAATACGAAGAGCTGGGGCTCTGCAAGCTCGGCGAGGGCGGCAAGCTCATCGAGGACGGCGTGACGGCGATTACCGGCCGGATCCCGGTGAACCCGAGCGGCGGCCTGCTCTCGAAGGGTCACCCCATCGGTGCGACGGGCTGCGCCCAGCTCACGGAGGTGTTCTGGCAGCTACGCGGCCAGTGCGGCGATCGCCAGGTCAAGGGCGGCAACGCGAAGGTCGGCATGACGCAGAACGCGGGCGGCATGATGCGCGGCGAAGCGGCCGCATGCGCGATCCACATCCTCGAGCGCTAACGCGCTCGTCGGATAGCAAACAGCAAAGAACAAACGGCAAAGAGGGCCTGCGCGAGCGGGCCTTCTCCTCTTACGATTTGCTGTTTGCTGTCTGTTGTTTGCTGTTATGCCAGCCACCGCCGCGCCCACGCAGCGACCTTCTCGCTGGCGCGCCCGACGATCGGCGAGCCGTGGCCCGGAAGGGCAACATCGAAGTCGAGTTCGGCGAGCTTGAAGATGCTGCGCCGCGCCTGATCCATGTCGTGGCTCGACATCGACATCGGCAGGCGGAGGCCGACCGTATTCATGAGCGAATCGCCGGCGAAGAGGACGCGGCGCGACGGCGAGTGCAGCGCGATGTGCCCCGGCGTGTGACCCGGCGCATGGATCACGCGCAGGCCGCCGGCGTAGGGCAGCGTGTCGCCATCCCGCAACACCCGGTCCACCTTCAGGCCGAACGCATTCGGACCGAAGCGATCGAGGAATCCGAACGGCGGACGCATCGGCATCCACGGCGTCGTGCCGTCGACGTACGGCACGTCGTCTGCGTGGACGCAGAGCTGCGCGCCCGTGCGCTCGATCAGCGCGGCGGCGTTGCCGGTATGGTCGTAGTGGTAGTGCGTCGCGACGATGACCCGGAGATCCCCCGGACGGTGTCCGGCCTCGGCCATGGCGGTGAGGATTCGCGCCGACACATCGGCGCTGCTGGTGTCGATCAGTGCGACGCCGTCGTTGCCTTCGACCAGGTAACTGCGACCCATGCGAAGCCCGGGAATTGGGAATACGCCGCGCGCGATCTCCTGCATGCGGCGAGACTAACGGCCGCCGGGCGCGGCGTCAACAGGTCAGGACGGATCGCTGGATCGGAGCGCCGTCAGGTCGAGCCGGTGCGGCTTGCCCGTCAGGTCGACGGCCTCGAAGCGGCCGGACTTCAGCTCTTCGATCAGCTCGACCACGTCGTGGATGTCGCGCTCGAAGTGGGTCGCGACGCGCCCGATATCGCTGCGCGAGTGGGAGTCTGTGCCGGCGGTGCCGGGCATGTTCATGAACTCGCAGAGAGCCGCCGAGAACTGGTTCTCCTTGACGGTGCCGCGGCCGTTCAGCTTCTCGAGGGCGGCGCAATGCCCGTACGCCGGATTCTTCGAGGCGCGAACCAGTGCGTCGTGGTATTCCCGCTCGTCGTCCATGTACCACGGCATCTGCCGGCGGTACGGGTGGGCCGCGACCATCGCCCCGTTGGCGGCGCTCACGTGTCGGGCGAGGTCGAGGGATCGGTGCATACCGTAGACGTACTTGTCGATGCCGTAGACGAGGATGTGGCCGTCATCCGTGTTGATCTCGATCGCGGGCATAACGAGGTAGTTGTGCCGCTTGCCGAGCGCGATGACCTCTTCGGGGTCCCAGAGGTAATCGTGTTCGCTCAGACAGATGCCATCGAGGCCGGCCTTCTTCGACCGGTCGACCAGGTCGTCGGGCGAGAGATAGGAGTCCCACGAGAGCGGGCGCGTGTGCGTATGGAGGTCGATAAGCAAGAGGAATCCTTCGTCGTCGGGCGGCGTTGGGTCAGTATAGCGGGCAGGTCAGGTGAGGCTAGGATGCGCGCAGCTCGAGCCAGACCGGGTCGGCGTTTCGGCCGAGCAGGCGCTCGATGCCACGGCGGATCGGCGCGACGATGCGCTGCGGCAGGCCGTACCTGCGGTTCATGAGCACGGCGGCGCGCCTGAACTCGGACGGGTCGACGAACCGGACGGTCACGCCAAGCGACGTGGCGTTTGTCCGTGGTCGGCCGCGCATGTCGCAGGCGGCGATCGTGGCGCGCGGCGTGTGGCGCAGGCGCTTCACCTTGCCGGTCGTGGCCTTCGTGTACACGAAGAGGCGATCGCCGTCGATCACGAACTGGACGGGCGTGGCGACTGCGCGGCCGTCTCGGCGGAACGTCGTGAGGCTGATGTAGTGCTCGCGGGCGAGCGTGTCGAACGACATGCGGGCAGCGTAGGCGGGCGATCGGTGACCGTCAATCCGACCCGAGGATCAGCGTGCCGGTGGCGCTCAGGAGACCACCCGTCGCGTTGACGCACGCGAGCTTCGCGCCCGGCACCTGGCGCGGGCCGCACTCGCCGCGCAGTTGCCGCACGGCTTCGATGAGCAGGAACATACCGTACATGCCGGGATGCGTGTACGACAGGCCGCCGCCGTTGGTATTCATCGGGAAGTCGCCGCCGGGCGCGGTGCGCTGGTTCGCGAGAAACGGGCCGCCCTCGCCTTTTGCGCAGAAGCCCAGCTCCTCGATGGTCACGAGCGCGGTGTACGTGAACGAGTCGTACACCTCGACGACGTCGATGTCCTTGTGCGACACGCCGGCCATCTCGAACGCGGCCTTGCCGGAGTAGCGGGCGGGCGTCTGGGTCAGGTCGGGCATGCCGAGCAGCGACTGGTGCGTGCTGGCCTCGCCGGATCCGAGCACCCAGACGGGCTTCTTCCGGAACTCGCGCGCGCGCTCCGCCCCGACCACCACGACCGCGCCCCCGGCATCGGTGACGAGACAGCAGTCGTATATGTGGAACGGGTAGGCGATCCAGCGCGACGAGAGAACGTCCTCGATAGTGAGCGGGTCGCGCATCATCGCGCGCGGATTGAGCTGGGCCCACTTGCGGGTGGCGACCGCGATCTCCGCGAGGTGCTCGCTCGTCGTGCCGAATTCGTGCATGTGGCGCATCGCGGCCATGGAGTAGGTGCTCGGCGGTCCGCCGACCCCGAACGGCATCTCGAACTGCGCCGACGGCAGCGATGAGTCGAAACCGTAGCTCTGGCGCGGGCCGCGCCGGTTGCGCGACGAGAATCCCGTCTCGCCGTGCGTGATCAGGGCGACGCTGCACAGCCCTGCCGCGATCGCGGCGGCGGCGTGCTCGACGTGGATCTCGAACGACGATCCGCCGGTCATCGTGTTGTCCGTATAGCGGGGAATGATGCCGAGGTACTCGCAGAGCTGGACGCTCGCCATGCCGCCGATGCCGCACGTGAAGACGGCGTCGACTTCCGACTTGTCGATGCCGGCGTCCCTGAGCGCGTTCCGCGCGGCCTGGGCGTGCATCATGATCGGCGTCATGTCGGGCACGATGCCGATCTGGTCCGTCTCGTCGGCGCCGACGATGGCGACGCGGTTCTTGAGGCTCATTGGGCTGACGGCCGGAACAACGGCAACGTGATGTCGTCGGTGACGGGCTCCCAGGCGACCTCGACCGGCATGTCGCATCGAATCGTCTCGGGCGACGGGTCGACGCCGACGATGTTCGTCATCATACGCGGACCTTCTTCGAGCTGGACGATGGCGGTGACGTACGGCGGGGTGAACCCGGGCATCTGCGGACGGTACTGAATGGCGAACGTGTAGATGGTGCCCCGGCCGCTGCAGGCGCGCCACTCGATGTCCCAGCTGAAGCATCGGGGGCAGAACTGGCGCGGGTAGAAGAAGAAGGCTGCGCACGCCGGGCAATACGGCAATGACAGCTCGCGCCGCTTACACGCTTCCCAGAACGGTCTTGTCTCCGGGCTTGGCCACGGGAGGGGCTTGGTGTACTCGGCCATCGCTGCCTCGACATAACACGGTGCTGGTCCGTTGTACGGCCAGCCTGAACGCGCCGCATCTTACCCTGACGTGCACGTGAACGGTAGGTGAAGAAAAGTTGACTGTTCAGTTGACACTGCTCGATCCGGAACCTAGAATCGCGCCAACCACCCACCCGCTCGACGTGCGGCATCGTGAAGGGAGTCACACTGTGAAGCGCTGGATCGCATTGGTCGTCGTCGCCGTCCTCGCGGCGGGCACGTTCGTGCAGCGGGCGGAAGCCGCCATCGCTGTCGGTTACGCCCCGCCGATGACTGATGCCGCGAATATCCCGTGGACGTCGCAAGACTCGACGTGGCTGTCAGTGCGCGGCGCCGACACCGACGCCTGGGACATCGCCAACAAGGCGGTCACGTCGACGTCGCAATCGGCGCAATCGATCCACGACTTTCTCCGAGGCGGCGGCACCGTGTACCTGCTGATTCCGGGCTACAACCCGCTCGGCAACTCGCTGTCCCGCAGCGACTGGGAGGTGCCGCTGGCAGACTATCTGACCGCGGCGAACACCGGGCGCGTGCTCATCATGGAGTTGGACTACTGGCGCACCAACATCATCTACGGCTGGGCGTTCGATGATGGGCAGAGCAAGGCGCAGCGGTTTGCGAACAAGGCGAAGAGCGCCGGCGCTGGCCAGGTGATCATCTACGGCCATTCGCTCGGCGCCGACGTGACCGGGCGCGTCACGCAGGACAATGCGAACGTGAATCGCGGCTACGGTTTCGGCATCCCATGCTTCTCGTCGTGGGCGCCCAAGAAGAAGGGGTTCACGCATTACGAGGGCTTCCACCGCATCAACAGTGGCAAGTACATCATCTTCGACCGTACGTCGGATCCGGCCTCCGCCGACAACTGCGTGCTTTCGATGCTGGGTAACTGGTCCAGCAACGCCGGGAGCGTGCCCGGGCACGATTACATGGAACTCGTGTACGACAACTCGTTCCACCGCTACGTGAACACGAACGGCACGTGCCCCTGCCCGGCGACGAACTTCGTGGCCGCGCTCGCCAACTTCACGAACGGAACGTCGAACGAGGACTACGCGGCCGGGTCGACGTACAACTGGAACAAGACGGCGGCGGATTATCGAACAGTCAGGCTCGTCGACGAAAATGCCGCCACGTTGACCGGGACGTATACGACATTGACCGGGGGCGGGATCAACAATGCGGTGCGGCGGGCGTACGCCAACGGATCCACGGCGACCGTGACCGCGACGTGGCGCGCGTCGCTGGCGGCCGCCACCAAATACGAGGCACGCGTGTTCATCCCGTCGATCACCGGAACTGCGACGGCGACCTACCGAATCTGCTACTCCGGCGGTTGCGCGACGCGGCAGGTGAACCAGTCCGCGTACTCGAATGCGTGGGTGTCGCTCGGGACGTACACGTTCAGTGGCACGAGCGCTGACTACGTGTACGTCGACAACGCGACTGGCACGTGTTGCTCGGCGTCGCTCGCCGTCGATGGCGTGGAGTTCGTGCCGAAGAGCCAGTAGGGCGGCGGGCGAGGGGACGCGCCGGCAGCGTGACTCGCGGCCAGTGCGGTCCGCTGTTCGATGCGGGCTACGGGACGAGCACGACCTTGCCGAACTGCTCGCGGTGCAGCATGCGCGAAACGGCCTCACGCGCGTCCTTGAGCGGATACACGGCGTCGACAACCGGCTTCAGACGGCCGTCGGCGAAACAGGGAGCGTAGTGGAGCAGCTCGGCCTTCGTGCCCATGAACGAGCCGTAGATCGTCTGCTGCGCGAGGAAGAAGCGCGTAACGTTCCAGGTGGCGTCGTTCCCGGCGGTGGCGCCGCACGTGACGACGCGCCCGTTGCGCGCGAGCGCCCTGATGCTCTTCTCCATGATCGTCGCGCCGACGTTCTCGACCACCATGTCGACGCCTTTGCCTCCGGTGAGGCGTCGTGCCTCTTCGGCCAGATCGTGAGTCGTGTAGTTGATGCAGTCGTCGGCGCCGAGCTGACGGGCCTTCTCGATCTTGGCATCTGATCCCGCGCTGGCGATGACGCGCGCGCCGTGCAGCTTCGCGATCTGGATGGCCGCTACGCCGACGCCGCTGCCCGCCGCGTTGACGAGCACCGTCTCGCCGTAGCGGAGATGGGCGCGCGTCAGGATCATGTGCAGCGCGGTGGTGAAGACCAACGGGATTGAGGCGGCCTCCTCGAACGTCAGGTTCGACGGCATCGAGAGCACATTGGCGGCGGGAACCGCAACCAGCTCCGCCATGCCGCCGTCGCGTCCCTGGCCGAGGAGATGGTACGTCGCGCACAGGTTGTCGGTCCCGTCGAGGCAGCGCTCGCACACTCCGCAGCTGACGCCCGGATGGAGCATGACCTGTTGCCCGGTCGACGCCGAGCTGACACCCGCGCCGACCGCCTCGACGACACCCGCGACATCGGCGCCGAGGATGCGCGGTCTGTCGTAGGGGGCGGCGGCCGGCATCTTCGTCGCCCACGCTTCGAGGTGGTTCAGCGCAACCGCGCGAACGCGCACCAGCACCTGCCCGGGGCCAGCGGCCGGATCGGGTGCGTCTTCGTAGATGTAGTGTTCGACGCTGCCAGGCTGATGGAGTCGTACGGCCTTCATGGTTCTCCTCTGTCGCGCGGATGGGGCTATCGTGCTGCCAGATACAATAACGGTGGCGCCGGTTCCGGGACAGGCGCGGGAGGCAACGTGGAGCGAACGCTGACACGCAACGCGCGCCTGCTGTCGCCGGAGGAGTTGGCGCTTCGGCTAGGAGAGTTCTATCGCGCGCTGAACGAGTTCAACGATGGGTATTACTTCGAGGCGCACGAGACTCTCGAAGATCTGTGGCGTATCACGCCCGTGCCGGAGCGGCGGTTCTTTCAGGGAGTCATTCAGCTCGCGGCGGCATTCGTGCACGTCGCGCGCGGGGAGCGCGCCGGCGTGCTGAAGCTGCTCGACGCGGCGTCGGCGAAGCTCCGCGAGTTCTCCCCGGATTACCTTGGCGTCGACGTGGCGGCGCTGATCACAGACGTGGCGGTCGCGCGCGCCGCGGTTGCCGAGGCGGATCGGGAAGGCACCATCCGGACCGCCGCCGCCCCACGCGTCCGGTTCGTCCGGCGGACGTGACGTCGGCGGGGGCCTAGTGATACCATGTGTGAACGTCAATCATCGCCCAATGAAGTTCTCACGAGAATCCCATACTATGCTCGTGGGAGGTGCACCTATGAAGATTCTCCTGGCGGAAGATGACCTGCGCCTGGCTCGCGCCGTCCGGCGCGTGTTCGAAGAAGAGTCGCACAGTGTCGAAACGATCGGCGACGGTCCATCTGCGCTGCGGAAGGCCTCGGGCGGCGAGTTCGACGTGCTGGTGCTGGACGTGATGTTGCCGGAGCTCGATGGTTTCGATGTGTGCAAGCGCATGCGCGAATCGGGGGTACAGACGCCGGTACTGATGTTGACGGCGCGCACGGCCGTTCAGGATCGCGTGAAGGGACTCGATTGCGGAGCGGACGACTACATGGTCAAGCCGTTCGCCGTCGCCGAGTTGCTCGCGCGCGTGCGGGCGCTCGGGCGGCGCGGATCCCGGCACACGAACGGGCGCGGTCAGCTCCGCGCGGGTGACTTGCTGCTCGACGTGTCCCGGCACAGCGCGGTGCGGGGGGAACGCGAGATCGAGCTGACCGTGAAGGAATTCCAGCTCCTGGAACTGCTCCTGCGGCATCAAGGGCAGGTGCTGAGCCGGACACAGATCCTCGATCACGTGTGGCAGTACGACCGGGACTTCGCGAGCAACGTGGTGGACATCTACATTCATTACCTCCGCAACAAGGTTGACAAGGGGTTCGACCGCCAGCTCATACACACGATCCGCGGCGTGGGCTATACGCTCAAGCCATAGCATGTTTGAAGCTCTTCGATGGCGGCTGACCGCGTGGTACGTCTTCGTATTCGCCGTCGTGTTTGCCGCGATCGGTCTCGTCGTCTTCGTGTGGGCGAATCATCGGTTTTCGCACGACGTCGATTCGCCGATCCGTAATGTCAGCGACCAGGTTCAGCAGCAAGTCGCCCGCTACGACGACATCGTCGAGAGCGACGACGACGTGCGCCGCGTGCTCGCTGGCGCCAGCCTGAGCGGTTCGGCGGACGTCTTCGTCCTGCTGCTCGGGCCGAACGGCGACATTGCCACGAACCCGGGCAACGTTCCGACGGAAGGCCTGCCGGATCGGGCCAGCGTGCTTCGCGCCGCGCAGGAGGGCGAGGACTGGAGCGGGTTCAACGTCGGGGCACAGGACCTGCGTGTTCGAACGACGGCTGTGTATCGGAATGGCAGACTCATCGGATATGTGCAGGCGGGCAAGTCCGTGGAGGAGCGGGATGCCTCCCTGAGGACCATGGTGATCGTCATGGCCGGGGGCGGGCTGACCGGTCTCGCGCTTGCGACGATTGGCGGACTGCTCGTAGCGGGCGTGGCGATAAGACCCGTGAAACGCAGCTTCGAGCGCCAGCGCGAGTTCGTCGCCGACGCGTCGCACGAGCTGCGCACACCGCTTGCGGTGATTCGGGTTAACGCCGAGGCTGCGGCGACGTCGTCCGGCGATGACGAGGCGCTCGGCGATATCGCCGCGGAAGCGTCGTACATGACGCGCCTGCTCGACGACCTGCTGCTGCTCGCCGGGAGCGACCGGGAGGGGATCGACCTCCAGTTTGAGCGCGCCGATCTGGCCGAATTCGCGCGGAGTGCGTCGCGAGCGGCGTCGCGGCTTGCGGCGGCCTCAGGCATCCAGCTGACCGTGGAAGCCGGAGAGCCGGTGCCGGTCGATGCAGACCCGGCGCGCTGCCGCGAAGTCCTGCTCATTCTGCTCGACAACGCGGTGAAGTACACGCCGGTGGGCGGCGCCATCGCGCTTCGCGCCTTCCGGTCTGGAAGTGAAGCCGTCGTCACGGTCAGGGACACGGGAATCGGTCTCGCTCCAGAGGATGCCGGACGCGTATTCGATCGCTTCTTCCGCGTGGACAAGGCCCGCTCGCGCGCGCTGGGCGGTGCCGGCCTCGGGCTTTCGATCGCCCGTGAAATCGTGCATGCCCACCATGGAACGCTGAAGCTCGACAGCGAGATCGGGCGCGGCACCACCGTGACGATGCGCCTCCCGCTGGCGCCGGCGTCCGCGAACGGCTCAACGCAATGAGTGACGTTGTCGAAAACCTCGCGCACGTCCGCGCCCGGATCGCCGCGGCGTGCGCGCGATGCAGGCGCTCGACGGACGACGTCACGCTCGTTGGCGTCTCGAAGGGCCACACACCGGCCGCCATCGCGGAGGTGTACAGAGCAGGGCTCCGCGATTTCGGTGAGAACCGCGTACAGGAGGCCGCGCCCAAGATCCATGCGCTTCGGTCCTCAGGCGTGACGCCCCGCTGGCACATGGTTGGGCACCTGCAACGCAACAAGGTGCCGGCCGCGCTCGACCTCTTTGATATACTCCACACCGTCGATTCGGAGCGGCTTGCCGAAGCCATCGATTCGCAGGCGACGCAACGCGTGAGTGTGCTCGTCGAGGTCAACGTTGCGGGTGAGGCGACAAAGCACGGTGTGGCGCCAGCGAATGTACCGGAATTCGTCGCGGCGCTGGGGCGGCTCCCGAACCTCGACGTTCGGGGGCTGATGACCGTCGCGCCGCAGGTCGATGATCCTGAGGATGTCCGCGGCGTCTTCCGGGAGTTGCGCCGGTTGCGCGACGACCTTGGTTTGCCGGAGTTGTCGATGGGCATGACCGGCGATTTCGAGGTCGCCATCGAAGAGGGGTCGACGCTCGTGCGCGTCGGCCGTGCCATATTCGGACCGCGGGTCAACTAGCCGGCTTCGTGGCCGGGGAACGGCGGGGAGCGCGTTGAAGCTCGGGCTTATTGGCTGCGGATTCATGGGCGAGGCGCTGCTCGGCGCCACGATCGAGAAGGGCGTCGTTCAACCGACGGACGTGTTCGTCGCGGAGATCAACGAGGAGCGCCGCTCGGCCGTCGCCAGCCGTTATGGCGTCCGGGTCACCGGCGACGCGGAAGCCGTGATATCCGACTCCGAGATCGTCATCCTCGCGGTGAAGCCTCAGGAATTCAGCAGCGCCGCCCACCCCCTGCAGTGGCGCTTTCGACGAGAGCAGACGATCGTCTCGATCATGGCGGGTGTGCCGATCGAGAAGATCGCGCGTACGCTGACGCACGCCGCGATCGTCCGCGTTATGCCGAACACGCCGGCTGCCGTCGGCGAGGGCATGAGTGTCTGGACGGCCACCCCGGAGGTCGACGGCGTGGCCCGGGAGCAAGTGGGCGCGATACTCGGCGCGATGGGCCGAGAGGTGCACGTCGATGACGAGAAGTACCTGGACATGGCGACCGCCTTGTCCGGCAGCGGCCCGGGCTTCGTCTACATGCTGCTGGAGGCGTTCATCGACGCCGGTGTGCACGTGGGGTTCAAGAGAAACGTGGCCGAGATGTTGGCCCTGCAGACGTTCATCGGTTCGGCAAAGTACGCCGAAGCTACGGGCAAGCATCCGGCGCAGTTGCGCAACGAGGTGACGTCGCCGGCCGGCACCACCGCCGCCGGGTTGCTGGTGCTGGAGAGCGCGGGCGTGCGCGGCGCAATCATCGATGCGATCGAGGCCGCGTACGCGCGTTCGCGCGAGCTGGGGGAATAGTTGCTGTTCGGCGCGAACTGCATCGGCTCGTCGGTGGCGTCGCAGGTGATTTGCCTCCTGGGCACGCTGATGGTGGTGGCGATCATCGCGCGGGCATTGCTGAGCTGGTTCAACATGGACCCGCGAAGCCCCCTCATCCAGGCGCTGAATCAGATAACCGAACCGATATTAGAGCCGATCCGGCGGATCATGCCGCGGCTTGGCATGATCGACCTTTCACCGCTCGTGGCGATCCTCCTCCTCCAGTTCATTTCCACCGGGCTTCAGAACTTCTTCGGCTGACTCGTCGGACCTCGCACGAGCGCAAGACGCGTGACGCCTCGATGCGGCGGCCGTCATCGATGCCGATGGGCGCGCGAGGCAACATAAGGGCGGCCGGCTCGCGCGTATCGACCGGTATAATGCGGGCGAAGCGCTGGACGAGTCGCACGGATGTGGAATACGACTACGGCACCAAACGCCTGCTGCTTTTCCGTTCCCTCGACTGGCCCATGCCGCTTCGCAGATGCCGCCCCCTTTCGTTCCCGGAAAGAGCGCTGAATGACCGACGCGAAGCTCGATGAACTGTGCATCAACACGATCCGCACGCTTTCGATAGACGCGGTGCAAAAGGCCAACTCGGGCCACCCTGGCGCGCCGATGGGCGCCGGCCTGATGGCGTACGTGCTCTGGGACCGGTTTCTGCGCCACAACCCCGCTGACCCCGCGTGGCCGGACCGCGACCGCTTCGTGCTGTCGGCCGGACATGCCTCGATGCTGATCTACAGCCTGCTTCACCTGACGGGCTACGTCGGCGTCACGCTCGAAGACATTCAGAATTTCCGGCAGTGGCAGAGCCCGACGGCCGGACACCCGGAGCGCGGACTGATCGCCGGCATCGAGACGACGACGGGGCCGCTCGGGCAGGGGTTCGCCACGAGCGTCGGCATGGCGCTGGCCGAGCGCTTCCTGGGAGCAACGTTCAACCGGCCGGGGCACGACATCGTCGACCACTACACGTATGTGCTCGCCAGCGACGGCGACCTGATGGAGGGCATCTCCCATGAGGCGGCGTCGTTCGCCGGCCACCAGAAGCTCGGCAAGCTGATCTGCCTGTACGACGCAAACCTCATCTCGCTCGACGGTCCGACGGCGCTTTCGTTCACGGAGGATGTCGGCACCCGGTTTGAAGCCTACGATTGGCAGGTCCAGCGCATCGACGGTATGGACACGGCGCAGGTCGACGCCGCGATACGCGCGGCCCAGTCGGACGCGGGGCGGCCGTCGATCATCATCGCCCACACGCACATTGGGTATGGCAGCCCTAACAAGCAGGACACCAGCAAGGCGCACGGATCACCTCTGGGCGAAGAAGAGGTCCGGCTGACGAAGCAAGCGTACGGCTGGCCGGAAGATCGACAGTTCTACGTCCCGGAAGAGGCGCTCGCGCATTTCCGGCAGGCGCTCGTACGTGGTGAGCAGTGGCAACGCGAGTGGCAGGCTCGCTTCGACGCGTACGCGCAGGCTCACGCGGCCGACGCCGCCGCGCTCGATGGTGCGATGCGCGGCGGGTTGCCCGAGCGCTGGGACCAGGTGCTTCCGTCGTACACGCCCGCTGACAAGCCGATCGCGACGCGCGTGGCGTCTGGGCAGGCGATCAACGCGCTCGCCGGATCGCTGCCGCTCTTGGTGGGCGGGTCGGCCGACCTCAGCGAATCCAACAACACGGACATGAAGGACCGCGGCGTGATGTCCGCCGAGACCCCGGCCGGGCGGAACATCTACTTTGGTGTGCGGGAGCACGCGATGGGCGCGGCGCTCAACGGCATGGCGGCGCATGGCGGCGTTATACCGTTTGCGGGCACGTTCCTGGTGTTCTCGGACTACAACCGGCCGGCCATCCGCATTGCCGCATTGAGCGGCTTCCGCTCTATCTTCGTCTTCACGCACGACAGCGTGGGAGTGGGTGAAGATGGTCCAACGCACCAGCCGATCGAGCATCTGGCAGCGCTGCGCGCGATGCCGAAGCTGACCGTGATCCGGCCGGCTGATCCTAACGAGACCGCCATGGCGTGGAAGCTCGCCGTAGAGAACGATGGTCCGACGGTGCTCGCGCTGACGCGGCAGGCCGTGCCGAACCTGCCGGGCACGGCCAATGGCGCCGCGCTTGGCGTTCTCCGCGGTGCGTACGTTGTCAGCGACGCGACCGGCGCCGGACGTCCGGATGCCATCATCATCGCGACGGGGTCAGAAGTGGGATTGGCGATCGAGGCGCAGGAACTGCTCGAGGGCCGCGGCGTGCGCGTGCGCGTGGTCAGCATGCCGTGCTGGAGCCGATTCGAAACCCAGGAGCGCGCCTACCGCGACGAAGTGTTGCCGCCCGAGGTTCGGGCGCGCATCTCGGTCGAGCTCGGCGTTACCATGGGTTGGAGGCGTTGGGTAGGTGACGATGGCGACTGCATCGGCATCGATGGCCGGTTCGGTGCGTCTGCGCCGGCAAAGACGGTGCTGGAGAAGCTCGGCTTCACGGCGGAGAATGTCGCCGCGCGAACCCGGGCCGTCGTGGATCGCCTGAGCGGAGTAAGGACGTAACAGGTATGCGCATCGCCGTCGGTGCCGACCACGCCGGCTATTCGCTGAAGCAGATCATCGTTCAGGAGCTCGAGCGTATGGGCTGCCAGGTGCTCGACAAGGGCACGTTCAGCGAGGAGCCGGTGGATTATCCGGATTTCGCGGAGGCCGTCGGGCGCAGCGTGGCCGCCGGCGAGAGTCTGCGCGGCGTGCTGGTATGCGGCAGTGGAGTGGGTGCGTCGGTGGCGGCGAACAAGATCCTCGGCGTACGCGCCGCCGTCTGCCACGACATCTACTCGGCGCACCAGGGTGTTGAGCACGACGACATGAACGTGCTGGCGCTCGGCGCGCGCGTCATCGGGCCGGACCTGGCGCTGGAACTCGTGCGGGCATTCGTGGACGCTCAATTCTCAGGCGAGGAGCGCCACGTTCGCCGCCTGAACAAGGTGCGCGCTATTGAAGCGCGCCTCACCGGGGAGAGGGAGAAGATCGATGGCTAACGCGGTCAGGAAGCTATTCGACGAGCAGCGGCAGTCCCCGTGGCTCGACTTCATCCGCCGCAATATGCTCGAGGACGGCGGACTCAAGCGGTACATCGAAGACGATGGCATCCGCGGCGTGACCGCCAACCCGACGATTTTCGCCCAGGCGATCAGCGCGGGGGACGACTACGATGCGCAGATCGCGGACCTGATTCGGCAGGGCGTGCTGCCGGGAGATCTGTTCGAGCAACTGGCCATCACGGACATCCGCCACGCTGCCGACATCCTGCGGCCGGTGTTCGACGAAGCGCGGGCGGACGGCTTCGTGAGCATCGAGGTGTCGCCGGAGAAAGCGTTCGAGACGCAGGCGACGATCGACGAGGCGAAGCGATGGTGGAAGGCGATCGACCGGCCGAACCTGCTGGTCAAGATCCCCGCCACGGAAGAGGGTCTGCCGGCGATCGAGGAGTGTATCGCCGCCGGGGTGAACATCAACGTCACGCTGATCTTCGCCGTCTCGTTCTACGAGCGCGTGATCGAGGCGTACCTGCGGGGGCTCGAACGCCGCGCGGATGCAGGCCTGGACCTGCGCGACTCCAACTCGGTGGCGAGCTTCTTCGTGAGCCGCGTCGACACCGCCACGGACAAGCTGATCGAGGCGCGGATTGCTGCCGCGAACGGTGATGCCGAACGCCGGCACCTGGAGGGCCTGCTTGGCAAGGCGGCGAACGCGAATGCGAAGGTCGCGTACCAGCGCTTCCGGGAGGTCTTCGGCAGCGAGCGCTTCAAGAAGCTCGGGGCGAAGGGCGCCAAAGTCCAGCGGCCATTATGGGCAAGCACAGGCACAAAGAACGCCCGGTACAGCGACATCCTGTACGTTCAGGAACTGATCGGCCCGGACACCGTGAATACGATGCCGCCGGCCACGATCGAGGCGTTCCGCGACCACGGCGACGTCCGCCGCACGCTCGACGAGGCCGTCGACGCTGCCCGCAAGGTCCTGTCGGACCTCGGCACGGCGGGCATCTCACTCGACGCGGTCACGGACCAACTGCAGAAGGACGGCGTCGAGGCGTTCGCCAAGTCGTTCGGCCAGATCAACGAGACCACTGCCGCGAAGGCCGAAAAGATCGCGAAGGTCACCGCCGCGTGAGATTCTCGCTCGGCCGCTACGAGGATGCCTTTCGCGAACGAGTGGAGGCGCTGACCTCGATGCGTGCGGCGGAGCGGATCTTCGCCCGCGATGCGACGTTCTGGGGCGGCGACGCCGCCCAGCGACGCGGCGTCGCCAACCGTCTCGGCTGGCTCGACGTAGCTACGGCGATGAGGGCTCGCGTCGCCGACCTGCGGCAGTTCGCGGCCGCCGCTCGCGCAGATGGCTTCCGTGACGCAGTGCTGCTCGGCATGGGCGGCAGCTCGCTCGCGCCGGAAGTGCTGCGCCGCAGCTTCGGCTCGCGGGACGGCTCGCCGAGGCTTCACGTCCTCGACACCACGGACCCGGCGACAATCGGGGCGGTGGTCGATCAGATCGATCCGGCACGTACCCTTGTCTTCGTGTCATCGAAGTCCGGCACGACGATCGAGGCTCTGTGCTTGTTCGCCCACTTCCACCAGCTGGTGCGCGACGCGAAGGGCGAGCGTGCCGGCGACAACTTCGTCGCCGTCACCGATGCGGGCACGCCGTTGCAGGCGCTGGCCCGGGAGCACGGCTTCCGGCACGTGTTCACCAATCCGGCGGACATCGGCGGACGCTACTCGGCGCTCTCGTACTTCGGGCTGGGACCTGCGGCCGTCATTGGAATCGACGTCGCAGCGCTGCTCGATCGCGGCATCGCGGCAGCCGGCGCGGAGAAGGCCGTGACCGGCGACGGGCTGCGCCTCGGCGCCGCGCTGGGCGCGCTCGCGCTCGCCGGACGGAACAAGGCCACGTTCATAGTCGCGCCGCCGATCGAGGCCTTCGGGTTGTGGGTGGAGCAACTGATCGCGGAGAGCACCGGCAAGCTCGGGCGCGGCATCGTGCCTGTGGTGGGCGAGCCGCCCGCTACGAGTGACCGCTACGGCGACGACCGCCTGTTCGTACAGCTTCGTCTCGAAGGTCAGACGCCCGTAGAGCAGGATGCCTTCATCGATGCCGTGACGGTGGCTGGGCATCCGGTGATCGTGATTGACCTCGATGACGTTCTCGACCTGGGTCGCGAGTTCTTCCGGTGGGAGTTCGCGGTCGCCGTCGCCGGCCAGATCATCGGCATCAACCCGTTCGATGAACCCAACGTGCAGGAATCGAAGGACAACACGAGCCGCGTCCTGCGAGAGTTCGAGGCGAACGGCCGGCTTGACGCCGAAGGGATCGACGGCCGCGGCGCGCCGGTGGCGCTGGTCACGCCGGGCAGGCTGGCCGGCGGATCCGTCGAACAGGAAGTGGATCGGCTGCTCGAGCAGGTGGCTTCGGGCGATTACCTCGCGATCGCCGCCTTCGTCCCGCCGACGCCGTCGACGGATGCGGCCTTCGCGGAGATGCGGGCGATCGTGCGCGACGCGACGCGCGCCGCCACGACGCTCGGCTACGGCCCGCGCTTCCTCCATTCCACCGGGCAGTTGCACAAGGGCGGGCCGCCGCAGGGCGTCTTTCTGCAGGTGACGGCCACCGGCGCGGCGGATGTCCCCGTACCGGGGAGGCCGTTCACATTCGCACAGCTCAAGCGCGCACAGGCGATTGGCGATTTCGAGTCCATGCTCGGCCACGGCCGGCCGGCCCTGCGGGTGCATCTGGATGCCGACGTAACATCGGGGCTCGACGCGCTCGTGGAAGCGGTGCGCGCAGCCGTGCGCGGCACCACACGGAGGTGACGTGATGGACATTGGCATGATCGGACTGGGCCGCATGGGCGCAAACATGACCCAGCGCCTGGTCGAGGGCGGGCATCGCGTCGTCGTGACGGACCTGAACCCGGCTGCGGTCGCCGCGTCGGCGGCCATTGGTGCGACCGGCGCGGCCTCGTTACAGGAACTGGTCGACCATCTGCCGCCGCGGCGCGCCGTGTGGATGATGGTGCCCGCCGGCGCGCCGGTGCAGGCGACGATCGACGCTCTCGCGCCCCTTCTCGCGGAGGGAGACGTCATCATTGATGGTGGCAACTCGAATTACCACGACACAATGCGTCGTGGGGAAGAGCTGCAGGCGCGCGGTATCGAGTACGTCGACTGTGGAACGAGCGGCGGCATCTGGGGCCTGAAGGAGGGGTACTGCCTGATGGCCGGCGGATCGGCCGGTGCATTCGCGCACATCGAGCCGGCGCTGCGGACGCTGGCGCCCGCGGACGGATACGCACACGTCGGACCGAGCGGTGCGGGCCATTTCGTGAAGATGATCCATAACGGCATCGAGTACGGAATGATGGCGGCCTACGGCGAGGGCTTTGAACTGCTCGCGGGCTCGCGGTTCAGCATCGACCTGCGGCGGGTGTCGGCGCTCTGGAATCGCGGATCGGTCGTCCGGTCGTGGTTGCTGGAGCTTGCTGTGCGGGCGTTCGATCGGGACCCGCGGCTGGAGTCGATTCAAGGATATGTCGAGGACTCGGGTGAAGGGCGATGGACGGTGCAGGAGTCGCTCGACCAGGACGTGCCGTTGCCGATCATCACGCTCTCACTCATGCGGCGGTTCGCGTCGCGGCAGGAATCGTCGTTTAGCGCGAAGGTGCAGGCAGCATTGCGCAACGAATTCGGCGGCCACGCGCTGAAGCAGGCGGAAGTGCAGCAGCCGTGACGACGAGTACGTCCGACCGGCCGAACCCACTGCGCGCCGGATTGCGATTGCCTCGTTCGCCTGATCCCTGCGCCGTCGTCGTGTTCGGCGCGACCGGCGACCTGACGGCGCGCAAGCTGATGCCGGCGCTCTACAACCTGTCGCGCGAACGTCTGCTTCCGGCCGGATTCTCCGTCGTGGGCTTTGCGCGGCGCGACTGGAGCGACGAGCAGTTCCGCGCCGTCATGAAGGAAGCCGTGACGCAGTACTCGCGCGAGCCGGTCGAGGAGGACATCTGGGAGAGCTTCGCGCAAGGCCTGCACTATGTCTCGTCGACGTTCGACGATCTGGCCGGATACCAGCGGCTTGGGGAGCGGCTGGCGGCGCAGGACACCGCGCACGGAGCGTCCGGGAACCGCTTGTTCTACCTCGCGACGCCGCCAACCGCGTACGCGCCGATCGCGCGGCGAATCGGCGAGGCGGGGTTGGCACGAGCCGGGAAAGACGCCGGCTGGGCGCGGCTGGTTGTCGAGAAGCCGTTCGGACGTGACCTGGCGTCGGCGCGCGAGTTGGACCGCAGCGTCGGCGCGGTGTTTCGCGAGCGCCAGATCTACCGCATCGACCACTATCTGGGGAAGGAGACCGTTCAGAATATCCTGGTGTTCCGGTTTGGGAACGGCATCTTCGAGCCGATCTGGAACCGGCGCTACGTCGACAACGTGCAGGTCTCCGTGGCCGAGACGGTGGGCACCGAGGGGCGCGGCGCGTATTACGAGGAAGCGGGCGCGCTCCGCGACATGGTGCAGAACCACCTGTTCCAGGTGCTCGCCCTCGTCGCGATGGAGCCGGTTGCGTCGTTCCAGGGCGACGCCGTCCGCGACGAAAAGGCCAAGGTGTTCCGCGCCATCACACCGATCGACAGCGTCGATCGCGACACGGTGCGGGGCCAGTACGTCGGCGGCGCGATCGTCGGCGAACAGGTGCCGGGATATCGCCAGGAGCCCGGCGTGGCGCCGGACTCCCGGATGGAGACGTACGTCGCGCTGCGCCTCGAAATCGAGAACTGGCGTTGGGCCGGCGTGCCGTTCTACCTGCGCGTCGGAAAGCGGCTGCCGAAAAGGGCGACGGAAGTCGCCATCACGTTCAAGACGGCGCCGTTGCAGCTCTTCCGGAACATGGGCGGCGACAATCCGACGCCGAACTTGCTCGTGCTGCGCATTCAGCCGGACGAAGGCATCTCGCTGCGCTTCGGTGCGAAGGTGCCCGGCACGCGTTCGGACGTTCGACCGGTCAACATGGATTTCCGATACGGGACGTCCTTCGGCGTCAGCGCGCCGGAGGCGTACGAGAGGCTACTGCTCGACGCGATGCTCGGTGATTCGACGCTGTTCACCCGTTCGGACAGCGTCGATGCCGCGTGGGAAGTTCTGACGCCGGTGCTGGATGATTGGGCCGGCGGGGCGTCGGCGCTCCAGTTCTACGAGGCAGGGAGTTGGGGGCCGGACCGGGCCACAGACTTGATCGAGCGGGACGGACGCGAATGGCATCGGATGTAGAAATCGAGCGCTTGTTCGACCAGCCGGTCGTCGTGCGTCCGGATGAGGTCGAGGACGCGCTCAACCGTATCTGGCAGAAATCGTCGCCGGTGGGCGCGGACGAATCGTCCGTGCGGCTGCGTGTGCTCAACTTCGTCGGCATCGGGCTGCAGGATGACGCCCGCGGTCGGTTCGAGGCGGTGATGTCGGCGTTGCCGTCGCACCACCCGTGCCGCGGCATCCTGGCCATGACGTCGCCGGGCGCATCCGGCGTCGAGGCGGCGATCGGCGCACGCTGCTGGTACTCGGCGAGCGGCGGACGTCACCTCTGCTCCGAGGACGTGGCATTGACCGGCGCGCCGGGCGAGGAGCGTCCGCTGGCCTCCGCCGTTCTGGCACTGTTGGTACCGGAGGTGCCCGTCGCCGCGTGGGTCATCGGGGAGCCGCGGTTGACGTCGGTGCTTGTCCAGGAACTTGCCGATGCCGCCGACCGGCTGTTCTTCGACTCGGCCGAGGCGGGCGACTGCGGATCAGCATGGGTCGACGCTCTCACGGTGAAACGCGCTCACGAGATTGAACTCTGCGATCTGGCATGGTGCCGGACCGAGATCTGGCGCGCGCTCGTCGCGCAGCTCTTCGACAGCCAGGATGCGTTGCGCGAATTGGCCCGTCTCACGTCGATTGACATCGGCTCCGGCGGGACGCAGCCCGCGGCGGAGGCGTTGCTCCTTGCCGGCTGGATGATATCGCGGCTCGGGTTGACACTCGCCGACGTGGCCGGCCGCGATGGCGGCCTCGAGGCGATGTTGTACGACGGCAGTCGCGGCGTACGCCTTACAGTCTCGTGCAACGGCGCCGCCCGGCGCGGCGCGATCGCGATGCGCGTGCGGACCGATGGCGCGTCATTCATCGCGGAAACGCACGAGGAGAGCGGACACATCCACCTGCGCGAGGAATGGCCCGGCCGCGAAGCGCGGCGAACCGTGGCGCCGCCGGCGCAGGACGACGCCTCGGTCTTCGCTGGCGCGCTCGACGGGGGCGACGATCCCGGCGTCTACATCGAAGCTGTGGAAGGCGCGCTTTCTCTTGCGACGCGCGAGGGCGGCGCTAGAGGAAGTGTTCCACGACGTTCATGAAGTCGTCGAGCCGGTCATGATGCACCCAGTGGCCGGCGTCTTTCACGACGACTGACCGGTAGTCGTGGAATGCCGAAGCCTTGCCGTCTTCCTCAGGATCCGAGGCCCAGCTCTCGGAGCCGCGGATGAGGAGCACGGGGCAGCGGATCTGGTTCCAGATCTCGCGGGCTTCACCGATGTTGAACTCGTACGGTGAGTGCAGACGCACATAGTTGTCGAACTTCCAGCTGCGCGTGCCGTCGTCGTTCTCGCGCATGCCGTGAATTGTCAGGTGGTGCGCCATCTCGTCGCTCAAGTGCGGATTCTCTTCGAGCATACGTCTGACAGCATCCTCGATCGAGGCGTAGTGACGCGGCTGCCGCTTGTCGAACTCGCGCAGATTGCCGATCCATCGGCGCATGCGCCGCGAGGCGGGTGTCGGTTCCCCGACCCGCGGGCCGAGACCCTCGATCGCGACCACCTTGCGCACCTGCTCGGGGAACACGCCGGAATACTCGAGTGCGACCGCGCCGCCCAGTGAGTGCCCGATCACCGTCAGGGGATTGCGGTTGATCTCGGCCGCGAGCATCGCTACGTCCAGGACGAACTCCGGCAGGCTGTATTGGCCGCCGACGGCCCAAGCGCTGTCGCCGTGGCCGCGCAGATCGACGGCGTACACGCAGTAGTCTCGCTTGAGACGCGCGGCCACATGGTCCCATGTGCGGGCGTGGTCGCGGTTACCGTGAATCAGGAGCAGCGGTGGATTGGATTCGTCTCCCCAGACGGCGTAGTGCAGCTTCAGGCGCTGCGACCAGTAGTAGCGGGAGACAGGCTCCTCGGACAAATGGTGCTCCTTCCGGCAACGCGATGCGGAGAAGCTACGGCACGATCGTGGCCCGGTCAAGGCTGACCGGGTAATCCAGAATCCGGCTTCAGGTGGCCACCTACGACGCCCCGTCGGCACCCGGTGGCGCGGCGCGTGGCGGTATTCGCCGCGCAACACGCCGATTTCATGAACGACTCCGCGCGCGCAAGCTCCTACCGTGACGCGTTCGCGTCACCTAGAATGGCGATTTCTGATCGGGTGAGGGGCATCGCGTGCGCTTCGTGTCCAGGCTGTGGCCGTACATCGTTCGCTACCGGCTGCGCATGTCGATCGGGCTGATCTCGCTTGCGATTGCATCGGCAGCGAGCATCGCCGCGCCCTACGTACTCGGGCGCGCGGTGGACAGCCTTCGTGCCGGGGTAAGCACGGAGAAGCTGCTCGTATTCGCGGGCCTGACCATCGCCATCCAGACGGCCGACAGCGGCCTGCGGTTCATCACGCGCGTCTACGTGAGCGGGTCGTCCCGCAAGATGGAGTACGACCTCCGGAACGACGTGTACGCGCACATCCAGTCGCTTGATCAGAAGTTCTTTCAGGACAACCAGACCGGCGACCTGATGGCGCGTGTCTCGAATGACGTGACGACCATCCGCGAGATACTCGGACCGGGGCTCATGGATCTCTGCCGATCGATCCTTCTGTTCATCGCGGGCCTCACGATCATGCTCACGATCGATGTCAAGCTCGCCTTACTCGCGGCCGCGCCGCTGCCGTGCATCACGCTGGTCTTCGTGTGGGTGGGGCGGGTCATCGAGAAGAAGTTCCATGCGGTCCAGACGCAGTTCGGCGGCCTGACGACGTTCGTGCAGGAGAACTTCTCCGGCGCACGGGTGGTCAAGGCCTACGTCCAGGAGGAAAACGAGGCGGCCGCCTTCGAACGGGAGACCCGCGTGTTCGAGAAGGCGAATCTGGAGTGGGCTCGACTCTCGATGGCTCTCTGGCCGCTGCTCGCGGTGCTCGTCGGCGTCAGCACCGTCATCGTCATCTACGTCGGCGCGCTCGAGGTCAAGTCCGGCGCGATCACGCTCGGGCAGTTCGTGCAGTTCAACAGCTACATCGTGCTCCTGTCGATGCCGATGGTGAATCTCGGCTGGACGCTGAATCTGTATCAGCAGGCCGCGGCATCAATGGAGCGGGTCGAAGAGGTGTTGTCTCGCAAACCGGTCGTGGTCGATGCCCCGGGGGTGCGGCCCGTTCCGCCGATACGGGGCAGCATCGCGTTCGATCACGTCAACTTCGGCTATTTCAACAGGCCGGTGCTGCACGACATCACAATCGACGTACCCGCCGGGACGACCCTCGCAATCGTAGGACCGACCGGCACCGGCAAGACGACACTCGCCAGCCTGATCGCCCGCGTGTACGACGTGCGGTCGGGCCGCGTCGCCATCGACGCTTGCGACGTGCGCGACATGCCGCTGGCGCAGTTGCATCGGGCCGTCGCCTTCGTGCCGCAGGAGTCGTTCCTCTTTTCTACGACGCTCGAAGAGAACGTCGCATGGGGCGGCGACGTGGACCCGGAGCACTTGAAGCAGGCCGTCGAGCTGGCGCAGCTGTCGAATGACCTGCCGCAGCTTCCGCACGGCATGCAAACGATGGTCGGTGAGCGCGGCGTATCCCTCTCGGGCGGGCAGAAGCAGCGCGTGGCGATCGCGCGGGCGCTGGCGCGCGAGGCGCCGATCCTGGTCCTCGACGACGCGCTCTCCCACGTGGACGCCTACACCGAGGAGCGGATCCTCGCCGGAGTGCGCGGCTTCATCGCGGGGCGGACGGCGGTGATCATCGCGCACCGAATCTCGGCCGTGAAGTGGGCGGATCAGATCGTCGTGCTCGAAGGTGGCCGCATCGTCGAGCGCGGGACGCACGACGAGCTGCTGGCACGCGACGGACCGTATGCGCAGCTCGACAGGCGGCAGCGGCTGGAACAGCAACTCGACGACGACAGCGACAGCACGGCGGGCGGGCAGTAGTGGCCATCTCCGGTTACCACGAGGAAGACGACGCCATCGGCAAGGCGTACGACGCGCGCCTCGTCAATCGGCTGATGCAGTACATGCGCCCGTACCGCGGACGCACCGTGCTGGCGATCGTCCTGCTGCTCGTCACGACGGGATTGCTGCTGGCGCAGCCGCTGCTCGTCCAGCAGGCCATCGACCGCGACATCGCAAAGCAGCGGACGGGCGGACTTTGGTGGATCATCGCCGCCTACCTGTCCGTGCTGGCGTTGCTCTTCGTGTTCCGGTACGTCCAGTCGCTGCTCATGGTCGTCGTCTCGCAGAAGGTGATGAACGATCTGCGCATGCAGCTCTTCCGTCACCTGCAGCGCATGTCGATCGCGTTCTACGACGCCAACCCCGTCGGCCGGCTCGTCACGCGATTGACCAACGACATCGCGGCGCTCAACGAACTGTTGACGGCCGGCGCGATTACGATCATCGCCGACGTGTTCATGATCGTCGGCGTGGCGGCGGCGCTGCTCTGGATCAACTGGAAGCTGGCATTGATCACGTTCGTCATCATGCCGATCCTCGCCGTGATCATGCGCTGGTTTGCCGTCGTCATGCGGAACTCGTTCCGCAAGCAGCGCCTGCACGTGGCACGCCTCAACGGCTTCACTGCCGAGCACATCGGCGGGATTTTGCTCGTCCAGCTGTTCGGGCGGCACAAGCGCGACAACGAGGAGTTCCGGGAGCACAACGGCCGCTTGCTCGAAGCCAACATGGAGGTCGTGCACTCGTACGCCCTGTTCGAGCCGGTCGTCGCGATGGTCAGCGCGATTTCGACCGCGATCGTCATCGTGATCGGCGGCCGCTTCGTCCTCCACGAATCGCTGACGATCGGCCGGATGGTGGCGTTCCTCCTGCTCTTATCGATGTACTACAACCCCGTGCGCGAGATCGCGGACCGATTCAACATCCTTCAGTCGGCCATGGCTGCGCTGGAGCGCATCTTCACGCTGCTCGACCAGCCGGAAGGGGTCCAGGATGTCGACGACGCTGCGGAGTTGCCCGAGAGGGTCGCCGGCGCCGTCGAATTCGACCACGTGTCATTCGCGTACATGCCCGACACGTGGGTGCTGAAGGACGTCAGCTTCCAGATCGCCGCTGGCGAGCGGGTAGCGTTCGTCGGCGCGACGGGCGCCGGTAAGACGAGCCTGATCAACCTCCTGCTGCGGTTCTACGACATCCAGGAGGGCACGATTCGCCTCGACGGCGTGGATATCTCGCGGGCGAAGCAGCAGCAGGTGCGCCGGCACATCGGACTCGTCCTCCAAGATCCGTTCATATTCACCGGGACGATCGAGGAAAACATTCGCCTCCGGGACGAGTCGATACCGGCGTCGCAGGTGCGGAACGCGGCACGGCTCGTAGGTGCGGACCGGTTCATCAACGAGCTGCCGGACGGATACCAGCACCGCCTCGTCGAGCGTGGCGCCAACCTCAGTACCGGCCAGAAGCAGTTGCTGGCGTTCGCGCGATCCGTCGCGTTCGACCCGGAAGTGATGCTCGTGCTCGACGAGGCGACGGCCAACATCGATTCCGAGACCGAGGCGTTGATTCAGGCGAGCCTGGATCGGCTGACGGCGCGCAGAACCAGCATCATCATCGCGCACCGGCTCGCCACCGTGCGCGGCGCTGACCGGATCATCGTGCTGCACCATGGCGAGATCGTCGAGCAAGGCACGCATGACGAGCTGCTTGCGCTCCGCGGCCGCTACTTCCGTCTCTGGCTGCTCCAGCAGCGGGAAGTGCCCGCCGACGCGGTGCGGCCGGCCGGTGACGCACCATCCGCGAGGTCCTGACGCGACCATCCCAGCGAATCGAGCGCCGTATAATGACCGCGGTCTTCCCCGACCGCATCAGTTCGGGAGCGCATGGACTCGACCGCTGACCCGCCGACCGAACCCGCGGCAGCGGAGGCGCGTGCGCGGCGGGGGCGCGTGTCTCGTCTGCTTGGCGGACAATGGGTGGCTCCGGCGCTTGCTGTAGCCGCCGTGTGCGTCGCATTGCTGACGCAATTTTCCATCGTGGCCGGAACGGCGATCCCGAGCGTCGGCTTTGGGTTCGTGCCGGCGGGGATTCTGTTCGGCGGCGCCGCGCTCTCGATGAGCCGGACCAGGCGCGCGACTTCGATCGAGGCTCCATTCGAGCTGACGATGCGGTGGGAGCTTGCGCTCCTGGCCGGCATTGTGGCGCTGGCGGCGTTCTTTCGCTTCTTCCGGTTCACGGAGTTCCCGCCCGGTCTCTGGTACGACGAAGCCGTCAACGGCACGGACGCGCTCTGGATCATCGATCGCAGTCACCTCACGGTCTGGCGCTCCTCCAACTTCGGCCATTCGACGCTGTACTTCTATCTGCTGATCGCCTCCTTCAAGACGTTCGGGTACACCGTGTTCGCCTTTCGGCTTGTGCCGGCGTTAGCGGGGCTGACGGCCGTCGTCGCCTTCTACTTTCTGGCGCGTTGGCTGTTGAGCCCGGTGCCCGCGCTTGTCGCGACGGCATTGCTGGCCGTGTCGCGATATGCCGTGACGTTCAGCCGGATCTCGTGGGAGGCGTCGCTGCAGCCGCTGCTCGAGATCATGGCGGTGTACTTCCTGGTGCGCGCGCTCGAAACGAAGAACAAGCTGCTGTTCTTCCTGGCGGGAGGGAGCCTGGCGGCGGGCCTCTACACGTATCTGGGGTTTCGCTTCGTGCCGATCGTGGTGCTGTTCTTCCTCGTGTACATCGCTGCGGCGCAGTGGCGGCTGCTCCGGAACAACGTGCCGGGACTGGTCATCTATGCTGTGTCCTTCATAGCCGTGGTTGCGCCGCTCGGGCAGTTCGCGATCCGCCACCAGGACCTGTTCCTCGAGCGGACGCGTGCCATCAGCGTCTTCAACGAGATCGATCGGGATCACAGTTACGAACCGCTCACGTCGAACATCGCGGCGACGTTCAAGATGATGAACGTGGCCGGAGATCGGAACGGCCGCCACAATCTGCCCGGCGCGCCGATGCTTGATGGCGTCTCCGCGGCGTTGCTGGTCCTCGGCGTCGCCGTCAGCGCCTGGTCGTTTCGAAGCTGGCGCGAGGGCGGAATGCTCGGCTGGCTCGTGTTGGCCGTGGCGCCAGGTGCGTTCACCATCAGCAGCGAGAATCCCAGCGCCATCCGGGACATCGGCGCGCTTCCGCCGCTGTTCCTGCTCGTGGGCCTCGCGGTGAACGTGCTGTACCGTTCGCTGTCGGCGACACGCGCCGGTCTGATGCTGTTCGGCGTGGCCGCGGTGTCGATGGCCGGCGCGAGCGCCGGCATCAACTACCACGACTTCTTCGATCGGCAGGCACACAACCAGAATGTCTACGATTCGTTCCAGCCGCCGTATACCCGGATCGGCGAGATCATCGCCGATCGTTCTGGCGCAGAGGACGTGTACGTTGCCAACGAGTTCACGAAGCACCCGGCGGTGTCAGTGCTCGCTCGAGGCAAGAAGTATCGGACGTTCAACCCGACCCGCGACCTCGTGCTCGCGCGGAGCCAGCGCGACACGCTGCTGATCCTCGACGAGCGACAGTTCGGCCTGCTCCCGACGCTGCAGCGGCTCTATCCGGATCTCTCGCGTGATGATTTCGCCGATCCGTTCGGGCGGATATCGTTCACGCGCGTGACCGTGCCCGCCTCCGACGTCGATACGCTCCACCAGCTGCGGCTCACCGTACACGACGGCGCCGGGTCCGCCGGGCCGGTACTCTGGTCGGCGGGGAGCGCCATCGATCGCGACTGGACCGCGTCGGACCTGGGACCACACGGTACGGTGACGGCGGTGTGGGACGGCTACCTGTGGTCCGCCCAGGCGTCGCAGGGCGCAGCGTTCGGCGTCGAGGCCCCAGGCGACGTAACGATTGAGCTGGACGGAAAGACGGTCGCCCGCGGGACCGGTAATGCGCTGGCTGAGAACCTGACCCTCGGACCGGGACAGCACAGCCTGAACATCACAGCGGTGCTGCATGCGGCCGGTTCCAGCTCGGTCTCGTATTCCGACGAGCAGGCCCCGAAGGGCGTCGCCGCCTCGGACCTGCTCTACGGCAGGAGCGCGGGAACCCACGGATTCCAGGTCGTGTACCACCAGGGCGACAACTTTGCCGGCCAGGTGGTGGCCGCGGGCCGTCTTCCCTTCGCCGTGGCGTCCGAGCAGGAGGCAGGTGGGGTCGCAATCGAATATCGCGGCGTCTTCAGGGCCGACGCGGAGGGAGAATACGGATTCGGGCTCAGGGGAGAGAATCCGTCACAACTGTTCGTCGACGATGACCTTGTGGTCGACAACGGCGGCTCCCACGGCCCGCGCGACGTTCGGAGTTCGACACGCCTCTCGGCGGGCGACCACGTCGTGTCGATCCAGTACCTGGTACGGAACGGGCCGGACTGGGCACTCTACTTGCGGCGGCCCGGCGGCGACTGGGTTCGCGCCGATGGATCGGAATTCGAGCCGGTGCCGCCTTCGTACGTCGCGCCGCAACCCGTCGCGTTGACGCCCGATCCAGCCTGGGGCGGCGCCAAGACGTTCGCAGGGCTCGACTCGCCCGCGGCCGTGACGGTGCTCTCGGACGGAACGGTCATCGTGGCGTCCGGGAACAGGCTCGCGTTCATTGATCAGGCGGGCAACCCGCTTCGCTCTACGAGCCTGGACGCCGGCACCGATGTGGTCGACCTGGCATCCACGCCAGCGGGGGACGTCATCGCGGCCGACGGTGCATCGAGACGGCTGGTCGCGCTCGACAAGGGCGGCAACCCGGCGCGCTCCATCGGTGGGTTGTTCCCGAGCGTGAACGGCGTCGACGTCAGGGGCGACATCGCGTTCGTGGCGTCGGCGAATCGAGGCCTCCTGTTCGCGGTATCGCTCTCCGGCGGTGAAGCGATTCCGCTGGAGATGTCCGCTCCAGGTGTGGAGGACCGCGCCGTCCAGCCGTCCGACCTGGCTGTCGCTGCGAACGGCACGGTGTTCGCCGCTGATTTCGAACGCGGCACGATCGTGATCTCGACGGACGGCCGGACGGCGCGAGCGGTGAAGGGCGTGCTCGGCGTCGGAACGCGTGTGCCGCACATGGCGATCTCCCGAGACGTGCTGCTGGTCACCGACCCGGTGGGAGGACGCGTGGTGATCTATGACATGCGGGGGAGGCAGCGCGGCGCGTTCACGTTCCCGTCGAGAAATGACGAAACAGGGCCCGTCGGTATCGCGGCAACCGCCGATGGCCACGTCTACGTGGCATGCACATCGGGTGAGGTCTACGCGTTCTTGATCGCGGCTCCACCGGACTTAGGCCAGCATTGACGAGATCGAATCGCAGAGCGCCAGCAGATCCCGCGTCCTGGGCTGCAACGGCGAGTCGATGCCGCGTGGCTCCCACGGATTGAAGCGCCCCGGGTGGCCGTAGCCGGCCTGCTGAAGCGGGCGCTGCCCGCCGGCAGCCGGAGCGTCAGAAAGCGGCGCACCATCGGGTCTGGCGTCCCATGCGCCGCGTCGTGGCGCGGGAGGAGTTCTTCGTCGACGCCGATCTCCAGTTTCGGCGTTGGCGTCGATGCCACGACTGCCCTCCGCTGATGTCGCGCGTCCACGGCGATTCGGGATTCGGGTGTTAGAACTTGAGTTCGTCGGGCTCCCCGAACGGCGGCCGGTCGCCGGGGTTGAACACCTCCCGGGATCCACCGCCTTCGGATGGACCGACGACGCCCTGCTCCTCGAGCATGTCCATGAGCCGGGCAGCACGCGGGTACCCGATGCGCAGTCGCCGCTGCAGCAGCGACGTGGACACACGGTTGTGCTCGAACGCGAGGTCTCTCGCCCGGTCGAACATGTCGTCGGTGGCGCCCTCCTGCTCGAGTTCCGTCTTTGCCTCGTCGTACAGGTGGTCGAACGTCGGGCGCTCGATGTCGGAGAAGCGCTCCTGCGTCCAGAATCCGACGAGCCGCTCGATCTCGTCATCGGAGACGAAGACGCCCTGCAGGCGCTTTGGCTTCGCCGAGTCGGGCGCCATGTACAGCATGTCGCCACGGCCGAGCAGCTTCTCGGCGCCGGCCATGTCGAGGATCGTGCGGGAGTCCACCTGGGAGCTGACGGCGAACGCGATGCGCGTCGGGAAGTTGGCCTTGATCAAGCCCGTGATCACGTCCACCGACGGGCGCTGCGTCGCGACGACGAGGTGAATCCCGGTGGCGCGCGCAAGCTGCGCCAGCCGGCATATCTGGCGCTCGACCTCAAACGGCGCAGCCATCATGAGGTCGGCCAGTTCGTCGATGATGACGATCCAATATGGAAGCTTCTCGGTGGCTCTCGGACTTCGGTTGAAGCCGTCGATATTACGGACGGCGAGCGAGGCGAATTTCCGGTAGCGCGATTCCATCTCGTGGATCACGGCCTGCAACGTGCCGACGACCTTGTCCATTTCGACGACGATGCTGGAGAACGCGAGGTGCGGAATCTGCGCAAACGCTGCGAGTTCGACCCGCTTCGGGTCGATCATCACCATTCGCACCTCGGCCGGCGAGGCGTGCATCAAAATGCAGGAGATAATCGAGTTCATGCAAACCGACTTGCCGGAGCCGGTCGCCCCGGCGATGAGCAGGTGCGGCATCTTCGTCATGTCCGCGACGATCGCCTCGCCGGACACGCTCTGCCCCAGGGCGACCGTAAGTTTGGACTTCGATGACTGGCGCTGGAACTGGGGTGTCTGCACGACGCTGCGCAGCGTTACGAGGGACTTGGAGGCATTCGGCACTTCGATACCCAGCACCGGCTTGCCCGGCACCGGCGCCTCGATGCGGATCGACGGCGCCGCCAGCGCGAGGGCAAGGTCGTTGGCCAGCGACGTGATCTGCTGGACGCGCACGCGGGTTCGCGACACCTCTTCGACGCGCGTCTTCGGTGCGCCGTCCTTGTCGATGACCACCTTGTTGTCTTTGTCGCGCTCGGTGACGTTGCGGGTCCTGATTTCCCAGCCGGGCTCGATGCCGAACTGCGTGACCGTCGGCCCCTCGTTAATCTGAACCACCTTGGCATCGACGCCGAAGCTCGCGAGCGTCTCTTCGATGAGTTCTGCTCGCTGGCGGTTGTCCGCCGCGCCCGTGTCGGGCGGGAGCTTGTCCGAAAGGATGTCCATGGCGGGGAGCTGCCAGCCGTCGCGCGACCGGCGATTGCCGCGCGCATCGATGGTGACGCCGCCCGTGTCGTCGTCATCAGGTGCTTCCTCCGGGAAGAGCTGCGCTTGCACGGGCTCGACGTGTGGCTGCGGCTCGTCAACGTCCGGATCGGCCACCGCCGTGCTCGATGTCTGCGCCCACATCACGGAGTCGAGCGGAACTTTCACGGAGCCCTGTGGCTCCGGCCTGGTCGGGAAGATGAACTCGAATGCGGTCTTCGCGGCGTGTGCGGCGCGCTGGGGCAGGCGCAAGCCCCAGACCGTCTGCGCGGCGGTCGGCGCGTTGCGAACGATCGTCGCGGCGCCCTGCGGCGAGACGAGCGCGAACGCTGCCGCGGCGATGGCGAGCCATGCGATGATGCCGAAGGGATTGCCGGCGAGGCGGTGGCCCAGTTCGCCGCCGGCGGTGTGGTCGGTCAATGCCACGTCGCCGACGTTCCAGCCGGGGCGGAAGAAGCCGAAGAAGCCTGCCAGGAACAGCGCACTGAGCAGGCCAATCGCCCAGGGCCTCCAGTCGCTCCAGAGACGCGCTTGCTCATTGCGAATCACGAGCCATCCGATGTACAGGAAGAGCGCAACCCACGCGACGATCAGGAGTCCGAACGTCTCGACGAACGCATTCCGCGCATCGGCCAGCGCCGCGGGCAACGGGTTGATCCACGGTGCGAATAGCGCGAACAAGATCAGGCCGACACCCACGGTTTCGCGGCGGAGCAGCAGGTCGTGGATCGTTGCGTACGCCGACTTGCCGCCACGGCGCTTGCCGACCGGCTTCACCGGCGCCCTGCGGGACGGCGCCTTGGCCCGCGGCCTGGGACGGGTTCCTGTGGCCACCTGCTCAGACCTCCACGGCGACTGGCAGCACCATCGGACGGCGGCGCGTCTCGTCGTACAGGAACTTGGCGATCGCGTCCTTGACCTGCGCGTGCACCGCGCCCCATTCGACGAGATGGTCGGCTCCGGCGAGACATTGCATGGCCCGGTCGCGCGTCCGTTCGATCAGGTCCTCGCTCTCGTCCATGTCGACGAAACCCCGCGATACGACCTCTGGCCGCGAGGTGACGTGGCCGGTCTGCTTGTCCATCGCCAGAATGACGACGACCATGCCGTCGGATGCCAGGTGCTTTCGATCGCGAAGCACGACGTGATCGACGTCGCCGACGCCGAGGCCGTCGACGTAGACGTTGTCGGCCGTCACCCGATCACCGAACTGTGCCTCCGTCGCCGTCAACTCGAGCACGTCGCCATCGGTCATGATGAATGTGTCGGTGCCCTGGTTGAGCGCCTCGGCGGTCTGCGCGTGCAGCACCATGTGCCGGTACTCGCCGTGCACCGGCACGAAGTAGCGCGGTCTGACGAGCGCGTGGATGATCTTCAACTCCTCCTGCGCTGCGTGGCCGCGGACGTGCACGTCCGCGATGCGGTTGTACAGCACGTCGGCGCCGAGTTTGAAGAGGTTGTCGACCGTACGATGCACCAGCGCTTCGTTGCCGGGTACGGCCGACGCGGAGAGGATCACGGTGTCGCCTTCGACAATCTTCACGTGCTGGTGGGCCTGATTCGCCATGCGTGTGAGCGCCGATGTCGGCTCGCCCTGGCTGCCCGTCGTGATGATGGTGAGCTTCTCGTGCGGCACATTGGGGAGTTCCCGAACGCTCACGAGCATGCCCTCCGGGGCGCGCAGGTATCCCCGCTCGATGGCCATGTTCACGTTGTCGATCATGCTGCGGCCTGTGATGAAGACGCGGCGGCCCGTGCGTTCGGCCGCATCGAACACCTGCTGTACGCGCGCGATCAGCGACGCGAACGTCGTGACGATGACACGTCCGTCGGCGTTTGCCATGAGGCGAAGGAGGGAGGCGCCGACGATCTGTTCGGACGGCGTGTAGCCCGGCACCTCTGCGTACGTCGAGTCGGCGCACAACAGCAGTACGCCTTCGTCCCCAAGTTGGGCCAGGCGCGAAAGGTCCGTCGCCTGCCCCATGACGGGCGTGTGGTCGAGCTTGAAATCGCCCGTATGGATGCACGTGCCGACCGGAGTGCGGATGGCGTACCCGACCGAATCAGGGATGCTGTGCGCCACTTGGAACGGCTGAACGGTGAACGGACCCTCGTCGATGGAATCGCCGACGTTGATCTCCCGTAAGTCCGTGCTCTGGAGGAGCCGTGCCTCCTTGAGCTTGACGGTGATCAGTCCGTGGGCGAGCGGCGTCGCGTACACCGGCACGTTGATCTGGCGGAGGATGTACGGCAGCGCGCCGGTGTGGTCCTCGTGCCCGTGCGTGATGAAGATCGCCCGCAAGTTCTTGCGGCTCTCGATGATGTAGCTGACATCCGGGATGACGAGGTCGATGCCGAGCATGTCCTCGGAAGGAAACATGAGGCCGCAGTCGATGGCGATGGCGTCGTCGCCATACTCGAACAGCATCATGTTCTTGCCGATCTCGCCCAGGCCGCCGAGTGGTATGACGCGAAGCGGTGTGTCTGGCATGAGGTCCTTTACAGAAGCCGCATCTGCTGCGGCTCAGGGTCGCTTGAAGACGCAGACTGCGGGGTCGCAGTCTGCGCTGATGCCGGTGTGTCGGGCGCGGCAGTGCGCAGGTGCGCCGGCACGCGCTCGCCGGACGACTCCGTCTCGCCGCCAAGCGCCCGGGCGACGAACTGCGGCAACCGCCGAAAGTCTGCCTCGATGGTCGCGCGCAGGCTGCCCTGGTGGAGCGCCGCCGCCGGATGGTACATCGGCACGACGATGACCTCGCCCTTCCGGCGCGGCTGGCCGTGCACGCGGCCGATGGATTCACCGGGGAAATAGCGCTGCATCGAGTGGCGGCCAAGCGTCACGATCACCTTCGGCTCGATTGCGGCGAGCTGGCCGTCGAGATACTTGCTGCAAGCCGCGATCTCGTCGGGCTGGGGGTCGCGGTTGCCCGGAGGCCGGCACTTGACGACGTTGGCGATGAACACCGTCTTGCGATCGAGATCGATCGAACGCAGCAGATCGTCGAGGAACTTGCCAGCCGCGCCGACGAACGGGCGGCCCTGCTGGTCCTCGTAGAACCCGGGCCCCTCGCCGATGAACGCGATTTCGGCGTCCGGGTCGCCCTCGCCGGGTACAGCGTGCGTCCGCCCCTTCGCAAGACCGCAGTCGTTGCAGACGGACACGGCCCGGGCGATCTGTGCCAGGGCTCGCCGTTTCTCCGCAGCATCCATGCTCATACCTCTATCGTACCGATACCGCTGCCCGAACGTAGTGCGCGCGCCGCCGTGTACCAGATCTGGCACGCCAGCAGGAGCACCATCAGCCCGAATATCGTCTTCAGCACGTCGACGTCCATCCGGTTCGCCGCGAGCGATGCGGCGAATGCCATCACGGCGGCCGCCGGCGTCACCCACAGGACCGTGCGAACGTCGATCGTGTCCTGCTTCAGATTCGTCACCGTACCCAGGGCGCCGGTCGCCACGATGACGACGAGCGATACACCCTGGGCCACCTTTTGCGGATCCTCGTCCGCGCCGAGGCGGGCGAGTCCGAAGATCACGATCGCCGGCACGAAGATCGCGCCGCCGCCGACGCCGAGCACGCCCGCGAGCGCGCCACCGGCGAAGCCGAAGACCGCCTCGATCAGCAGACCCTCGGCGCCGCCCGGCGGGGTGCCGGCCGAGACGTGCCACACGAGCTGGCGAAACGCGACGAAGAAGAGAAATGCCCCGAATAGCAGGCGAAGCTGCACGGCGGGTACCTTCACCATCGCCTTCGCACCGGCGACGACGCCGAGCATGGCGCCGGGCACGAGCGCGAACACCAGCCGCCAGTCGATGTTCCCGGCGCGGGCGTAGCCGATGACGCCGGAGACAGCGACGAACATGATAATGGCGAGGGAGGTGCCGTGGGCGCGATGCTGGCTCAACTTGAGCTGGCCGGTCAGGAGTGGCACCATGACGGCGCCCCCGCCCACGCCCGTCAGACCGCTGAACGTGCCGCCCGCGATGCCCGTGACGATCGAGCGGAGTTCACGTGATCCCGGCGCCTGAATGTCCCTCGCCACCGTTGGTGCGATGATATCACAGCCGGGAGGCCGCGGAACAGCAGAAGTGCACGTGATCGAGCACATGATCGAAATCTTCGGCTCGACATAACGCGTGCCGCCGGGCTGGCGCGGTCGCTAGCTGCGGGCGCCAAAGAGCGAGTTGCCCTCGACGAGTTTCGCCAGCAGCGCGCCCATGAAGTACAGGACGACGATCGGGGCGGCCACCACCGTCTGCGTGACCGGATCGATCGAAGGCGTGACGATCGCGGCCAGCACGAACGCGAACAGGAAGGCGTAACGCCACCAGCCGATGAGCCGGCGGGCGGTGACAACGCCGATCTTGGCCAGACCCATGATGACGAACGGCATCTCGAACACGAGGCCCGTGAGAAGGAGTAGCCGCGTCACCGTATCGATGTATGTCTGTACGCCAATCGTCGGCTCGACGTCGTCGGTGTTCGGTTTGAGCAGGAACCGCAGGGCAGGAGGCAGCTCTGCGTAGTAGGCGAACGCCATGCCGGCCACGAACATGGCCGAGGCGCCCACCACGATGGGGAGGAACCATCGCCTCTCCTGCTTCGTGAGTCCCGGCGCGACGAACGCCAGCACTTCGTACATGATGACCGGCATCGCTATGGCTATGCCAAGCAGCAACGAGACCCTGAAGTACGTGCTCCAGTAGTCGAGCAGCTGGAACTGGTGGAGCTTGAACCCCGGAATCTCGTCCTGTGCGGGCTTGACGAGGAAATGCACGGCGTACTTCGTGAGCGGCCAAATCGAAACGCCGACGCCGACCACGAGCGCCGCCGCGCTGATCATGACGCGCCGCCGAAGCTCGAGCAGGTGCTCGATGATGGTCAGAACCTTGCCGTCTTCATCGGCGCCGGCGGACGGCGTGGCCGTGGCTGCGGTCATCTCGGCCCATCACCCGCCGGTGGCGCCGCCCCGTTTGTGGATGGTTCCCCAGCTTGAACGGGACTGGGTTCGGGAATGTCTCGCCAGGTGCCCGCGCCAGGGGCCGCGCGGGCGGGATCGATCTCGTCAGCTGCTGCCGGCAGAGCCGGCGCCGCCGCCCGGGGCTCTGCGTCGATTCTCGCGGAACGGAGTGCATCGGTGACGGATCGTGTGGCGCTGGTCAGCCCTTCGCCGATTTCCTTCCACTGGCTCCGGTCGCCGGCGGTCTCCTTTTCGAAGTCCTGGATGACCTCGCCGAATTCCGCCGCAATGCTTCCGGTGTACTTGCGCAGCTCCCGGATCGTGCGCGCGATGTCGGCCGCGAGCCTCGGCAGACGCTCCGGGCCGACGACGACGAGCGCGACAACCAGTATGACGAGCATTTCCGCGGGGCCGACGCCCAGGAAGTTCATACTGGCAATTGTACCAGCGTCCCGGGCGTGCCGTATCGCCACCGGGCGGGCCGGGATCGCGGTGTGGAGCGCTGTGGTTCGTCCCGGCGCGCCGGCCGCTGGCGTCGGGTGCGTCGTGTAAAGAGAACACCGCCCGTCGGGCGGTGACTCGCTTCATGAAGCGGGGTTAGTCCGGCTACTCGTCCTCGATCCCGAGGTCCTTGAGGTAATCGATGGCGTCCTGGACCGTCGCGATCTTCTCGGCGTCCTCATCGGAGATCTCGAGCGCCTTGCCGTCCTTGCTGAACTCTTCCTCCATCGACATGATCAGCTCGACCAGGTCAAGCGAATCGGCGTTGAGGTCGTCTACAAAGGACGCGCTGGGCACGACCTGATCTTCCTCGACGCCGAGCTGGTCGACGATGATCTTGCGTACCCGTTCGAACACAGTTGCCACTGGTGTATCTCCCTTTGTGCGGCACGCGCCGCTGAGACGTTCGCTTACCGCGCGAGTGTCAGGCTGACCGACCCGAGGACGCCGTTGACGAACTTGGCGGAATTGTCGCTTCCGTAGCTCTTCGCAAGCTCAACGGCTTCATTTATGGCCGCCCGGATGGGCGCCCCATTATTCATCAGGATCTCCCGAATCGCAAGACGGAGGATGTTCCGGTCGATGGCGCTCAATTGCTCCAGCGGCCACTGTGGCGCGGCACGCCGGATGATATCGTCGATGGACGCGCGCTCCTGCACGACCCCTTCGAGCAACTCCTGGGCGAACTGGATCTGGTTCTGCGTGAGGCCCTCTTCGACCGACAGCCTGGCGAGCGAGACTTGCGGATCGTGGCCCGAGACGTCCGCCTCGTACAGCGCCTGGAGGACCGCGATCCGGGACTTGCGGCGAGGGTTGGAGGACATCAGTACATCACCAGTCCGCCGTCGACGGTGAGCACGTGGCCGGTGACGTAGGCAGCTTCGTCGGACGCCAGGAACACGGCGGCGGGAGCGACGTCGGCTGGCGTGCCGGTGCGGCCGGCCGCGACCATCCGCACGATCTCCTGGCGCTGGGCGGGGGTGAGGTCCGCCGTCATCTCGGTGTCGATGAATCCGGGTGCGATCACGTTCGCCGTGATGTGGCGCGATGCCACCTCCTTGGCGATCGCCTTCGTGAAGCCGATGACGCCGGCCTTCGCGGCGGAGTAGTTCGCCTGTCCGGCGTTGCCGACGATACCTGCGACGCTGCTGACGCTGATGATGCGGCCGCCGCGCTGGCGCACCATCGGGCGCAACACCGCTTTCGTCACGTTGAAGGTGCCCTTCAGGTTCGTGTCGATCACCCTGTCCCACTCGGCTTCGGACATGCGAAGTATCAGATCGTCGCTCGTCACGCCGGCGTTATTTACTAGGATATCGATCTTCCCGAATGCCGCTATCGTCCGTTCGACGAGCGCGGCGGCCGTCGCCGGCACGGCGACGTCGCCCGCTACGGTGATTGCCGCGCCTGAGCCTCCGGCCGCGTCGGCCGTCTCTTGAGCCGCGGCCGCGTTCGACGCGTAATTGATCGCGACCTTCGCGCCGTGTGCGGCAAGCGCAAGCGTGATCGCTCGCCCGATGCCGCGAGATCCGCCAGTGACGAGCGCCACCTTGCCGCTGAGGTCAAAGAGCCTGTTCATGCGTTGAGCGCCGCCACACCGCCGATGTTTCGTGTTTCGGCGTCCTTCACGATGCGCTTCACGAGCCCGGACAGGACGCGCCCGGGACCGATCTCGACGAACGTGGTCACGCCGTGCCGTGCCATGTACTCGACGCACTGCACCCATCGGACGGGGTGCGTGAGTTGGAACACCAGCTCGGCGCGGATCGCGCCCGGGTCTGTGATCGGTTCGCCGCGGTCGTTGGCTACCACCGGAATGGCCGGCGGATTGACCTCGGTGGCATCGACCGCCTCGCGCATGCCCGCGGCGGCGGCCTGCATGAGCGTCGTATGGAACGCGCCGTCAACATCGAGCGGGATCGCCCGCCTGGCGCCACGCTCCAGCGCCATGGCGCAGGCCCGGGCGACGGCGTCCTTCGGTCCGCCGATGACGAGTTGCCCCGGGGAGTTGATGTTGCACAGCTCAGCGCCAGACTCGGCGCAGAGCGAGGCGGCCGTCGGCTCGTCGAGTCCGAGCACGGCCGCCATTGCGCCCGGCGTCGCATCGGCGGCGGCCTGGGTCAGGCGTCCGCGCTGCTCGACGAGTCGCAGACCGTCGTCGAACGTAAGCGCGCCAGCGGCGGCCAGCGCTGTGTACTCACCGAGGCTGTGCCCGGCGACGAACGCCGGTTCGCGCCCGAGCGCCGCGACATCGCGCGCCACCGCCAGGCATGCGAGGCTCGTCACGTAGATCGCGGGCTGCGCGTTCGCGGTCTTGCTGAGTTCCTCTATCGGGCCTTCGAAGCAGAGGCGGCTGATGTCGCGTCCGAGCAGTGCGTCGGCGCGGTCGTACAGGTCGCGAGCGACCGTGGACGCCCCGTAGAGGTCGCGGCCCATGCCGCACTCCTGCGATCCCTGCCCGGGGAAGATCCAGGCGACGCCTGAGTTAGGCATGGTGGCCGAGAGCGGGCCGCGGCGAGGCCGTGGGGTAATGCGTCACTATTCGGCGGCCTTCGGGCCCTTCACTTCGATGGCGTTCATGCGCTTGTAAAAACCGCAGGTGGGACACGCCGTGTGGGGAAGGCGAGCGTTGTGACACTGCGGGCAGCGGGAAAGCCCGGCCGGTTTGAGCGCCAGGTGGCTGCGTCGCTTGCCCTGGCTCGACTTGGGGTACTTCCGCTTTGGCAGTGGTGGCAACGGTTCTGGCTCCTCTCTCGGATTCAGCGCGCAGTCTAGCAGAAGGCAGAACGTAGCACGAGATCGCCGGGGCCACAGGCCTACCCGAGCTTCAGGTTTGCCAGCTTCGACCAGCGTGCGTCCACCTGCTCTCGCGTGCACGCGTGCCCCGCCTCGGAGATCTCCTCACCGCACAGCGGACAGAGTCCCGGGCAGGCCTCGTCGCACAGCGGGGCCATTGGCAGGGCGAGCGCCCAGTACTGTCGAGCCGGCTCCGCCAGGTCGAGGATGTGGCTCGGGCTGATGCGATATGCGTCCTCGTCGCCCTCTTCGGCGGCAACGGCAGCGCCCGTGACGACGTCGACGACGGGCAAATACTCCTCCTCGAATTCAATGTGGACGGGGAATGTGATTGGTTTCAGGCATCGGCTGCAGACGTCGCTCATGGCGCCATCGAGCCGGGCGCGGACGAAGACGCCTCGCGGAGTGCGATCGAACCGCACGCTCCCGGTGACCGGGTGTTGGACGCCCTCGATCACGACCTGGCCGTCTTCGATCTCGTACTCGCGGGTGGCGCCGGTCGGCTCCTTGAGGAGGGATGACACGTTGAACTGCATGGGCCGCCACCTCGGGGGCGGCTTCAGCCTAGCGAGCGAATTGTGACGGCGTCAAACCAAAGGAGGCTATTTCGGGCGGCCGCGATCGCCTATAATCGCGTGAACGGTCGAGATCCACCCGACGTTGTTCGTCTTCTGAATCTCCCACATCGCGCCTTCCCCTGGCAGTGGTGTGAGTATCGCGGGAAGGCCGGCGGTGCACGCTCAAAGCATGACGCGATCGAACGATCTCTGGTTGCTGCAGGAGACCGACACGGCCCTCGAGAGCCGACGCGGTTCGTTGGCGGATGCGCAATCGCGTCTCGGAGAAACCGAGGATCTTGCGGCGTTGCGCGAGCGCGTTGCCGAGCTGCGCGCCGCGGCGCGAGCGGCAGAAGCCGAACAGAAGGACATCGAGCTCGAGGCCGACGCGCTGCGAGCGAAGATCGCGCCGCAGGAGGCCAAGCTGTACGGCGGATCGATCAAGAACCCCAAAGAGCTCAAAGATCTCCAGGCCGACATCGAACAACTCAAGCGGCACTTGTCGAGCATCGAGGACCGTGACCTGGAAGCGCTCACTGCCGTGGACCGCGCGGAGGAGGAGTTGCAGACCGCGGAGTCCGACCTCGCAACGCTCGATGCGTCGTGGGGAGAGGAACAGGCGGAGCTGACCGAACGAATCGAGCGGCTGACGCGTGAGATCGCGGAACATGAAGAACTGCGCCGCGAGCGTGCGGACAATATCGCCCCCGAACTTCTGCGCACGTACGATCGATTGCGTGTGGCGCACCAGGGCAGGGGCGTCGCCAAGCTCGACCGGAATCTGTGTATGGGATGCAGGATCTCGTTGCCGGTGAATCTGGTGAACAGGGCGAGGGCGGGGAGTGCGCTGACGCAGTGCCCCAACTGCGAGCGCATCCTGATTGCGTAGCATATGAGGGCCGTCGGGTACTTCCGTGAGTCGCCGCCAGGCGACCAATCGCTGGCTCAGCAGAACAAGGCGTTCCTGGAGTTCTGCGAGCGCGAGGGCTATGAAGTCGCCGGCACCTTCGTCGATGGTGCGAGCGGTAACGGGCACGCGCCTGGATTCCGCCAGTTGCTCGCATACCTGCGTGAGCGCGACAAGGGCTTCGTCGTCGTCGTAGTGAAGAGCATCGGTGCGCTGGGCGGCGAACTGCCGGATGCGGCTCGCCGCTACTTCCAGCTCGAAGGTCTGGGCGCGAAGGTCGCCGCTATGACCGGCGGTCGCGATGCCACGTCGGAGATCGTGAGCGCGTGGCTCTCGCGCGACGCCAACAGCAGGCTGAGCGACCGGGTTCGCGCTGCGATGCGCCGCAAGGCGGTGAAGGGCGAGGTGCTAGGGCGGCCGCCGTACGGCTACAAGGTGGGCAGCCGGCGCCGGTTGGAGTTGGTCCCGGAGGAAGCGGTTGTGGTCCGCTATATCTTCCGCCTGTACCTCAACGAGAACATGGGGATCCGGTTGATCGCGCGGCGGCTGAACGAGGAGGGGCTGAAGACGCGGCGCGGAGGCAACTGGAGCATGGTGAGCATCCGCGACATCCTGCGCAACCGCGTGTACCTGGGTACGTACTCGCGATTCGGCGTGAAGGTGCCGGGAAGTCACTCGCCGCTTGTTACACCCGATGACTTCCGCGTTGTCCAGGATCGCCTGAGCGCGCGGCGCACGAGCCACGCGCCTCGCGTCGCATCGCAATTCTTGTTGTCCGGCATCGCATACTGCGGCTATTGCGGGAACAAGCTGATCGGGGTCAGCCGAAAACAATCGTGGAAGCGGCGCACCGGCGAACGGATGTCAAACTCCTACCGCTACTATCAGTGCGAATCGAGGACGAACCAGAGCGTCTGCAGCTACCACACGCGCCGCGCCGACGCGCTCGAGGAGCAGGTGCGCGCCCTGCTATCGGAGATGTTCGCGAACGGCCGCGGCTTCCCGCAGGCCGGCGACGAAGCGGCCGTGCTCGCCGACCAGGAACAGGATCGCGACAAGCTCCGATCGCGCATGCGCTCGATCGACCGCCGGCTCGAGGGCTACGTGGACTCGGCCGCCAGGGGGCGCCTGAGCAAGGAGCGGATGCACGCGCTGAGCATCGTCGCGGCGGCGGACCGGTTGACCATCGAGGATGCGCTGGACGCGGCGGAGCGGCGGATCAGCGAGTACATCGACGCGGCCGGTCGCAAGCGGGGGCGGGAACGGGACGTGGCCGCCCTCCTCGACCGCTGGACCGAATCGACGTTCGCCGAACGCCAGGCCGGACTGCGCGAGGCGATCAGCCGCATCACCGTCACGGACGACGACGTCATCAAGATCATCCTCCGGGCCTGACGGTGGCAGCCAGGAGCATCACCATTGCGGCCGAGGCGCCTGCCGTGCTCGCCGCGCTGGCAGCGTATGCCAGCGGCGCGGACGCCCGCATAGAGAACGCGCCGCTCCAGAACGGCACGCGCGTCCGCATCGTCGGTCGCGGCGTCATCGGTCTCAACGTCTATCCGTCGAAGGGCGGCGGCTGCAAGATCGTCTTCGATCAGCCAGACGCGCCCGAGTCCGACGCCATCGCGGCGCTCGTGTCCGGGCGCCCATCGGCCACGAAGTCGGCGAAGGGTTCGGGGTCGATTATCGAGCCTGTGCTGCCGGACGCGGTCTGCTGGGTCGGCAGCGACGAGAGCGGCAAGGGCGACTACTTCGGTCCGCTCGTCGTAGCGGCCGTTGCGCTCACGGCCCAGAACTGGCGGGTGCTCGTCGAGCTGGGCGTGCAGGACAGCAAGAACCTGACCGATGCCCGCGCGACTGCGCTGTCGGGAGAGATCCGCGGCGCGTTTCCGAATGAGATCGTGACGATCCTCCCGAAGCGATACAACGAACTCTGGTCGAAATTCGGCAATGTCAATCGTCTGCTTGCCTGGGCGCACGCCCGCGCCATCGAGAACGTCATCGAGCGCGTGCCCGAGGCAACGTCGGCGGTGGCGGACCAGTTCGGCGACGAATCATTGATCCGCAATGCGCTGTTCGAGCACGGGCGCGGCGTGCAACTCGTGCAGATGCCGCGGGCCGAGCGCGATCCGGCCGTCGCCGCGGCGTCGATTCTCGCGCGGGCGGAATTCCTCCGCCGGCTCGACCAGTTGGGGCGGGATGCCGGCGTGCGGCTGCCGAAAGGCGCCTCGCCGGCCGTGGAGGCCGCCGCGCGCGCACTCGTCGCGGCCCGCGGCCCGGGCGTACTGGACGACGTCGCGAAGAAGCACTTCAAGACGACGCAGCGCGTGCTGCGCGCCTAGCGCCAGAGCATCAGATCCGCCCTCGATGGCGTCGGTTCACGATCGCGAGACTGCGACGATCGGTGGCGCGGCCGGCCGCTGCGAACAACCGTGCGGCGGTATACTGAGGGTGCCAGCGGGCCGGGTGGCCGCTTCTCGCCTCGGCGAGGAGAGGAAAGTCCGAACTCCAGAGGGCAGGGTGCCGGCTAACGGCCGGGCGTCGCGAGGCGACGGAAAGTGCCACAGAGACAAACCGCTGCGCTGGCCGGCCGGGTGCTGGAGTTGACCTCTCGAGCGCGGGGCCGGCCAGCGCAGTAAGGGTGAAATGGTGCGGTAAGAGCGCACCGGCGTCGTGGAGACATGGCGGCCGGGCAAACCCCACCCGGAGCAAGGCTACGTAGGGGACCGCTCCGTTTCGGCGGATAAGGACGGCCCGTCCGAGAGTCCCGGGTCAGCCGCTCGAGCTGCGGGGTAACTCGCAGCCCAGATAGATGGCCACCGCCCGCAAGGGCACAGAATTCGGCTTACAGGCCCGCTGGCAGTTCCCATGAAACGCGGTAGCGCGCCGGACGCGTCGGCCCTGGCCAATCTCCATTGGCCATCGCTGTAGTGCGCTCGAGATCCCGGACGCCGGACGTTGTGCCTGCGTCGGTCCGGAGCTTGCCTCGCCACGGAACAGCCCCCACAATGACGCGTTCGAGGAGGTGGCGGTGAAAGTTCTCTTGACGGCGGCCCTGGCGGCGAGCGTCGTCCTCGCCGCGGCGTGCGGCGACAGCGACAGCAGCGGTAGTCCGACGAAGGCGTCTGGCGGAAGCGCCACACAGACGACCGGCGGGGTGAAGCCGTCGTCTTCCGCCACGTCCGGCAATTCGACCGCGGCGGCCGGACAGCAGAGCGACGGAAACGCTCCGGGCATCCCGCCGCTGACCGGCGAAATCGTCGCGACGGCGAGCGGCCTGCGCTACATCGACGAGAAGGTGGGCGACGGTGCGTCACCGAAAGCCACCGACAACGTCACGGTTCATTACACCGGATGGCTGACTGACGGCACGAAGTTTGACAGTTCAGTGGATCGGGGTCAGCCGGCGACGTTCCCGCTCAACGGCGTCATCAAGGGTTGGACAGAAGGCCTGGGCACAATGAAGGTCGGGGGCAAGCGTCGCCTCATCATCCCCGGGGCGCTCGCGTACGGCGCTGCTGGTCGTGCCCCGAAGATCCCGGCGAACGCCACGCTCATCTTTGACGTCGAGCTGATCAAGATCAACTAGCACTCGCGCGTTCGAGATTCGCACGGGG
>CAYJMJ010000003.1:19276-50166 GCA_964371095.1 uncultured Dehalococcoidia bacterium | reverse complement strand
GACGTCGAGCTGATCAAGATCAACTAGCACTCGCGCGTTCGAGATTCGCACGGGGAAGAGGAGCATCAACATGGCCGAGGCCATAACCACCGCAAGCGGGCTCAAGTACATCGACGAGACGGTCGGCACCGGAGATTCGCCGGCGCGTGGCAAGAAGGTGCGTGTCCACTACACGGGCCGCCTGACGGACGGCAAGAAGTTCGACAGCTCCGTCGACCGCGGCCAGCCGTTCGAGTTCGTGATCGGCGTCGGCCAGGTGATCCAGGGATGGGACGAAGGCGTGGCGTCGATGAAGGTCGGCGGCAAGCGGCAGCTCATCATCCCGCCGGAGCTGGGCTACGGTGCGCGCGGCGCCGGCGGCGCCATCCCCCCGAACGCGGAGCTGATCTTCGACGTAGAGTTACTCGGCGTCGGATAGCCGCCAACGCGTCGCGGCAGGGGCGACACACGTCCTTTGAGTTTGATCCGCGCCCGTGCGACCCTCCCTCGATCATGGAGGCCTTACGACGCACGCAGAATCCGCACGCACAACGCGCCCCTAACGTCCGCCCGCGAATCGATGCCTCCGGGAAAAGTGAAAATTGCGGTTCGATGTCGTCTATCGCCGCCTGCGCGCCGGATAGACGCCGCCTACACGGTCGTTTCCAGGAACTCCAGCACCGTGGCGTTGAACGCGGCCGGCCGCTCGAAATACGACGAGTGGCCGGCGCCTTCGATCACGGCGAACGTCGATCCCGGAACGGCCTCGTGGCAGCGCTCGATGATCGCAGGCGGCGTGATGGCGTCGTGCTCTCCCACGAGAAACAGGATGGGAACGCCCGCCTCGGCCAGTCGCTGCGCCGAGCTGCCCCGGTACCCGGGCACCGGCGCGAGGAAGTCGCGGTGGCGCGGCGGATTCAGCCGCGCGATCGCCCGGTACAGAAAGTCGACGTCGGCCGCGCGATCCTTGAGTGCCGGCGAAACGGCGCGCTTTCGCAGCGGCAGGCGGCCGATCTCGCTCCGGCGATGAGCCTCCTGCAGTTCACGGACGCCCTCGTCAACCGCGCCGCCCGTCGTGCCGGCGAACACGATGCCCTTGCAGCGGCCCGGATTGCGCAGCGCGAAACCGACCGCCGTGCGCCCGCCCATCGATTGGGCGACGACACGCGCGTCCGCGATGCCCAGGTGGTCCAGCAGGTCGCGCAGGTCGTCGTGGAACCCGCGGCGGCCGAGCCGCGCCTCGCCATCGCCGTCGCGGGAGCGTCCGAAGGCGCGGTGATCGAAGGTGACGCAGCGAAAGTGTCGGGCGAAGAACGGCACCTGCTGCCACCAGCTGAGCGAGTTGCCGCCTGCGCCGTGCGCGAAGACCACGGCCGGGCCTGCGCCGTGCGATTCGTAGTACAGCTGAATGCCGTTGACTGGCGCGAATGGCATAGCCCGATTCTAGTGCGTCGGTCAGAGGGGCAAAAGAAATCGCGAAGGGCGGGGCCTTCGCGATGCGTCGACTGGACTGGTGCTGAGAAAGCTGGGCCAGGGCGCTGGTTCTGTGTCGTGGCTTGTATGAGCGCCCTGGCCCTGCCGGAAGTCCCCACGTGCAGGAGGTCAAATTGCACGTTGGTCAAGCCCTACAGCCACATCTTAGGCATCGTCTGTTAAGCGGCCGTTAAACGGGCCCTAACATTACGTCGAGATTCGTAACGATCGGGTTCCCAACCTCGGATGCCGGCCCCCGACGCCGCGAGGCAACGAAAGGGTGCGCATCGACCGGAAAAGCGGGTCGCGGTAAGCTCTGAGCCACCAGCCGGGGCACACCGGAAGGAGAGCCAGTGAAGATCACCGACGTACGCACGCGGCGGTTTGTCCTCAAGCACGAAGACCACCCGTTTCATCCGACCTGGCGGCCGTTTCCGGAGCGGGAGCAGGACGTGACGGTCGTCGAGGTGCATACCGATGAAGGGATCACCGGCATCGGCGCCGGGGGCGTGCTCACGCGGCTGAACACGGTTGCGGGGCTGTTCGTCGGCAAAGACCCACTGGCGATCGAAGAGCACTGGCACCTGTTGCGAAGCATCGCGCACTTCATGGGACGGCCGTGGCCGATCGAGGTCGCGCTCTGGGATATCGCCGCGAAGAAGGCGGGCGTGCCGCTCTCGAAGCTGCTCGGCGGCAAGAACGACAGGCTGCTCGCGTACTGCTCGACCGGCGAGATACACCCGCTCGAGCAGCGCGTCGAAGACGTGCTCAAGCTGCGCGAGCAGGGATTCAAGGCGGTCAAGCTGCGCTTCCACGATCCGGACTGGCGCATCGACGTGAAGACGCTGGACGCGGTGCGGAAGGCGGTCGGCGACTCGATGACGATCATGGTGGACGGCAATTGGGGCTGGTACCTCCCGGGCGATCGCCGCGCCGGCGCGTGGGACCGCAAGACCGCCCGCGCGGTTGTGCGCGAGCTGGAGCAGTACGACGTCTTCTGGATCGAAGAGCCACTCTATGCGTACGACTACGACGGTCTCGCCGAGGTCCGCGAGAACACGACGGTCCGCGTCGCGGGCGGTGAGTTGAACGCGGGATTGCACGAGTTCCAGGTCTACTTCGATAGGGGCAGCCTGGACGTGTACCAGCCGGATTGCACGTTCGCCGGCGGAATCACCGTCGCGAAGAAGGTCGCGGGCATGGCCGAGGCGGCGGGCCTGCTCTTTGCGCCCCACACGTGGACGAACGGACTGGGCCTGGCGGCGAACCTGCAGGTGGCGGCGTCGGTGTCGAATTGCCCGTTCATCGAGTTCCCGTACGATCCGCCGAACTGGCTGCCGGAGTATCGCGACTTCATGCTCACCGAGCCGCTGGCGATCGACAAGGACGGCTACCTGCGCGTGCCGGACAAGCCCGGTTTGGGCGTCGAACTCGATGAAGCTCGGCTGAAGTCTCTGGAGCGCGCGTGAGCGGGCGTGCCGCCGCTGCCTATCGCACAAGGAGGTCCCTGTGGCGTCTCTGCTGCTGAACGACGCGACGCTGATCGACGGCACCGGCCGGGACCCGCAGTCAAGCGTGAGCGTTCTGTGCGAGTCCGGCCACATCACACGGATTGCGGCCGCCGGCTCGATTGCGGCGCCCGACGGCGCACGCGTCGTCGATTGTGGCGGGATGACTCTGATGCCCGGGCTGACGGACGCGCACGTCCACTTCGGGATCACCTCGCACAGCGACAACGACCCGCCCGAGAGCTGGGTGAGTTACGTGCTGAAGGTGATCGAGAACATGCGTATCGCCCTTGACGAGGGGTTCACGACGGTGCGTGATGCCGGCCGGCTCGACACTGCATTCGCGGCGGCCATCGAGAGCGGAGAGATCATCGGGCCGCGCATCCTGCCGTCGGGTTCCTTCCTGTCGCAGACGGGCGGACATGGTGACCAGCGCAGCCGTTGGAGCGACGAGCCGCCGCAGACGATCCCGGGGTTGATGGCCGAGACGGAGATCTGCGATGGCATCGACGCGGTGCGGCACGCCGCGCGCAAGCAGATTCGCCGCGGGGCGACGCAGGTCAAGCTCATGGCGTCGGGCGGCATCATGTCGCCGAACGATCCCATCGACAGCCAGCAGTTCACCGTCGAGGAGATGGCCGCCGCTGTCCGGGAGGCCAACGCCTACGGCAAGTACGTCATGGCGCACTGCTACACCGCAGAAGCGATGCAGAACGCGCTGGACGCCGGAGTGCGGTCGCTCGAACACGGGAGTTTCATGACCGAACGCGTGGCCCGCCAGATGGTCGACGCGGGAGCGTATCTCGTGCCGACCGTCGTGATCATGGAGATCCTGGCGAGGGCATCGGGCGTGCCGGAGTTCAGTCGCCAGAAGCTTGACCGCGTGCGCGCCGGATTGGCGAACAGCGTGGCGATCGCGCGCGAGGCCGGCGTTCGCATCGGATCCGGCTCTGATCTCCTTGGCCCGCGCCAGCGTCGCCGTGCCAGCGAGATTGCCGAGCTGGCGAAGCACCTCGGGCCGATGGGTGCGATCGTCGCCGCGACGAAGACGAATGCAGCGCTGTTCCGCATGGAAGACCGCATCGGGACGGCAGAGGAAGGGAAGGGTGCTGACCTCATCCTCGTTCAGGGCGACCCGATGGCGGATATCAGTGTGCTGGTGCCCGCCGCGAACATCGTGCTCGTTGTGAAGAGCGGCGTCGTCGTGAAGGACGCCGTTGCGAAGCGCTAGGGCAGCCCGGCGTCCGCGAGACGCTGGCGCATCTTGTCGGCGGACATCAGGCCGATGTTCATGCCCGCGAGATTGCCGTCGCGATCGATGAAGAAGCTGTCGGGCAGACCCTGAAGGCGGTACTGGTCGTACACCGAGCCGTCATCCAGCAGCAGCGGCAGCGTCAGGCCCCGGGATTGGAAGTATGCCAGGGCATCGGTGACGCCTTCCTGGTAGTTGATCTCGAGCACTTCCAGCCCCGCATCGTGTTTCTCGTCGTACAGGCGCTGGATGTCGGGAAGCTCCTGCTTGCACGGTACGCACCAGGTGGCCCAGAAGTTGAGCCAGACGACGCTGCCGCGGAGGTCGCTGAGCTTCACGATGGCGCCGTCGGAGCGGCGGAGCGTGAAATCCGGCGCGGGTTTGTCGACGACCGGCGCGGATGCATCGGCCGGCCCGAGCGCAGCGGCGGTGGCCTCGGCGGCGGGCGGCGTGGCGTTGGAGTCCGAACGGCGGTGTCCGACGGCGAACGCGCCGGCGCCAAGTGCCGCCAGCAGGATGGCGGCGATCGCCACGCGAACAAGCGGACGTTCGAACAGGGCTGGAGGTGGCGGAGCCGGCGGTTGCTGCATGCTTGATCACACTATACGGGGCGCAGGGCGCTTGGGCTGACCACGGACCGGGTTCACCTCCGTGTGACCGGCGCGGGTGAAGCCGCTCCGCCGGTGCCGGGTGCGCTACGATGAATATGACGAACCTGCCGGGGCGCTTCCGGCGACGGCGGAGCGTCAATGGCGGGCCGGTGCCAGGCCACGGTGAATCCGGTCCGCTCCGGGAGCTGCTTGCCGGATTCCTGACTAAACCGCTAGAGTTCCGGGTCTATTGTTCATCGGAGGAGACGGCGTGCCACTGTACGAGTACGCATGCGAAAGCTGCGGCCAACGATACGACAAGCGAGAGGGTTTCGATGCCCCCGCGCGGCAGAAGTGCCAGCACTGCGGCAAGAACGCGACCCGCGTGCTCCACGCTCCGCCGATCGTGTTCAAAGGCAGCGGCTTCTACAAGACCGACAGCCGTGGTGCTGACAGCGCCTCGATTGACAGCGCCCCGGTGAGCGCGCCCGCTCCGGCGAGCGGCAACGGGCATGGCCACCCGCACGCCCCGGAGGGCGCGCCGTCCGCCGCCCCGGATTCCGGCTCGACCGAGAGCGCCGCAGCCGGCTGACACGGTGCGGGTCGTCATTCAACGCGTGACCCGGGCCAGCGTGACCGTCGGAGATGAGACGGTGGGCGCGATCGGCCCGGGTCTGTTGCTGCTCGTCGGAGTGGCCAGCGGCGACGACGGCGCTCGGGCGAGGCAGCTCGCGTGGAAGTGCGCCGAGATGCGCCTGTTTCCCGATGACGACGGCCGTTTCGACCGCTCGCTTCTCGACATGGGGGGCGCGGCGCTCGTCGTCGCGCAGTTCACGCTGCTGGCCGACGTGCGCAAGGGCCGTCGGCCAAGCTTCGTCGAGGCGGCGCCGCCGGACGTGGCGGAACCGCTCGTCAGGGAGTTCGCCGACGCGTTGCGCGGGCTCGGGATCGACGTTGCGACGGGCCAGTTCCAGGCCATGATGCGCGTCGAGCTGGTGAACGATGGTCCGGTGACAGTGATCGTCGACAGCGACGTTCTCGATCGGCCTCGGCGCGGTCAGTCCGGCATGTAGACGAGGCACTCGCCGCGCCCGCACGCCTCCATCACGAGGTCCGCAGTCTGGTCAGGTGTCAACGCGGTGTTGTCGATGACACAGCCAGCGAACTCGCCCGTTCGCTGGAACTCGTCGTGCAGCGCCCGATGCTCGCTCTCGATCATGCGACGGGCGGTCTCGCGCGGCTGAACTCGGCGGAGGGTCTCCTCCACCGATGGCAAGAGCAACACGAAATGCACGGGTACCGCGGTTGGCTTCAGCTCGTCGACGTAGATTGGCAGGAGGTGCGGGCCAATCACGCCATCGATGAAGACGGCGAATTGGTCCTGCGCGAATGCCGAAGCGGCGCGCGCCACAGCCCGGGAGATCATGCGGTTCTGCCGGTCTGATTCGGGCCGCATCGGGTGGATGTAGCCCATGCGAATGGCGCCGAACCAGAGGTCGGTGTCCAGGTGTACGGTGCGGTCGTATCGCTGCGCGAGCGATTCGGCGACGCTGCTCTTGCCCGCGCCCGACGGACCGCTGATGATCACGACGTGCGACATCAGATGCCGCCGAGGTCCAGACTGATGTCGAGGGCGGGCGCCGAATGCGTCAGCCGGCCGATCGAGATGAAGTCGACGCCGGTCTCGGCGATGGTGCGCACGTTCGCGAGCGTGACGTTGCCGGACGCCTCAACGAGCGCCCGCCCGCGAACCAACCCAACGCTCTCCCGGATCTCCTCGATGGTCATGTTGTCAAGCAGGATGACGTCGGCGTGGCCCTCGAGCGCTTCGCGAAGCTGATCGATGCTCGTCACCTCCATCTCGATGCGCATCGTGTGCGGCGCGCGCGCCCGGGCGCGCTCGATGATCGCGGCAAGGTCGACGATGCCGCCTAATCGCGACGCCTCGATGTGGTTGTCCTTGATGAGCACGCCCGCCGCGAGGTTGAAGCGGTGATTCTGGCCGCCACCGGCGCGGACGGCGTAACGTTCCAGGTGCCGCAGTCCGGGCGTCGTCTTGCGCGTATCGAGGATGCGAGTGCGCGTGCCCGCGACGGCGTCGACGAACTCGCGCGTGAGCGTGGCGACGCCGGAGAGACGCTGCAGGAAGTTGAGCGCCACGCGCTCAGCTGCGAGGAGCGTTGATATCGCGCCCTCGACCTCCGCCAGTTCCGTACCGGCTGTCACGCGCATACCGTCGGACACCAGGGTGTCAAACGAGACCGCCTCGTCAATTGCGGTCATCGCCGCTGCGGCGACCGGAAGGCCCGCAACGACGCCGTCGCCCTTGGCGATGAACGCGCCGCGGCCCCACTGTTCGGCACCGACGAGCGCGCGCGTCGTGATGTCGTCATCCGCCGCGTCTTCATCGAGCGCGGCGCGCACGGCGGCTGCGACGGCGCGGGCCGGCGGCGGTTGCAGTGGGTCGGCCACGTTGCTCCCTCCGGTGCGGGTCAGCCAGCGTCCTGCCGGAACGTGATGTGCCGCCGCCATTCGTCGCGCGGTTCCGGAAAGTCCGTGCGGTAGTGGGCGCCGCGGCTCTCCTCGCGCAGAAGCGCGGCTTCGGCCATCAGCCGGCCGGCGAGCACCATATTGGCCAGCTCGTGCGACGGCCGGTCGTGGGGCGCCGGCTGGGACGCCGCCCAACCTGCAAGCTGCTGTGCCGCATCGGTCAGTCCGCGCCCGTCGCGAACGATGCCCACCTTATCCCACATGAGCGCCTGAAGCGACGCCCGGTCGAACGGCACGGATGCGGTGGCCGTCGTCGGGGCCAGCGGGCGAGCATCGGAAGACGCCGGCGCAGACTCGCCCGCTGCTTCCAGCGTGCGCTGGACGATGCGCTTGGCGAAGACGACGGTTTCAAGGAGCGAGTTACTGGCGAGGCGGTTCGCGCCGTGGACTCCGGTGCACGCCGCCTCGCCGCAGGCGTAGAGGCCACGGACCGTCGTCTCTCCCCACGTGTTCGTGCGCACGCCGCCCATCATGTAATGCGCCGCGGGTGACACCGGAATGGGCTCCTTCGTCATGTCTACGCCGTGGTCGAGGCAGTGCCGGTAGATCTGCGGGAAGCGCGCGGTGATGCGCTGCGGTGGCAGGTGCGTAATGTCGAGGAAGACGTTGCCGGCGCCGGATCGCAACATTTCGCTGACGATGGCCCGTGCGACGACGTCGCGGGGCGCAAGCTCGGCCTGTTCGTGGTAGCCGGGCATAAAGCGCTCGCCTTTGGAGTTTCGCAACACGGCGCCCTCGCCGCGGACGGCCTCGGAGATGAGGAAGACGGGCACGCCGGGTAGCCGCAGCGCCGTCGGGTGGAACTGGATGAACTCCATGTCTTGCAGCTCGGCGCCCGCACGATACGCGAGCCCGACGCCGTCGGCGGTGGCGACTTCGGGGTTGGTGCTGACGCGGAAGAGCTGGCCGCAGCCGCCCGTCGCGAGGACGATCGCCGGTGCCTCGAACCGGTCCGTCATGTTCGACCTGGTGTCGAGTGCGAGCACCGCCGCGGCCCGGCCGTTCTCGATCGCGACCTCCTCGGCCTGGACGTATTCCTTGATGGTGATGCGTGACAGGCGCGCGACGCTGCTCAAGGAGAGCTCGATGTGCGCACCGGTGGAGTCGCCGCCAGCATGGAGGATGCGATTCCGGCTATGGGCGGCCTCGCGGCCGAGTGCGACTTCGCCGCCGGCGCTGTCGAACGGCACGCCGAAGTTCACCAGATCGTGGATGCGGTCGGGCGCCGACTCGACGAGGATGCGCGCGGCCTCCTCGTCGACGAGGCCGGCGCCGGCCGCGAGGGTGTCCTGCAGATGGAGCGCAGCATTGTCGTCCGCGCCGACGGACGCAGCGATGCCACCCTGCGCATACTTGGTGTTGCACTCGTCGATCGAACCCTTCGTCAACACGCATACCGAGCCGTGCTCGCGCGCGAGCAACGCGGCATAGAGCCCGGCGATGCCGGAGCCGACGATGATGTAGTCGAAGCGCTGTGACATATGCATTCCCGGTCGATTCGGTACTTAGTGTCACAAGTACACTAACTGAGCGGCCGGGCGGCGTCAATTCCACGTACCGCGCGCGCGACTCGTGATGGACGGAGGACCGTCAGTGTGCGCCGTAGTACATGCGGCACGACGTGCGGCCGTAGAGCGACTGGCCGGACAATCCAAGGAAGCAGTCGCTGAGGTACGCGTCACCCGCGGTCCGGGCGGCCTGCACGCAGTCTGCCTTGCCGGCGCCGGTCGTCGCGGTGCTGGAAACGATCGCGTAGATGCAGTTCCGGACCGGCGCGCCGTACGCGGTCCCTGAGATGATCCCCTGGCATGCATAGAGGCCCGTGGACGTCAGCCCGACCATGTAGCCGACGCAGGTTGCCATGGGTGGCTTCGCCGGCGGCGGTGGCGCGGGCGGCGAGGTCGGAGCGGGGGTTGGAGCGGGCGGCGGCGCTATCGTCGGCGGAGGCGCGCTTACGGGCGGCGCTGCAGGCTCGACGGGCGCGAGCGGCGGCGGGGCGGGGACGGTTGGCTGTCGAGAGGTCTGCTCCTGCGGCGGCGGTGCCGCGGCGCGCTGGGTCGCGATGGCGCGGATGTATGCGTCCGCCTGCTGGGTTTGGACGGCGGCGATGTACGCCTGTTGCTCGGGCGTGAAGCCGGAGCCGCCGGTTGGGCGGAAGAACAGGACGTATGCGCTCGTACCGAGCACGGCGGCGGTCAGCGCGAGCATCCCTGCGAGTTCGAGGATGTTCTCGCCTCGTTCATCACGCAGGTTCCGTCGGAGCATGACCCACCCCCGGAGCCGCCGATTCAGCGCCTCCCTGTAGGGATCATCGGCTGGCGAGCCGGGGCGTGCAGTGGCTCAGCGTCAGAGCAGATGCAACGCTAACGTAGATCTACTCGACCGTGACGGTCTTCGCGAGATTTCTCGGCTGGTCGACATCGCATCCGCGCCGCACCGCGATGTGGTACGAGAGCAATTGCATGGGGATCGCGCTGAGCAGCGGGTACAGCAGCGGCGTCGTACGCGGCAACTCGATGACGTGCTCACATTTCGCCGCGACCTCGGCGTCGCCTTCGGTCACGATGCCGATCACGATGCCGTCGCGTGCGCGCACCTGCTCGATGTTCGAGAGCATCTTGTCGCGGCTGCCGTCGTCCAGTGCGATCGCCACGACCGGCATGTCGCGGTCAATCAGCGCGATCGGCCCGTGCTTCATCTCGCCCGCCGGATACCCTTCGGCGTGGATGTAGCTGACCTCCTTGAGCTTGAGCGCGCCTTCCATCGCCATCGGAAACTGAATGCCGCGTGCCAGGAAGAGGAAGTCGCGGTGGGAAGCGACGTCGGCCGCAATTCGGGCGATGTGCGCGTCGAGCTTCAGCGTCTCGCCGATGAGCCCCGGAATGTGGGCGAGTGCGCCGATCAGTTCGGCCGTCTGCGGCTCGTCGATGACGCCGCGTACGAGCGCGAGGCGACACGCGACCATATAGAGCGCGGTAATCGACGCCGTCAGCGTCTTCGTGGACGCGACGGCGACTTCGGGGCCGCAGTGCGTCAGCACACACCCATTGGCGACTCGCGTGGTCTGGGCGCCGGGCGTATTGCAGATCGTGAGTTGCGGCGCGTGGCGTCGCTTCGCGTCGGCCATCGCCTCCAGCGTGTCCACGGTCTCGCCGGACTGCGCGACCGAAATGACGAGCGTGTCCGGACCGATGAGCGCGTCTCGGTAGCGGAACTCCGACGAGTTGTCTACCTCTGACGGGATGGCGGCGATGCGCTCGAAATACGTGCGCGCGACGAGCGCCGCGTGCATGCTCGTGCCCATGCCGATGAGGACGACGCGCGAGATAGAGCGCAAGACATCATCGGAAAGGTGCACGTCTTCGAGCTCGATGCCTGGCGGATCGAAGATAGCGCGGCCGCGGAACGTGTCCATCACGCACTCCGGCTGCTCCATGATCTCCTTGAGCATGAAGTGCTTGTATGCGCCCTTCGCCGCGGAAATCGGGTCGAACGGTACGAGCTGCGGCGTCTTCTCCAAGGGCGCCCCGCCGAACGTCAGGTAGGATGCGCCCGATGCGGCGACACACGCGATCTCGCCGTCGGCGAGAAACGCGACGGTCTGGGTCTCCGGAAGCAACGCGGCGAGATCGCTCGCCACGAACATCTCGCCGCGGCCGTGGCCGATGACGACGCCGCCGGCGTTCCCGACGCGCGCCGCGAGAATCCGACCGGGCTCGCGCGCAGACATGACCACGATCGCATGCGCACCCTGGATCCGCGCGATCGTATGGCGCAGCGCGGCCAGCAGGTCCTCGCCGGCATCCATGTACGACTCGATGAGGTGCGGCAATGCCTCCGTGTCGGTTTCGGACGAGAGGTCGTGGCCCCGCGCCTTTAGTTCGGCGCGAAGCTCCAGGTAGTTCTCGACGATCCCGTTGTGGATGACGACGATGTCGCCCGAGCAGTCGCAGTGCGGGTGGGCGTTGTCCGTCGTCGGCCTGCCATGCGTCGCCCACCGCGTGTGGCCGATGCCGGTGCGCCCGGCCGGGTAGGCGCCCTCGAGACCGTGGCGCAGCGCCGACAGCTTGCCCGCGCCCTTTGCGATCTCGATCCGTCCGCCGTCGAGCACGGCGATGCCGGCGCTGTCGTATCCGCGGTACTCGAGTCGTTGGAGGCCGTCTAGCAGGAGTGGTGCGGCGTCGCGCTCACCCGTGTAGCCGATGATGCCGCACATCAGTGCACCTCGGCGGTCATTGATGCGGTCTCGTGTCGTGCGCCGCCGTTACGGCGGGCGGCTGGTATTCGAACATGTCCGACTTGCATGCAGACTCCCTGCGCGCGAGGCGCACGCTGATCACGTTCGCGCGGATCGCGAGCAGACGGCGGTCCGTGCCTCGATCGGTCGGGTGTTGGTCTGCGATGGGGCAGGTGGAACCGGCAACCGGGCCGGTGCACGCTGGACGGTCTCTGTCGGGCGCTCGCGCGCCGCGTTTTGCCCCGTCCATGACGGCTGTGCAGCCGAGAGGCCATCCGCCGAGTGTTTCGATAAGCCTCTTCCTCGTCACCCTGGTCGCGCGAATCGGCGTGCGGGCATCCGCTGCCGTGCGATCGCCGGGGCCTGGCGCTGTCTATTCTGTTCCCTGCCTCGCCGCTACGGGCGAACCTCCTTCCATTTGTGCGAAATCGACCCACGCCTTCCCGTTCGTCCGTCTGGCGACGGTGGCGCCGGCTACCGGTGATTCTAGCGGCTCGCTGACGATTTGCAAGACCTCGCGCATCGTCGAAGCGAACGCGAGCGGCACGCCGAGCGTATGCTGCAGGCCGGCAGGGGTGCCGTCGTCGAGGAAACGGTTGCCCGTGTAGTCGAGGGCGTAGCGCGGCAAGATCACGATGTCGCCTAGGTCGCGATCGCGCAACCCCCGCTCGAGATCAGCCGCGACGAGCAGGCCGGAGACGTTGACGCGCGCTCCGAAGAACGTATTCGCGATCGGGTGGACGGTCGTCTCGACGCCCGTGAGCGCCGCGAACTCGGCTGCGGTGCGCTCGAGCACGGGCGCGATGAGTGTGGCGCACACGATCGTGATGCGCCTGACGTCGCTTCGAGGGGAGACGCGCGCCGTGGCCGTGCGTTGCACGCGGCGCCAGCCGTCGAGCAGCGAGCGCGCCATGCCGATGCCGTTCTCGAATTGCGGGAAGCCGTCGTAGTGCGCCGTGCCTGGAGGCTGCACACCGGCGAGCAGATAATACTCATCGGCGAGGTACACGAGCGTCCTCCCGTGCTGCCTGCGGAATCGCTTCTGGTGGGGAGCGACGAGCTTCACGATGGCGCGGGCGTGATCGGGCGAGCAGCCTGCGACATCGGCCGCACGGCCGCCGCGCTCGATGCGCTCCTCGGCCACTGTCGTCGCGCCCACCGGAACGATCGAGATCGTCTGGACGGTCGGGTACAGCGCGGCCAGGTCGTCGATGGTCCGCCCGAGCGCGTCTCCGTCGTTGACGCCAGGGCAAAGCACCACCTGCGTGTTCGCCCGTATGCCCATCGAGCCGAGGCGGCGGAGCTGCTGGCAGATGTCGGGGGCGCTTCTGTTCCCGAGCATCTGGCGTCTTAGCTCCGGCTCGGTGGCGTGTACGGACACGTTGAGCGGCGACAGGCGCTGCTCGTCGAGGCGCGTCCAGTCGGCTTCGGTGAGGTTCGTCAACGTCACGAAGTTGCCGTGCGCGAAGCTCAGGCGGTAGTCGTCGTCCTTGACGTAGAGCGTCTTGCGAAGACCCTTCGGGTTGCCCTTGAGGAAGCAGAAGAAGCACGCGTTGTTGCAGAGGCGCACGCCGTCGAACGCGGCGTCCTGGAATCCGATGCCAAGGTCCTCGTCCGGGTGCTTCTCCACGTTGAAGACGATGGATGCCTCGCCGCGAACGGCGTCGAGACGGATCGCCTCCTCGGCCGCGTAGTACTGAAAGTCTACGGCGTCCCGCAGGGGGCGGCCGTCGATCGCCACGATGCGATCTCCCGGGCGCAGGCCGATCTCGTCGGCGATGCTGCCCGGCCGGACGGCGTCGACGACGCCGCCTTCATTCGGCTTTCGCAGGCGGGGCGTGCGGCGGACTTCCGTCATGACGGTAGCGTGGCGCGGATCATGCGGGCGCCAGGGCGTACAGTCGCGCGACGACCTCGTCGATAACGGCGTCTGGCGTCGATGCGCCAGCGGCGACTCCGATTCTCTCGCAATCCTTGAGCCACGGCGCTTCGATCTCGGCGGCGGACTCGACGTGATACGTCTCGACGCCCTGCTCACGGGCGACCTCCGCCAGGTGGCGCGTGTTCGCACTCTCGCGCCCTCCGACGACGATCATCAGGTCGACCTGCTGCGCGAGGTCGTGCGTGGCCGCCTGCTGGCTCGACGTGGCGTTGCAGAGCGTGTTGATGACGCGCAGTTCGCTGATCCGTTCCATGTGCGTGGTCAGCAGCTTCTGCACGAAGCGCGCGAAGTGCCCCGCTGTTTCCGTGGTCTGCGAGAGAACGCCGACGCGTGACGGCATCCAGTCCGGGAGCGCCGGATCGAGGTCCTCGGCCGAACGCATCGTGACGACCTTGCCATTCGTCCAGTCGAGGATGCCGCGGACCTCCTTGTGGTCCGGGTCGCCGAAGACGATGACGCCGAAACCCTCGTCGGTCAGCTTCTTGGCCCACTGCTGGGCGCGCGTAACGATCGGGCAGGTCGTGTCGACGATGTGTGCGCCGCGGCCGCGTAGCGCCTCGAGCACGCTCGGACCGACGCCGTGGGCCGTGATGGCGACGGGGCGGGCGTCGATGGCATCGATGGTGGCGATAACCTCGACACCTCGGTCGCGGAGCCGTTGGACGACCTGGGGATTGTGCACGGTGGATCCGAGGCTTGTGATAGGCCCGAGGTCGCCGGCGGCCTCCTCCATCATGTCGACCGCACGTCGAACGCCCATGCAGAATCCGAGTTCCGTGGCCTTGATGACCTGCATCGATGCTCCGTCGTCTTGGGCGACATAAGATTGCCCGGAGGATGAATCACGATCAGTGTAGCAACACGTTCGGGCTGCAAACGTGGTGATATGCTGCGGGTGCAATGGGGAGCATGCGCGATGTCTGGCGTTGCGGCGCAAGTTCTGGTGACGACGGTTCGCGCGCCGCGTTGTCTGGCACCGGCGCAGTCGCGAGACGGGCCGAACTACACCGGCTTCGCTTCCTTGAGCCCGGCGGCGTCCGCCTGGCGGCTCGCGACGGCTTCGCGATATACGCCGCGGTAGGACTCAGGCAGCAGCTCCGCGACGTGCGCCATGATGTCGTCGGTGGCGTCCTTCGCCGCCTGCGACGTAATGCGCTCGGCGCTCGGCGGATAGAAGGGCTTGCCGATGCGCACCGTGACACGCGGGCCGATGAAGAAGCGCACGAACAGCCAGGGCCACGGAAGGCTCTCCGTGCCGGTGATTGCCACCGGGATGACCGGAGCGCCGGTGCGATAGGCGACGAGCGCCGTGCCGGGGAAGCCTCGGTGAAGCTGGCAGTCGCGGGAGCGCGTGCCCTCCGGAAACATCAGCAGGAGCAAGCCGTCATTGACGACGTGCTGGGCCTCGCGTAGCGCCGAAATGTCGGCCCCCTGGCGGTCCACCGGAAACGCGCCGATGAATCGGAACAGAAGGCTGATCACCGGCCATTTGAACATCTCCTTCTTGGCCATGGTGATGACACGGCGCTTGAGGACGGCCGGGATCACGCACGGGTCGGCGTTGTTGAGGTGATTCGAGACTAAGATCGCGCCGCCGGTCTTCGGCACGTTCTCCAGACCTTCCACCGTCGGGCCCTTGATGTACAGGCGGAGGCAGAACCTGATGAACCACACGACGGCCCAGTATGAGACAGGCACGATGCGCCAGATCATTCGGCGAGATTGAGGATGCGTTGCACCACCTCCGCGAGCGTCAGATCGTCCGTGTTGATGATCACAGCCTCGGAGGCGGCGGTCAACGGCGACGTCTGCCGGCTCGAATCGATGCCGTCCCTTCGGGCGAGATCGGCCACGAGGGCGTCGATGTTCGCGTCGAGCCCGGACTCGCGCATCTGGGCGGCCCGGCGGCGTGCCCTCACCTCGCGCGACGCATCCAGGTACACCTTGAGTTCCGCATCCGGCAGGACCACACTGCCGATGTCCCGGCCGGCCATCACGACGCGCCCACTCGACGCCAGATCACGCTGAATGCGGACGAGGGCGGCGCGCACACCCGGCACGCGCGACACGAGCGAGACCGTCGATTCCACGTCAACGTCACGCAGGTGCGGTGTGGCGTCTTCGCCGTCGAGGAGTACCGTGGTCGGCTCGATGGTGCCTGGCCGTCCCTCGCGCACCGTGATCCGGATCGATTCGGCGAGGAGCGCGAGCGCATGGGCGTCGGCGGGGTCGATGCCGCGGCGCAGCGCCAGCCAGGTGACCGCGCGGTACATCGCGCCGGTGTCGAAGAAGCGATAGCTGAGTCGTGCCGCGACTGTCGAGCCGGCGACGCTCTTGCCGGACGCCGCCGGACCGTCGATGGCGATGGTCGAGGCCGGGTGCATTCGCGGGCGCTTTGGTGTGCTGCTGACGGCGTTCCTCCGGGAGTCGAGCGATTATAGCAGGGGAAGCGTGGCCCGCCGGCCGCGCTCAACGTTCGATTGGCAGGCCCACCTGCGCCCTGAGCGACGCGATCTCGCGGCGCGACAACGGCCGTGTCTTGCCGGCCGAGAGCCGCCCGAGCAACACCTCGCCGATCCGCGTGCGAACCAGGGTTCGTACCGGGTGTCCGACCGACGCGCACATCAGTCGCACCTGGCGACGGCGGCCCTCGTGGATCACGAGCTTGAGCCAGGTGTGGTCTGCGCGACCGGCGTGGCCCAACGGTGGCGTCGTCACGACCTCGACCTGGGCAGGCGATGTGCGCCGCCCCTCGATCTCGACGCCGGCGCGCAGCGACTCAATTGCATCCCGATTCGGTGTGCCCTTGACCAGCGCGTGGTACTCCTTGTCCAGTTCATAGCGTGGATGCGCCAAACGATGGGCGAATTCGCCGTCGTTGGTGAGCAACAGCAGCCCCTCGGTGTCGCGGTCGAGTCGTCCGACGGGGAACACGTGGCTCGGCAGACCGGGCGGGAACAGGTCGACGACGGTGCGACGCCGCTGCGGGTCGTGCGCCGTTGTCAGGAACCCGTACGGCTTGTTCATCGCAAGGTAGACGGCGGGCGCTTCGAGTTCGATCGCCACACCATCGACCTCGATGCGGTCGGAGTCCGGATCCGCCTGCGTACCGAGCTCGGTGACGCGCACGCCGTTGACGGACACGCGGCCGGAGCTGATGAGCGTTTCGGCGCTTCGACGGGAGCCGTGTCCGGCGCGGGCGAGAATCTTCTGCAGACGTTCCTTCATTCGCGGAAGTGTAGTCGACGGCGCACGTACGGCAGCGCCCGCCACGCCAACGTACAGGCGAGCACCAGGCCGCTGGCGGCGGCAGACGCCCACGGCAGCCACCGCGGTACCAGACGCGGACTCGACGTCACGACGTCGATTGGCACATCCGGACTTGCGAAATGGGCGGACCTGACCTCCCTCGTCGGTATCGGCTCGCCGGGCGAAGGCGACAGGTTGTCGACGAAATCCGCCGCGCTGTCTGTATCAGTGTCAGGCGATCGGCGTTCGATGGAGTGACCGGCGGGGACATCCGGGATGGAGGGATCGAACGCGGACGTGTCGCGGCCCCACGAGATGGCGTCGATGGTGGCACCGGAGGCATCGCGGAGGAGCAGGCGATCGCCGCCGTTGCCCAGCCCGTTGCCAACGTGGCCGCCGAGGACGATCGGAGAGCCCTCGAACCCCGAGTACGTCTGCCTCATGCTAACCGAAGCTGCAACGATGACGAATTCGCCCGGATTGCAAAGTCGGGCCGGCAGTACGTCCCGGCCAGCCGCGTCAGCCAGCGACCAGCCACCCAGATCGACCGGGGCGTCGCCGGCGTTGTAGAGTTCCACCCACTCGCCGTCGCCGTCTGCTGAGGAGCCCGGGTCGTACACGACTTCGCTGATCAGTACGTGACCGGTGGTTTCGCCGCTCGACCGGCGTTCGGCAGCAACTCCGGACATGGCGCCGGCTGCGCGGCCAGGCGACTGCCCGTCGGACTGGCTCATTGCCGCGAGTGCGGCGTCCTCGGCGGCTGAGACCGGCACCGATGCACTGGCCGGATCGGGCACTGCCGGGCCGAACGTTACATCGTCCACATACACGATGGCGGATGCGGCCGATACCGGTGCGAGCATGACGCGGAGCCGAGCCGACCGAGCGCTCGCAGGCGCCGTTATTGGGCCGGTCGAGAGGCGGCGATAGTCGGCGGCGGGCGTACCGATCCGTGACGTCGAATCGGCCGCACTGAGCGACGAGCCCCCGGCGTCCGCGCTCGCGTACCACGAGACGCGCAGGTAGGCCGCCGCAATTTGGGGATCGTCGTCGTACACCCACGCATCGAGCGCGTAGGTCGCGCCGCCGTCAACGGTCACAGGTTGGTAGAACCACTTGGTCGAGTCGCTGGTGCTTTCGAATCGTGCGGCGTGGCCGCCGGATCGCACCGGCGCGGTCGTGAGCGTGAGCGCGCCGCCGTAGCGACGCCATGTTGCCGGGCCGCCGTCCGCTTCGCCTTCAAATCCTCCGTTGTCGAGCGTGCCGTCAATGACGGCCGTGACTGGTGAGGGCGTGGGCGTGCGCGTCGGGGTAGGCGTCCGGGTAGGGGACGGCGTGCGCGTGCCGGTAGCCGTGACCGTCGGCGATGGCGTGACGGTGGGCGAAGGTGTCGCCGATGGTGGGGGTGTGGCTGGTTCAGGACCATCGATGCGGAGCGCGTCGAGGTAGAACACATCGTCAATGTTGCCGGAACCGCCAATGATGACCAGCAGGTTCGAGAAGTCGCTGACGGTAAACGTCGTAGACACGATCGACCATCCATCCGGGCCGGGGTGCTCCGAGAATTCGGCGTCTTGACTCTCGACGGACAGCGTGATCTGGGGGCTGTTGGTGGTACGCCAGATGCCCGCGGAAACGGTGTAGGTGCCGGGCGGGACACTGAACGCCGATCGCCGCACGACGTATGTGCTCTGGGTCAGGGTCACGCGACCACTGAGCAAGCCCTCGAGCGGTGGCACCTCGGCCGCGCCAACGGCGGCGATGTTCGCGGAGGGGCTCGACCAGTCAGCGACCCCGTTCTCGAAGCCGCCGTTCGCGACGTAGTCGTGGGCGTATGCGCGTGGGCCGTGCTCGACGGCGACCGTGAGCAGCGCGAGGAAGATCGATGCCGTGGCGAAGACCGGAAGTCCCCTGCGCACGCCGGTGCCTGTCCTGGTGTCCTGCCCGCCGGGGCGACCTGCGAATGATTCCTGGGGCGAAGGCGAGATCGTGAACTACGACTGGCGGCGGATCCGCACGCGGCGCATCATGATCGTCTCCGTGATGACCTGCGCCTCATCCACCAGGCCGTCGTCGCCACGCGGGCGCCGAATCTGGAGGGCGCGCTGCTTCTTGCCACCGCCGCCGAGCATGCTGCTCACGACGCGGCGGAGAATGAACTGGCCGACGGTGCCGGCCGCCATCACAGCCGCACCCTTGACGACGGGCGAGACATGGGGCTGCCAGACAGCCGGCAATGCCGAGTGCCGGACAGCTGGGAGCGGCGCGCGTCCGGCTGCGACGCCACATTGGCGGCAGAAATTGTCTCGTTCGTCGATGAGCGCGGCGCAGGTGTGGCACGTGGGACCGTTCATGGCCGCGATATCGTAGCGCGTGCTCCGGAACGCGTCAATTGACGAAAGCGCAATTCAGGCGAGCGTCGCTTTCGCCAGTGAACCCTCGATCTCCGGCGTCAGATCGTAGCCGCCGACGATTTTCGTCTCGCCGGCGACGATGCGTCCGTCCTCGAAGCGCAGGCGGTGATCCGCGAAGGCACGGAGCGTCTCTACGACAAGCGGCAGCTCGCGGGCCGCGCCCCGGCGGCGTATCTCCTGGAAAAGGGCGTTCGTCTCGCCGTCGCTGTCCTGCATTTCGTCAACGGTGCGATTTTCAGCGGCGCGCCAGAGCAGATCGATGGTGGCGCCCCGCAGGGGATACGTGCAGTACGTGACGATCGGTCCTTCGTCGAGCGCCGGCGTCACCAGGTGGATGCGGACACCGCCGTGGTCGACGCGCTGTTCGATGAGTTTCCACGTGACCTCCTGCCAGGTGCCCGCCGGCTGTCCGGGGGCGGCCGGGTGCAGGTTGAGCAGCGGATGCGATTCCAGCAGCGGCGGCGTCGTGATCAGCATGTAGCCCGCGAGCATGCCGAGGTCGTAGTTGTAGCCGGCCAGGAGCGCGGCGACGGATCGGTCGTAATCGGTGCGCCACGATGGCAGGGGTTGCCCGGAACGAGCCACGGCGCCGCGGTGCTGCCGGCGGAAGCGCGCGTCGGAGAGCGTGACGAGCGGGATGCCGTAGGAGCGCACCTGGTCGAAGAATACGTCCGTCGCCTCGAACTGGCCCGGCTCCCGATTGGAGAAGACGAACGTGATCTCCGCGTCGAGGCGTCCTGAGCGGATCGCATCGACGGTCGTCCGCAGAAGCTTCTGTGAGCCCTCGCCCCGTCCGGTGGAGAACCAGCCGACTCTGAGCACGCCGCCTCCTCGTGTGCGGTCACGGTAGCTGTTGTCCGTCGCGCCTGCAATGTCAGGCGAACGGATCGTCGTCGCTGGTCGACTCGTCGTCGGCGACGTACTCGTACTCTTCGGGAGGCTCGTCCTGGATCGCTCCGTCCGTCCGCGCCGGGATGGTCGCGAACGACTCCCGGAGCTTCGTGATCTTCAGCTCTGCTCCGTCCAGGCGCTCCTGGCACTGACGCGCCAGCGTCATCCCCTGCTCGAACAGCGCGATCGCGTCCTCGAGCGGGAGGCCGCCCTTCTCGAGCTTTGCCACGGCCTCCTCGAGCCGCGCGTAGAGATGCTCGAAGGTCTCCCGCTTCGCTTCTCTGGCCATGCGACCTCCTAGGCCCGTTCCTCGGGCATGGTGAACAGCGGCGCCTGGGCGTCCGGCACTCGACGAGTCGGGCGCTTGCGCTGCGCGGCGCCGCCGGCTACGTGGGCGCCGAACGTGCCGTCCTTGACGCGCACCTCCAGTGCGTCGCCGGGCCGTGCGTCGGCAACGCTGGAGACCACCACCGCGCCCCGCTGGACGATGGCGTACCCACGGTCGAGCGTGGCGAACGGATCGAGCGCCTTGAGACGCCAGACGCAGCCGCCGACGCCCTGCACGGCGTCGCGCTGCCTGTGTTCGGCCGCCGCCTGGGCGCGGTGCGCCAGATCGTCAACGCGCTGGCGCTCGCGGTTGACATCCGGTGCGCGCCGCTCGATGAATCGCACGCATTCGCGTACGGCGGTGCGTTCGGTGTTGAGCCGCTCGCGCACCACCGACTCCATGGTGGCGGCAGCCACGCCGACGTGCACGCGCGTTTCGGTCCGGTCCGGCGCGACGATCTCCGCCGCGGCTGACGGTGTCGGCGCCCGCCGGTCGGCGACGAAGTCGGCGATCGTCGTGTCGGTCTCATGACCGACGGCCGAGACCACCGGTGTCGCGCTGGCAAAGAGCGCCCGCGCGACGTGCTCGTCGTTGAAGGCCCACAGCTCCTCGATGGAGCCGCCGCCACGACCGGCGATGATGACGTCGATGTCGCCGCGAAGGTTGAGCTTTTCGAGCCCGCCGATGATGCCGGGTACGGCGTCCGGTCCCTGGACGGGGGTCGGCGCCAGAACGATCTCCGCGAGCGGCCAGCGGCGCTCGAGAACTCGGCAGATGTCGTGGAACACGGCGCCTGACTCCGACGTCACGACGCCGATGCGGCGCGGGAAGCGCGGCAGAGGCCGTTTGCGCGACTCATCGAACAGGCCCTCTTGATCGAGGCGCGCCTTCAGCCGCTCGTATTCGGCCTGGAGAGCGCCGATGCCCTCCGGCTGCACGAAGTCGACGTAGAACTGCAGCTCGCCACGCTGCTCGTAGAGCGAGATGCGGCCGTGCGCCGTGACGGCGGCGCCGTTTTCTACGAGCCGCGCCGTTGTGGTCGCGGGACCGCCGCGGCGGGCGAAGAAGGCGGCGCGCAGTTGGGAATCAGCATCCTTCAGCGTGAAGTAGACGTGGCCGGACGCCGGGCGGCTGACGTTCGAGCACTCACCGGCGATCCAGATGTCGCCGAGGTGGGGGTTCGAATCGAACAGCTCCCGCAGGTAGGCGGTGACTTCGCGGACGGCGTAAACGTGCACACGACCATTTTCGAACAGATGCGCGGATCACTGCAATGCTCAGGTGGCTACGGGCGGGCCTCGGAAGCGGAGATTCCGCTGCTCGCGCCAGACTAGGCGCGCTCCGCGTACTCGCCGGTGCCGGTGTTGACCTTGATCCTGTCGCCCTCATTCACGAAGAGGGGAACGTTGACGACGAGACCGGTCTCGAGCGTCGCGGGCTTGGTCGCGCCGGTGGCCGTGTCGCCCTTGACGCCCGGGTCGCACTTCGTGATCGTCAGGACGACGGACGACGGCAGCTCGATGCCGATCGGCTCCGTGCCCAGGAACAGCACGTCGCACGTGCCGTTCTCGCCGAGGAAGTTCTTCGCCTCGCCGACCTGGTCGAGCGTCAGCGGCACCTGGTCGAACGTCTCGGTGTTCATGAAGTACATGATGGTGTCTTCGGCGTAGCTGAACTGCATCGGCACGCGGTCGACGCGCACGCGCGGCCACTTCTCGCCCGCCTGGAAGCTGCGCTCGATGATGTCGCCGCGGCGGACATCTCGCAGCTTCATCTTCATCTGGGCGGAGCCGCGGCCCATCTTGATGTGCGCGAACTCCATCACCTGGTAAACACGGCCATCGAGCTCGATGGTTGCGCCTCGTTTCATGTCACCGGTGGAGATCATTCGGGTCGCCCTTCCTCAGAATTCGTTTTGTCAGTTTTCGTTTCACACGGGCCGGCTCGCTTCGGCCCGTCAGCCCGCGAACCGCAACTTCGGCGCCCGGCTCATCACTCGCGCGCGGCCGTGCTCGAGCACGACTATGTCTTCGATGCGCACGCCGCCCCAGCCCGTGATGTAAATGCCTGGCTCAATCGTGAACACCATGCCGTCCTTCAACTCGTCCGTCGAGGTGCGCCCGACGCGGGGCGCTTCGTGCACCTGGAGTCCGATGCCGTGGCCCAGCCCGTGGCCGAAGGTGTCGCCGTAGCCTGACGCCTCGATGACGTTGTGGGCGATCATGTGACACTGCTCGCCGGTCATTCCCGGCTCGACCATCTCCTCGGCCGTGAGCTGCGCGGTCAGGACAATATCATAGATCTTGCGGAACTGGTCGTCGGGCTGTCCCAGGACGATCGTGCGTGTGAGGTCGGACATGTACCCGCCGACGTCGCAACCCATATCTATGACGACGCCTTCGCCGGCCACAAGCTTGCTATCGCGCGGGTACGCGTGCGGCATCGCGCCCCAGGGCCCGCCCGCGACGATGGTGTCGAACGACAAGCCGTCGCCGCCGTGCTCGCGGATGTATTTTTCAATCTCCCAGGCAACCTGTTTCTCGGTCCAGCCGGGCTCGATGCGCTGCGCGACGTGCGTGAACGCGGCATCGCCAAGATCGACGGCCGCTTGCAGCGCCTCAACCTCGCCCGGCTCCTTGAAGAGGCGCAGCGACTCGACGAGGTTCGGCGCCGGCACGAGGGATGGCCGCTCGGCTTCCGCCAGATCGGCGATCACTTTCTTGATCTGCTGGTGCGTGGCGACCGTCATATCGCCGGATTCGAATCCGATCTTCTTCCCGCCAAGACCCGCGACGAGGCCGGGCATCCATACCTCGAGGCCGCCGACGGTCTTGTGCAAGCGGAAGCCTGGCGCCTGGGCCGCACTCTGCTCGTAATAGCGGAAGTCGGTGGCGATGACGGCGTCCTCGGATGTGACGAGGAGGTAGCCGGCAGACCCGGTGAAGCCGCTGAGGTAGCGGCGATTCTGCGCGTTCGAGATGAGAGCGGCGTCGATCTGGCGCTCAACGAGAGCGCCGCGCAGGCGCTGGAGACGTTCGTTCATCGTGTAGTCCTTGCTCAGGGTGTTGTGATGATAGGGGCGATGCGTTCCTACGGTTCCAAGCGTCCCCTCACGGTGAGGACGATGGCGTCGGCGGACCTGCGCACGGAAAGGATGAGTGCGGGGCGACGACGTGACTCGATCTCCATATACCGACGCACGGCGTCCTCTGACTCCATTGTGAACGACACCTCCACACCGTCATCGAGATCTCGTACGGGCGGGATGATGCCGCGCGCGAGTTCCTCGAGGAAGCCTGGTGGCGCCGCGGCAAACCCGATGCCAAACGCGCAGGCGAGGTCGCCGGCCGCGCGGCGCGCCGCCAGTTCGATGCTCTCGACTTCGCCCCGGCTCACTTGCCGGCGCCTTTCACGATCTCGACCAGCGCCTCGACGGCCAGCAAATACCCGTGCACGCCGAGCCCGACGATGGCGCCGTTGACGACCGGTGAGAGAAGCGAGACGTGGCGGAACTCCTCCCGCTTCCAGACGTTGGAGATGTGCACCTCGACGGCCGGGAGGCCGCAGGCAGCTACGGCGTCCCGGAGAGCGACACTGTAATGGGTGAAGGCGCCCGCATTGATGATCAGCCCGTCCGCCGCGGCCTGCTCGTTCTGGAGCCAGTCGATAAGGGCCCCCTCGCCGTTCGACTGGAACGCCCGGACCTCGGCACCGTGGACAGCAGCCCGGTCGGCGACGGCCTGCTCTACCTCGGGAAGCGTCGTGGTGCCGTATATCACCGACTCACGGGCGCCGAGGGCATTCAGATTCGGGCCGTTGACGAGAAGGAGCCTCATGGCGGGCATTGTAACGGGAGATTGGCATATTCGGGAGCTAATGGGACAGAACGGGCCACGGGGCAGGTGCGGTTCGGCCCGTGGACTGCCGAAAACTAGATGAGGAGTGGCGGCTCGGCCGTCACAGGAGTCTCCGCATGACCAAAGACCTCGACGAGGACCTCATCGAAGCCACTATTCGACGCGTGGCCGAGGCTAAGGCTGCCCGAGCGGCAGGTACCGGCCAGACAGCCGACCCGGAGTCCCCCGCCGTGGCGCCCGCTGCCGTCCCAGAAGGCAGTCACGAGAACCCGACGCCCGCCGTTGCGCCGAGCGAGGCGTGGCCATCGCACGCGCCGACCCCGTCCGCGCGCGCCGACGACGCTCGCATCGCCGAGACGATCCGGCGCGTCGCCGAGGCGAAGGCGGCGCGCGCCGCCGACGCTCGTGCCGTGGCGCCGCCCCCTGTCGTCGAGCGTAGCGATGCCACCGACGAGCAGGCCCCGGCGACCGCGCGGCCCACGCCCATCCGAGGCGCCGAGGCGCCCGCGAGCACGCCGCCGGGCGTGGACACGGCGGCTCTGCTGGAGTTGGTCGCGGAACTGAGGCAAGAACTCGCGGCCACGAGGAGCGACGTGCGAGAGCTGGCGGCACGCTTTGAAGCGGCGCGGGATTCCGCCGGCGACGCTCGATCGGTCACTGGGCACGACGACGATGACTGGGACGACGCGCCGCAGCTGCCCCGCGTGCCGCTCGGTCAGGCACCGCGGCCCGCGATCCTGCGTGATCCCTCGCCCATGGCGGCGACGGCGGAGCACCTGGTGGAATCCGAGCCGGAGACGATCATCGACACACGGCCACTTCCGAAACCGTTGCCGCCCCTGCACGCGGAGCCGAAGCGCGGACTGGACCTGCTTCCGCGCACGTACCGAATCACGGTCGAGGACAAGCGGCGCGGCGTCGACCTTGTCACCCTGCATCGGGCCTTGCTCGGCATGGACGGGGTCCGTGACATGTCGCTGCTCAGCTACAGCAACGGCGTTGCGATTGTGGCGGTGGAGATGATCGATGAACTCGATCCGCAGGCGCTCGAGAGTGCCGTGACGCGCGCGATGTCGCGCGGCGCGAAGGTGGAGGTGCACAACGACACGACCATGGTCGTGAAGCTGGCAGAGGAGTAGGCACCGCAGATGCGATGGCTGCCGTTAAAGAAAGACGGTAAGGGCGCCCGGGGCCCGGAACCGTACGTCGCGATCGAGTCGCTGGAGTCGTCGCGCCCCGCGGGACGCGAGGGACGGCTGTTCGACCTCGTCATCCTGTCGCTGTTCTTGCACAGCGCCGGGAGCACGCACGAGATGGTGGCGGCGTTCCTGGAGCAGTCGCCGGCTGTCACCGACGCCGTCTTCGTGTACCCGCTGATACTCGACAAGAAGCGCGACGTGCTGACGACGGCGCCGCTGGAGGGGATCGTCGAGCCGCACCTGGAGCGTGCGATGGAGGCGTTCCAGGAGGATCTCGCCGGCGTCGAACTCGACCTGCCGATCAGCCATTTCCGCCGGGCCGTCATCGAGGGCGGCGAAGTCGCGATCCGTGATTCGCTCGCCGAGTTCTGGCAAGGCGCGATACCGCCGGAGATCGTCGCGGCGGCCGAAGAGAAGCTCGGCATCAAGAAGGTCGCGCTCGTGCCCATGCTCGTCGAAGGCGAGCCGTACGGGCTCGTGGCGTTTGCGTTCGACACGCCGGAGGTGGATGCCGAGATCGTCGAGTTGCTCGTCGGGCACTTCACGCTGGCCATGCGCGACATCGCGACACAGGAGGACACGGCGCGCTTCAACGACGTCGACCCGGTGACGTGGGTGTACAACCGGCGGTACGCGAGCGAGGCGATCGAGAGCGAACTCGTCCGCTGCGGGCGGTACGCGAAGGCGCTCTCCGTCGTCGTCATCGACCTCGATGATTTCGGCGCGTTCAACACGCAATACGGCCAGTCGATGGGCGACCGGCTGCTGCGCAGCGCGGCGGTCAGCCTGGCGGAAGCGATATCGCCGCCGGAGATCGTCGCCCGGCTCGGCAACGACGAGTTCGCCGTCGTCCTGCCCGAGACGAATCGGGCGGCGGCGGTCTCCGTGACGACGCGCCTCCTCGCCAGCCTGTCGCAGGTGTCGGTGTTCGGCGACGACGGCTCGCCGGAGCCGCTCAAGGCGTCGGTGGCGATCGTGTGCTTCCCGGACGACGGCACGTCGGCCAAAGACCTCGTCGACAGTGCGATGAGCGACCTCGACCAGGCGAAGCACGAGCGCGAGGAGCAGGCGAAGGTCGGCACGCGCAGCGTCAACCCGCTGGCGCGCGCCTCGAGCGACCGCATCCGCGCCTGACGCTTCCTCCGGCTGGCACGTCGAACGGATTACTCCGGCCCGCGGTCGAGCCTCGCGATCACGCCGGGGAGTTCGCGGACGTGGTCGATGATGGCATCGGGCTGAGGATCGGCGTCGCCGAACGGGCGGGCAACGTACTGCCGCGTGAGCACGGCGCGCATCCCGGCGGCGAGGGCGCCGCCGACGTCGTGAATCGGGCTATCGCCGACGAAGAGCGATTCGGCGGGCCCAACGGCGAGTTCACGCATCGCCTTCTGGAACAGCGACGGGTGCGGCTTGCGCCAGCCTTCGTCGGCCGAGACGACGACGCTGCGCATCAGTGACTCGAAGCCGTGCAGGCGCAGCATCGCCCGGATCGTCTCGGTGTCGGCGAGGGTGTTCGTCACGCAGCCGAGTGCGTAGCCAGCGTTCGCGAGAGCGGTGACGGCCTCGAGCGTGCCGGCACCGCAGATCAGGCCGTCGATCTCACCGGCGAACAGGGGCGGCGTGACCTCGGTCAGCAGGCTCTGGTCGAGTTCGATGCCGAGCGCGCGGCAGCCGCGGTCGACCCAGACCCAGGACGGCGGCTGATCGAGGTGCGCGCCGTTCGTGAAATACGTCTCCGAGGCGTCGTGCAGCACGTCGCGCACCGCGGCCTGGAACGCCGCGGCCGGGGGCAGGTCGGCGCGGCCAAGGCGCCGCGCAAGGGTGCGACGCATCTCCGTGTAGGCGCGCTCGAGTGCGCCGCGCTGCGGCCCGATGTCCCAGATCGTGTGGCCGAGGTCGAAGATGACGGCGCGGATCATCCGCGAGCCACGGTCGCCGCGGTGTCGGCCGGTGCAAGCTCGGGCATCCGGTCCACAGCGGCCCCGGCGCCGTTCGTCGATGGCGCGTCGGCCGCGGGCGGCCGCAACAGGTGCTGGCGAGCGAGGAGGTAGAGGACCCCGCGCATGTACCGCGCCGCTCGCGGCACGGCGGCCTCCGGGTCTTCCGCCCCCTCGTAGTCGAGGTGAATGAACCCGCGGTAGCGCGCGAGGTGGAGCGTCCGCAGCAGTTCGGGCCAGTGGATGTGCGCGTCGGCGCCGTCTTCGGCGACATCGCGGAGACGGGCGTGCACCTGCACCACGCGCGGCAGCGACGCGTCGATGCCCGTGCGATCGAGCAGGTCGGCGGGGTCGAGGCAGATGCGCAGCCATGGCGAGCCGACGTCGTGGACGCACTGGGCGAGCTGTGACGGCGTGCCTACGACGCCGTCGGTGCGGTTGTTCTGGAGGGCGATGACGACGCCGCGTTCGGCCGCGTAATCGGCGCACTGGCGGAGCGCCCACGTGACGTCGGACCAAAGGCGGCGCTGGTTCGACTGGCGCTGTCCGAAGACCCGCCGGAGCATGCCGACGATGACGCCGGGCTCGGGCTCCAGCCTCGCAGGGGGGAGCCAGCCGGCGAATACGCGCACGACCGGCGCGCCGAGGTACGCCGCGATGTCGCACCACTGCTGGACCTTCGTCGTCTCGCTCGCGCGGCGCTCGTCGGGGCCGAAGTCGTTGCTCACGGCGACGCCGCTGATCGTGAGCTGCAGGTCGGTGCAGAGCTTCTTCAGATCGCGCAGGTAGACGGGATCCGTCGTCGGGAAGTGGAGGTCAAGCAGTTCCACGCCGTCGAGTTCCAGTTCCTCGGCGCAGTAACGTACCCACGCGCGGAGATCCGTGCGTCCGGCGCGGAACGCGGCGTGGTACGACCAGGAGCTGCAACCGAGCTTCACTACACATCCTCCGGGATCGACTGGTCCTTGACGAGCGATTCGATGCCACCGTATCGCGTGCGCCGGAATCCCTCGGCGTATTCGCACTGGAGGCCGGCGCGTTGCGCCAGCGCGCGCGCGCCCTGCTTCATCCGCACGGCGATCGGCTCGCGGAAGTCGTGCGGATCGAGCGTCGCGAGCCACGGTACGTCGAGACCCGACGCGCTCAGGTGGTGCTGCATGTCGGCAATGGTCAGCACCATCTGCGCCTCGTGCTGGTAGAGCGCCTCGATCTTCTTGTCTATGTAACCGTCGACGTCGACGAACTTGTTCTGATCGCGCGGCGACTTCGCGAAGTACCACTGCTCGGCGACGTAGTGCGGCCGGAGGCCCTCGGCCAGCAACTCGGGATGGTAGAGGGGGAAGTGCGCGAAGCTGGCCGCCTCGCAGGCCGCCATCGCGACGGCGCGGTGGTCCGGGTGATTCTCGTAGGGCGTAAACGGGTCCCAGGCGAAGACGATGTCCGGCTTCACCTGGCGGATGATGCGCATGAACTGGCGGCGCAGCTCCTCGGGCGTGGCCTGGTAGGCCAGGTCGCCGTCGGAGTAGCCGAGAGGGATGACGCGGGAGATGCCGAGCACGGCGGCGGCGCCGTTGATCTCCCGGTCGCGGACCGCGCGCATCTGCTCGGCGGAAAGCTCGAACGAACCCTTGTCGTTGTCGGTGGCGACGACGAGCGTGACCTCGTGGCCCAGCGCGCAGAATTTGGCGATGGTGCCACCGGCGAAGAACTCCATGTCATCGCCGTGAGCTTCGAAGACGAGTACGCGCTTCATGTGTGGCCCTATTCTAAGTGCTTGAGCGGCCGTGCGTGGAGTACGCCCGACGCATCTGCGAGAAAATTCGAACGCCTCAGTCCGTGACCTCGCGCAGCAGGTCGATCGCCGCCAGCCGGAGCGTCTCCTCGGCGGACTCGTCGACGACGGTCACTCCGGCCTCATAGCCGCCGGACTCGAAGGCGTGGCGGGGCACGACGTAGCCGAGGTAGTGGTTCGCGTAGCCGGCGACCAGCAGGTCCGGCATCGCCGCCGCCGCCTGTATCGCACGCCCGGTCTCGACGAAGAACTCGCCAGGCAGGCCGAGGATGGCGCAGCCATCGCCGAGCGAGATGGTGTGCAGCTCCGGGTGGACATAATGAGGCTCGTCGCCGCCGCGCAGGCGCTCGGCCACCGTGCGCTCGGTGCGGAAGCGCGTCACCTGCGCCATCACCCGGCGCAGGCCCTCCTGGTCGCCGGGCTTCAGCGCGGTGCGCCGCGCCTCGAGGCCGGCGAGCTGGTCGTCGTACCAGGCGGGGGGCGCGAGCCGCCGCAACGCCACCGCGACGTTTCGGCTCGCGGCGCGGATGCGCGGCGCCTCGATGAGGCGGCCGGATGTGACGGGCTTGTCGGTGAGCTCGTCCCAGCGGATGCTCCAGACCTTGTGTTGCTGCCCGAGCGGCCGCAACTCCTGCAGACGGCGTGCCGCCTCGGAGCCGACGATCGAGCCGACGCGCGCGGCCTCGTCGTGGCACTGCTCGATCCAGGCGGGGTTGACGTCGCCGCACGCGCCGTTGAAGAAGAGCACCGGGGCGTCGCCGAGGGCGTTGCGCACGGTGCGGATGGCGTGGCCCACGTAATCGGCCGAGACGAGCATGTTCGTGCGGTACAGAACCGTCGGATGACACGCGAAATTGACGACGGAGGCGATGACGCCTTCGCGGGCATTGGGGGAGTCGAAGAGGAGCACGCGCAGCGCGTCGTCGAACGGGCCATCGGGATCGCGGCGGTTCTGGCTCACGCTGTCGACGCTGCCCTGGCCGGCCTTCAGCACGGCGGGGCGCAACTCGCGATGGGCGGCCTGGATCGCGCCGGCGATGGTGCGCGCCATGATCTCCGTCAGCGCTTCGTCGAGTTCGCGGCGCAGGCCGGCGGGGCCGCAGTGTGTATGTGTGGCGGCGACGAGGATGTTCGCGGCCGGGATGCCCGTCGCCGCGGATGCGCGCTCCCGGACCGAGGCGACGAGGCGGCGATCGACGCCGATCAGGTCGGCGCTGACGAGCGCGGCCGACGTATCGCCGTCGTCGACGACGAGCGCACGGGCGTGCAGATCATCGTGCACGCCGATGGCGCCGCCCTCGCGGCCGCTGTAGCCGTCGAGCAGCGTGCCGACCGGCGGCGTGATGACGGCTTCGGCCGCGCCCGCGCGAAACGTCATGCTGTTGTCCCTCCGGGTGGTTGGTGCATCGTACGCCGGTGTGGGATTGGGGACAACGGCAAGGTCAGATGTTGGAGGTTGGATGTTCGAGGTTAGAACGCGGCGAGCGGACGCCGTTCGCAGACCCGTAGCCGCGGAGCTGAAGCTCCGCCGAATCTCGGGCCGAAAGCGCGCGCCACGGATCCGCGAGACGCCTGCCGTCACGCGACGGGTGACTACTTGCGCTTGCCTCGTAGATTCCAACGAAGTGTTCGATCATCCTCGACCGTGGATGGCGGCGCCTTCGACTGAATTAGGAACGGAATCGCGAGGCC
>CAYJMJ010000003.1:0-19176 GCA_964371095.1 uncultured Dehalococcoidia bacterium | reverse complement strand
CCTCGACCGTGGATGGCGGCGCCTTCGACTGAATTAGGAACGGAATCGCGAGGCCTGTTGGCATCATTGGCCACGCGAGGATGACGAACACGATCGCGGTCGGATTCCCAAGCGCGCCCTTCAGAAGCGCACCCAGCGCGGGGAGGCAACTGATCGTCTCCATGACGAGGTAACGCGGGAGAGTCCACGCGCTCCTCATGTAAAGCAGTAGTCCGGGCACGTATAGCAGGACGAACGCCACGATGCTGCCGATCAGAAGGGAGTCGGCTACGTTGGACCACTCCGATCCTGACGACGACGCCAGCATCTTACTCCGCCAGCTCTTCGTGGCCCTGCGTGCGCTCGGCGACGCCGCCGATGCGACCGAGCGCCCATGGGGCGTCGGGATCGGCAACGACGACGCGGCGGAACTGCGCGGCGCCGAGACGCGCGACGAGCGCGGCGTACTGCTCGCCGAATCGCGACTCCCACGGCTGCAGGTAGCACACCTCGTGGACGCTCGCCTGCAGCAACTCCTTCAGGCAGCCGAAGCAGGGCTGCAGCGTCGTGTAGATCGTGCAGCCCTCGATAGCGACGCCGAATCGTGCGGCGGCGAGGAGGGCGTTTTGCTCGGCGTGGACGCAGATGCACAGGTCGTACGCCTCGCCCGACGGGTAGGCCTCGGGGTGTGCGCAGCGATGGCAGCCGCCTTCCTCGCAGTTACGCATCTTCGCAGGGGTGCCGTTGTACCCGGTGCTCAGGATGCGGCGGTCGCGCACGACGATCGCGCCGACACGGCGGCCCGTGCAGTTGGCGCGGGCGCGCACCGCGAGCGCGATGCCCATGAAATAGGCGTCCGGTTCAGGGCGAGCCATGGATCTCCCCGACGGTGGCGTTTCTCGCGTTCAGCGCGAACTTCGCGCCGCGAGCGACGTTCTCGATAATCAACTGGTCGCCGGTGTACGTGATGACCACCGGCAGGCCGAGGAAGGCGTCGAGCGTCGATTGAGGGATCGGCTGCGTGCAGTCGTCCGGCGCGGAGATGGAATCGACGTTCGTGCGGACGAACAGTTTTCCGGCCTGGCACGTGACCGAGAGCAACGTGCGGACACCGGACGTCGGAGTGCCTGCATACGCTCGGTCGACCTGTCCGAGCGTCTCGCCGGCGGCGAGCGGACGCACCGCCGGCGTCGGTGTACCGCGCGCGCCCGTGCCGCACGGGCCGAACGCGAACGCGGCTGCCGCGGCCGCGATGCGGAGCGCGATGGCGAGGCGCGGGCGCGGTACTGACCATCGCGTGAGATCGTGCACTACGGCTCCTCCGTCCTGTCCAGCGCGAGCCTTACGGCGCCGGCGATCTGCGCATCGGCGCCGAGGGCCGACATGACGATCTTCGGTCGGCCGGGGGCGCAGCGCAATGCCAGGTCGCGAATCGGCGCGAGGAACCACTCACCCTGCGCGGCGATCACGCCGCCGCCGAATACGACAGCCTGCGGGTCGAGCAGAGCTGCGATGTCGGCGACGGCCATCGCCAGGTACTCCTGCGTCTGCGCGAGCCACGCCGACGCGGCCGCGTGGCCCGCCTTCGCCGCATCGAAGAGTTCGCCGGCGGTCGCGCGTTCGCCGAACAACTCGACCGCGGTGCGCGCGGCGGCCCGGCCGCCGGCCTGTCCTTCGAGGCACTGCTCCCAGTCGCCGGTGCGTAGCTGCTCGCGCGTCATCGGGAAGAAGGCGACCTCGCCGGCGAGGAAGTTGGCCCCGCGGTGGAGCCGCCCATCGATCACGACGCCAGCGCCGATGCCGGTGCCGAGCGCGATGAACACGTAGTCGCGCAGCCCTTTCGCCGCGCCGATCCAGCCTTCGCCGACGGCGGCCGCGTTCGCGTCGTTCTCGACCGCGACGGGGATGCCGCGCGGCAAGCCCAGCACGTCGGCCACCGGAACGTTGTCCCAGCCGGGCATGTTCGCGACCGATGCGGCAGTCCCGCGCGCGGGATCGACCGCCCCGGGGAGGACCACCCCGATGGCCGCTGCCTGGGCACCCACCCACACGCCGCGCGCGAGATCGTCGATCGTGCGGCTCACGCCCTCGAGCACTTCGCCAGGGTCGCCGGGTTGCAGAGGGCCGGAGCGGCGGGCCTCGAGTTCACCGTTGCTGTTGGCGATGGCGACGCGCACGTTCGACGCGCCCAAATCGACGGCGGCGATGAACCGGTGCGGCATGCGGTCAGGTTACAGGGGGTGCGGCCGGTGCGACAGTCCGGCTCAGGCGTCTGCTGCGGCCTTCTCCTCGCGGGCGGCGAGGCGCTCGGCCAGTTGCATGCCGTAGTAGCAGGGGATGGACAGGAGGATGATCGGAATGCCGACGATCACGCCCTTGACGCCGACGAGCATGATGAAGAGCCCGAACGACACGCACAGCCCCATGCCCAGCACCGCGATGATCCGGATGATCGCGATGTACGACGACACCTGCACCACGGGCTCGGCGGCGCCACCGGCCATCGCATCGTCGTCGTCCTCGTAGATGGGAGCCGGGGCGTTGTCTTCAGTCATCTCGTACATGGTAGCAACGGGTGCACCTGTGCGCCGCACGCGGCAATGGGTGATGCGCCCTGCCGCCGAAGGGCCGGCCGTCACGGATCCCTCAGCGCCGGATTCTAACTAACCTTCGGTTGCCGACGCGGCCGCCCTCGCGGGGCGCTTCAGCATGAAGTAGCTGCTCTCCGGCCTCATCAGGGGGAGTAACCCGGTCAATTCCCAGCCTTCCTCGCCGAGCTTGTCGAGGTAGCCGCGGACGAACCCGGTGCGGTGTTCACCGCCCTGTCGGATGTACTCCGCCCCTTCAGACGAGATCCTGCCTCTGAAATCCACGTACACGACCTTGTATTCCCAGCGGTCCATTGCGTCTCCTTTGCGATGGCGCTGAACGGAATCCGGGACGCGCGCCCGCGGCGGCAGGGCTGGATCCAGTGTGGCAGATCTTTGGGTCGTGGCGCGGAGCGCGAGAAGTGACGCTTTCGCAGCGTGGCGCAGAACGGGCGCGATAAGACCCGAAGCTGGACGCTGGATGCGGGAGGCTGGATTACGTCAGCCGGCGATGCTGACGCCGCCATCGATGACGACGGTCTGGCCGGTGACGAGGTCCGCGCCCTCGATCAGGCTCAGCACGAGCTGCGAGACGTCTTCGGGACGGCAGACGGCCTTGAGCGCGGCCTTGCGGGTCTCTGCGGCCTTGCCCAGCTCGTACACCTGGTCGCCGAGCCCGTTCTTCAGCCAACGGGTCTCGATGAAGCCCGGGGCCACGCAGTTCACGCGGATCTCGGGTCCGAGGACGCGCGCGAGGCCGACCGTCATGTTGATCACGGCCGCCTTCGACGCGGCGTAGGCGATGGAACTGCCGATCGAGCGCGTGCCGGCGACGGAGGCGATGTTAACGATCGCACCGCCGCCGCTCTCGCGCATCGCCTTCGCGGCGGAGCGGATGCAGAAGAAGACGCCCTTCACGTTGACCGCGTAGATCTCGTCCCAGTACTCCTCCTTCATGCCGTCAAGGTCGGCGAACGGCACGAAATGGGTCATCGCGGCATTGTTGACGAGGATGTGGAGCGCACCGAAGCGGGCGACGGTCTCGCGCACCATCGACTGCACCTGGTCGTCCTTCGAGACGTCGGCCCGGACGAGGAGGCCCTGCGCTCCGGCGGCCTCGACGAGCCGCAGGGCTTCGCGAGCGTCGCCTTCGGAGCGCGAGTAGTTGATGACGACGTTGGCGCCCCTGTTGGCGAGGTCGAGCGCGGTGGCCCTGCCGACACCCACCGCCGAGCCCGTCACGATCGCCGTCTTGCCACGCACGTCCATATCTGCCTCCGATGTTCATCGACTCAAGCGGACGGGGCCATATTGACAGCGCGCGGCGCTCGGGGCCAGCGCGGCGCGACGAATCGGGCGGCGCACAGCGCGCTACAATGCGCGGTGATGCGCATCCTGATTACCGGCGGTCACGGGCAGCTCGGACGGAGCCTGGTCCGCGCACTCCCCGCGCACGACGTCGCGGCGTTAGGTCATCGCCAGCTGGACGTGTCGGACCGGGCGTCGGTCGACGCGGCGTTCGAGCGCCACCGGCCCGAGGCGGTGGTCCACTGCGCGGCGCTCACGGACACGACGCGTTGCGAGTCCGATCCCGCAGCGGCACACGCGATCAACGCCGTCGGCACCGAGAACGTGGCGCGCGCATGCGCCCGCATCGGTTCGCGCCTCGCGGCCGTCAGCACCAACGAAGTCTTCGACGGCGAGAAATGCTTGCCGTACGCGGAGGACGACGAGGTTGGCCCCCTGAACACGTACGGCGCATCGAAGCTCGAGGGCGAGCGGCTGGCGACGGCCGCGCATCCGGGAACGCTCATCGTGCGCACCTCGTGGTTGTATGGCGACGGCGGCAACAATTTCGTCGAGAAGGTTCGGGCGGCCGCGCGGTCTGGACGGGCGCTCAGCTTCGTGACCGACGAGATCGCATCGCCGACGTCGACCGAGGACCTGGCGGCTTCGATGCGTCGATTGCTGGATGAGGCGGCGCCGCCCGGCGTCTACCATCTCGTCAACGAGGGAGAGGCGTCGCGGTACGGCTGGGCCGTCGAGATCCTTCGACTCTCCGGCCTCGACGACGCGGCGATCGAAGCGGTCACGATGGCCGGCCTGAGAGCAGGCGGCTATGCCGGCCCGCGCAAGCCCGCCTATTCCGTCCTGGCGAACGGCCGGGCGCGGGCGCTGGGTATCACGCTGCGCCCGTGGCGCGACGCCCTCGCGGCGTATTTCGCGCGCGAGCGCGTTGCCGCCGATGGCTGAGGCGCCGCTCGTCGGCATCGTCGTCGTCAACTACAACAGCGCCGACTTCATCGACGAGTTCTGCGCCTCGCTCAGTGCCGTCGAATACCCGTCGTGGCGGCTCGTGGTGGTGGACTCGGCGTCGGCCGACGGTTCGATGGAGACGATCGAGCGCGCGTTCCCGGAGGCCACCACGGTGCGCTGCACCGAGAACGTCGGATTCGCCGCCGGGGCGAATATCGGCATCGAGCGGGCGCTGGCGCTCGGCGTTCACTACCTGCTCTTCCTGAACAACGACGTGACGCTGACGCCGGCGTTCCTGAGCCGCCTCGTCTTGGCGGCCGATGAGCGCACGATGGTCGTGCCGAAGATCCTGTACTACTTCGATCACACGCTGATCAGCACGCACGCCGGACGATTCGACTGGCGGCTTGGGCTGTTCCGCGACACGTACGGCGGCAAGCCGGATGGTCCGGCGACGAACCGGCGCCGCGACGATCTCGATACCGCGAGCTTCTGCTGCGCGCTCGTTCCGGCGCAGGCGTTCCGCGACGCCGGGATGCTCGACGAGCGGTTCTTCATGTACTACGAGGAGACGGACTTCATTCGCCGCGCGCAGACGGCCGGCTATCGCGTGCGCTACGAGCCGTCGTCGGTGATCTACCACCGCGAGAGCGGATCGAGCGGCGGGGGCTGGATGACGCCGTTCAAGCAATACTATGCGACGCGGAACCGGCTCTTCCTCGTACGGAAGCACGCGCGGTCGCGGTGGGATCTCACGGTGTTCACGGCGTATTTCTGGGCCACCCGCGCCGGCACGGCCGTCGGAATGGCTGCCCGGGGACGGTGGAGACTGCTGCGGGCGATGGCGCTCGGCGTGCGCGATTACTACCGGGGCCGCATGGGGAGGACGATGCAGGTGAAGGATCTGTGAGGATCGCCATCGACGCGACCTCGATGCCACCGCAGCCGGCGGGCGCGGGCGTCTACGCGATCGAGCTGGTGAGCGCTCTGGCCGCGCAGGACCGGCGAGATGGCTATGCGCTGTTCGTGCGGGGAGCGGTGCTCGATGCAGCGACCGGCGGTCGGCGCAACTGGCGCGTCGAGCACATCGACGCGGCATCGCGGCCGGCGCGGTTGATCTGGGAGCAGGTGCGGCTGCCGCGCGCGCTGGCGAAGCTGGGCATCGACGTGCTCCACTCGACGCATCACACGCTCCCGCTCGCCGGTGTGCGGTGCCGTCGCGTTGTGACAGTCCATGACGTGACCTTCCTGCGTATGCCGGAGCGATACCCGCCGGCGCGGCGCCTCTACATGCAGACGCTGACGCGGTTGGCGGCGCGGGTCGCCGACGCCGTCATCGTGCCGTCGAATGCGGTGCGTGACGACGTGCGACGGTTGCTGCGCGTGCCAGAGCGCAAGATCGCGGTCGTGTACGAGGCGGCGGGCGCGCAGTATCGTCCGATGGAGAAGAGCGCGGCGCTGGCGGTGGCCGGCGCGTACGGCATCGAGCCGCCGTATCTGTTGAGCGTCGGAAGTCTGGAGCCGGGCAAGAATCGCGCGCGGCTGTTCCATGCGATGCGCGAGCTGCGAGACGCGGGCGTCGATGTGCGGCTGGCCGTCGTCGGACAGCGGGCGTGGCACTACGAGCGCGAGCTCGCCCTGGTCGATGGGCTGGGCCTGACCGACCGCATCGTGTTCCCGGGGTACGTGAAGGCGGAACACCTGCCTGCTCTCTATTCGGGTGCCGAGGCGTTCGCCTTTCCGTCGTTGTACGAGGGATTCGGCCTGCCGGTGCTCGAGGCGATGGCGTGCGGCGTGCCGGTGCTGACGTCGAACGTCTCGGCGACGGCGGAGGTTGCGGGCGACGCGGCGCTGCTCGTCGATCCGACATCGGTCGATGCGATCCGCGACGGGCTGCGACGGCTGCTGTGTGATGCGGATTCGCGCGCCGAGTTGGCGCGGCGCGGCGTCGACCGCGCGGCGCAGTTCAGCTGGGGACGTGCCGCCGAAGAGACGCGGGCCGTGTACCGGCACGTCGTGAGCGGCGGGGCGTTGCCGTGACGGCGATCTCGGTGGTGATCGTCACGTACAACTCGCGGAAACACGTCGGCGCGTGCCTGGCTTCGCTCGCGAGATACACGTCGCGTGACTCGTGCGAGGTCGTCGTCGTCGATAACCATTCGGCCGACGGCACGGCCGATTTCGTCGCGCAGAATCATCCGTGGGTGCGGCTGGTGCGCGCGTCACGGAACGGCGGCCTCTCGGCGGGCGTCAACACGGGTGTCGCCGCTTCGGCGGGCGAGTTCGTGGCCGTGCTGAACCCGGACGTGCGGTTCGAGGGCGACGTGCTGTCGCCGCTTGCGGCGTACCTGCGCGAACACCGGGATGCCGGCGTCGCGGCGCCAAAGCTGCTCAACGACGATGGAACGTTGCAGTTGAGCTGCCGCTCGTTTCCCGGCCACGCGACAGTCCTGTTCAATCGCTACTCGTTGCTGACGCGGCTGTTTCCCGGGAACCGGCGATCGAGCGATTACCTGATGGCTGACTTCGATCACGCATCCGTGCGCGACGTCGATTGGGTGAGCGGCGCGGCGCTCATGTTCCCGCGCCGCGTGTTCGACGATCTCGGCGGCTGGGATGAGGGCTTCTTCCTGTTCAACGAGGACGTGGACTTCTGCCGGCGCGTGCACGATGCCGGCTGCCGGGTCGTGTACGACCCGGACGTGTTCCTGTACCACAGCATCGGCATCAGTGAGACGGCATCGGCGCGCGTCGTCGTCGTGCGGCACCGGAGCATGTGGCGGTATTACCGCAAGCACATGCGCGGCAACATTGCGCTCGACGCGGTCACGGGCGCCGGCATCGCGGCGCGGTGCGGCATGCTGCTCGCGGCGACCGCGATCCGGGGCGTGCTGCGGCGGCCGGCGTAGGGGCTACTTGTCGACGGGGCGCTGGCCGGCTTCGGGCGCGAAGACGCGCTGCCGCAGCCAGACGATGCTGTGGCTGTTCCAGATCGTGACGACGTATCCGAGCTTGAGCAGCGTCAGGGAGACGGTACCCACGAGGCTCACGAAGACCGCCGCCTCGAGCCAGGTGTTGCCGAGGTAATGGAGCAGAATCGCCCCGGTCGAGAAGATCGCGGCGAGGCCGTAGATGATGACGAGCATGCCGCGCGGACCGGCGCCGAGGGACTCGAGCCGGTGGTGCATGTGGTCCTGGTCGCCGATCATCGGGTGCTTGTGCTGGAGCGCGCGCCGCACAGTAGCCAGACAGAGATCCATGATCGGGTAACCGAGGGCGACGAGCGGTACGGCGATGAAGATCTCGTTCGTCGGTCCGGTCGAGGCACGGACGGAGAGCGTGCCGAGCACGAATCCGAGCACGTAGGCGCCGGAGTCCCCGACGTAGAGCGACGCGGGCGGCAGGTTGAAGGGCAGGAAGCCGAGCCCGGCGCCGACCATCGCAACGAGCAGCAGCGCCACGGTTGGGTGAGAAGCGTGGGCCGCGATCTGCGCCATCGTGACGCAGGCGAAGATGGCCACGCCGAGCGCGACGCCGTCACGGCCATCGACGAAATTGACGGCGTTGGTCATCGCCGCGATCCAGAAGACGGTGACGAAGAATCCAACCCATCCCAGGTGCAGGCTTTGCCCCCACGGAAGGCCGATGTCGTCCATGCGGTAGCCGGCGGCGTACGCGGCAATGCCACCGACCACGAATACGGCGAGACGCAGCTGCGGGCTCGTGAGGCGCACGTCGTCGAAGAAGCCCACCAGGAACACGAGCGAGGTCGCGGCGAGAAGTCCGAGAAAGCTCCCGGACTTCGGCGAGAAGAACTCGCTCGCGTGGCCGGAGAGCGCCGACGCGATGAACGGGGTCATGGCGAACGTGGCCAGGAACACGACGCCGCCCCAGCGAGGCCGTTCTCCGATGCCGCGGATGTTGAAAAGGCCGATGAAGCGCTCGGTGTGGGACAGCGCCAGCAGCAGCATCGACGCCATGACGGCGATGCCAATCGACAGGACGAGCGTGAGAAGGTAGATGTCCAACATTGGCCCGTGCTGCCCCGGGAAGATCGCCCCTAATCTACCACACGCGGGAAGAGGCGACGTCCCTGCCACGCACCCCGATGTGGCTATCGGGATCGCTGTCGAGGCGGACGCAGATTCGTCGAGGCGCCCGGGATACTCCTCTGGGGGTACTGCCGGCGCTGCGCGAAGGCGCGATAGTCAAGGCACCATCTGCGGGCTGACGAATCGAGCATTGGGAGGACGCCATGGCGATCCAGCAGCGCATCGAAGGACAGGGTGCCGTGCCCGCGCACACCCACGACGCTCGCACGCACGAGCACGACCATTACCACGTGTCGCACCATCACAAGAGCGGGCTGATCGGCGAGTGGGAGCACCGGACGTTCTGGCACACGCACGGCCACGACCACCGGGAGCTGGCGCACGGTCACGATTACAGCCAGCAGGACGAGGAAGAGCGCCACGGCAAAGAGGCGCACACGCACGACCACGCGGCCTGATCGACCGCATCGGACGCGCGGGCGCGGACTCCGCTAGATCGTTGTGCCGCCGCGCGCGGCGACGAGTCCCTTGGCAAACTCGATTTCGCCGAGGTGCCGGTAGCCGTGCGTCACACACATGCCGGAGATCGCCTGCAGGATCGTCATTTCGCCGAGCGGTTTGATGGTCACCTTGCGCGCGGCATCGTCCGCGGTGAGTTGCAGCACGAACTCCTCGCTCTTGCGGAAGACGTCCAGCATGTACTGCCGGAACTCGCCGGCGCCCTTGATGCGAAAGGCGCGTGCCTCGTCATCGGAGAATCCCGTCCCTTGGGATTTGGGGTCGAGACCGAACTTCTGATCCCAGCCGCCCGCGAGCCACACCGTCGGCTTTCGCTGGATCACGAACTGCACGACGTTGTCCTCGGTCCGTACGTAGTGCCAGAGACAGAACGCGATGTTCTGATGGCCGCCGGCGGGCACGTGGTTGAGTTGCCGGTCGTCGAGGTCGACGGTCACGCGCTCGTATAGCCCGTGCATGCCGCGGATCTCTGCGGCGAGGTAGGCGAGGATCTCGTTCGACATGTCAGCCTCCCGCCGAGGGCGCTCGTCGTCTCGCGTGTCTCGTCAACTTAAACGGCATGCACGGTATCGAGAACGCGATCGGCCGGACCGGCGCCGCCCTTAGCCGGCCTTTTCGGCCGGCGAAACCGACTGGTAGGCGCCGAGCACCGCCTGGTTCCGGTACTGTTCCTTGCCCGCCTGTAGCAGGTCGCCGCCGTACATGTCGCAGCACACGATTGCCGGGAATGCCTCGACTTCCAGCTTCTTGACCGATTCGGTGCCGAGGTCCTCGTACGCAATGACGTCCATCTTCTTGATCGTCTTCGAGAGCAACGCTCCCGCGCCGCCGATGGCGAGCAGATAGACGGCCTTATTGTCCTGCAGCGACTTCTTGACGATGCTGCCGCGGCCGCCCTTGCCGATGATGACCTTGAGCCCCTGCTCGAGCAGCGCGGGCGTAAACGGGTCGAGCCGCATCGACGTCGTCGGGCCGGCGGAGCCGATGACCCGGCCGGGGCGCGCCGGCGACGGTCCGACGTAGTAAATGATCTGGCCCTTGATGTCGAACGGCAGCGGCTTTCCTTCGGTCAGCGACGTGACCATGCGGCGGTGCGCCGCGTCACGGGCGGTGTAGATCGTGCCATAGAACTTGACGTGGTCGCCCGCGCGAAGCTGCGCGACGTCGGCCTCGGTGAACGGCGCGGTCGCCTTGATCTCGCCGTTCTCTTTCACGATGGGCATGGGTTCCTCCTCTGGCTCCGGTCCGCGCGGGCACCGTCCGTCCGCCGGGCGCTCCCGTCATTCATAGATGCTTGACCATGTAGCTGACCGTGATCGGTCCCTTCTTGCCGTAGTACGAGTCCGGCACCTCGCGCTCGACGCGGTAGCCCATCGACTCGTACAGCGGCACCAGGTTGTTCTCCTTCGCGCAGTCCAGGCGCACTGCCGGCGAGCCTGCTTCTCGCGCGATCGCCTCGACGTGCCGGACGAGGAGCGACGCGAGGCCGCGGCCCTGGTGAGCCTTCGCGACGGCGAGCAGCCCGAAGTAGGTGTCGCGTTCGCGCCGCCGGAGCCGGACGCAGCCGGCCATCTCGCCGTCGATCTCCGCGATCAGCAGTTCCGCACCCGGACTACCCATCTCCTCGCGCAGCCCTTCCTCGGTGATGCGAGGGGGCGGCAGCAGCCACGCCTCTCGCAGGTACGCATCGTTGATCACCGCCGTCGCGGCCGCCACGTCCGCGTCGCCTCCTATGCGGAAGCGCACGCCCGCCACGAGGGCGGCGTCAGGCTGCTTCGCGCGCGCTACAGGTTCGCGTGCTTCGATCGAGCGCTGTGACATTGCAGATTGACCGCCACCGGCAAGGCCGTGATATGCGTCGGATACGTCTCGATGTTGACGGCCAGCGCCGTGTTCGTGCCGCCGACGGCCTGCGGGCCGACGCCGAGCGCGTTTACTTTCTCGAGCAGCTCGCGCTCGAACTCGGCCGTCTCGGCGTCCGCATTCGGCTGGCCGACGGGCCGCGTGATCGCCTTCTTGGCGAGGTACACGCAGTACTCGGACGAGCCGCCGACGCCGACGCCCACGACGAGCGGCGGGCAGGGGTTCCCACCCGCCTCCTCGATGGTGCGGAGCACGAACTCAGTGATGCCTTCCTTGCCTCGAGACGGGAGCATGATCTGGAGCTTCGTCATGTTCTCGCAGCCGCCGCCCTTCGGCACGATCGTGATCTTGAACGCATCTCCGGGTACGACCTCGGTGTGTATGACGGCGGGCGTGTTGTTCTTCGTGTTCACGCGCGTCGAGAAGGGGTGGTCGACCATCGACGCGCGCAGGTAACCCTCGGTGTACCCCTTGCCGACGCCCGCGTTGATGGCGTCGCGGAGGGAGCCGCCGACGACGTGCACATCCTGCCCCATCTCGACCATGACGACGGTTGTGCCGGTGTCCTGGCAAAGCGGGATCGTCTCGCGCTTCGCCAATTCGACGTTTTCCAGGATCTCCACCAGCACCTGTTTGGCCAGCGGGGATTTCTCGGATTGCTGCGCCTTCTTCAACCCGGCGACGACGTCGTCGGGAAGGACGTGGGTCGCCTCCTGGCAGAGCTCGCAGACGACCCTGGTGATGTCGTCGGCTCGCACCTCACGCACTCGAGTACCCGTTTCCGTGGTCATGTTTCGCCTCTACCTCGCTTTGCGCTACTTGAGCAGCGCGACCAATTCCTTCGTGGCGGCGGCCGCTTTGGTGATCTTCGCGGCTTCGTCGGCGCTCACCGGTATCTCGTACGTCTTCTTGACGCCGCCGGCGCCGAGCTGGCAGATCACGCCGCACACGACGTCCTTGATGCCGTGCTCGCCCTTACAGAGTACCGCGGAAGGGATGAGCCGGTTCTGGTCGAGCAGGATAGCCTCGACCATCTCGACGGTGGCGGCGGACGGCGCGTAGTAGGCGCTCGACACCTTCATCAGCTCGCCGATCTCGGCGCCGCCGCGCATGGTCCGCGCGACGAGGGCGTCGATCTTCTCCTGGGACAAGAGCGACGACAGCGGCAGGCCGCCGATGCGCGCCTGCGAGACGATCGGCACCATCGTGGTGTCGGTGTGGCCGCCGAGCACGTAGGCGTGGACGTCGCGGACGGAGACGCCCGTCTCCATTGCGAGAAACGCGCGGAAGCGTGCGGTGTCAAGCCCGCCGCCCTGGCCGATGACGCGCTCGCGCGGGAAGCCGGACGCCTGGAGCGCGACGTGGCACATGGCGTCCATCGGGTTGGCGAAGATGATGATGACGGCGTTCGGCGAGGCCTTCGCCGCCTCCTTCACCTTCGATCGCACGATGTCCGCGTTGCCGTTGAGGAGTTCTTCGCGGCTCATGCCCGGCTTGCGCGGGGCGCCGGCGGTGCAGACGACGACGTCGGAGCCGGCGGTCTCGTCCCATCCATCGGTGCCGATGATCTTCGAGTCGAAGCCAAGCCACGACGCGGACTGCGTCATGTCCAGCGCCTTGCCGTGATGCAGGGTGCCCGCGAACTGCGGGTCGTCCTGGATGACGACGTCGGCGATGCCTTTCTCGACGAGGCGCTGCGCGATGGCGCCGCCCGTCATGCCGCCGCCGACTACCGTGACCTTCTTTCGTGCTGCCATTTCGACCTCCAGTCGTGCGGGCTCTCGCCCGATGAACCTGCTAGCGTTGCAGCTTCGCGATGATCGCGTCGGCGACCTGAGACGTGCCCACCGCGGTCGGGTCGTTGCGGTCCGGCTTCATGTCGTAGGTGACCGACTTGCCTTCCAGGATGACGTCCGACATGGCGCGCTCGAGCCGGTCGGCGGCATCGGCCTCGCCCATGTGGCGCAGCATGAGGACGCCGCTGAACATCATCGCCATGGGGTTGACCTTGTTCTGGCCGGCGTACTTGGGTGCGCTGCCGTGGATCGGCTCGAACAGGGCCACTGTGTCGCCGATGTTCGCGCCGGGCGCGACGCCGAGGCCGCCGACGAGTCCGGCACACAGGTCGGACAGGATGTCGCCGTACAGGTTGGGGAGCAAGAGCACGTCGAACCAGTCGGGCTTCTGCACGAGCTGCATGCAGAGCGCATCGACGAGCGTTTCTTCGTACGTGATGTCCGGGTAGTCCTTCGCGACTTCGCGCGAGACGGCGTAGAACAATCCGTCGGTGAACTTCATGATGTTGGCCTTGCTGATGGCCGACACCTTCTTGCGCTTGTTCTTGCGGGCGTACTCGAACGCGTACTTCGCGATACGGCGTGTCCCGAACTCGCTGATCGTCTTGATGCTGATGCCCGTATCCGGACGCAGCTTGCCCTGGCCGCTCTCCTCGACGAGCGCCGAGAGCCGGGCGACGTACGGCGAGCCTTTCTCAAACTCGATGCCCGCGTACAGGTCTTCGGTGTTCTCGCGGACGACAACGACGTCGACGTTCGCGTCGGCGAAGCGGGTGCGGACGCCGGGGTAGACCTTGCACGGCCGCACGCAGGCGTACAGTTCGAGCGTCTTGCGCAGCGCCACGTTGACAGAGCGGAACCCGGTGCCGATCGGTGTCGTGACGGGACCCTTGATGCCGAGCTTGGTCCGCGCCAGGGAGTCGAGCGCGCGTTGCGGAAGAGGAGTCCCTTCCTTCTCCATGACGTCGACGCCAATGTCCTGGACGTCCCACTTGAACTGGACACCGGTCGCTTCGAGCACTCGGCGCGTTGCTTCGGCGATCTCCGGGCCCGTACCGTCGCCCGGAATGAAGGTTACCTCGTAGGCCATCTCATGCTCCTGTCGGGATCGAGGTGTACCACCGTGGAACGCTAAGCGGCATACCCAACTCCCGTGGGCAAACCGGCGCGCGCGGGGACCCGCCGACGGCTACACCTGGGGGCCCTTTACTTGCACGAGAGGGTGGCTTCGGCCTCGCTCGCGACTGCCCCGCGTTCCGGGGCCCGTTGGGCCCGAGCTGAGGCGCTGCTGAAGCGAGCGCAGTATACATATGCCTTCCGGTGGCGGGAAGATAACGAAGGGCATGATCAGAAGCGCCACCAGCGCCGCTTGCGGGCGAGCCATCGGTACCGTGCGTACGGCCCGGCGATCTCTGCCGCGCGGGGTGACGCATCGTCGCGATGGTTATGGAGGGCGCGCGAAAACGATCGCGAGAGGCGCGCGAGTTCCGCTTCAATCTTCTGTACGGCGCCGTGGGGCAACGCGTGGCGGCATGACGTGTGCGCGACGTGCTGGCCGGTCAAGCCGACGAGCGCGTGACGCGAGCCAGGGAGATAGACGACGTATGCGAAGCCGCCCGGTCGCGGCACCATGCGGTTCCGCAGCTGGCCGCGACGGATCATCCGGCGGGCCGTTGCAGGCGAGACGCCCAGCTCGCATGCCGCCTGTTGCAGCGGCAGCCAGTCGGACGGATTCACCTTCGGGCGCGGTGGACGCCATGCGTCGACGTCGCCCTCGGGTCCATCGAAGGACCGCAGCGCCACCATGACCCGTGCCCCCATCTGGTGAGCTACCGATACGATTCGTATAGATCATCGACTCAGGCGACCGGCTCTGAAGCTACGGCGATCCGATACAATCGTCAATGTGACGACGCGCACCTCCGCCAACCTGCCCACGTGGTTCCGCGATCTGAGTCATCCCAGCGTTCTTTCAGGCACCCCGGCCGACGCGAGCGGCGTCTGCCATGACAGCCGTCGCGCGGCGCCGGAGTGCGTGTTCGTGGCCGTGCCCGGGCTTGTGCTCGATGGGAACAGCTTTATCCCCGATGCCATCGCGGCCGGCGCCCGCTCGGTGATCGTGCAGCTCGACGCGCAGGAGCGCTGGCAACGGTTCGTCAACGAGGACGTCACCTTCGTCGCGGTTCCAGATGCGCGGATCGCCCTGGCCGAGGCCGCGTCGGGGTTCTACGGCCATCCTGCGCGCTCGCTCGGGATGATCGGCGTGACGGGGACTGACGGCAAGACGACGACGACGCACCTGATCGCGCACGTGCTGAACGAGAATGGCCAGCGCGCGGGATACCTGAGCAGCGTGGAATTCGGCGCGGGTGGCATCGTGGAGATGAACGCATCGCATATGACGACGCTCGAGGCGACGGACGTCCAGCGCGAACTGGCGCGGATCCGCGAGGCCGGGGGGCGTTACGCGGTCGTCGAGGCGTCGTCGATCGGACTTGACCTGCACCGCGTCGACATGTGCGAGTTCGACGTCGGCGTCTTCACGAACCTCGCGCCGGACCACCTTGATTTTCACGGGAGCATGGCGGAGTATCGTGACGCGAAGGCAATCCTCTTCCGCATGCTCGGCTCGTCCGCCGAAAGGGGGTTCGGCAAGGCGGCCGTGATCAACGCCGACGATTCTGTTGCCGGCGACATGCGCGCGGCGACAATCGTGCCGGTCATTACGTACGGCCTGCGCCACGAGGCCGACCTGACGGCGCGAGAGATCGCGCAGGACGGGTTCGGCACTCGTTTCAAGGCGCGCATGTTCGGCGAGGACGTGGAGGTGCGCACGGGGCTCCTCGGCGAGTACAACGTGTCGAACTGTCTCGCCGCCGTGGCTGTGGCGGTATCGCAGGGCGTCGAGTTTGGCGGCGCCGTTCGGGCGCTCGAATCGTTCCCGGGCGTGCCCGGCCGCATGGAGTTGATCGACGAAGGCCAGCCGTTCCGCGTCGTCGTCGACATTGCGTCGACGGAGCAGTCGATGCGGAACGTTCTGGGCATGTTGCGGACGGTCACGAGCGGACGACTGATCGTCGTCTTCGGCGCGGCCGGAGAACGCGACCCGGCGCGGCGCCGCGGCATCGCCAGGGCGGTGGCGGAGACGGCGGACTTCGCCGTGGTCACGAACGAGGATCCGCGCGGTGAGGATCCCGACTCGATTCTCGACGAGATTGCGTCGGCATTGAGGACTGCGGGGTTCGGGCGTAAGTTCGATCGAGAACTCGATCGGCGGCAGGCCATCGAGATCGCGTTTGGGCGCGCTGGCCGCAACGACACGGTGTTGCTCGCCGGGAAAGGCACGGAGCAGTCCATCGTAATCGGCAACGTGCACTGGCCGTGGGACGAGCGCCGCATCACCCGGGAGTTGCTAAGCGACCGGCGTGGCGTATAATTCGTCAAACAGGGGTTCGCTTAAGTGATTAAGCAATTAAACGAAACCGAGATCGAACAACTCGCCGCGGCGGACCGCGCTCACCTCATTCATCCGCAGTACTACCCGGCGGACCACCATGACGCCATCATCTACGCGAGCGGCGCGGGCGCCGTCCTCACCGATGTCCGCGGCAAGCAGTACATCGACGCCCTGGCATCGCTCTGGAACGTGGCGGTGGGGCACGGGCGGGCCGAACTGGGAGAGGCGGCGGCGGCACAGATGTCGACGCTCGGCTTCTCGAACAGCTACACGGGGTACGCAAACATTCCGTCGATCGAGCTTGGCGAGAAGCTGGTGTCGCTCGTTTACCCCGGCATGTCGGGCATCTTCTACTCAAACAGCGGGTCAGAGGCGAACGAGATGGCCATCAAGGCCGCTCGCTACTTCTGGTTCCTCTCGGGCAAGCCGCTCAAGACGAAGGTCATCTCGCGCCAGGAGGCGTACCACGGCGGAACGATGGCGGCGACGGCGATCACCGGGATGCCGCCATTCCACAAGGGGTTCGGGCCCGAGCCGCCAGCGTTTGTCCAGGTGCCGACGTGTTACCCGTATCGCTGCGGCTTCTGCCAGGCGAAACCGGCATGCACGCTCGAGTGCGCGGACACCATCGAGGCGACGATCCTGCGCGAGGGTGCGGACACCGTCGCGGCCGTGATCGCCGAGCCGGTGCATGGCGCCGGCGGCGTGATCCCTCCCGATCCGGGCTACTGGCCGCGGTTGCGCGAGATCTGCGACCGGCACGACGTGCTCCTCATCGCCGACGAGGTGATCACGGGGTTCGGGCGCACCGGCCGGTGGTTTGCTCTCGAGCACTGGGGTGTGCGGCCGGACATGATGACGATCGCAAAGGCGCTGACGAGCGGATACGTGCCGCTTGCGGCGTTCATTGCGTCGAAGCGGGTGCACAACGCCATCCTCGCCGCGCCGGCCGACGCGAAGTTCATGATCGGCTGCACGAACAACGGCCATCCGACCGCGTGCGCGGTGGCGCTGCGCAATCTGCGGATCATCGAGGACGAGGGGCTGGTGGGCCGTGCCGATGAGATGGGGCGGAGGCTGAACGACGGACTCGCGCGCCTGATCGAGATGCCGCATGTCGGCAACGTGCGCGGCCTTGGTCTGATGGCGGCGGTCGAGGTGGTCGCCGACAAGGCCACGCGGCGCCCGTTCGAACCCGCGCAGGGCATCGGTCCGAAGCTCGTGCGGGCGATGCGGGACCGCGGCGTGGTGACGCGCGTCAAGGGCGACAGCATCCTGTTTGCGCCGCCACTCGTCATAACGGATGAGCAGGTCGATACGATGGTGAACGTGACGGCGGACGTCATCGATCGCGTGATGGGCGAAGTCAACTAGGGGGCAGACGTGGACGCAGGACGCGCGCGTTATACTGGTCCAATGCACGGAGCGCATATGGGTTCACCTGCAGGCATCGCCGTCGATCGTCCGAATCGGCTCTTCGCGTTCGCCGAGAAGTACTGGCGGCACATCGCCGAAGTGGCGCTGATCGTGCCGGCGTACACGGCGTACCAATTCGTGCGTGGCGCGGTGCACGGGCAGGCCGGCACGGCGTTCGACAATGCTTCGCGCGTCATCCACATCGAGAAGCAACTCGGCATCTTCCACGAGGCTTTCCTACAGCAGCTAATCCTCCCGAAGGCATGGGTGGTCGACTTCTTCAACTACCTGTACATCTGGGGTCACCTGCCCGTGATCATCGCGGTGGCGCTCTGGCTCTACATGAGGCACCGCGACAACTACTCGCTGTTCCGCAACGCGTTCCTGATCTCCGGGTTGATCGCGCTGATCGGATTCAGCACGATGCCGCTCGCGCCTCCGCGCTACATGCCGGAATTCGGATTCACCGATACGATCGTGCACGCGCAGTCGTACTATGCGTTTCAGAACCCCAAGATCGTGAACCAGTACGCGGCGATGCCGAGCCTCCACTTCGGCTGGGACCTGCTCGTGGCGATCGCCATCGGCACCCACGTACGGAGCCGGTGGATGCGGCTCGGCGTGCTGTTCATGCCGATCGTCATGCTCGGCGGCATCGTCCTGACGGCGAATCACTATTTCCTGGACGCCGCCGCGGGCGCCGCGGTCTCGATGATGGGCATGGCGATGGCCCTCGGTCTGCGCAAGGCGATCGCCCGCGGCAACGGGGGGATCCTCAACTTCCTCGCCTGATCGGCACGGCGGCGACGCGCCGTCACGGACCGGCCATTCGTTTGACGGGCCGGGAGGACGGTTGCTATCCTCCGTGCAGGAAAGGAGGTGATGCGGATGGATCATCCTAGTTGTGAGGCCTGCGCGCCACGCGACGTCCGCAGCACCTCGGGGGCAACCTGCTAGCCAGGCTCCCCGGGGGCGGCAGCCGGGCAGCAGGCCTGGCAACATACAGGATTGGCCCGGACGGCAACGTCCGGGCCAATCTATTTCCCCGGGTTCCGATCTGGCAGGGCGCTCGAGACTTCGACATCCGACACCATCGCCAGCCGACACAGGCGTGCCGGGAATCCGACGACGCGGGCAGAACGCCCACTCCACAGGTGGAACGGTTTGCTGAGCGCCTTGCTAGTCCACGCTCCGGGGCGGCAGTGACACCAGGTAAGCGTGAATCGCGGCGGCGGCGCGGCGGCCGTCTG
>CAYJMJ010000002.1:75320-112152 GCA_964371095.1 uncultured Dehalococcoidia bacterium | reverse complement strand
AGCACACAGGGCGGCGGCGAACGCTACGACGCGCGCCCCTCGCCGAGGAACCAGCGCCGCTTCTTCGGCCGGAAGCTCAGCCCGAATTTCGCGGTCGCGATTCCCTCGATATACGCGACGGCTTCCTCGGGCGAGTCGGTGACGCGCAGCACGTCGAAATCGCGCTCGTCTATCGTGCCAGCCGTGAAGGCCGACTCGACCAGCATGTCGACGAGCGGCGCCCAGTACTCCCGGCCGATGAGCACGAGCGGGAAGTCGCGGATCTTGTGGGTCTGGATCAAGGTCGCCGCCTCGAACACCTCGTCGAGCGTACCGAAGCCGCCGGGCAGCGCGATGAACGCGTAGGAGTACTTCACGAGCATCACCTTGCGGACGTAGAAGTGCCGGAACCCGACGACGACGTCGAGGAACCGGTTCGGCCTCTGCTCTTTAGGCAGCTCGATATTGCAGCCGACGGAGCGTCCGCCGGCCTCTTTCGCGCCGCGGTTCGCCGCCTCCATGATCCCGGGCCCGCCCCCTGTCATCACGGTGAAGCCGGCGCGTGCCAGCCGGCTACCGATGTCGCGCGCCAACTGGTAGTAGGGATGCTCCTCCGGGATGCGGGCGGAGCCGAAGACGGTGACACACGGCCCGACGAAGGCCAGCGCCCTGAATCCGCGCAATAGCTCAAGGAAGATGCGCCATGCCCGGACGAACTCGAACCCGCGGTTCTGCGGCCCGGACAGAAACCGCACCTCCGTCGCGGCCGCTTCGGTGTTCCGGTCTTCCGGCAGGCCGTTCGTCCAGCCGTCGGGCGCCGGGTCCTGGGGATCACGATTCATCGCGCGGCTCCTCCAACAAGCAAGAAGACGGCGCGACATCCCGCGCCGCCTCCCACTGTAGTCGATGAGGGCCGGTTGGCAGCACCGAGGTCAGAGCACGCCCGCCGGAGCCGGTTCGGCGACTTCGCCCTCGCCCGCACCCATCGTCATCGTCGAGATCGCGTCGCGGTCGCGAATGAGGAAGGAGGCCAGGACGCCGACGATGGCCAGCACGCCGGCGATGGCGAACGCGTCGTGAAACGCAAGCACGGCGCCGGCGCGCGTCGCCGGGTTGCCCATCTGGGCGGCGTGATGCGACATGCGGTTGGTCAGCACGGTCGCAATGAGCGCAACGCCGAAGCTCGCGGCGACCTGCCGCCCGGAGTTGAACAGCGCGCTCGCCCTTCCGGTGTCCTGCGGCCGAATCGTCGCGAATGTGGCCGCCTGGAGCGGCACCAGCGTCAATCCGAACGAGACGCCCCGCCCCAGCATGATCAGCCTGATCCACCACTGGCTCGTCTCCAATCCGACCGCGGTGAACGCGAACGTCGAGATCGAGGCGCCGATCATCCCGGCGATCATCATCCGCCGCGGACCGAAGCGCCGGTACACCCGCTGCGCGGGTTGCACGATCAGCATCACGCCGATCGCTTGCGGAAATGTTGCCAGGCCCGAGGCGAGCGGCGTCATGCCCCGCTCGGCCTGCAGGAAGATGGGCAGCAGAAACAGCGCGCCCTGCATACCCGCCATGCTCAATAGCTGCACGGCGTTGGCCGAAGCGAACAGCCGGTTCTTCATCAGCCGCATGTCGATCATCGGGTCGGCCGTCCATAGCTCCATGAGCGTGAAAGCGGCAAGCAGCGCCAGGCCGGCGATACCGAACGCGAGCACGCGTCCGTTGTCAAAGCCATGCGTTCCAGCTTCGGCCAGTGCGTACACCACCGACGCGAGCCCCGACGATCCGAGCAGGAAGCCAGGGATGTCCAGGCGGCCGACGTGCTCCTCCTTGCCTTCCCTCAGGACCAGTCCCGCGACGAGGAGCCCGGCGAGGCCGATCGGCACGTTAATCAGGAAGATCCAGTGCCAGGACTGGTACTCGACGAGGTAGCCGCCGAGCACCGGCCCACTCGCCGGGGCGACGACGGCGGGTATGGCCAGCACCGCCGAGGCCTTCGCGCGCTCCGAGGGCGGAAACGCGCGGAACAGCATCGCCGTGCCGACCGGCGTCAGCATGCCACCGCCAACGCCCTGCAGGATGCGGAACGCGATCAATGCCTCGATGTTCCAGGCGATGCCGCAGAGGAGCGAGCTGAGCGTGAACACCGACAGCGCGAACATGAACACGCGCTTCGTGCCGAAGCGGTCGCCCGCCCATCCGCTGACCGGGATGAAGATCGCGAGGCTGAGCAGGTACCCGGTGACGACCCATTCGATCGTTGTGGTCGTCGCGGCGAACTCTCGTGACAGCGTCGGAATGGCGACGTTGGTGATCGTCATGTCGAGCAGATCCATGAACAGCCCGAACACGAACACGACCCCCACGAGGTACTTGTATTCGATCCGCCTCAGCATTCTTGTCCCTTCACGTTCCTGTTCAGCTTCACGCCGCTGATCAGCGACAAGCAACCATGATACTGGTTCACCATTGGACCCGCCGTTGAACGGGCGCCGCCTCGACTCGGCTTCCCGCTTCCAGCCTCGAGCCCATATAATCCCGCCACACGGAAAGGGGGTCGCGCATGAGCGGACCGATGGAGGGGATCAAAGTCGTCGAGATGGGCGTGTGGGTGGCGGGACCATCGGCGGCGGCCATCCTGCGCGACTGGGGGGCCGACGTCATCAAGCTGGAGCCTCCCACCGGCGACCCGTTCCGCGGCCTCTTCGCGAGCGCGCTCGGCGTGTCCGTGCCGGTCAACCCTCCCTTCGAGGTCGACAATCGGGGTAAGCGCAGCGTTGCCATCGACTTCGCGAATCCCGAGGCGCGCGCCATCGGCCGCCGCCTGCTCGACGAGGCGGACGTGTTCGTCAGCAACATGCGGCCGCGCGTGCTGGACCAGTTCGGATTCGGCTACGACGAGATCCGCAAGACCAACCCGCGCATCATCTACTGCTCGATCAGCGGCTACGGCGCCGACGGCGCGGACCGCGATCGGGCGGCGTACGACATCGGCGCGTTCTGGTCGCGCGCCGGCATCGCGATGGCACTGACGGCGCCGGGCAACTCGATTCCCCAGCAGCGCGGCGGCATGGGCGACCATATGACCGGCATGAACGCCGCCGGCGCGATCTCCGCGGCGCTGTTCAATCGCGAGCGCACCGGCGAGGGGCAGCGCGTCAGCGTCTCGCTGCTTCGGACGGGCATCTTCATGATGGGCTGGGACTACGCGCTCGAACTGCGCATGGGCGCGAAGACCTGGCCGTACGACCGGTTCCACGCCGTGAACCCGATCCTGAACTGCTTTCAGACGAAGGATGACCTCTGGATCTGGCTCCTCCTGCTTCAGGCCGATCGCCACTGGCCCGACCTCATCCGGGCCGTCGACCGGCCGGACATGCTGAACGAGCCCCGGTGGCAGGACATCACTGTACGGCGCGAGAACGCGGAGTCGCTGGTCCGCGAACTCGATAAGGAGTTCGTCAAACGGACGATGGCCGAATGGGGCGAGATCCTCGATGAGCACAACGTCTGGTGGGCACCCGTCAACACGATCACCCAGGCGATCGCGGATCCCGTCGTGCAAGCCTCCGGCGCCATCCAGCAGGTCGAGGGTCCCGATGGTCCGATCCCGCTCGTGAACACGCCGGCGGACTTTTTCGGCACGCCTGTCGGACCGCGCGGGCCCGCGCCGGAGTTGGGCCAGCACACCGAGGAGGTCCTGCTCGAACTCGGATACGACTGGGACCAGATCATCGCGCTGAAGGAGAGCGGCGCGATCCCGTGATCGATGAAACGGCCCAGGCCGTTATGGCGCGTCTCGAGGCGCAGGACGCGGGCGAGCGCGAACGCGGCGCACCTCGCTCCGAGCGTCTGCGCCAGATCTCGCCCGAGGTCGGCCGTTTCCTGCACACCGTCGCGCTCGCTCGCCGCCCGCGGACCATCGTCGAGATCGGAACCTCGGGCGGCTACTCGACGATCTGGCTGTCGCTGGCGGCACGTACGGCCGGCGCCTCGGTTACGACGCTCGAACTCGATCCGAAGAAGGTCGCCGCGGCAACGGCGAACCTTCGCGCCGCCGGACTGGATGGCGTCGCCACGGTCATTGAAGGCGACGCGGCCGCATACCTGCGGGCGCAGCGGGAGCCCGTCGACTTCTTCTTCCTCGACGCGGAGAAGGAGGACTACCTCGGCTACCTCGAACTGATCGTTCCGTTGCTCGCACCGGCAGGGGTGCTGGTGGCCGACAACCTGCTTTCGCACGCCAATGACCTCGCCGCGTTCCGGGAGCGCGCGCTCGGTGACGAGCGGCTCTCCGGGCTGGTGGTGCCCATCGGGCGGGGCGAGTTGTTCGCAGTCAGGATCGCCTGACCGCCACCGGATCGTGCAACCAAGCGGCAGTCAGGCCGCCGCAGCCGGCGCGGGCGCGTCGCCGATCTGGCGGCGATGCGAGAAGAAGTAGAGAAGCCCGGCCGCCACGCCGAGCAGGCACAATCCCGCTTCGATGCCAATGGCGGTCTGGACGCCGAGGCGGTCGGCCATGAAGCCGGTCAGGAAGCCACCGATCGGCGTCGATCCGGCGAACAGCAGCATGTAGAGCGCCATCACGCGGCCGCGCAGGTGGTCCGGTGTGGCGAGCTGGAGCGACGTGTTGGCCGTCGCCGCGAATGCCGTGTTCGCGACGCCAAGTAACAGCAGAAAGAACAACGTCGCCAGGAACCAGTGGCTCACGGCCACCGCGCCGAGCAGGAGCGCGAACGCCAGGCCACCGCCGAACAGCGTCGAGCGCGCCGCGCGTTCCCGGCGCGCGAGCAGCAGCGCCGCGATGAGCGCGCCCAGGCCGACAGCGGACGTCATGAAGCCGAGCCCCGTTGAACCGCGATCGAGCACGTACCTGTCGACGAGCGGCAGCATGACCGTGAAGTTGTAGCCGAACGTCCCGATGATCGCGACGAGGATGACGATCAGCAGTGCGCTTGGTGTCTTGAATGCGTAGGCCAGTCCCTCGCGTAGTTCGCCCAGCGCGTCGACGCGGCCGGTGGACCTCCGTCCGGCCGTGTACAGCTCGGACGTCCGCATCATCATCAGACCCGCGATCACGGGGACGAAGCTGATGCCGTTGACGAGGAACGCCGCCTTCACGCCGATGCTGGCGATGACGAAGCCGCCGATCGCCGGGCCAATCAGCCTCGCGGCATTGAACATGCCGGAATTGAGAGCCACGGCGTTCATCAGGTCGTCCCGGCCCACCATCTCCACGACGAACGCCTGCCGCGTCGGTTGCTCGAAGGCGTTCGCAAGGCCGAGCATCATCGCAAGGATGTAGACGTGCCACAGCTCGACGCGCCCAGACCAGACGAGCACAGTCAGCATCAATGCCTGCGCCATCGCGAGCGACTGGGTGCAGAGGATGAAATTCCGCTTCGGCACGCGGTCGGCGATGACGCCCGCAAACAGCACGAAGATGGTGATCGGCAGAAACTGGAGCATCGTGACGGTGCCCAGTGCTACTTTCGAGTCCGTGATCTGCAGCACGAGCCAGGCCTGCGCGATCGTCTGCATCCACGTGCCGCTGAGCGAGATGGTCTGACCGAAGTAGAACAGCCGGTAGTTGCGATTGCGGAGCGCGCGGAACGTGTTGCCAATCGACGCCGGGCGGACGGCCTTCGTCACGGCGGCCGGGCTCTCGGGCGCGACGGATGACACCGCCCGGCGCCACGGCAGCGCGTGGATCAGCCTCGACGGGAACCGTTCGGCCACGCGGCTAACCTTTCCGTTGGGGGGGAATGTTGGGCAGTATATCGCAGGCCGCCTAGGCGGGTCCGTCGACGCGCCGCCACCGTCCGCCGCCTCGCAGATGCTGTCGCGCGATGCGCCCACAGGCCCCCTTCTCGAGCACCTGTCAACATCGAGCGAATCGAGCCGGGCGATGCTTGCGCGGCCGGCGACCGTGTTATCATGGATCGACGATTGCATCGATGAGGAGAATTTTCTGGACACTGACTACCGCATCGACGTCTCCGAGGTGAACCGCAACATCGATAGCGCGGAGGTGATCGCGCTGTATTTCCCGCTGCTGCGGAAGACGCTGCTCATGGACCTCCGCACGAACGAGATCGACGGCGCGCTGATCCGCGTCGTGCCGATGGCGAACACGCCCGAGGAACGCTTCCAATCGCTCGTGAAGATGCGGCCGCGGTTCCGGAAGCCGGACACGATCGTCATCATTCCGTGGCCGAAATACGTGGCGAGCATGGTCGACCTCGGTATCTGGGATCACATCGTCCGTCGATATGCGGAGACCGGGTCACCATCGACGGTGCGCGACTGCGAGCGCTGCCTCGGCGAACTCACGCGCCTGGAGCGCGAGGAGATCCACCGGGCGATCAGCGGCGAGAACTACGAGACGATCTGGGGTCAGCGCGGAGCCTCCGAAGTCGAGGCGCTCGTCAGCGACGACGAGGACGACTTCGACGAGGACGACGACGTTGACGACGACCTGTTCGAAGACGACGACGCCTGACGGTCGCCATCGCCCCGCATCCCCACAACCACCATCGATCGCCGCACACCGGTCCTTCGCGTCCGGCAGACCCGGCTCTGGTCGCCGGCAAACTGATCATCACCTAACGCACTTCAACGCCATCGCCCGTCCGTGGTAAGATTTCCCATCGTAGGGAGGCGCGCGGCGCATGCAGGCTCGGCAGATCGGCAGGCCCAACCCCACGTCGCAGGCGCGCCTTCAACTCATCCTCCTCGCTCTCGCCGCCTGGGACCTGCTTGCCTTCTTCCTGGAGCTGACGAATACGCGCCTGTTGACGATCGATGGTATCCACGGCGCGCTCGGAGCACGCTCGGTCAGCGGCACGATGGCCGTGCTCGCCATCGCCTACCTGTACGCTGCGCGGAATCCGATGCGCCATCGCTTCGTGCTCTGGCTGGCCTCGCTCGAGCAGTTCGTCGCGCTGTTCGCCTGCACGTTTCACTGGGCGCGCGGCGATATCGGCTTCGGCCAGGCCGCATTACCTATCGTCGCCGCGGCGGGGTTCCTGGTGCTGGTCATGGTCAACCTGCCGAGGCAAACGGATACCCTTTGAGCGTGAGCCAGCAGCAGGATCCCAGCCGACCGCCGCAGCAGAGCGCGATGCAGGGCGACGCCGTCGCCCTTATCAGCGCGTACGGCGCGTTTCGCCTGCTGATCATCCTGCTCGCGATCTGGTCGTTCGTCGAGGGCTTCGCGCTGTTCGCCGGCCGCGTCGACGCTCTGACGCTGGGCGGCGAGTCCCGGAACGAGCGAGTCGCGGAACAGATCATCGGCGCGCACATGATCGTGCTCGTGCCGCTGTACGCCCTGCTCGCCTGGCGGCGAGATCAGTATCGCGTGCTCATCTGGGTGCCGTACGCGTCGCAGCTGGCCATTATCTTGCCGCTGGCGCTCAGCGCCCTGCGTGGGCACCCCGATGGCGTGCCGCTGCTGATGGTGTCGCTGATCTTCTTCTCGCTGCTGGTGTACCTCTTGTGGCAGAGCCATCCGCTCGACTTCTTCCAGAAGCCACGGCTGCCCGGCGACGCTGAGCCTGAAGAACTGGACGACAATGCTGGCGGCGGTGATACGGAGCCAGTGCCCGGGGCGCCCGACGCCACGGTCCGCCGCCGCTACCGCCGCCAGTAGCGAGTCAGACGCCCGCCCGGATGACCACGCCCGCGTTGCGACCCGGGGTCACTGAGCGGCCAGAGTTCGGACGGCGCGTGCGGCCGCGGCGCGCGCAAGCGATGCCGCGTCGCGCATCGCCGCGTCGAGCGGCATGCCGGGCGGTGCGGCGGCCTCCACGGCGTCGAACGCGTCCGTGCCGGCGTAGCCCGGTTCGATGCTGCCCGCGACGACGGCGACCGGCTTCCCATGGGCTCGCGCCATTCTGGCCACGCCGGCGGCGGTCTTGCCAAATGCCGTCTGCACGTCGAGCCGGCCCTCGCCGGTCACGACCATATCCGTCGCCGCGATCTTGCCTTCGAGCCCGACCGCGGTCGCAACGACGCCGAACCCCGGCGCAATCCGGGCCCGGGCGAACGCCATGAGCCCCGCCGCCAATCCGCCGGCGGCACCGCCGCCCGCCACGTTCAGCACGTCCACACCGAGGTCGCGTCGCACGACCTCGGCGAAGCGGCGCAGCGCGGCGTCGAGTGCTTCGACGGTCGCCGCCGGTGCGCCCTTCTGCGGCCCGAACACAACCGACGCGCCATGCGGTCCGCAGAGCGTATTCGTGACGTCGCACGCGACAATGATCTCGGCCGCCGTCAGTCGCGGGTCTCGATTCGCTCCGTCGATGCGGTCGAGCCGGACGAGCGGCCCGCCACCAGGCGGCAGCTCCCGTCCTTCAGCATCGAGCAGTTGCGCGCCGAGCGCCTGCATCGCACCGGCGCCGCCGTCCACCGTGGCACTGCCGCCGACGCCGACGATGATCCGCCGGCAGCCGCGATCGAGCGCCGCGCGGATCAACTCGCCGGTGCCGAAGGTGGTGGCGACGAGCGGATCGCGTTCGTCCGCCGTGAGCAGTACGAGACCAGATGCAGCCGCCATCTCGATCGCCGCGGTGTCGCCGGGCGCGAGCACGGCCCACGCCGCGTCGATCGGCCGCACCAGCGGGTCGCGCACGCGCGTGACGACGCGGTCGCCGCCGAGCGCCGCGAGCATCGCATCGACCAGTCCGGCACCGCCATCCGACATTGGCAGCAGGTCGACGACGGCGCCGGGCACCGCATCGCGTACGCCGGCCGCGATCGCCACGGCGGCCTCGCGCGCGGTGAGGCTGCCCTTGAACTCCTGGGGAGCAACCAGGACGCGCATCGGCCGCTACGCCCCTATCTCGATCGGCTCGGGCGGGAATTCGCCGCGCAACAACGGCGGCAGCAAGTCGACGAGGTTCCGCGGCACGAACCACTCACGCGAGGACGCGATCTCGTCGAGCGACCACAGCCGGTGTTCGGCGATGGCGATGCGCTCGTGCGCCTCCCAGTTGTCCTCGCGCACCTCCGCGACGGCCACGCGCACGACGAAGAAACGCTCGTGCTGCTCCAGCCAGTGACCGCCGAGCCGAAAGGCGTGCCGGCGCAACCACACGCACGGACCGGGTTCGGCCTCGATACCCGTCTCCTCCCACAACTCTCTTTGCGCCGCCTGCTCGAAGGACTCTCCCGCCTGCACGCCGCCGCCGGGTGTGATCCAGAGGCGGCGCTGATCGAGACGTTCGTCGTCCCAGCAGAAGAGGAGAAGCCGGTCGTGGGCATCGATCAGGAGCACGCGCGCGGCGGGTCGCACGATTGGCTGGACGTCCGGCGGCGGGAGTTCGCGAGGCACGGCGGCATCATACGGCACGGCCCCACTCGGGGGCTTGACAACAGTACAAACGTTCTATTACCATCGACAGACCAGAACACTTGTACTAGAAGGAGAGCCGTCATGACTCGCCGAGTCCGTATCCGCACACTGGTGATCCCGCGCGCCCGCGCCTGCCCCGATTGCGGCGGGCCCCTCGTCCACGCCGAGGGCTGCGTAGTCTGCCCCGTTTGCGGCTTCAGCTCCTGCTCGTAAACGCCGCGTGCCGGGACCGAACGGTCTGACACGGGCGTCCGCCCTCAACGCGCACGGTGCTGTATGATGGCCTCGATTCACCATGGAGGGTGATCGCATCGACCGGCACCTGTCTCCCGCTCCCACTGTCCACTCGCCCGGCCGTGACTGCCGTGACGCGGTCTGCGTGCCCGGCGACCGGGGGCGTGGACGTCGACGCCGCCGCGGCATCCGGTCGAGTCCGCCGTGACCGACGAACCAGCGGAGCGTCTCAACCGCATCCTCATCGTCCTTTCGGCGCTGCTGGTAATCGCCGCGGCAGCCGCCATCGTCACGCTCGCGTGGAGCGCGCCCGGCGGCGCCATCGACCGCATCGCCGACCTGGCCGGCTGGCTCGGCGACCACAACGACCGCGACACGAAGATCGTCATCACACTCACAGGCACGGTCGTGGCGCTGCTGATGCTCATGACGATCATTCTCGAACTGACGCCGTCCCCGACGCAGAGAATGCGGGTGCGTAACATCAAGTCGGGCGAGGGGGTGATCTCCACGACGCAGATCGCCCACCGTATCAATCTGGCGGTGCAGCAGATCGAGCACATCGCGGAGTGTCAGGCGGTCGTCGCCGCGCACGGCAGGCGCGTCGAGGTGGTACTCGACCTGAACGTAGACGCAGGCGCCGACCTCTCTCGCGCGGCCGACGACGCATGCGCGACGACGCAGCGGCTCCTCGAGCAGCAGATCAACATCGAGATGGCCGGGAGACCGCGTGCGCGCCTGCACTACCGTGAGCTACGCTTGCGGGACGAGCAGCCGCCACAACGACGCCACGAATCCATGGTCCGGGAGCGCCCGGACGCCGTACCCGAGGGGGAACGTGACCAACGAGGACAACCCGAAGCATCTTAAGCGGCGCAAGCCGAAGCTCATCGAGCGTCCGGATCCCGGCGAGCTGGTCCCGATCCTCGAGGCTGTGCTGTTCGTCGCGGATGCGCCGATCGAGATCTCCGCGCTCGCCCGCACGATCAACGCGCCCCGCAGCGAGGTGTCGGCCGCCCTCGACGACCTCGCCGAGGCGTGCCGCGACCGCGGCGTCCGGCTCCAGCGCACCGGCGACCTGGCCCAACTCGTCTCCGCGCCGCGCACGGCCGCCTACGTCGAGCGTTTCCTCGGCCTCGAGCACCCGCCGCTCACCAACGCCTCGCTCGAAACGCTGGCCATCATCGCGTATCGCCAGCCGATCACGCGCACTGGCATCGAGTCTGTCCGCGGCGTCGACTGCGACGGCCCAATCCGCACGCTCACGGCACGCGGGCTGATCGAGGAGGTCGGCCGGGCGCCCGTCATCGGCCGGCCGACGCTGTTCGGGACGACGGTCCGGTTCCTCGAGTACTTCGGACTCGAGAAGCCCGACGATCTGCCACCGCTTCCGCTGACGGAGGAGCCAACGGAAGAGCCCGAAGAGGCCACGATCTGAACGCGGGCATCCTGCGATTCTCGCTGCGCCTCCCGGAGAGCGGCTCCCTCAAGGACAAGCGGCAGGTCGTTCGCAGCGTCGCTCAGCGGATCCGCAACAAGTTCCGGGTCTCCGTGGCAGAGGTCGGCGACAACGATGCATGGCAGATCGCCACCATTGGCGTGGCCTGCGTCTCGAACGAGGCGCACCAGTGCGAGCGGGTCCTCGACGAGATCGTGCGCTTCGTCCGCGATTCGCGCCTCGATGCCGAAGTGGTCGACGTGGAGTCCGAGGTCCTGTCGTTCGGCGAGTGACAGCCAGCCGGCTGACACAACGCGTGTCGACAACGCGCGAGACCAGGAGGACACGACGTCCAACGATGCACGGCCGCCCGTCACCGGCATGACTCTGCGTCTTGAACTGTTCGTCGACGACCTCGACGCATCCGTGGCGTTCTACGAGGACGTGCTCGGCTTCAGTACAGATCATCGAGAGGCGGATTACGCCGCGCTGCGCAACGGCGCCGCAGTACTGGGACTGGGACTTGCGCGGAACCTTCCGGCCGGCCATCCCTTTGGACAGGCCGCGCTCCGAGGGACGCGCGGCACGGGCGCCGAGATCGTGCTCGACGTTGCCGACGTGGACGCACACTACCGTCGCGTCATCGAGAGCGGACACCCGGTCGCCGGGACGCTTCGCCATCGGCCATGGGGCGCCCGCGACTTCCGCATCGTCGATCCGGATGGGTACTACCTGCGGATCACGTCACGGACCGAGCAGGCGAGCTGAGCGCGGCTACCCGCGCACAGGCGAGGCCACCGGCTCCGCAACCAGGTCGTACGGGAGCGCCCGGGTGACGCGCCCGCGGACGAAATCGCCTGGCATGAAGTCGCCGCGCAGCAGCACCAGGCCGTCAACCTCCGGCGCGTCGCGGTACGAGCGCCCGATGACGAATCCGTCCTCGACGTGCTGCCGCCGTCCGGTGTTCGCCGACTCGACGAGCACATCGATCTCCCGGCCGGTCATCGCGCGATTCCGGATCAGCGAGACCTGCTGCGCGACCTCCATGAGCTGCCGTTGGCGCCGCTTCTTCACGCGCTCCGGCACGGCGCCCGGCTCACGAGCGGCGGGCGACTCGGACTGCGGGGAGAAGGTGAAGCAGCCGACGTGGTCGAACGCCGCCTCGCGGACGAACGCGAGCAGCTCGGTGAACTCGTCCTCGGTCTCGCCCGGGTAGCCGACGATGAACGTCGTGCGGATGGCGATGTCGGGCATCGCGCCGCGCAGCATGTCGAGCATCTGGCGCACCATGCGGGTGTCGCTCGGCCGCCGCATCCGCCGCAGCACGGATTCCGACGCGTGCTGCAGCGGTACGTCGATGTAATGCGCGATGTTCGGCAGACGCGCCATCGTTTCGGCGAGGCGGCGCGTGACGTGCCCGGGGTACGCGTACATGATCCGGAGCCACGGCACGTCCGGCGTCGCCTCCGCGATGCGTTCGAGCAGATCCGGCAATCCGTCGCGCAGTCCCATGTCGCGCCCGTAATCGGTGCTGTCCTGCGCCACCAGCACGATCTCCTGCACGCCCTCGTCGGCCAGCCGCCGCGCCTCCGCGACGATCTCGTCTGCCGGCGCGCTGTGCAGCTTGCCCTTCATTTGCGGGATGATGCAAAAGGCGCATGGGGCGTTGCAGCCGTCAGCGATCTTGAGGTACGCACTCGGGCGGCGGAGCATCGTCGTCTCGGGGATATCGTACGCCTGCACGTCGAGGTCCAGCGGCACGACCGTGCGCGCGAAGGTGCCGATGCCACTCCAGTCCTCGGCGCCGAACACGGCATCGATCTCGGGCACCTCGGCTTTCAGCTCGGCGCCGTGCAGCGCCGTCAGGCAGCCGGCGACAACCAACTGCTGGCCTCGGCGTTTCCCGGCCGCCAGCTCGAGTATCGTGTTCACCGATTCTTCCTTCGAGGCATCGATGAAGCCGCAGGTGTTGACGATGATCACGTCCGCACCAGCCGGGGTGCCGACCTCGACGTGCGCGCCCTCGCCGAGCACACGGCCGATGCGCTCGCTGTCCGCGACGTTCTTCGCGCAACCGAGAGTGACGATGTGATACCGCACGAGTCAGCGTACCGGATCGAGGACGACCGCCGCGGCGTGACTAGCCGCGAGGCACCACCAGGGTGACCGAGGTGCTTGCGCCGCCCTTCGTGCCCGCAGGCGGGTCCTGCGATGCCACCACGCCCGCCTGACCGCTCACGCGGTCCGTCTCGACGACGACGTAGCTGAGGCCGGCCTTGCCGAGCTGGGCGAGCGCGTCATCGAGCCGCAGATCTTTGAGGTCGGGCACGGTGCCCTTCTTGACCTCGCCAGGAGCCTTTCCCAGCGCCGGCGCAGGGCCGCCGCCAGATGCCTCGGCCGGGATGGTCGCGACGCCGACGGCCGTCGTACCGGGCGTTTTGCCGCCGCTCCCACCACTCGACATGTAGAGGAAGATGCCGGCGATGAGGAGGAAGAGCAGCACGCCGCCCGCCAGCAGCCAGCTCATCGAGCCCGTCGCTGGCGGCGCGGAGATCTCGGGCAGCGGGTGAAACGCCGGCGGCTCCTCGGCCTGCGCCTGGAACATGCGCATCAGCTCTGCGGGATTGAGGCCAAGGTACTGCGCGTAGGTGCGCAGGAACGCGCGGCTGTACACCGGGGCTGGAAATACCTTCCAGTCCTCGCGCTCGAGCGCATCGAGGTAGCGCTTGGAAATGCGGGTGTCGCGCTCGCAGTCTTCGAGCGTCAGGCCGCGTTGGACCCGAGCCTGGGATAACGTCTTGCCGAGTTCAGTCATGCAGTATCGAGTCGTTCGCGCCCGCGAGCTTGAGGTCGTTTGGAGGTTACAAGACACCGGATAGGGGGTCAATCCGGGCCTTTACGTACATTCACGCGGATCGGAGCGACCGATCCCCCGCCCATGCGACGCCCGCGCAACCATGAGACGGTGTCAGGCCATTCCCGATGGTGGCGCCCAGCGCCGGACCGCTCATCCCCGGCCCAGCTCTTCGAGGCGGTCGTCGTCGATGCCGAAGAAATGCGCGATCTCGTGCAGCACCGTCGTCCGGATCTCCTCCATCAACTCCGCCTCGTCCGGGAAATCCTCTTCGAGCGGCTCCTGGTAGATGTTGATGACGTCCGGCGCGACGAGGTTATAGCCGCTCCCGCGGTCGGTCAGCGGTATGCCGCGGTAGAAGCCGTACATCGACTCCCCAGGGGCAAGCTCGGCCTCCGCCAGGTCGGCCCGGCTTGGCCGCCGCTTGACGACGATGTCGAGCTGCCGCACCTGATCGCGGAACGGCGGCGGGAGATCGCGCAGCGCGCGCCGCACCAGTGATATGAATCGAGCCCGTTCCAATCGCGTCAGCGGGACGCCGGCCAGAGGGTGCGATAGCCCTCGCCGCCGATGGCGTTGAACATCTCGGCCCGCTCCATCCGCCGCAGCTCAGAGAGGATGTCGTCGCAGGCGCGCGCCGTGTCGGGGAAACCGTTGTTGGCGATGCGATCGGTGATTGCGTCCCAGATGCCCGACTCGACGAGGCCGCCGATGTAGCGGGGCCACCAGATCGCGCTGATCTTTTTCGGCAGGCGGAATCGCGGCCGCAGGATCTTCAGACTCTTGAAGCGCTCCTCGGCGCTGTTGACGCGGGGCACGAGCTTCACCATCGGCCCTTCGCTCTCGCTGACGCGATTGTCGACGAGCAGCCGATCGGGAACGGTGACGAAGCGGAACGCAAGCACGTCCGCGGCGCGGACCGTGCTCAGGATCGCCTCGTAATCGAGATCGTAGATGTTGTCCATGGGCGGCCGGGGGTAGCTCCTGCTCAGAACGTCAGTGCGCAGCGCCATTCTAACATGGCCACCACCTTGACGCCGTCGCGGCACGTGACGGCACGCCGGTAGCGGCGGCGTTCGGTACCCTGATGCATGTTGCTCTCGCGCGAGGCCCTGCTGCGGCACGCCCCGGGGCGCCCCACGGCGCTCACCGTCGGCGTGTTCGACGGCGTGCACCTCGGGCACCGCCACCTCATCGCCGTACTGAAGCAACGCGCGGCCGAGCGCGGGCTGGCGAGCGCCGTCGTAACGCTGCACCCGTCGCCCGTCCAGGTCCTGCGGCCGGAGATCCGGGTCTCCTACATTTCGAGCCTGGAGGAGCGCATCGAGCTGTTGGAGGGCACCGGCGTCGACGCCGTGGCGCCGCTCACGTTCACGTCGGAGGTGGCTGCGCTGTCGGCCGCCGACTTCCTTGGCCTGCTGCACAGCACGCTCGACATGCGCTACATGCTCATGGGACCGGACAATGCCTTTGGCAGAGCCCGGGAAGGCACCCCGGCGCGGGTCATCGAGATCGGCGAGCAGTTGGGCTTCGACGCCGAGGTACTGAATGCGCCGCTGGACAACGGTCTGGGACGTATCAGCGCGACCAAGATCCGCGAGGCGCTCGCGCGCGGCGAGATGGAGGTCGTCGAGCACCTGCTCGGCCGGCCATTCTCGCTGCGCGGCCCGATCGTTCACGGACACGACCGCGGCCACCGCATCGGATATCCGACGGCGAACATGGCGGTCACGCCGGATCGTGCGCTGCCGGCGTTCGGCGTCTACATTACGCGCGCCTTCGCCGGCGGCCGCACGTACGGTGCGGCGACCAACATCGGCATGAATCCCACGTTCAACGACACACTGCCGGCGATCGAGACGTACATCCTCGACTTTGAGGGCGACCTGTACGAGCGGGAGCTGCGCATCGAAGTGCTGCACCGCCTGCGCGGCGAACTCCGCTTCGACAACATCGACCTGCTGAAGGCGGCGATCGCCGCCGACGTGGAGACGGCTCGCGCGTATTTCGCGGCGCGGGGTTGAGGCTCAGCCGACCCGTTGCCGCACGAGCGGGGAGAAGCGGCGGGCGATGGATCGGACGACTCGCGCGCGGCGCCCCGGCGGGAGCATCGCGTAGACCGCCCACGGCAGCAACCGCAGGATCGTGCGACGAACCGTCGATGGGCGGGCGCGGGCGGTGAACACATACCCGAGCGGCATCGACACCGTCTTCTCGAAGATCGGCTCCTCATTCACGAGGTCAGGCTAGCACAACCGCGCGCCACGGCGGGTGGCGACCCTGGCGGCGTTCGGCGGCAGGCGCTGCTCATCCCACGAACCGGCGGAAGATCACGCAGGCGTTGTGACCGCCGAGCCCGACCGAGTTCGAGAGCCCGACGCGAACGGCGGCGTGGCGCGCCACATTCGGCACGTAGTCCAAATCGCAATCGGGATCTGGCGTCTCGTAATTCAGCGTAGGCGGGATGATTCCGGTACGAATCGCCTGGATGACCGCGATGGCCTCGAGCGCGCCTGCGCCGCCCATCAGGTGTCCGTGCATCGACTTTGTCGAGCTGACGGCGAGCCGGTAGGCGTGGTCGCCGAACGCGGACTTAATCGCCGCCGTCTCGCCGCGGTCGTTGAGCGCCGTGCCCGTCCCGTGCGCGTTGATGTAGTCGACCTCCGCCGGCGCGATGCCGGCCTTGCGCATCGCGCGCGTCAGCGCGACCGCCGACGAGCGGCCGTCTTCGAGCGACGCCACCATGTCGAACGCGTCGTTCGTCGAGGCGTAGCCGATCACCTCCGCGTAGATGTCCGCTCCGCGCGCATTAGCGTGTTCCAGGCTCTCCAGCACCAGCGCCGCCGCGCCCTGTCCGACGACAAAGCCCGTTCGATGCGCGTCGAAGGGCCGGCATGCTCGCTCCGGGTGCTCGGGATCGTCGGCGAGCGCGCGCAACGCGTGGAAGCCGGCATACAGAACGGGCAGGAGCGGGTTATCCGTGCCACCGGCGATGATCGCTTCCGCGTCGCCGCGCCGGATCGTTTCCCAGGCCTCGCCGATCGCGCCGGAACCCGTCGAGCACGCCGACGCGATCGCCATGTTCGGGCCGCAGGCGCCCGTCGCAATAGCGACCTGGCCGGATGCCGCGTCCGGGAGGATGTTGCTGATCAGGAACGGGCTGACGCGGCGGTAGCCGCCCTTCAGGAAGATCTGGTTCTGCTCGAGCAGGAAGCCGTAGCCGCCGCCTGCCGAGCCGAAGATCACGCCCACATCGTCGCGGTTCGCCTCATCGATGACGAGCGCCGCATCGGCCACCGCCTCCAGCGCGGACACGACGGCGAACTGACCGTTCTTGTCCATGCGCCGCAGATCCTTCGTGGGGATCACTTCTTCGGGGTGGAAGTCCTTGACCTCGGCGCCTATCCCCACCTCGAACTGGCTCACGTCGAACTGCGTCAGGCGGGCGACGCCGGATCGCCCTTCGACCATGCCGTTCCACGCGTCGCGCCAGTTGTTGCCGAGCGGGCAGACAGTGCCCATCCCCGTGACAACGACGCGGCGGTTCGGAAGGTGATCGGGGCGCGGCGACGTCGTCAAGGGGCGGCGACCTCGCGCTCAGCGCGCAGATCGGCCGGATCGATGGCCGGACCGGCGAGGACCAGCTCGCGCCACTGCGACTCGTCGAACAGGTCGATCATTTGCGCGTCGCGGTCCACGCGCCGGCTGAGGTTCGAAAGTACGTGGCCGGGCCCCAGCTCGAAGAACGCTGAAGCTCCCGCGCGCCGCATCTCCAGAAACGCACGCATCCAGTTGATGGCGCCGGTCATCTGGTCGCTCAGCTCCTGGCGCACTTCGTCGGCCGTCGTGAGCATGCGCCCCGTGAGGCTCGAAACGACCGGCGATCGCGGATCGCGAAACTCGATGCCGTCGATGAACCGCCGCAACTCCTCGCGGGCCTCCGACATCTTCGGAAAGTGGCCCGGCACCGAGATCGGCAGCTGCACGACGCGGCCGCCACGCTCGCGCACGACGTCCATCGCCCGCGCCAGCGCCGCCAGCGTGCCGGAGATCACGGTCTGCCCGGGAGCGTTCACCGCCGCCACGCCCACGTCGCCGTCCGGCGAAACGCGGCTGCACACGTCGGCGACGTCCTCGTCGTTCGGGCCGATGATGCTCGCCATGCCGCCCGGCCGCTTCTTCGACCACTTCGTCATGATGCGGCCGCGCTCACGCACCAGCTTCAAGGCGTCGGAGAACGAGATCGCGTCGGCCGCGGCGGCCGCCGAGAACTGCCCGAAGCTGTGGCCCGAGACGTGCGACGGTCTGATCTGCCTGCCAAGCTCCGCGGCGCGCTCTCGAAGATACGCCAGGTAGGCCCAGCTCACGGCAAGGATCGCCGGTTGCGTGTTCACCGTCCGGCGGAGGTCCCGCTCGGACCCGTCCATGACGATCTTCGTGACGTTGAGGTTGAGTATTTCGTCGGCCTCGGCGAATACGGCGCGCGCGCCAGCCGAACGCTCGGCGACGCGCCGGCCCATGCCGGTATGCTGCGAGCCCTGACCGGGAAAGATGAGGGCGAGTTTGGCGGAGCGCTGCGGGATCTGCCCCATAGAAGTCGTTACGAACGCCTGATTCGCTGGATTCGTTGCATCATAACACAGCGTTCCGCCGCTGGAGCCGGTTCCACCAACGACGCGCACCACCGACCGTCACGCACCGGAGAGCGATCCGAGCGCGCCGCCTTGTCCGCCGCCGCGCCGCATGTGAAGGAATGCACGTTATACTGCGGACGTTTCCCGGAGGATTGCCCGTGCGCGGTCGCCATGTGCTCTCGATCGCCGATCTCAGCCCCGACGAGGTCGACGTGATTCTCAAGACCGCCCTGAGCCTGAAGCGCGATGGGGGCGGCCATGACTTGCTGCGCGGCAAGACGCTGGCGCTCATCTTTGAAAAGCCGTCGCTGCGCACCCGCGTCAGCTTCGACGTCGCCATGCAGGAGCTGGGCGGGCACGCCATCTACCTCAGCCAGGCGGAGGTCGGCCTCGGCCAGCGCGAACCCGTCTCAGACATCGCGCGCGTGCTCAGCCGTTATGTTGATGTGATCGCCGCCCGCACCTACGCCCACCAGACGTTGCTGGATCTTGCGCGCCACGCGAGCGTGCCGGTCATCAACGCCCTCTCGGACGAGGAGCATCCGTGCCAGGCGATGGCTGACATCCTCACGGTGCTGGAACGGTTCGGCACGTTGCGCGGCGTCCGCATCGCGTTCGTTGGCGACGGATTCAACGTCGCGGCGTCGCTTGCGGAGGCCGCCGCGCTCGCCGGCATGAGCTTCGCGATGGCGTCGCCCGCCGGCTACAGCCTGCCCGACGCAACGGTGCGGTTGATCCGCGGCATCGCGGCCAGGACCGGTGGTCAGGTCGATCTGTACGAGTCGCCGGCCGATGCCGTCCGCGGTGCGGACGTGGTCTATACCGACGTCTGGGCCAGCATGGGGCAGGAGGACTCCTATGTGCAGCGCAAGGAGGCCTTTACCGGATACGCGGTTACGGCGGAACTCATGGCACTGGCGAAGCCTTCGGCCATCTTCATGCACGACCTGCCGGCGCACCGCGGCGAAGAGGTGATGGCCGACGTGCTCGAGGGTCCGCAGTCCGTCGTGTTCGACCAGGCGGAGAACCGGCTCCACGCGCAAAAGGCGATCCTCGCCCTCACGACGAGCGATCAGACGCTGTAGGCCGCTGCGACATGAGCGACCTCACCAATTTCCTCCGCGACAACTTCGAGCAGTTCACGGTGGCGTCCGCCTTCGACGTCATCATCATCTCGGTGATGATCTTCTGGTTGCTGATGCTGATCCGCGGCACGACCGCGATGGCGGTGATGCGCGGCGCCTTCATCGTGCTGCTTGCGGCGATCGTCCTGGCGCGCGCGTTCGACCTGCGCGTTCTGAACTTCCTGATCGAGAACTCGTTCACCGGCCTTCTGATCGCGCTGCCGATCATCTTCCAGCCGGAGATACGAAGAGCACTGGAGCGCGTGGGCCGCACGGGCGCCCGCGCATTTGGCGCCAGCCCGAGCAATCCCGGCACGATCGACGCCGTGGCTGAAGCTGCAACCAGCATGGCGAAACAACACGTCGGCGCACTGATGGTTCTCGAGCGGGAAACCGGGCTCCAGGACTACATCGAGAGTGGCGTAATGATCGACGCGATGCCATCGCCCGAGCTGCTGCACGGCATCTTCTTTCCGAATTCCCCACTCCATGACGGCGCGATCGTGCTGCGCGACGACCGCGTCGTCGCCGCGAGCGTCACGTTGCCGCTCTCCGACAACACGCCGCCGGGCGAACTGGGAACGCGCCATCGCGCGGCCCTCGGCATCACAGAGCGCACGGACGCCGTTTCGGTGGTCGTGTCGGAGGAGACGGGCACCATGTCGGTTGCCGCCGACGGCCGCCTGTACACGCGCCTCGACGAGGCGCGGCTCCGCGCGCTGCTCGACCGGTTGCTCGTGAACCACCGGACCGGGAGGGCCTAAGTGAGCTTCTTGCGCCGCCTCCCACGCGCGATCGCGTTCCTCGGACGGGGCGCGGTGCTCTCGATAGTGAGAAACGCCGGGCTGGCACTGCTGGCGGCCGCGCTTGGGCTCAGCCTGTGGCTGTTCGTGACGGATCATCAGAACCCGCAAGAGACCGAGGCGTTCAGCAGCTCGATTCCGATTACGTTCGTGAACGTCCCGACCGATCTCGATGTCGCAAACGCGTCCGAATCCACGGTGCGCATCCGCATCGAGGGGCCACGCAACGAATTGAAGGCGCTCACCCGCGAGGACTTCACGGCCACCGTGAATCTGGGCGGTTTCGAGAAGGGACAATCGAACGCAGCCGTCGACGTCACGCCCGCGAACAGCCGGGTCAAAGTGACTGAAGTCACGCCGAGCCGGGTCGACGTCAGCCTCGAATCACTGCGGACGAACGTCGTGAACGTGCGCGTGGTGCTCGTGGGATCGCCGCAACAGGGCTTCGCGGCAACCGGCCAGCAAACCGAGCCGGAGCAGGCGACCGTCACGGGACCCGAGAGCCTGGTGGCGCTCGTCGACTCGGTGGTGGCCGAAGTCAACCTCACGGGCCTGAGGTCGGACTTCACGGAAAGCGTCGCGCTTCAACCCCGCGACGTGCGAGGCGGCGCGATCAGCCGCGTCACCGTCAACCCCGACCGGGCGCACGTGACCGCCCTGATCAAGCAACAGGACTTCAGCCAGGACTTCGTCGTGGTCCCGGTCATCTCCGGCCAGCCGGCGTCCGGGTACAACATCGGCGGTATCGCCATCGAGCCGAGCCTCGTAACGATCACCGGCCCGTTGGCCGTGCTACAGTCCATCGACGCCGTGCGCGGCATCCAGACCTCCGAGATCTCGGTGACGGACGCGCGCAGCGACGTGCAACGCACCGTCGATCTCGTGCTGCCGTCCGGCGTGCGCCTCCGGACGGCCACGTCGGTCGTCAAGGTGACGGTTACGATCAAGGCCGCGCGTGGCGAGGCCACGTTCCGTGTGGTGCCGCAGGTGCGCAACATCGGAGCCGGACTGGTGTTGACCCAGCCGGACGCGGTCACGATCACGCTCGCCGGCGACGTGCCCACCCTCGATGCGCTGACGCCCGAGGCAATCGTCGCGTTTGTCGATGCGGCGGGGCTCGGACCCGGGTTGTTCCCGCTGCCGCTTCAGATCACGCCGCCGACCGGGACGACCGTCGTTCGAAGTGACCCGGGTGAAGTGGGCATCGCACTCACACAGAGGCCAGGATGACCATAAGCACCGCCCACAAGCCTATCGTGGCGATCGTCGGCCGGCCGAACGTCGGAAAATCGGCGCTGTTCAACCGCATCGTCGGCGGCCGGCCCGCACTCGTCGAGGATCTGCCGGGCACAACGCGTGACCGCATCTACGGCGACGCCGAGTGGCGCGGCCGCGAATTCAGGGTCGTCGACACCGGCGGACTGGAACCGGACGTGCCGGGCACGTACACGCCGCTCGTGCGGGCGCAGGTGGAGTTCGCGCTCGGGGAGGCCGAGATCGTGTTGTTCGTCGTCGATACGATCGCAGGCATCACGGCGGCGGACCAGGAGGTCGCCGATCTGCTGCGCCGCTCGAACAAGCCCGTGCTGTTGATCGCCAACAAGGCCGACAACCGCGAGCGGGAAGATGCCGCCGTAGGGTTCTTTGAGCTTGGCATCGGCGAGCCGATCCCGATCAGCGCGCACCACGGCCACGGCGTCGCCGATGTGCTCGACATGATCGCCGATTCGCTGCCGCCACTCGAGACGGCAGCGGCCGGCGAGGGCTTGCGGCTCGCGATCGTGGGCCGCCCAAACGTCGGCAAGTCGTCGCTGCTCAACGCCATACTCGGCGAGGAGCGAGTCATCGTCAGCGAGGTGCCGGGTACCACGCGCGACGTGATCGACACGCCGTTCGTGTTCCGGGACCAGCCACTGGTGCTCGTCGATACGGCCGGCCTGCGCCGCCGCGGCGCCATCGAGCCCGGTGTGGAGAAGCACTCGACGCTGCGCGCCCGCCGTGCGCTCGAACGCGCGCAAATCGCGCTCTGTGTGTTCGACCTGACGGAGGGGTTCACGGCGCAGGACGCGCACGTCGTCGGATACGCGCTCGAGGCCACGCGTGGCGTCGTCATCGTCGCCAACAAGTGGGACCTCGTACGCGACGGCGAGTGGACGCAGGAAGACTGGGAGCGCCGTTTGCGCTGGAAGCTCAAGTTCGCGCCGTGGGTATCCATCCGCTTCATCTCCGCTCGGGAGCGGATCGGAATCGACGAGCTGCTCGACGAAGCGCTGCGCATCGGCGGCGAGAGGCAGCGCCGCGTCGACACCGGTGCGCTGAACCAGGTCATGCGCCGGGCCGTCGCGGAGAAGCCGCCGCCCACGCCATCGAAGGGGCGGCGTATCAAGCTGCTGTACTGCACCCAGGCCGAGGTGGACCCGCCGACGTTCGTCTTCTTCCTGAACGATGCCGCCGCGGTCCACTTCAGCTACCGGCGCTACATGGAAAACGTCATCCGCCGCAACTTCGGCTTCGAAGGCACGTCGATCAAGATGGTCTTCCGCGGGCGAAACGAAGAGTAGCGTTCGCATCTTCGTCGTTCGCGCCGCGTGTCGGGAGAGCAAGCGATGACCCGTCTGTTGCCGGCGACCGCAGCCCTGCTGTTTACCGTGGCCGCAGGTCTCACCGCGTGTTCGGGCTCGGCCGGCGGGCACGGGGCGGCGGGCGCCGGCACGACTCCGGCGTCGAGTCAGGCGCTGGCGCCTGTCGTGGTGGCCGGACGCGTCGTGTGCCGCCTGGTCGCCGACAATCCGGACGCGGCACGCGCCCAGGTCCGCGGCGTCGACGGTGCGCCGAGCGTAATGGTCGCCGGCACGTCGTACTGGTTCTTCGGCGACACCGTGCGAGCCGGCCCGGGTGGCCGCGAGGACGTCATCTCCGCCGCCATCGCGACCTCGACCGATGTGGACGCGCGCGGCTGTGTCCGTCTGCACTTCAAGCAGTCCGACGGCACCGCCCAGCCGATGTTCCCACGCCTGGACGAGACCACGGCGTGGCCCGGCGGAGTCCTGCCACTCGACGACGGCGGGATCGCGTTCTACATGGTAAAGGTCGCCCGCCAATCGCCGTTCGCCTGGCACGTCTCCTCGATCGGACTCGGCCGCATGGATCCGGCATCGCTCGACGGCGTGCGCACGGTCGAGGCGATTTGGGACGAGAACAGCGGCTTCGGCTCGCGTATCGCTGACGTTCGCTCGCCCGTGCGCCACGGCCAGGACGTCCTCGTCTACATTCGCACCGAGGCTGGCGCCAACTACGTCGCAAAGGCTGCGATCGCGCGGCTCGGCGAGCGGAGCGCATACACGTACTGGGATGGCGCAGATTGGTCGCCGCAGCCGGCGAGCGCGCGGCCGCTGTGGCCGGCCGTCGCGGGATCGTCTCTGCCGGGCGACAATGGCGTCTCCGTGTCGTACGACGCACGGTCCGGCAAGTGGCTCGCCCTGTACAACGCCAACCTAGCAGCGGTCACGGTACGCACAGCCGACGAGCCATGGGGGCCGTGGTCGGAACCGACGACCTGGCTACAATGCCGCTCCCTGGTCGACGACGCGTATCCCTACTGCTACAGCGCCGAGATCCACCGCGAGCTGTCGCAGGAGCCATCGACCGTCTACGTGACATTCTCCAGCCAGAAGCCCTACGACGTCACGCTCGTCGAGCTGCACCTCGGCGTGGCAATCCATGAGTGGCGAGCGACCGACGGCACGCTGCGCTACGCGGCAACGTCGCCGGGCAACGCCTACGAGGATGCGGGCACCGCGTTCTATGCGTCGGACCGGCCCGCGCCCGGACTCGCGCCCGTCTACCTTGGGGCCAACGAGAGCGGCTACACGCTCGCGGATCCCGGCGGGGGATCTGCGCCGGCCTTCTACATGTATGCCACGCCGTCGGCGGGGCCGGTGCCGACGCAGCCGGTGTATCGATGGCACAGCGGCGTCCACGAGGCGCTGGGCGCCACCGCACGGCCTGGCTGGCAACGCGGCGACGTCGCGTTCTACGCAGCGTGCGTCTCAAGTCCAGCCTGGAACTCCTCGTGCGGCCGGTGACTCTCGACGGGACGAGCGCCCAGAAACGGCGGAATGACAACGCCGTCGGTGCGCCCCGATACGGCGTTCCCGCGGCGATGATGCGCTACAGTAGCGGCGGACATCCGTACGAGTGCAGGGAGGCGGCGCCATGTGGTGGGCCATCCTCGTCAGCGCGGTCATCGGCTATGCAATCGGGTCGCTGCAGTTCGGGCTGATCATCGGACGCATCACGCGCGGGGTGGACATCCGCGAGTACGGCAGCGGCGTCACGGGGGCGACTAACGTCATCCGGACGTCCGGCGCCGGCGCCGGCGTCGCGACGATCATCCTGGATATCGGCAAGGGCGTTGTGCCGGTGGCGATCGGCATCGCCATCGGCCATGCGGCCGGCCTCGACCATGATGATCGGGCGTGGGCAGCGTCGGCGGCAGGCTTCGCTGCCGTTGCCGGGCACGTGTGGCCGGTCTGGTTCGGTTTCCGCGGCGGCAAGGCCGTCGCAACCGGGTACGGTGCGGCGCTCCTCATGAATCCGCTCGCAGCGGTGGCGCTGATCCCCGTCGCCGCCGCGATCGTGGCCTCGGTGCGCATCATGTCCGTGATGTCGATCGCGATGCCGCCCGTGCTGGCGGCGACGTTCGTCGTGCTCGCGATGGTCGGCGTCAGCCCGCCGGCCTACGCGGTGTACGCCGTCGCGACGGCCGCGCTCATCGTCTACAAGCATCGTCCAAACATCCGACGCCTCGTCGCAGGCACCGAGCCGCGCATCGGCAAAGGCGGCGAGAGGCGCGTCGATGCGCCCGGTCCGGGCCACAAGAGCGTGGGAACGCGATAGCCGCGCCCGTCCGCCTACGTGAAGAGCGGCGTCATTCCGCGGCGTTGCACGAGTGCCCGCATCTCACCTTCGGGTGGCCTTGCGGCATACCGCGTCGCGGCATCGAGGATCTTGGGCAGCAGGGCGAGGTCGCCGGCCGTGTTCAGGAAGACGCCCGGCCGCCCGAGCACCCAGTGCACCGCCCGGTCGATCTCGGCCTGCTCGACGAGCGGCTCGTACCACGTGCCGTGCGTGTGCTCTTTCTCGTTCCATGGCCCGAGCGTGATGCCCTTGATCGTCTGCATCGCGATGCCGCGCTCGCCGCATACGCGCGCCAGCGCCTCGAAGTCGGCCGCGTACCGCGGGTTCTGCATCATGACGTAGTTGTACGGGAGCAGCACCGAGTCAAACGGGAATCGCTCCAGGCTGCGCAGGTGCATCGCCGCGACCGTGACGCCGTGCCCCGTCACGCCGATGAAGCGCGCCAGTCCCTGCGCCCGTGCCTCGACCGCCGCTTCCAGCGCACCGCCGGGACCGAGCGCCGTATCCCACTCCGCAGGATCGACGAGGTTGTGCAACTGGATGAGGTCGACGTGGTCCGTCTGCAGGCGCTCGAGCGAATGCCGGATCTGGTCGCGCGCTTTCTCGTAGGTGCGCTCGCCCGTCTTCGTGGCAAGGAAGAACGCGCCGCGGTGCCGCGGCATCCACGCGCCGACGCGCCGCTCGGAGCGGCCGTACGTGGCGGCGGTGTCGATGTGGTTGACGCCGTGACGCAGCACGACATCGAGGGCGCGCTCGCCGTCCTCTTCGCTCGCGCCCCACAGCGCCGCCGCGCCGAAAATCGTGCGGGTGCTGTCATGGCCGGTGCTCCCAAACGGTTGCTTCGCGATCATGCCGTCGCTCCTGACCTGACGCGGCTACACGCGGTACGGGTGCGGCCCGAATTCCGCCTCGTAGAACGGCGCGGCGGAGTCTCCCCGCCTGATCACGCGGTCGATGCGCTTGCGGTCTTCGTCCGTGATCTCAACGTTCAGGGCGCTCATGTTGTCGACGTACTGCATCATCGTGCGCGGCCCGATGATCGGGCTCGTGACGCCGGGCTGCTGCATCACCCACGCGAGCGAGAGCTGCGACAGCGTGCAGCCCTTCTCCTCCGCGATCGGTTGCAGGCCGTCCACGACGTCGTAGATGCGATCGTTGAGGCGGCGGCGGTAGATCGGGTTGCTCACGTCCGCGAAGCGCGCACCCTCCGGCGGCTCCTCGCCCCGCTTGTACTTGCCCGTGAGAAGGCCGCCGGCCAGCGGGCTCCACGGGATCACCGCGAAGCCGAACGTCCGCGCCATCGGCAGCAGCTCACGCTCGATGCGGCGGTCGAGCAAGTTGTACGGTGGCTGCTCGCAGATGAAGCGGTTCAGCCCCAGCTCCTTCGCCACCCACAGCGCCTCGACGAGCTGCCACGCCGCGAACGTGCTGCTGCCGATGTAGCGCACCTTCCCCGACCGCACCAGGTCGTCGAGCGCGCGCAGCGTCTCGTCGATCGGGATATCCGGCTGCGGCCGATGGATCTGGTACAGGTCGATGTAGTCGGTCTGGAGCCGCCGCAGGCTCGCCTCACACTGCTGGATGATGTGGCGGCGGCTGTTCCCCTGCATGTTGGGGTCCTCGCCGGTCATGACGCCATGCACCTTCGTCGCGAGCACCACCTGGCCCCGGCGGCCGTTGCGCTTCAGCGCCTCGCCCGTGACTTCTTCGCTGCGACCGATGCTGTACACGTTCGCCGTGTCGATGAAATTGATGCCGTCGTCGATCGCGCGGTCGATGATCTCGTACGAATCGGCCGGCGACGTCTTGCCGCCGAACATCATGCAGCCCAGGCAGAGGCTGCTGACTTTCACGCCCGTTCGTCCCAGCGGTCGATACTCCACGCCTTCCTCCTGTGTCGAACTCCATCGCCCAATGGGCCGGCAGCGCGCCCGCGCCGCCAGTGATCGATTCTAGGCCAGCGATACCGTAGGTGGTACGGGCGAGCGTCGCGCACGTGCGTCGAGGCGCGAGGAACACCATGCCGTGCGCGTCGATTGTGCGCAATTCTCGCATTGGCCGGTGCGATGCCCGCAGCGGGCCCCGCTGCTCGACTGCACTACGCAGCCGTCGCGGCCGCCGCGCGGGCGGTGACGTCGGCAGCGAGACTGAGTCGCAAGTTCCGGCCGGAACCGCCGGACGGCCGATATCGCTCCGCCGGTCGTCACGCTATGTGCGCCGGCGACGCCGGCGCCTGTGCCCGAGGATGCTCTGCAATATCCCGAGAGAGGCCAGGATCGTCACGAGTGAGCTGCCTCCCTGGCTGACGAGCGGCAACGGCACGCCGGTCACCGGCACGAGCCGGATGTTGACCCCGATGTTCACGAACACCTGGAAGAGGATGAACGACATGACGCCCACCGCGATCAAGCGCCCGAACGCGTCGTCCGCCAGACCCGCCACGCGCAGACAGCGGAACAACAAGACAATGAACAATCCGAAGAGCACCATCGCACCGACGAAGCCCAGCTCTTCGGCTCCGACGCTGAACACGTAGTCCGTCGTCTGCGTGCGCAGGTAGTCGAGCTGGGTCTGCGTGCCGTGCGTGAACCCCTTGCCGAGCAAGCCGCCTGAGCCGATGCTGATTTCGGCCTGCAGAATATTGAATCCCGTGCCCAGGGGATCCTTGTTCGGATCGAGCCATGCATCGATTCGCGACTTCTGGTAACCGTGAGCAAGCGTGTAGATGGCCGGCGAGAGCGCGGCTGCCGTGGCTGCGAGGCCGGCCACGTGCAGCGGCCTGACACCGGCGACAACCACCATCGCGAACCAGATGACGCCGAATACCATCGCCGACCCCAGGTCCGGCTCAACGAGCACCAGCACAGCGGGCAGCCCGGCGATCAGCATCGACGTTACGAAGACCCGCAGCGACCGCATCTTCTGCTCGTTGTCGGAGAAGTACTTGGCGAGCATGACCACCGTGCAGACCTTCGCGATCTCGGACGGTTGCACCTGCGTTCCGGCCACCTCGATCCAGCGGCGCGATCCGTACGCGCTCGCGCCGACCGCCAGCACGAACAGGAGACCCGCAATGGCCGCAAGGTAGAACGCCAGACTGGCCGGTCCGAGCAGACGATAGTCGAGTCGCGAGGCCGCGACCATCGCCACCAACCCGGCCGCGGCGAACACGATCTGGCGTGACACCGGGTGCGACAGGGCCTGCCCCGGCGATCCGTACGTCGTCAGGCTGCCGCTGTAGATGAGCAGCGAGCCATACACCGTCAGGCCGAGCACCGCCAGCAGAAGGACGAAGTCGAACTCACGCGTCGGTGTGTTGCGCAGGTTCATGGCGTGGTCCCCACCGGGGCCGCGGCGCCGGCGTCCGCGCGCTGGGGGCGGTGGAAGTAGTAGTCGAGAATCTTCGACGCCAGCGGCGCCGCATCGATCGCGCCAACGCCGCGCTGGAGAAAGACGGTGATCGCGACCTGCGGCTCGTTCGCCGGCGCGAAGCCGCTGAACCAGGCGTGCGTTTCGTAGGTGCCGTCGGCGAAGCGCGGACCGAATTCGGCCGTGCCGGTCTTACCCCCAACCTGCATGCCCGGTACGGCGCCCCCACTGGCGCTGCCCCACGCCACGGCCTGCGTCATCGCATCGCGCAGGATCGCGAAGTTCGCCGGGCTCACCGGGACCTGGCTCTCGACCTTCGGCGTGTTCGGTACCACGACGTGATCCTCGGAATCGCGCACCTCCCTCACGACGCGTGGCGTCAGCAGCGTGCCGCCGTTGGCCACGGCCGCCGTGACGCGCACCATCTGGATCGGCGTCGCCGCGACGAAGCCCTGGCCGATGCCCATGTTGTACGTGTCGCCGAGCCGCCAGTCGTCGCCGAACGTCTCCGTCTTCCACGCCGGACTCGGCAACACGCCATCGGCCTCGCCAGCGATGTCGATCCCCGTCGGGCGGCCGATGCCGAACGCGCCCGCATACTTCACGAGCCTGTCAATGCCGAGTCCATCGAAACTCTGGCCGTACGCGTGGTAGCCGCCCGACAGATAGTAGAAGTACACATCCGACGACATCGCCACGCCGCCGTAGAAGTTGAGCGTGCCAAGCTCCCGCCAGTCGCGGAACGTGTACACCACCGACGGGTCGTACTCGTTCGGGACCAGGATGTAGCCGTGACTTGTGATCGTCGTCGACGGATTGGCGACACCCTCTTGCAGGGCCGCCGCACCGGTGATCTGCTTGAAGATCGATCCCGGCGCGTACTGCTCCGAGAGCGCATGATTGACGAGAGGCTTGTTCGGATCGCTCAGGTACTGCTGGAGCTTCCCCTCATCGATCGTGCCGGAGAAGATGTTGTTGTCGTACATCGGCAGCGAAACGAGCGCGAGAACCTCGCCCGTGTGCACGTCCATGACCACCGCCGCGCCCTGGCCACCGTGTGCGGCCGCCTGTACCAGCTCAGTCGCCTTTTGCTGCAGGTCCAAGTCGATCGACAGGATGAGGTCATTGCCGGGCTTCGCGGCGTTCTGCCCCAGCACCCGGATCTCACGGCCGGAGGCGTCCTTCTCGATCTCTTTTCGCCCCACCGTGCCCCGCAGATACTTCTCATACGCCGCCTCGACACCGGCCTTGCCGATGCGGTCGCTGGCCAGGTACCCCCGGTCCTTCAGCACCGCGTAGTCCTCGGCGTCGACGCGGCCCGTGTACCCGAGCACGTCCGCCAGCACCGGCCCGGCGGCGTACTTGCGCACCGGCTCGACGATGATCTGCACGCCCGGCAGCTGCGGCAGTTGCTCTCGCAGGTGGAATGCGGTGATCTCGTCGAGTCCGTCCTTGATGATCACGGGCGTGAACGGGTCGTTCGATCGGCTCGCGGCGGCGATCTTCTCCGCCGTGTCCCTGGCCGGCACGCCGAGCAGCGTCTCGATCGCGGCGACCGTCTGCAGCGTGCGATCGGTGGGAATGTCCGCAGCCACGACTGCAGCCGCGAAGCTCGGCACGTTCTCGACCACGAGCTTGCCGTTGCGATCGTAGACCAGTCCGCGGGAAGGCACGATCGGCTCGATGCGAAGCTGATTCAGCGTGGCGCGCTGTTCGAATTTCGCGCCATCGACGAGCTGCAGCCGGGCGAGCTGGAGCGCCAGCACGGCGAAGACCGCCAGCACGACGATCCGCAACGCCCACAATGTCTGGTTAATGCGCTGCCGCGGATCGACCGGTTCGACCGCCTCGGAACGCCAGCGCCGCCTGCGGGAACTGCTCAGTAGTCCCATGAGTCCTTCGCCGGGGTGCGCCTTCCGCGCGGCCCGGAATCAGTACGCCGACAAACGGTGGCGGTCGCCGTGTGGCTTCGCAACGCGCATCACGGCATACACCGGCGCGGTGATCGCCAGATTCACGATCACGGCCGGCACGACGGCGCGCGACAGGGCGGTCGCCATATCCAACACGCCGCCGGTCAGCATGACGCCGGCCAGCAACACGAGTTCGTACCCAACCGTAGACGCGGCGACGAGCGCCACCACAAGGACGACGTCGCTATGGATCAACCGCGCCTCGCGCACCACGCCGAACGCCACCACCGGCATCATCGCCAGCAGCACGAGGCCCGGGGTCTGCAGCCCGATGAAGCTCAGCGTGATGCCCGCAACGGCGACCATTGGCAGGACGTCGTCGAGTCCACGCACGACGAGCCAGGCCACGAGCAGCACGAGCACCAGGTTCGGCGCGACGCCGAGGATCTTGAACTGCTCGACGCTCGCCGCCTGGAACAGCGCGAGGAAGAACGCGAGGGCGCCGCCTGCCCAGTACCTCATCGGCTACGCCACCACACCGTTCACGGCTTCTCCAGGCGTACCGGCGTGAAGCTCGTCAACACCAGCACGTGGTCCAGGTTCGAAAGGCTCGCGAGATGGTCGACGCGCACGTTCTGGAAGAGGTCCTGGTCCGTCTTCTGCACGGTCGACACCCGGCCGATCACAACCCCCGGCGGGTAGCCGCCGCCGACGCCCGACGTGAGCACGAAGTCGCCCTGCTTCACCGCCGCGGCCTGGCCGACGAACTCCATGTTCAGTGCGCCGTCGTAGTTGCCCGCCACGACGCCTTCGGCGCGCGACTCCTGCACGAGTGCGCTGACGGCGCTCTTCGGATCCGTAATCAGCGTGACCCACGCGTAGCCGTCGAACACCTTCGACACCGTCCCGACGAGGCTGCGCCCTTCGGTCACGACGATCATCCCCTCTTTGACCCCGTCCGATCGCCCCCGGTCGATCGCGACGACGGAGCGCACATTGCTCGTGTCCCGCGACACGACGGACGCCGCGAGAAACGTGTCCGCCGGAAACTGCTTCCGCACCGCGTCGAGGTCGCTCTCGTTCTGATGCTGCACGGCGTCCTCGCGCGCGCGTGCCAGCTCATTGGTGAGGCGCTCGTTCTCTTCGCGAAGCGCCTGGTTTTCCCGCGACAGGCCGCTCGCGTCTGTGAGGTTGTTGACCCAGTCGGCTACCGGACGCGTCACGTTGCGCAGCGTCTCCTGGATCGGGGCGGTGACATTCAGCGTCACGTTCTCGACCGGATCGAGCAGCGTGAGCCGGTTTGCCGCCATGAGGACGAAGGCGGCGATGGCGATGAAGCCGGTCCAGACCAGCGTGCGGGCGGTCATGTGCAGCATCTCCTCCAGCGGAGCGTCACCGCATCAGCGTTATGTGAAGACGCCGTGTTGCCCGCGTCCGCCTTCGTGGGGGTGAGGAGTCAAGTGAGTCGAGGCGAGTATAGCCCATCGCCGGGGCCTGCGCGAAAGCAGGAACGTTGAGGAGTTGTTAAGACCGCCAGGCCACCGCGCTCGCGCCGATCAGTTCACCGATGCTCGGTGTCGCCGCGCAACAACTCCACCGCATGGGGAAGCACGTCGATCACGGCGCCCAGGCTCTCGCGCGCGCCCTTCTCACTCCCGGGGAGGTTCACGATCAGCGTCGATCCGCGCACCGCGGCGACAGCCCGGCTGAGCATGGCTCTCGGTGTCGCGCGCATGCCGTCGGCACGCATCGCCTCCGCGATGCCCGGCGCGAGCCGGTGGGCGACGTCGAGCGTTGCTTCCGGCGTCACGTCGCGCGCGGCAAGTCCGGTACCGCCCGTCGTCAGCACGACGTCCACGTCGCCGCTATCGCACCAGGCGCGCAGCGTGGCCGCTATCTGGTCACGCTCGTCGGGTACGACCGCGGCGCGGGCGATCTCGCCGCCGATGCCGTCCACCATGACACGGATCGCGGCGCCGCTCGTGTCGACGCGTTCGCCGCGGCTGCCCTTGTCGCTGACCGTCAGGATCCCGAAGCGCATCGCCATGCCGCGCATGGTAAGACCGCTGCCCGGGCGGCACAACCGGCCAGGGCTGCATGGCGCAGATCGGGTGCATCCGGGTGGAAAGTGGTAATTCTTTTTGTGTAAGCGCTTGACATCACGCAACTCAGTGGTAATCTGTGGAGGTTCGTGGGAAATCTGGCTACGGATGGACCCGATGAGCACCTGGCAGGACGTCAAATCCGGTGTTTTTTCTCGGCACCTTCGACTATGCGATGGACGAGAGGGGACGGGTTCCGCTCCCTCCTCGCTATCGCGATGCGTTCCGGGAAGGGATTGTGCTCAGCCAGGGTTCCCCGGACCCCTGCCTGCGCGTCTACACGCAGGCAAGCTTCAGCGCCCAGGCGACCGAATTCACGTCCCAGCCGGCGATGCATCGCAAGGGACGGGATCTGCGGAAAGCGCTGTTTTCCCGCTCGCACGAGGCCGAGCTGGACAAGCAGAACCGGGTGCTCATTCCCGCCGCGCTCCGCGAGTACGCCGGACTCTCCGGCAAGGTGCTCGTCGTCGGCGCGGGCGAATGGCTGGAAATCTGGTCGCCCGCTGCGTACGAGCAGGAAATGATGCGGGTCGACGCGGACCTCGAAAGCACGCTGGAGTCGATCGAGCCGCGAGAATGATGGTTATGTCGCGCACGATTCATTTGCCGGTCATGATGGCCGAAGTATTGGCCGCCCTGGACGTACGCCCGGGCGGTCGTTATGTCGATTGCACGCTCGGCGGCGCCGGCCACGCCGAGGGCATCCTCGAGCGCGCGCAGCCCGGTGGCACCCTGCTTGGCATCGACGCGGACGCGGCGGCGATCGAGCGCGGAACGCAGCGCCTTGCCCGGTTCGCCGGCAGCTTCAAGCTCGTGCAGGGCAATTTCCGCGACGTCGGCGAGATCTGCCGCCAGATGGAGTTTGCCCCCGTCAACGGCGTGCTGATGGACCTCGGCCTCTCGTCGTTTCAGATCGAAGAGGGCGAGGGGTTCAGCTTCCGGCGGGAGGCGCCACTCGACATGCGCTTCGGCGCCGGCGCCGTCACCGCCGCGGACATCGTCAACACGTACAGCGAGGCCGAGCTGGCCGACCTGATCTTCAAGTATGGAGAGGATCCGGCGAGCCGTAGGATCGCCCGCCGGATCGTCGCGGTGCGTCCGATCCGGACGACCACTGAACTGGCCAAAGCCGTCGAGCAGGCCGTGGGTAGGAGAGCCAACTTGAAAACCCACCCCGCCACCAGGACATTCCAGGCTCTCCGCATCGCGGTAAATCAAGAGCTAGATTCTCTAGCCACCGCACTTCCTCAGGCCCACGGCCTGCTCGGCTTTGGAGCACGCCTCGCCGTGCTCAGTTACCACTCGCTCGAGGACCGCATCGTGAAGGAATACATCCGGCGGGAATCGCGCGACTGCATCTGCCCGCCCGGCCTGCCGGAGTGCCGCTGCGGTCACACGGCGACCCTGCGGCCGGTCACGCGCGGCGCCCTGAAGCCGAGCCTGGCCGAAACCGCCGCCAATCCCCGGGCACGCAGCGCCCGGTTGCGTGCAGCCGAACGCATCATCGAACACGCAGCATAAGGAGCGCCGATGGCAGCGCTTCACCGGCCCGCGCTTCCGTTGCCCGGAAGGCTCGCCGCTCCCCGGGTGTTCGCGAAAGCGCGTTCCGGCCGGGCATTGATGCTTCTGCTCGCCGGGCTCGTGCTCGGCGTCGCCCTGCTGCAGGTCAACCAGTTCAGCCGCCTGACGAGCACGGGATATCAAATCAACGAACTGAACAGCGAGCGCGCCGCGCGGCAGGCCGAAAACCACGCCCTCGAAGCCGAAGTCGCGAGCCTGTCGTCGCTGGCTCGCGTCGACTGGGAAGCGCGGACACGCCTGCACATGGAGCCGGCGACGCGGAAGCTCTACATCGACGTGAACCATCCCGCACCGGACCGCCAGACCTTGCCGACGCGCTTCCTGCCGCAGGAGGGCCCGTCGGCGCCGGTGCCGGCCAGCGATGAATCGCCCTGGAAGCGTTTGCTGAAGCTGCTTCCGTTCAATTAGGGGGACGCGCACGGGACCGGCTCCGGACCGATGCGCAACCGGAGGGATATGTTCGGGCAACGCGGCCGCATGAACGCGCGCCTCATCATCCTCGCGGCGATCTTCGCAGGCGCGGGAATCGCCTTGACCGGCCGAATCGTGTACATCCAGGCGTTCGAGAACGCCCGCTACGAGGCCTCGGCGCGCAACGAGCACTTCGGCCAGCAGGAAGTGCGCGCACCACGAGGCGCCATCCTGGACCGCAACGGTTACCCGCTGGCGACGACCGTCGACGCCTACGACGTTTACATCGATCGGGCCGATTGGCAAAATCTCGATGCGGCGCGCAGAGCCGCCGCGGTCATCGCACCTCTGATCGGACGCAAGGTCGACGACATGGTCAACGAGGTGCGCAAGGAATCGAGCGGCGTCTATCTGGCATACGGCGGCCTCGACTTCGACAAGGGCCTGGCTCTGCGCGATGCGGACGCACCGGGCCTGCGCCTGGTGACGACCACCAAACGCTACTATCCGGAGGGTGACCTGGCGTCGACGCTGCTCGGCTTCGTCGGCCGCGACCACGTCGGCCTGACCGGTATCGAGGCGGACTTCGACGACGAGCTCGGGGGCAAGCCCGGCACCATCTACTTCGAACGCGACAGCATCGGCAACCGCATTGCGCTGGGCAGTGAGCGCGTCGGCCAGAAACCGATCCCCGGCGGCAACATCCGCCTCACGATCGATCGCTACATCCAGCGGCTGGTCGAGGGCGAGCTCGACACGCAGATGGCAAAGACCGGCGCACTGGGCGGCTCGATTATCGTCATGGATCCGAAGACGGGCGAGGTGCTGGCGATGGCCAGCCGCCCGGGATTCAAGCTCTCGCAGCTGAATCTCAACGATCCGGACCAGGCATTGTTCCGCAATCGCGCCGTAACGGACGTGTACGAGCCGGGCTCCGTCTTCAAGACGCTGACGGCGTCGATGGCGATCGACCAGGGCCTCGTGACGCCGGAGTCGACATATGTCGACACGGGCGTCGCCAATATCGGCTCATCGGCAATCCACAATTGGGATTACAGTGTGAACGGCACGACGTCCGTCACGCAGGTACTCCAGCGGAGCCTCAATACCGGCGCCGTATGGCTGAGCGGTCTGATCGGACCCGACAAGTTCTACGACTACGTTCACCGGTTCGGCCTCGGCACGGCGACGGGCATCGGTCTCGGGGGCGATCCTGATGGCCTCGTGCGCTCGAACGCGGACCCGAACTGGTCAGAGGTCGACCTCGCGACCAACAGCTTCGGCCAGGGGATAGCGGCCACGCCGCTGCAGATCATCGCGGCCATCGGCTCAATACCGAACCACGGGATGCTCATGCGCCCGTACATTCTGAAGGAGATGGACACTCCGGACGGCACGCGCACGTTCAGCCCGGTACCGGTGCGTCAGGTCATCAAGGAAGACACGGCGAACGCCGTAGCCGATATGATGAATCGCGTGGTCGAAGGCGTCCCGGGGCACCTTGCCGCAATCAGGGGCTACCACGTCGGGGGCAAGACCGGCACCACGACGGGCGCCACGCTCGCCGACGGCACGGTGCACGACGGCAACGTCGCCTCGTTCATCGGGTTTGCCCCGGTCGACGACCCGAAGATGATCACGCTCGTCAAGCTCGACTTCAAGGAAGACAGGCTGGGCGGCCAGGTCTCGGCGCCCGTATTCGCCGACATCGCCCCGAGCATCCTCGCCTACCTCGGCGTGCGGCCGGACGGCCCTCAGCTCGTCACGACCGGAAACTGAGCGGCGATGCCGGTGGCGCCGGCGCATGGACACATACGCGCGCCCGTGGCGCGCACACCGCCTGAGGCAGGCAGGCGCTCACGCATGATCACTGCGATAGAGATCGCGACCGCGCTTCGACCGGCGCTCATCCGTGCCCCGTCCGTGGGGCCGATGCGCTTTCGTCACGCCGTCGTCGATTCGCGCAAGGCCGGACGCGGCGACATCTTTATCGCCCTCCATGGCGAGCGCGTCGATGGCCACGACTACGTGGCCCACGCCGCGAGCCGCGGCGCCGCCGGCGCCCAAGGCGCACGCGCGGGGGGTGCGGGCGGCGCCCAGTAAGTCGTGGCCCGCCCC
>CAYJMJ010000002.1:62288-75310 GCA_964371095.1 uncultured Dehalococcoidia bacterium | reverse complement strand
GGGGGATAATTTTTTCCCCCCCCCGTGGCCTCGGGGGTCGCGCCCCCCGCCCCGCCCCCCCCCGCCCCGCGCCGCGGCGCCGCAGGCGCCATCGTCGAACGCGCGGTGGATGCGGACGTCGCCCAGTACGTCGTGCCGAGCGCCCTTGTGGCGCTGCAGGAACTCGCGCGTCTCCGGCGCGCCAGCCGCCATCGGCTGAAGGTCGTCGCCATCACGGGCAGCGTCGGCAAGACGACGACGAAGGAACTCGTCGCGGCCGTGCTTGCCACGCGGTACCCGCTGCTCAAGAACGAGGGCAATCTCAACAGTGAAATCGGCCTACCGCTTGTCCTGCTTGAACTGACCACGCGCCACCGCCGCGCCGTGCTCGAGATGGGAATGTGGGCGCCCGGCGAGATCGCGTTCCTCTGTGACCTAGCCGCGCCCGAGATCGGCATCGTCACGAACGTCGGCCCATCGCACATGGAACGGCTCGGCAGCATCGATGCCATCGCCGACGCGAAGGCGGAGCTGGTCGAGGCGCTGCCGGAAGACGGCGTCGCGATACTCAACGCCGACGACCCGCGCGTCGCGGCGATGGCCGAGCGCACGCAGGCCCACGTCCTGACCTATGGCCTCGGCAAGACGGCGGACGTACGGGCCGAGGAGATCGAGAGCCACGGCCTCGCCGGCGTCAGCTTCGTGCTGGCGCACGCCGGCGATCGTGAGCCGGTGTACTCTCGCCTTCCCGGACGCGCCATGGTCCACAACGCGCTCGCCGCGGCGGCGGCGGGAGTCGTCGACGGCCTCTCCGTGGCCGAGGCCGCGTCAGCGCTGAGCGAAGCGCAGGTGCCGACGCGGTTGGCCGCGTACCGCGGCATCAACGGATCGACGCTGATCGATGACACGTACAACGCGAGCCCGGCGTCCATGCTCGCCGCCCTCGACCTCCTCGGCGAATCGTCCGGGCGCAAGATCGCGGTGCTCGGCGACATGCGCGAGCTGGGCGGCGCAGAAGCGGAGGGGCACCGGGACGTCGGCAGGCGGGCGGCGGAGGTGGCGGACGTCATCTACGCCGTCGGCGATCTGGGCCGCTGGATCGGCGATGCCGCGATCCAGGCCGGCCACGGCGGCGTGCACATCGCCTTCGACAAGTCCCAGATCGCGGAGGCGCTGCGGCGAGAGCTGCGGCCCGGCGACATGGTGCTGCTCAAAGCTTCTCGCGCGCTGGAATTCGAGACACTGCTCGACGAACTCAAGGAGCCGGAGTGACGTACGCACTGATCAGCGGCTGCATTGCCGCAGCGGTCACACTCGCCGCCGGCTATCCCTTCGTGGCATTTCTGCGCGCACGAAAGCTGGGCAAAGCCATCTCCGCCGAGGGTCCGCAGACACACCTCGTGAAGGCAGGCACGCCGACGATGGGCGGACTGCTCTTCATGGGCACGGCGTGCCTTGTCGGCCTCGCCGCCGCGGTGCCACGCGACCGCGACGTGCTGTTGCCGCTGGCGGTCGCCGCGATCTTTACGCTCATCGGATGGTACGACGACGTCGGCACGCTCATCGACCGCGAGAAACGGGAGGCTCACGACCGGACGGGTATGATCCTGAAGTTGGCAGGCTTCACGTGCGTGTCAGCGGTGGCTGCCTGGCTCCTCTACGACCGCATCGATGCGCCCCGGCTGCTGGTACCGCACTTCGGCACCTACGATATCGGCCCGCTGTACATACCGATCGCGATCGCCGTCATCGTCGCGACGACGAGCGCCGTCGGCGTCACGGACGGGCTCGACACGCTCGCAGGAAGCATGGCCGCCGTCGCCTTCGCGGCGTTCGGCGCGATCGCGCTGATGCAGGATCAGAACGGGCTCGCCACGTTATGTTTTGTGCTCGTTGGCGCCCTCGCCGGCTTCCTCTGGTTCAACGCGTATCCCGCACGCGTGTTCATGGGCGATTCCGGCTCGCTCCCCCTCGGCGGCGTGCTGGCCATCGTCGCGCTCATGACGGGATGGTGGCTACTCGTGCCGGTCGTCGGCGTTATGTTCACTGCGGAGATCCTCGCGGACGTGATTCAGATCGCGTCGTACCGGCTGCGCGGCGGAACGCGCGTGTTCAAGATGGCGCCGCTTCATTGCCACTTCGAACAGCTTGGTATGCCGGAGACGCAGATCAGCTTCCGTTTCCTGCTCGTGACCGTGGCCGGATCGATGCTCGGCGTCGCACTCGCGGCGCTGAAGTAGCGCGACGGGTATTGACAGATATTTGATAACGTGCTATGACAAGTGAACGAGACTTCCTGGTGGGGAAACGGGTGACCGTTATCGGTCTCGGTATTGAAGGCGTCGACGTAGCCCGGTATGCGGCAACGCACGGTGCGACGGTCGTCGTCGTCGATTCGAAATCTCCCGAAGCCCTCGCCGCCCGTATGCAGGAGCTAGAGGGCGTCCCCATTTCGTACTCGCTCGCCAGCACCGGAATCGAAGCCGTCGCCGAAAGCGACATCGTCTTCGCCTCGCAGAGCGTGCCGCTCGACGCGCCACCGCTGGCCGAGGCGCGCAGTCGCGGCATCACCATCGACTCGATGACCCGATACTTCATGGCGCATTGCCCCGGGCCGACGGTCGGCATCACGGGCAGCAGCGGCAAGACGACCACCACGAGTCTCGTTGCGGCGATCATGGCGGCCTCGGGGCGCCCCTACCGCGTCGGCGGGAATATCGGCCGAGGCCTCCTCGGCGTCCTCGACGGCATGGACGAGCGGACGTGGGCGGTGCTCGAGATCAGCCACACGCAGCTCCAGTTGACCGACCGAAGCCCCCACATCGCCGCGGTACTGAACGTGACGCCGAACCACCTGGACCGCTTCAGCTGGGACGACTACGTCGCCCTGAAGCAGCGGATCGTGCGGTCCCAGACGGCGGATGATCACGTCGTGCTGAATCTCGACGACGACGTCTCGGCCGCCATGACCGCGCTGACGCCGGCGACGCCCTGGTTCTTCACCCTGAGCGATGCCGTTCCCGGCCACGGCGCGTTCCTGCGCGACAACGCCGTCTTCCTCCGCACCGACCAGATCGAGGCGATGGTGCTGCCCGTCGACGACATCCCGCTCCGCGGCCTGCACAACGTGGAGAACGTGCTTGCGGCGGCCGCCATCGGCGGCGCGGCCGGCATCCCGGTCGACGCCATCGCGAGCGCCGTGCGGGCGTTCACGCCCGTCCCCCATCGCCTTGAATTCGTCGCCGAAGTCGACGGCGTCCGCTATGTGAACGACAGCATCGCTTCGACGCCAGAGCGCGCGCTCGCCGGCATCCGGTCGTTCGAGGAGCCGATCGTGCTCCTGCTCGGCGGCAAGGACAAGAACCTGCCCAAGGACGAGCTGGCCCAGGAGGCACTTCGGCGCTGCGTGGGCATCGTCTTCTTCGGCGCCGACGGACCGCTACTCGAGGCCGCGGTCGAGGCGAACGCCGTTCTCGTTCCGTTCGAGGACCGGCCCGTCACCACGCGCGTCGCGACGCTCGCTGAAGCGGTGGCCGAGGCGCGCGACATGGCCGGGCCGGGCGACGTCGTGCTGCTGTCGCCGGCATGCACGAGCTTCGACGCATACAACAACTTCGAAGAGCGGGGCGAGGAGTTCCGCCGCCTCGCCCGTACGACCGCTCGGGAGGCTCGCTGATGGGCATCACCGCGCACCCTGCGCGCCTGAGGGTCGGGAGCCCTGATTACCTGATCGCCGCAACGGTCGGCGTGCTCGTCGTCATCGGCATCCTCGCCGTCTACAGCTCCAGCTTCGCGCTCGGCATTCTCGAGTTCGGCGACGCCAACTACTTCGTCGTGCGGCAGGTCTTCTTCGGGGCGCTCGGCGCGGTGGCCATGTTCATGCTGATGAAGACGGACTACCGGCATTTACGCGTGATCAGCCCGCTGCTGATGCTCGCGGCGATCATTGCGCTGGTCGCGGTGCTCGTGCCGGGCATCGGCATGCACCGCAACGGCGCCGCGCGCTGGATTGGCGTCGGCGGGCCGATTCCGCCGCTGCAGCCGAGCGAGTTCGCCAAGCTGGCGATCATCATCTACGTGTCGGCCTGGCTCGCCGCGCGCGGCGAAGGCGTCAAGGTGTTCTGGCTCGGGTTCTTCCCCTGCGTCCTGCTCGTCGGCATCGTCGCCGGGCTCGTCATGCTGGAGCCGGACATGGGCACGACGATCGTCCTCGTGCTGACCACGATGACGCTGGTGTTCGTGGCGGGCGCCTCGCTCACGCACGTACTTGCGTTCGCCGGAGTGGGTGGCGTCGCGGCGTCGATGCTCGTGCTGAGCGGCGGCTACCGCGCGGACCGCATCTTCGCCTTCATCCGCGCCGAGGACGACCCGAGCGGCCGCGGCTTCCAGACGCTCCAGCTCCTCATCGCGCTCGGCAGCGGCGGCATCCGCGGCCTCGGCCTCGGCGCAAGCCGCCAGAAGTTCTTCTACGTGCCCGGCGCCCACACGGACGGGGTCTTCGCGATCATCGGCGAGGAGATGGGCCTGATCGGCTGCGTCGTGGTGCTCGCGCTGTTCGCCTTCCTGATCGTGCGCGGCTTCCGGGTCATCCTGCGGGCGCGTGACGACTTCGGCTCGCTGCTCGCCGTCGGCATCGTCTCGTGGATCGGCTACCAGACGGCGATCAACATCGGCGGCATCACGCGCACGCTTCCCCTCACAGGCATCCCGCTGCCGTTCCTCAGCTACGGAGGTTCTGCCCTGATGGCGATGCTGGCGGGCATCGGCATCCTCCTGAGCGTGTCGCGCTACGGCATCGACGAGAAATCGCTCGCCAAGCGGCCGAAGCCGGCCGACGGTTCCGACAAGATCGTGCGGCCAGCACGTAAGACGACAGGCCAGTTGCGGGGCGGCGGCTGGCCCGAACGGAAGGGAGCCCGGTGAGAGTGGTGTTTGCGGGCGGCGGCACCGGCGGCCACGTGTACCCGAGCCTCGCGGTCGCCCGCGCGCTCGAGGCGGAGACGCGCGACGCGGGCGAGCCTCTCGAGGCGCTGTACATCGGCATCCGCGGCCGTGTCGATGAGACGATCGTGCCTGCGGAGGGCATGGCGTTCCGCGCCATCGTCGCCGGTCCGCTGAGAGTATCTTCGCCGGCAGAGTTCATCGGCAACGTCCGCAAGCTGCTGCGCGGCGTATGGCAGTCCCTCAGAATCCTGCGTGAGTTCAGACCCAACGTCGTGTTCGCGACCGGCGGCTACGCGAGCGTGCCCGTCGGCATCGCTGCGCGGCTGCTTCGGCGACCGCTCGTTGTGTACCTGCCCGACGTGACGCCTGGCTGGGCAGTGCGGCTGCTCTCCCGCCTGGCGACGAAGATGACGACGACCAACGAGCGCGCACTCGCGTACCTGCCGGTGCGCCGCACCGAAGTCGTCGGCTACCCCGTCCGGGAGGGGTTCTCGACGCTCAATCGCCCGTCGGCGCGAACGTTGCTCGGCCTGCCGCCTGGCGCAAAGGTGCTTCTCGTCACGGCGGGGAGCCTCGGCGCACGCCGTATCAACGAGGCGGTGTGGGCGGCGCTTCCGCGCCTGCTCGAAGACGCGGAGCTGCTGCACGTCACGGGCATCGACGACGTGGTAGCGGCGGAACAGAAGCGCGCCGCACTCTCGCCAGCCCAGCGCGAGCGCTACCACGTCTATGGCTACCTGGCCGGGATGGCCGCAGCGATGATCGCCGCCGACCTGGTGGTCTGCCGCGCGGGCGCGTCATCGCTCGGCGAGCTGCCGGCGGCCGGCGCGCCCGCGATCCTCGTGCCGGGTGAGTACGAGGGGTGGTCGCAGGCGCCGAACGCGGAGTTCATGCGATCGCAGGGCGCGGCCATCGTCCTCCGAAACGCCGACCTCGACCGCCTCGCCGGCACCGCGCTGGATTTGCTACGGGACGACGCGCGTCTCGCGCGGATGAGCCAGTCGGCGAGGGCGCTGGCGCGCCCCACCGCGGCACGCGACATCGCCCGCGTCCTTCGGAAGGTGGCGGCATGAAGGCGGCGAACCTGCCCGAGCGAGTCCACCTCGTCGGCATCGGCGGCGCTCACATGTCGGCCATCGCACAGATCCTTCACGCGTGGGGCCGCCAGGTCAGCGGCTCCGACCAGCGATCGAGCGCGTTGACCGACAAGCTCGCGTCGCTCGGCGTGCAGGTGTCGATCGGCCACGCAGCCGAGCATGTTGGCGATGCCCAACTCGTCGTGATCACGTCAGCCGCGCACGACGACAACCCCGAGATCGCCGAGGCGCGCCGTCGGGGCATTCCGGTAATCAAGCGCGCGGAGATGGTCGCGCGCTTGATGGACGGCCGGTACAGCATCGCCGTCGCCGGCACGCACGGAAAGACGACGACGAGCGGGCTGATCGCGCACATGCTCGTCGAGGCGCAACTCAGCCCGACCTACCTGATCGGCGGAGAGGTGCGCAGCCTCGGCACGAACGCCGCTGCCGGTGAGGGCCGCTACATCGTCGTCGAGGCAGACGAGTACGACCGGGCGTTCCTGAGCTACACGCCCGACGTCGCGGTCGTCCTCAATATCGAGCCGGACCACCTGGACATCTACGGCACCGTCGAGGACATGGCCGGCGCGTTCGAGCAGTTCATGGCCAGCGCCCCGGCGGACGGCCACGTCATCGCGTGCGCCGACAGCCCTCGCGTCCGGCAGGCTGTGGCCGGAGGCGGCATTCGGGCACGCGACGTGCAGACCTTCGGTCTGCGCGAGCCGGCATCGTGGACCGCGAGCGGGATCTCCGCCGATGGCCGCGGCCAGACGTTCACCGTCGAGTCGGGCGGCAAGAGCTTCGGCGTGTTCACGATCGGGTTGCCGGGTGAGCACAACGTCAGCAACGCTCTGGCCGGCATCGCCGCCGGAAACACGATCGGCATCGAAACGCACGTCATGCAGGCGGCCATCGCGTCCTACCGCGGCGCGGCGCGGCGATTCGAACTCGTCGGCGAGTGCGCGGGCATCACGGTGATGGACGACTACGCGCACCACCCGACCGAAGTGCGCGTGGGCACGATCGCGGCGGCGCGGCAGCGCTTCGGCTCGCGACGGCTCGTCGTGCTCTTTCAGCCGCACACGTTCACGCGTACGCAGTACCTGCTCGACGACTGGAAGACGTGCTTCGCCGGCGCCGATGCGCTGTACATCACACACACCTACGCTGCGCGCGAGGCGGCCGAGGCCGGGCTCAGCGGCGCCGATCTCGCCGACGCCGTAACGTCACCGCCCGCGGTCTACGTCGACTCGTTCGATGAGGCTGCGGACCGGATCGCGCGCGACCTGCGCGAGGGCGACGTCTTTTTCACGGTGGGCGCGGGCGACGTCGATAGCGTCGGACCGCTGGTGCTGGAGCGACTGCGCCGGAGGGGCACGTGAGCGCACCGCCGGTCAACGGGCTGGCAGTGCGACCGGCACCGCCCGACGGGGGACGCCGGCCGGGTATGGAGAGTATGGACGAGCGATTGATCGAGCGGCTCCGGGCCATCGCGCCGACGAAGGTGGACGAGCCGCTGTCGCGGCACACGACGTTCGGCATTGGCGGTCCCGCCGACGCCTTCGTGACGGTGCGCAGCGCCGGCGAGCTCGCCGCGGCGGTCGTCGCCGCGCGGGAACTCGCCGTGCCGTACTTCGTGCTCGGCGCGGGCAGCAACATCCTGGTCGGCGACAGCGGCATTCGCGGCGTCGTTATCGATAACGAGGCCAGAGGCGTTGTGGGCCCGCGCGAGCTAGCCGGTGAGTACGTCCTCCGCGCCGAGTCCGGCATGCCGATCGCGACGCTCGCCCGCAACCTGGCGCGGCAGGGGTTCGCGGGCGTCGAGTGGGCATGCGGCATCCCGGGGACGCTCGGCGGCGCCGTCGTCTCGAACGCCGGCGCCCACGATGCGTGCCTCGCCGACGTCCTTCGATCGGTGACGATCCTCGATGCCCGGGGGCGCGAGCAGGACCTGCCGGCGGCTAGCCTCGGCCTCCAGTACCGCAGCAGCGCCTTCAACCGTGGCGAGTTGGTCGATTGCGTCGTGTTGGCCGTGGAGATCACGGTGCGGCCCGGAGACCGGAGCGTGCTCGTGCGCAAGGTCGCCGAATACGACGAGCATCGCCTCGATGCGCAGCCGCGCGGCCGAAACTCCGGCAGCATCTTCAGGAACCCGGCCGGGCACCACGCCTGGCAGCTCGTCGACGCAGCCGGGCTCCGGGGCGAGCGCCGCGGCGACGCGCAGATCTCGGAGAAGCACTGCAACTTCATTCTGAATCTCGGCAACGCCCGCGCGGCGGACGTTCGCGCGCTCATGGAGGAGGCGCGGCGGCGCGTGCGGGAGCAAACCGGCATCGACCTCCAGAACGAGGTCGAGCTGATCGGCGAGGGGTTCGAATGACGGACAGGATGCGCCTCGGCGTGGTCTTCGGCGGCCGCTCCGTCGAGCACGAGGTGTCCGTCGTCTCGGCGATGGAACTGCTGCAGGCGGCCGACCCCGAGCGTTTCGAGGCCATACCGTTCGGCGTCACGCGCGGCGGCGAGTGGCTCACGCCGGCGGAAACGTGGGTCCAGATCGAGCGGCCCGATCCCCTCTTTCAGAAGCGGATCGAGGCCGACGTGCCGCCGGTATTCGAGCGCGGCGATGTCCTGCGCGAACTCGCACAGGTCGACATCGTCTTTCCGCTCGTCCACGGCGTGAACGGCGAGGACGGCACGCTACAGGGGATGCTCGAGATGTTCCACATCCCGTACGCCGGATGCGGGGTCGCGGCGAGCGCCGTCGGCATGGACAAAGCCCTGCAGAAGAAGCTGTTCGAGCACGCGGGGTTGCGTGTCGCCCGCTACATGACAGTGCTGGAACACGAATGGACAGGCGGCGGAAGCGACGTCGCGCGGGGCATCGAGACGCAGCTCGGCTATCCGGCGTTCGTGAAGCCGTCGAACGGGGGAAGCAGCCTCGGCGTAAGCAAGGTGCGCTCACGCGAGGATCTCGGCGAGGCGATGCGCGCGGCGTTCGAGATGGACCGCAAGGTGCTCGTCGAAGAGTCGATCGCCGGCCGCGAAGTCGACTGCGGCGTGCTCGGCAACGACGATCCGCAGGCGTCGCCCGTCGGCGAGGTCGTGACGGGCCGCGAGTTCTATGACTACTCGGCGAAATATCTCGATGACAGCGCCCAGATCATCGCGCCGGCCGAATTGCCGCCCGGGACGGCGGCGGCCGTGCAGGAGAACGCCGTTCGGGCGTTTCGCGCGCTCGACTGCAGCGGATTCGCTCGCGTCGACTTCCTGCTTCCGCCCGAGGGCGCGCCCGTCGTCAACGAGATCAACACGCTGCCGGGCTTCCGCCCCGTGAGCATGTTTCCACGCTTATGGGCGCTCGCAGGCGTCGCGTACCGGGAGTTGATCACGCGCATCGTCGACCTGGCGATGGAGCGGTTCCGCGAAGGGAGGAAGCGCAGTGCCTGGCGCCCGGACTCCCGGTAAGTGGCCATATCGCGCGGCGAAACCAGCCCGCGGCCGACGTGTCGTCAAGACGCGCGACGGAGCGCCCCACGGCGTTCGCCGCCGAGCGGCGCCCCAACCGGGCCCCCGGATCACCCGTCTGCAGGCGCGCGCCGTGTTCGCCGCCGCCGTGCTCGCGATGGCCGCGTCGGCCGGGTGGTGGGGGTATCACTCGCCGTGGGCCACCGTGCAGGACGTGCGCATCACAGGTACCGGACAGATCGCGCCCGAGCAGGTGAGCGCCGCTGCCGGCGTGGAAGGCGCCAGCCTGTTCCGGCTGGACCTGAGCGCGGCGCAGGCGCGAGTGGCCGCGCTGCCGATGGTGAAATCGGCCACCGTGACGAAGCACGGCTGGAGCGGCGTCAGCATCGACGTCCAGGAGCGCAAGGCGTGGGGCTCCTGGCAGATGAACGGCGTCAACGTGCCGATCGACGCCGATGGCTACGTGCTCGATGGCCCGGCCGCGCCTGCGGGCTCGCCCGTGATCGTCGAAGTGAACCCGAAACGCGTGCTGAACGCGGGCGATCGCATCGACCCGGGCGCGGTCGAGTTGGCCGCCCGCCTGGTGCGCGAGTCCGACGCGGCGTTCGGCCGTACGGTGCAGGCGCTCATCTATCGCCAGGACGCCGGCATCATCGCCGTGCTCTCCGGCTCGGCCGTCGACGACCGTCCGCTCTGGGTGACATTCGGCGACGCGCGTGACTACGACTACAAGCTCGCGGCGCTGTACGTGCTCATCGAACAGGCGAACGACAAGGATCTGCCCCTCAACACTGTCGACCTCCGGTTCGGCGACAGGTTGAGCTTCAACTAGGGAAGAGGGAGGAAGCCATGAGCCGTGGAGGAACCTTCGCCTCGATCGACATCGGAACGACGAAGATCTGCACCGTCGTCGGCGAGGTGGCGCACGGGGAAGACATGCGCATCCTCGGGGTCGGCATCGCCCCGTCGGCCGGGCTGTCGCGCGGCATGGTCGAGAACATCCGGGACGCCACGGACTCCATCAAGGCCTCCGTTGAGAAGGCGGAGCGGTCGAGCGGCACGCGCATCCTGTCGGCGCACGTCGGCGTGGCCGGCACGCACATCGCCTGCCTCAACAACCGCGGGATCGTCGCGATACCCGACCGGACCCGGCCGATCATGCCCGACGACGTCACGCGCGTGCTCGACGGCGCGCGCGTCGTGAGCATCCCCACCAACCGCGAGATCATCCACGTCATCCCGCGCTATTACGTGGTCGATGGTCAGGACAACGTCTCCGACCCGGTGGGCATGTTCGGCTCGCGACTCGACGTTGAGACGCACATCGTCACCGGCATCGACAGTGCCATCCAGAACCTGACCAAGTGCGTGGAGAACGTGGGCGTCCAGGTCGACGGCCTCATCCTGGAGCCGCTGGCGAGCGCCGAGGCCGTGCTCGATGAAGAGGAGAAGGAGCAGGGCGTGGTGCTGGCCGACATTGGAGGCGGCACGACCGACATCGCCCTCTTCATCGAGAGCAGCGTGTACCACACCGCCGTGCTGCCCGTCGGCGGCAATCACGTGACGCGTGACATCGTCGTCGGCCTGCGTGCGCCGTACCAGGCAGCGGAGGACGCGAAGAGGAAGTGGGGCCACGCCATCCCGAGCATGGTCGACGCACGTGAGGAGATCACGCTCGACGCGTTCGGTTCGGAGGGCTCGAAGACAGAGCTGCGCCGCCGGCTCTGCGAGATCATCCAGGCCCGCGTCGAGGAGATCCTGGAGATGGTCAGCGCCGAGGTGAAGCGCGCCGTGCACGACGACGTGATCTCCGCCGGCATCGTGCTGACCGGGGGGAGTTCGAAGCTCGCCGGCATCGACCTGCTGGCGGAGCAGGTCACCGGCTGGCCGGCCCGCGTCGGCATGCCGCGCAACCTGCACGGCCTCACCGACACGCTTATCGATCCGGCCTACGCCACGAGCGTCGGGCTGTTGCAGTGGGCCGTGAACGAGGCGGAGGCGAGCACGTGGCACCGGCCGCCGCGGACGTCGCTCGACGTGGGCAGCATCTGGCGGCGACTCGGCAACTGGGCGCGCGTGCTGCTGCCGGAATAGTGGGTGCAGATTCGAAGTTGGAGGTCAGCGGCTGGAACGTGACTGCGGAACCCGATGGCACAGCCCGGCCAACCAGTCACCAGGCGACCAGTAGAGGAGGCTGAATGGCTGTGTACCGGCAAACGGTGATGTTCGAAGAAGAGCTGAAAGAGCTGCAGCAGGAGCAGGAGCGAAGGGAGGCAATGATGAGCAGATCGTACTCGGACGGGTTGCCGCCGATCAAAGTCGTCGGAGTCGGCGGCGGAGGGTGCAACGCCGTCAATCGCATGATCGCCGAACAGATACCAGGCGTGCAGTTCGTCGCCGTCAATACCGACGCGCAGGCGCTCCAGCAGTCGCCGGCCGAGGTGAAGATCCGCGTCGGCGACAAGCTCACGAAGGGACTCGGCGTCGGCGGCGACCCTGGACGCGGCCTGCGTGCCGCCGAGGAGAGCCGCGACGAACTGCTCGAGGCTGTTCGGGGCTGTGAAATGGTGTTCGTCACCGCCGGCATGGGCGGCGGCACCGGCACCGGCGCATCGCCACTCGTCGCGGAGGTCGCGAAGGAGGCTGGCGCACTAACCATCGGCGTCGTCACCAAGCCGTTCTCGTTCGAGGGCGCGAAGCGCCGCGCCCAGGCGGAGGAGGGCATCCAGCGCCTGCAGGACAAGGTCGACACGCTCATCGTCATCCCGAATGACCGCCTGCTTACCATCTGCGACGAAAAGGCCACCGTCGAGGACGCCTTCCGCACCGCCGACGACATCCTGCTCCAGGGCATCCGCGGCATCAGCGAGATCATCACGCTGCCGGGCGAGATCAACCTCGACTTCGCCGACGTGCGCAAGATCATGTCAGAGGCCGGTCCCGCACTCATGGCCATCGGCCGCGCAAGCGGGGCAAACCGCGCCGCTGACGCCGCACAGATGGCCATCTCGAGCCCGTTGCTCGAAGTCTCAATCGATGGCGCGCGGGGCGTGCTCTTCAACATCACCGGCGGCAAGAACCTGGGCCTCCACGAGATCAACGCCGCCGCCCAGGTCATTTACGACGTCGTCGACCCGGGCGCCGAGATCATCTTCGGCACCGCCATCGACAGCAAGCTCGGTGACGAAGTGCAGATCACGCTCATCGCCACCGGCTTCGCGCGGCCCGTCGCCGTCAACGCCATTCCGGAACAGTACCGGCGCCAGAACCCGGACGACGACGCAGGCGACGCGCCGGGACCGGCCCCGGTACGGCCCGAGGCAGCGGCGGCACCCGATCCGCGCGACACCGAGTTGCCAACCTTCCTGCGCCGCACGGTCGCGGCGCGGTAGCGAACCGCAGGAGGAGTAGGGAAAGGAGGAGACTGTCTAGCCGGACGTCCCGGAGTAGAGGTGCTCCGGGATCTTTCCCCACCAGGGAAAGACGAGGGCCGTGAGCGTCGGAACCGGTGCGGACCCCCCTCACCGCCGTCCCCTTCTTAGCCGGCCACGGAAA
>CAYJMJ010000002.1:53967-62278 GCA_964371095.1 uncultured Dehalococcoidia bacterium | reverse complement strand
GGGGGCGCGGGTATTTTACCCCCCCCGCCAACCCCGCGGGCCGTGCGCGGCTAACCGGGACACCCCCCCGCCCCGGGCCTACCCATTCTTCGCCGGACACGGAAAAGAGCAGCCCGACCCGGTGGCGTGGCACGGGCAGGCGCCACAGAACCGGGAGCATAGGCCGCTCTCCGCGGGCCATTCTACACCCGGCGCAGGCCGTTTTCCATAACCAGCGCGCATAACCGCGGCCATTCCGCCGACACCGTACGATCAGCTTCACGCACCACCTGAGTTGTTACCGCCGCTGCGTCCTGCGTCGGTCCGAACGAACGCCATCGCAACATATTGTGTTGCAACTCCATCACGCCCGTTGACAAGCACTACATGTGGTGTTAACCTCGCCAAGCCAGCGGGAACACCTGTTCCAGCGGCATCGGAGGGACCCCGCACATGCGTTGCCCGTTCTGCGGCGGCCAGGATTCGAAGGTCGTCGATTCTCGCGACGTCGACGACTCGATCCGTCGCCGGCGTGAATGCCTCAACCCCGGGTGCGCGGGCCGCTTCACCACGTACGAACGCGTGCAGGCCGTGGCGCTCTACGTCGAAAAGAAGGACGGCAGGCGGGAGGAGTTCTCGCGGGAGAAGCTGCTGGCCGGCCTGCGCAAGGCATGCGAGAAGCGGCCGCTGCCGGCGGGCGCGCTCGAGACGCTCGCGGCCGACATCGAATCGTCGCTCTATCAGGGTAATGCGCCCGAGGTTCCGTCGAGCGTCATCGGCGAGCTGGTGATGGACCGGCTGCGCGACCTGGACCCGATCGCCTACGTCCGCTTCGCGAGCGTCTACCGCCAATTCACGGACATCGATGCCCTCCGGGTGGAGCTCGAGGCCCTCGCATCCGGCAGCCGGCCCGCGCAGGCACAGCTGCCGTTGCTGGACCCCGAATTCTCGCCCTCCTCTCTTCGGCTGCGACCGGCCGCACCGTCATCACGAACCCGTACCCGTCGCCCGGTGCGGCCGGTGCAGACTCCCGTTCCGCTCGCGGAACAGGCGTCTGCACCGCGGGAGCCGTCGAAGAGACAGCGAAACGTTCGATAGCGGAAGGCGCGGACGCGGTCCGCGATGGCAAGGAGAGCATCCGCATGCGCATGGAAGGCAAGCTGACGAACGCAGGCGGCGAGTTCATCGCCAGCGGACCGTGCGAGGTAAACGGCGAGCGGGGCGAGGTCACGATGTGGCCGTCGTGGGAGATGCACATGCTCGAGCGGGAACGCGGCGAGCTCGTGCTCACGCTTCAGGATGGCTCGCGGCTCGGCATCTCCGACAAGCACTTGACGTTCAAGCTGCAGGGTCCCGCTGAACAGCGGATCTCCGTATACCGGCTGCGAATTCTGGAGCGCGTGCCGGAGCATCTCGCGGCCGGCTACATCGCGCCCGTCCCGGAGGAAGCCCCGGTTGATGACGCCGTCGAGCCCGTTTCCATTACGTCAGTTCGCAGCGAACGGACGCCCTGAGTCACAGCAGCACCACCCCAGGTCGGGGTGAAAGGAACGGCGGGAGTGTCAGACGTCGAACTGTTCATGGATGAGGTTGTCGCCGACCTGCGGCGGCGTGTCGCACTGCTGGGCGACAGCGGCGACCGCCGCGCGATCGAGGACGGCATCGCGCTCCTCACCGGCTGCCGTCGCGGCGGCATCGACGAAGCGCGCTTCGAGACGTTGCTCTCGACGCTGCGCGCAGGGCGCTCGCCCGCCGGTCTCGCGGTGCTCAAGCCCCAGACGATCGGCGGCGAACTGACGCGCCGCTGGCAGGAACACCTTGGGGGAGCCGCCGTTACCGCACGAAACTAGTGCAGCGCGTGACGCGCCGATCGGCGAACGCCGATCGGCGCGCGCGTTATGGAGAGAGTGGGTTTGTCGCTTTGATAGGTCGGGAACCAGCCGTTGCAGAGATCACGCTTCTCCCTCAGGCTGTGGCAGGTCGGCGCGCCGATGCGCCCTCGCTTCGGCGCGCAGTCCACGCCGCAACGGTCGACCCGATGGCTGCGACGCTCGACAATCTCCAGGCATGGAACATCACCGGCTGGCGTGCTGTCGCGAGGCTCGCTGACTCGGTCGTGACAAACAGGGCAGGCTAGCAAGCGAAAGGAATCCCGCCACCATGGTCCTCCAGGCTGAGCCTAACGTCCGCAGAGCTGTCAACGGCACTGCCTTCACCGTCGAGCGCTTCTTCACGCGCTCCGGTGACGACCCGTTTCGCGACGTGGAGTGGGAGCTCCGCACCGCACTCATCAGCGACGAGAACGGCAACCCGTTCTTCGAGCAGAAGGATGTCGAGATCCCGAAGACATGGTCACAGACGGCCACCAATGTGGTCGTCTCGAAATACTTCCGCGGTCCCCTCGGCACGCCCCAGCGCGAGCGCAGCGTGCGCCAGATGATCGGCCGCGTGGCCGAGACGATCACAGCCTGGGGCGTGAAGGATGGGTACTTCGAGGGCGACGAGGAGGCGCAGACCTTCAAGGCTGAACTGAGCCACCTGCTCATCAACCAGAAGATGGCGTTCAACAGCCCCGTCTGGTTCAACGTCGGCGTCGAGGAACGCCCGCAGTGTTCGGCGTGCTTCATCCTCTCAGTCGAAGACACCATGGAGTCGATACTCGACTGGTGCAAGACGGAGGGGATGATCTTCAAGGGCGGCTCCGGCTCAGGCATCAACCTGTCGCCCATCCGTTCGAGCCGGGAGCAGCTTTCGGCCGGCGGCCAGGCGAGCGGACCCATCTCGTTCATGCGGGGCGCCGACAGCATCGCCGGCTCCATCAAGTCCGGCGGCAAGACGCGGCGGGCGGCCAAGATGGTCGTTTTGAACGCGGATCACCCCGACATCGAGGAATTCATCGACTCCAAGGCGAACGAGGAGCGCAAGGCGTACGCGCTCGGAGCGGCTGGCTGGGACATGTCCCTCAACGGCGACGCGTGGTCCTCCATCCAGTTCCAGAACGCCAACAACTCCGTGCGCGTGACCGAGGAGTTCATGCGCGCGGCGACCGAAGGCCGCGACTGGACGCTCCGCGCCATCGTCGACGGCGGCGACGTGAAGACGGTGAGCGCACGCGACCTGCTCAACCGCATGGCGACGGCCGCCTGGGAGTGCGGCGACCCCGGCATGCAGTACGACACCACGATCAATGACTGGCACACGTGCCCCAACACCGCGCGCATCAACGCCAGCAACCCGTGCTCGGAGTACATGCACATCGACAACTCCGCGTGCAATCTCGCTTCGCTCAACCTCATGAAGTTCGTTGATGAGGACGGCGTGTTGGACGTCGAGTCGTTTCGGCGCGCCGTGACCGTGACGATCTGGGCACAGGAGATCATCGTTGGGAACTCGAGCTACCCGACGCCGAAGATCGCGGCCAACACGATCGCGATGCGTCAGCTCGGTCTCGGCTACGCGAACCTCGGCGCATTGCTGATGTCGCTCGGTCTCGCGTACGACTCCGACGCGGGGCGTTCATACGCCGCGACGATCACTGCGCTGATGACGGGACATGCCTACGCGACGTCGGCGGCGATCGCAAAACGCGTCGGTCCGTTCGACGCGTTTCACAAAAATCGCGATCCCATGCTGAAGGTTGTTGCAAAACACCGTGATGCATCGCGTAAAATAGACGCAGCGCTTGTGCCGGACACATTGATCGACGCAGCGCACCGATCGTGGGACGATGCACTGGAGCATGGACAGAAGTTTGGCTATCGCAATGCGCAGGCAACAGTACTCGCACCGACGGGGACGATCGCCTTCATGATGGACTGCGACACGACGGGTGTTGAGCCAGACATCGCGCTGGTGAAATACAAGAAACTCGTCGGAGGCGGCATGATCAAGATCGTCAACCAGACGGTCCCCCGCGCACTGAGGCGTCTCGGCTACGACGACCGCACCATCGACGCCATCGTCCGTCACATCGACAACACCGGCACCATCGAGGAAGCGCCCGGCCTGCACGAGGATCACCTCCCCGTCTTCGACTGCGCGTTCAAGGCAGAGAACGGCCGGCGCTCGATCCACCACATGGGGCACATCAAGATGATGGGCGCGACCCAGCCGTTCATCTCCGGCGCGATCTCCAAGACGGTGAACCTCCCTAACGAGGCGACAATCGAGGATGTTGCGGACACGTACGTCGAGGCCTGGCGGCACGGCATCAAGGCCATCGCCATCTATCGCGACGGTTCCAAGAAGGTGCAGCCGCTCTCCACGTCCAGGACCTCGACCACGAACGATGCCGCGCTGGACTCCAGCACCGCTCCGAAGCCGGTGCGCAGGAAGATGAGCGATACCCGCACCTCGGTCACCCACAAGTTCAGCATCGAGGGCCACGACGGGTACATCACCGTCGGCCTGTACGACGACGGCACGCCGGGTGAGATCTTCCTGTCCATGGCCAAGCAGGGATCGACGGTCAGCGGGCTCATGGAGGCGTTCGGGCGCGCGATCTCGTACGCGCTCCAGTACGGGGTGCCGATCCAGGACCTGGTGCGGAACTTCAGCCATATGCGATTCGAGCCGATGGGCCGGACCGAGAATCGCGACATCCCGATGGCGCAGTCGATCATCGACTACGTGTTCCGCTGGCTCGCGAGTCGCTACATGTCACCCGAGGAGGCGTACGAGATCGGCGTGATGACGCCGGAGATCAAGGCCGCGCTCGCGGCGGGCCAGTATCCACTGCCGATCAACGGCGCGGTCGCCCCCATTGCGGGCGGCAGCGGCGCCGGCGATGCCCACGCGCAGGGCCGCACGGTCGATGCAGTGCCGCTGGCATTCCGGTCGCCGCGCGCAAACGGGCACGATGATGCGCCCGCCTGCGCGATCTGCGGCTGGATCATGATTCGGTCGGGGACGTGTTACCGCTGTGAGAACTGCGGTAGCACGAGTGGCTGCTCCTAACGGTAGGGGCAAAACAGTCAAGGAAGACAGGAGGCAGGGAAAGAATGGCTGTAACCGCAAAGAAGCCGGCCGCCAAGAAGCCGGCAGCCAAGAAGAAGCCAGCCGTCAAGAAGGCCGCAGCGAAGAAGCCGGCCGCCAAGAAGGCCGTCGCGAAGAAGCCGGCCGCCAAGAAGGCCGTCGCGAAGAAGCCGGCCGCCAGGAAGCCGGCGAAGGCTGCGGCCGCCAAGTCGCGACCGGCAGCGAAGAAGAAGCCGGCAGCGAAGAAGAAGCCGGCAGCGAAGAAGTAGGTGATTCGGGTGGCAGCATTCCCCGGCTGCCACCCGCACGCCTTCTCCCCGACAGGCGTGTCTAAGCGGTGGAGGGGCCCCGGCCGTTCGGGGCCTGCCACTCCCAACATGCGCCACGCCCGTATCGAAGGGCCGAGGACCAGCCGCCATGATCTTCTTCGTCGCCATCAGCGTGTCGCTCACCGCGGCCGGTGCGTTACTCGTCTTCCAGTTCCGGAGCCGCGCCTTTGCCGGCGATGACGCCCCGGCGGAGGCCGGGCGCGGCGAAGATGGCATGGAGGAACGCCGAGCGGCCTGACGCCGCGCCGGTTAACCTCTCTCTCATACTCTCGCGAATCCACATAATAATCGAACCCACCGCCTGACTGACGCGGTACCATGGCGCATACCTCGGCGACCCGCCGAAGGGTCGGTGGCGTCCTGAGCAGGGACGCTCCCCGCCGCCCCCTTCGGCGGGTTTGCTTTCCTCCCGCCGGCCTTCGGTCCGTTCGGCCCTGTTGCCGCGCCTTCGTCCGTCGCTATGCTCATTAGCATCGGACTAACTATTAACCTGGAGCGAAGGGAACCGTGACGCGGGACGACCGGAAGATGCTGGCCATGAAGCTCTACGCGCAATCGATGTCGATCGTCGACCCGATACGGCTGCGACTGTGGAGCGAAGCCGAACTGACGACGAGTCAGCTCCGGCTCCTCTTCCTCGTCCGGCAGCAGCCCGGCGCAACGTTGACGGCGCTCGCAACGCATCTGCGCGTCTCGCCGCCGACCACCACCGGCGTCGTCGACCGGCTCGTGCGCCAGGGGTACCTGCGCCGAGACGCCGACCCGGCCGACCGGCGCCATGTCTGCCACCACCTGACCCCCAGCGGAGTCGCCGTCCTCAGCGAACTCGAACGCGAGGGCCGTACGCTCATGGACGGCATCCTCGAACGGCTGTCCGACGCCGAGCTCGATGAACTCGTCCGCAGCCTGCAACTCCTCAACGACGCCGCGGAGGCCGCCCCGGCCGTGGAGCGGCGATGAACGCGACGGTCGGCGGACGCCAGCGGTGGGTGATCATGCTCGCCGTGATGCTCGGCCTGTTCCTGTCCGCTATGGACTCGACGATTGTGGGCACGGCGATGCCGCGCATCATTGCCGAGCTGTCGGGGCTCAAGCTGTATTCATGGGTGTTCACGTCGTACATGCTCGCCTCGACCACCAGCGTGCCGATCGTGGGAAAGATGGGCGACATCTACGGCCGCAAGCGCTTCTTCCTGGCGGGCATCGTGGTGTTCCTGGCCGGCTCCATTCTCTCTGGCACGTCGCAGTCGATGACGCAGCTCATCGTCTTCCGGGGGGTGCAGGGCCTCGGCGGCGGGTTCATCTTCGCCAACGCGTTCGCCATCGTCGGCGACATGTTTCCGCCGGCGGAGCGCGGACGCTACACCGGCGTCATGAGCGGGGTGTTCGGCGTGGCGAGCGTGATCGGACCGCTGGTCGGCGGGGCGATCACGGACAACCTGTCGTGGCGCTGGGTGTTCTATGTGAATATCCCCCTCGGACTGGCCGCCCTCGCGGTGATCTCCATCGTTCTGCCGGAGAGCACGAAGCGCGCTGCCGGCCGAAAGCTGGACTATCTCGGCGCCATCGCGCTGGCGGCGGCGGTGGCGCCGCTGCTGCTGGGATTCTCATGGGCAGGCAACGAGTACGGCTGGACCGCGCCGCCCGTCGTGGCCTCGTTCGCGATGTCCGGTGTGATGCTCGTCGTCCTGCTGTTCATCGAAGCAGGCGCCGCGGAGCCGATCGTGCCGCTGTCGATGTTTCGGAACAAGATCTTCGCGGTGGCGGTGGCGGCGTCGTTCATTTCGGGCGTCGGGCTGTTCGCCGGGAGCGTGTACATCCCGCTGTTCATGCAGGGGGTGCTGCACTTTTCGGCGACGAATGCCGGCCTTGTGACGACGCCGATGATGGTGGCGATGGTATGCGGCAGCATGATCGGCGGCCAGGTCGTCTCGCGCACCGGAAAGTACAAGTGGATCAGCGTCCTGGGGATGGGCATTGCGGCCACGGGCATGTACCTCCTGTCGACGCTTGCGCCGGATTCCGGCCAGGCGGCCGGCATGGGCGACATGGCTGTGCTCGGATTCGGGCTCGGATTCACGCTGCCGACGCTGACGCTGGCGGCGCAGAACGCCGTGCCGTACAGCATGCTCGGCGTCAGCTCCGCGTTCGTCCAGTTCTCCCGGTCCGTTGGCGGCACGATCGGCGTCGCCATCATGGGTTCGGTGATGACGCAGCGGCTCGACCACCACCTGGCGCACGGCCTGTCGCCAGAGATCCAGGAGCGCGCGCCAGCGCCGCTCATCGAAGCCCTCAAGAGTCCGCGCGTGCTGCTCGACGGCGGCGCGCTTCGAGCCCTGCACGACCAGGGGTTCGTGCCGGTGTTCGGGGCGGACAGCGACCGCCTCTTCGATGCGGCCGTGGCTTCGATGAAGGCCGCGCTGGCCTCGTCGATCACCGACATCTTCTTCGTCTCGACGGCGATCATGGCGGTGTCGTTCGCCGTCACGTTCTTCCTGGGGGAAACGCCGCTGCGAGCGACGAACGAGGTGCTCGCGCCGGACGAGGTGGAAGCCGGCCGGGACGTTCCGGCCGCCGCATCGTCGACGACGGAGGCCCTGCGCCTGTAGAGCGGCGGCTCGACGTGGCAGTTGATTGACCGCGTTGCATTTCGCGATGTTCGCTCCGGTTCGAATGTTCTGAATCTGCCGGCCGGTACCGTGGGTGATTGTTCTCGGGAGCGGCGGGCCCCCGGCTGTCAGCACGCCGGAGCGGCGTGACGCGCGCGGATGGCGAGCCGAACGCGTGGCGGCAGGTCGCATCATGGCGCGAGGATAGGCGCCGTGGGGCCAAACTCAAAGCGGTGCGCGGCACCCGGCAGGTCCGCGCCACCGACCGTGGGGAACGGCGGCCGCGAGGGCCCGGCAGGGCGGCGAGAAGCTCTATTCCCGACTCCATGGCCAAACGAAACGACCGTGCATGGAATCATGCGTCACGCGGGCGTGACGGACTCGACCAGCAGCGTGCCGGTCGAGGCACGGCGGCGCGAG
>CAYJMJ010000002.1:0-53867 GCA_964371095.1 uncultured Dehalococcoidia bacterium | reverse complement strand
GGCGCGCGTACAGCGGCGTCCGGATCCAGGCCGATGCTCGCTGCCCCGGCATTGTAGCCCCGCGGTCCCTGCCGCCAAGGGTAGCGCTTCACGTCCGCCGGACGCGCCGAAAGGAGGTGCGTCCGGAAAACACACGATTCCCGATGACGAACCGGCGCCGTCGCGCTTCAGGGCGCGGACGGTAGACGAACCCATTTTCTCGGATGGAGAGGAGACATCGTGAGAAGCGCATTCAGGCACACCGGCGTCCTGCTGATGGCCGCGATCATCAGCCTGGCCGTCGTCGACGTGGGCTACGCGCTGTGGTTCCAGGTCCTGACTCTTAATGCTTCGGTAACGACCGGCACACTGGACGTGCAGTGGTCTGACCACGGCACGGATCCGACGTACTCGCTGAACCAGGGCGACACGTTCCTGACGCCCGCTGATGTGGACTTCAACCCGTTGAAGGTCGTCCAGACGTGCGCACAGACCCTCGACGCAACGCTGCACGAACTGACGATCACGGACACGGGGTTCTACCCGTACGCCGGCTGCGTGCACCACGTCAACATTCACAACGACGGGACGGTCCCGGTTCACATCGACACGGCCGCGCTGCAATTCACGGGGCTGGGGTGCGACGCGGCGGGCGCCAACTGCCAGATCGTCGCGAGCGTGTCGGACTGCGTGAACGACATCGAGAATGGCAACCAGGTGCCGCCCCCAACACAGCCCGATCCGGCCAAGCCATCGCTCTGGCAGCTGCACCCGAGCAACCGAATCCTCTGCGATATCACGCTGTACGCCGCCCAGTCGGCATCGGAGAACACGACGTACACGGGTGCCGTCACGCTCCTGGCGTGCCAGTGGAACGAGGACGCCAACTGCAGCTTCGCGAACACCGGCGGCAACTCCAACAACGAGACGCCGACGGCCACTCCGGTGCCGCCGACGCCGACGCCAACGCCGCCCGTGATCTAGCGGCGGCGCCGATCATGCCGCGGCGAGCGCACGCCGTGGCGGAGGGCGAACTGTATGAAAGGTCGAACACCGTTGGCGCTGGTGGCGCTGGGCGTCTTGGCCGCGGTCACGCTGCTGACCGCGGCGAACGCGCTCTGGTTCCAGACGTTGACGATCAACGCGAGCGTCGACATCGGAGTGAATCTTGCGGGCCGCTCGTGCGAAGACCACGGCGATCGCGAGCACATCCATATCTCGGACGACGACGAAGACGAGACGCCTACGCCTTCGCCGCAACCCAGCGCCACGGCCACCGCCAGCGCAACGGGCACGGCCGTCCCGGTGCAGACGGCGGCCTCGCCCACGTCGACAGCGACCAGCGAGGATGGCAGCCTGGGCGCGACACCGACCTCGGCCGCGGACGAGAGCTGACCGATTCGTGACATCTCCGATGCGGCGGGTCTACCCCTAACGGAGGCGCTCGCTATACGCTTGCGCCGTGGAACCACGCGTCAAACTCTGGTTGGAGAAGGACGGGAAGCTCGTGCTCAGCGAGTATCGCGTACGCCTGCTCGCGTTCATCGACGAGACGGGCTCGCTGGCCGAGGCCGCCCAACGCATGCAGCTGTCGTACCGGCGCGCGTGGGGCAAAGTGCGTGAGATCGAGCAGAACCTCGGTGTGAAGCTCGTCGAGAGCGCGGCGGGTGGCGCCGGCGGCGGCGGCTCGCGCCTCACCGACGAGGGCCACCGGCTCGTCGCACTGTTCGAGCGCTTTCGCACGGCGACCGAGCACGACCTCTCCGTGGAATTCGCCCGCGTCTTCGAAGAGTAGCCGTCCTCCGCGGGTGTAGACGTAGACGCCCTCTCGCGTTATGCTCGGGCCGCCATATCGACTCAGCAACGAGGGGGACGACGTGAAGCATCGACGTATTCTGCTTGGTCTGGCCGCGCTGGCGGCGCTCCTGGTCGCGGTGGCCTGCGGCGACAGCGAGAAGAACGACGCGACGCCGACATCGGCGCCGATGTCCGCGGCGTCGCCCGCGCCGACGAAGGCCAGCGGCACGCTGATCCTCGCGACGACGACGAGCACACAGGACAGCGGCCTGCTTGACGTGCTCGTGCCGATGTTCGAGAAGGAGAGCGGGTACACCGTGAAGACGATCGCGGTGGGCTCCGGCCAGGCAATCCAGCAGGCGTCGAACGGTGACGCGGACGTCGTACTGGTGCACTCGCCGGCGGCGGAGAAGGCGATGGTCGACGCCGGCGACGGCATCGAGCGGGCGTTGGTGATGCACAACGACTTCATCATCGTCGGTCCGGCGGCCGATCCGTCGGGGCTGAAAGCGGTGAAGACGACGAACGACGCGATGACGGCGATCGCGACGGGCAAGGCGAAGTTCATCAGCCGGGGCGACGACTCCGGCACGAATGCGCTGGAGCTGAAGCTGTGGAAGGCGATCAACGTCACGCCGAAGGGCCAGAGCTGGTACGAGGAGACGGGGCAGGGCATGGGCGCGACGCTCCAGATCGCGAGCCAGAAGGCCGCCTACACGATCAGCGATCGAGCGACCTACCTGGCGCAGAAGAAGAACCTCTCGCTCGATATCCTGTTCGAGAAGGACAAGGCGCTGCTCAACGTGTACCACGTCATCGTCGTCAACCCGGCGAAGCACCCAAACATCAAGGTGGACGCGGCGCGCGCGTTCGCCGCGTTCATGGTCCGGGCGGACATCCAGAAGGTGATCGGCGAGTTCGGCGTGGACACGGCGGGGCAGCAGCTCTTCGTTCCGGACGCCGGCAAGCCCGAGCCGGCGGGGTAGCCGCCACGTGACCGGGAGCACCTTCGAGGTGCGAACTCGACGGCCGAGCCGAGATCGCCCGGATACGCGGGGTAACGGACGCTCGACGTGATGCGTGCACCGAAGTGGATCTGATCCTCGACCCGCTGCGCGACGCCATACGCCTGCTGCTCCATAACGAGAACGCGGTGTACGAGATCGCGTGGCGGACGGTTGTCGTCTCGGGCACGGCGACGCTGCTGAGCCTCGTGCTCGGCGTGGCCGCCGGTGCGGCGATCGCGTTCAGGCGGTTCCCCGGGCGTCTGGCGGTGATGACGCTCGTCAACACGGGGATGGGGCTGCCGCCGGTCGTCGTCGGCCTCGTGGTCGCGCAGCTACTCTGGCGCAGCGGGCCGCTAGGACATCTCGAGTGGATCTACACGGTGAAGGCGATGATCGTGGCGCAGACGATCATCGCGACGCCGGTCGTAACCGGCTTCACCGCGGCGGCGCTCGGCTCGCTGCATCCGCGGCTGCGGCTACAGGTCTACGCGCTTGGCGCCTCCCGATTGCAGGCGCTCTGGATTCTCCTGCAGGAGGTGCGGCTGCCGTTGCTGGCGGCGATCATGGCGGGCTTCGGCGCGGCGATCTCCGAGGTGGGCGCTTCGGTCATGGTCGGTGGCAACATTTCGGGGCAGACGCGCGTGCTGACCGGCGCGATCCTGCTCGAGGAGGGCAAGGGCAATTTCGGCGTCGCGGACGCGCTCGGCATCATACTGCTGGCGATGATGGTCGCGGTGAACGGGCTCTTCACGTGGGTGCAGTTTCGCTCGCGGCGCGACCGCTGGGGCGACGACGCGCACGAAGCGGGCGCGGACGCGGCGATCGCCTCGACGTGGGTGCGGCGCTGAACGTGACGCCGAAGCTCGCGGCGCGCAACCTGACCGTCGTGCGCGGCGGCCGCACCGTCGTCGACGTGCCGGCTCTCGACGTGCCGGGCGGCGGCGTGCTGGCCATCATCGGTCCGAACGGGGCCGGCAAGAGCACGCTGCTGCTGCAGCTGGCGCTGCTCGAGCGGCCGGACGCCGGCGAGGTGCTCTTCGAGGGACAGCCGACGCGCGGCCGCGAGCTGGCGCTCCGGCGCCGGATGGCCGTCGTGTTCCAGGAGCCGCTGCTGCTCGACCGCGGCGTGCGGGCGAACGTCGAGGCCGGCCTCGCTCTGCGGGGTGTGGCCCGAGGGGCGCGGCGTGAGCGGGCGACGCGCTGGCTGGCGCGATTCGGCGTCCACGGTCTGGCCGGACGGTCGTCGCGCACGCTGTCGGGCGGCGAGGCGCAGCGGGTCAGCCTGGCCCGCGCGTTCGCGCTCGAGCCGGAGGTGCTCTTCCTCGACGAGCCGTTCAGCGCGCTGGACCAGCCAACGCGCACGGCGATCATCGATGATCTCGCGGCGGTGCTGACCGAGACGCACGTGACGACGCTGCTCGTGACGCACGATCACGACGAGGCGGCGCGGCTGGGGGACGTGGTCGCGGTGATGATGCACGGCCGCATCAAACAGGCGGGCACGCCTTCAGGCGTCTTCGGCGCGCCGGTCGATGAGGAGACGGCCGCGTTCGTCGGGATCGAGACGATGTTCGCGGCGCACGTCACGGGCGCGGCCGAGGGGCTCCTCTCGCTGGTGACGCCCGGCGGAGGAACGATCGAGGCGGTGGGCGACGCCGGCTCGGGGCAGGCGCTCGTCTGCCTGCGCCCGGAAGACGTCAGCATCTCGCTGCCCGGCGCGGCCGGCGCGGGAAGCGCGCGCAACCGGCTGGCGGGCCGCGTCCGACGCATCGCCCGGGCCGGTGCGGATGCGCGGGTGGAGGTGGACTGCGGATTCCCGCTCGTCGCCCGGCTGACGCGGCGCTCGCTAGAGGAGCTGGACCTCGACGCCGGGACGGAGGTCGTCGTCTCGTTCAAGGCGACGGCGGTGCACCTGATCCCGAAGTAGCTGCACATCGAGCAACGGAGCGGTGCGTCGCGACGCGGAGGGCGCTTCTACGTGCGCGTGTGGGGCGGGTGCCGCAGCGCGGCGTGCAGGTCCACGTCGTCGCAGATCAAGCCGTCGACGCCCCATCCGAGCAACTCCTCGGCGCGGTGGCGGTTGTTGACGGTCCACGCGAACACGCGCAGCTCGGCGTCGTGCAGGCGCGCCACGACCTCGGCCGACAGCAGCGTGTGGCGGATGGACGTGCCGGCCGGGCGCGGCGCCACCTGTGCGCGCCGCAGCAGGTCATCGATGGCGCTGCGCCGTCCGACCGAGTAGAACATCTGCATCTCCGTCCCGGCATCGGCCAGCTGGTCGAGGAGCCGCCATTGCCGCGACGACACGAGCGTACGCGGCATCATCGACTCATTGTCGTGATAGAGCGCGAGGACCGCGTCCGCCGCGAGCGGCGTCGCCGACTTGATGTCGAGAAACAGCTCGGCGCGCGCATCGATCTCGCGCAGAAGCTCGGGCAGGCTCAACTCGCCGAGGGAGAAGCGCAGATACCAGCGGTCGTACCAGACCGGCAGCGCCGGCAGCTTCCGCTCGTGGCGGACGGTCAGGCGGCCGCGATCGTGCCAGAAGTCGCACTCGATGGCGTCGACTCCGGCGGCGAGGGCGCGTTCCAGGTCGTGGAGGTTGTTGCCGGCGCGGTGGCCGATCGCATAGTAGCCACGGTCCGGCGAACCGGGTGTCGGATTGGCGGGCACAGACAGGGGAGCCAGGTTACGCCGTACCGACGACGTTGACGAGCACCCGGCGGAGGCGCGGGTGATCCAACTCGATGAGGAAGATGCGTTGCCACGTGCCCAGCGTGATGCGCCCGTCGACGACCGGGATGCACTCGCTCGCGCCCAGAAACAGGTGCTGCACGTGGGCATGGCCGTTGGCGCACTCGTCCTCGTTCATGTTGACGGTGCGGCGGGAGAAGTCGTTATGTTCGTAGTAGGCGTTGGGCGGGGCGAACTGGCGCAGCAGGCGGGCGAGGTCGCGGAGGAGCAGCGGTTCGTTCTCGTTGATCTTGATGGCGGCCGTTGTGTGCTGCGAAAAAACGCTGACCTGGCCAAACTCGATGCCGGCGGATTCGACGACCTGTCGCACGTCATCGGTTATGTCGATGAACTCGGGGGCGCAGGTGGTTTCGAACTCGATTGCCTCGCAGAAGACGCGAGCCGTCGGGGCATCAGCGCGCGCGACGGTCTCCCGCCGGGCTTCGAGCATCGTTCGTTCCATTACACCGCCTTCGTCGTGGGAGTTGTTCGGACCTGCCTGCATTCTCACGGACGCACCGGATAAGCGCAATTCTGAGCGCGCATAAGCCGCGGCTCCCGCCCCACGCAGCGTTGTTTCACCCGGCCGACTGCGCGCCAGCTTGGAACGGTCCAACACTGGCGGCCTCCGGATGCGAGAGGGGCGTTCAGAGCCGCACGCATCGTTCGGCTCATGGTGGCCCATGCATGCTTCTGTCGACACTCTGGCGTGGGCGTGGCGTCGCACGCGTCCGAGATCGTCATACGAGGCCGCGTAGCGCGTCGGTCCGCCAGCGACGGACGCGCAGCCGAGGGCGGCCACGCTTCGCTTCGCGTCGCGTCGCGTCGAACTGAAGACAGTGCGCGTCGGCCTGCACCCGGGGGAATCCGTCACTCGATGGTGAGTTTGCCGGCCATCGTCGTCGGATGCACGTCGCACTGGAAGAAGTACTCGCCCTTCTCCAGCGTGACTTCGAGCGTGTCCTTCGTCGGACCGACGTTGAGCGGAGAGGAGGCCATGCTCTCACCGGACACGTCCGCGCCCTTGTAGATATGGAGATTGTGCGGCTGGCCGGGGTCCTGGTTGTCCAGCTCAAACGTCACCGTGCCCGCGGGCGCCGACAACGTCGTCTTGTCGAAGGTGAGGTTGATCGCGATGAGCACGATCTTCGTGCCGCCGCCGCTCGGGGTCGTCGCCTCCGCAGTCGCTGCGGATGTTACCGCTGCCGTCGCGGCAGACGTCGCGGCGGACGTGGCCGCGCCGGCAGGCGTCGCGCTCGCCACGGCGGTCGGCGCGCCGGCGGGCTTCGTCGCCGCGCCGAGGGCGGACGGGGTGATCCACCATGTCTGGACAGGCGTAGGGTCCGCCGTCCGGCCGGCGTTACTGCATGCGGTGGCGCCCAGCACCACGACTGTCGACAACGTGAAGGCCGCCGCCATCAGTCGCTTTCCTGAGATCATCCTCTCCTCCGTCATCCCACAGCCGGGTCGCCATACGATACCCGCTACGTGAAGGATTGCACTAGTAATGGTTGTACCAATCCTTACGGCAAGGCGATAGCGCCGACGATGCCCCGGATGCATGAGCAGGGCCGCCGGGCGTGGGCTGCCGTCCTGCGAATCGGGAATCGAATCCGTGGCCTATGCCTCGCTGACGCCGGTGAAGTTCCACTTCGACAGCTTCAGCGCCGGCACGCTGCGCACGCCGCCGCCAATGTCGCCGAGGACGAGCGTGGCGTCACGGCCGACCTGGTCGACGTGGTTCAGTGCATCGACGTAATCCTGGGTAAACCGCATGTTCGCCACCGGGCCGGTGACCTGCCCGTTCTCGATCAGGAACGTTCCGTCGCGGGTCATGCCGGTGGTGACGACGTTTAACGGGTGGACGGTGCGGGTGTACCAGAAGCGCTTGACCCACAGCCCCCGCTTCGTGCCCCGCACCATGTCGTCCAGCGAGGCGTCGCCGGGGGCCATGAACATGTTCAGCGGCATCGGGCCGATGGTGTTGCCCGCCGGCAACGCGTGTCCGGTCGAACGCGCATCGCCGCCCTGCTTGCCGGCGACGTAGCTGTCCCAGGCCACCTCCCTGGCGACACCGCGTTCGACGAACGTAACACGCCGCTTCGGCACGCCCTCGAAATCGAACGGCGTCGGGATGCCGGCGGGCGAGAGTCCGTCGTCCCAGATGGTGACGTTCTCGCCCATGACGCGCTCGCCGAGGCGGCCCGCCATGAAGCTCCGCTTCTCGACGAACGGCAGCGCCCCGAACGACAGGTACGAGAAGAAATCGAGCAGGTCGACGACCGCGTACGGCTCCAGAATGACCTCGTACTCGCCCGGCTCGATCCGCGCGGGATTGACGCAGCGAACGGCACGGTCGACCGCCTCCTGGGCCACGGCCTCGCCGTCGATGTCACCGGCGTCCTTGCTGACGCGCGCCGCGTAGCCGCTCGACGTCTCCGACATGACGACCGTGTTGACATCGGCCTGCGTCTCGCGGTGGATGGCGAAGATGCCGAGCGAATTGCCGACGGCCAGCTCGTGCACGGTCGTGTGGAACGCGCCGGCCGCCGACAGGCCCGCACGCGCCGAGGCGTCGCAGATCTGGCCGACGACGGCGGCCCTCTCTTCCGGCCCGCAGCGGGCGGTGCGTTCGACGTAAGCGTCGACCGGGGTGATCGGCTCGGGCCGGGGCAGCGAGCGGAAATCCTCGTTTTCGCGCTGGTGCTCGGCCAGCTCGTGCGCCCGCGCCGCCAGCCGCCGGAGCGCATCTGGCGAGACCTCGTTGGACGACGCGATGCCGATCTTCTGGCCGATGACCGCCCGCACACGCACGTCGACATCGGTCTGCTCGACGTTCTGGTGGATGTAGTTGTTGGCGAACCGCGTCAGCGCGGAGTTGTTGGCGAAAACCAGGACCTCCGTCTGGTCGGCGCGGCTCGCCGCGAGCACCGTCTCGACGATGCGCCTGATCTCTGTCTCGCCGAGCATGTGTGGCTCCCGTGCAGCGATTCCAGCTTCGAACGGACTATACGCTGGCGGCGGGTCGTGGCGCACGGTCCGGATTCGAGGTCAGTCAGCCCGCGCCCACGTGCGGGCATGCACGCTCGCGGCGCCGGCCTCCAGGATGGCGGTCGCGCAGGCGTCGAGCGTGGCGCCGGTCGTGACGACGTCGTCCACGAGCACCACGCGGCGCCCCTCGACGCGCGCCGTATCGGCGGCGAACGCGCCAGCGACGATCGCCCGCCGCTCGGCGCGATGCATCGTCTTGGCGAGGGGCGCCGTGTCGCGCACGCGGCGCGCCGCCCGCTCGTCGTACGGCACGTCCCACGCCGCGGACAGGTGCTTCGCCAGCTCGGCGGCCTGGTTGTAGCCGCGCGAGCGCTCGCGGCCGCGGTGCAGCGGCACGGGGACGACGAGGTCGGCCGTGGCGGGCGCCGAGTGCTCCGCCATGAGCGCGGCCATCGGCTCGGCGAGCGCGGTCAGGCCCTCGTACTTGAGTTCATGAGCGAGGCGCCTAGCGCCGCCTTCCATGACGAACGCGGCGCGGATGGACGTGAACGCCGGGGGCGTTTCCATGCAGTGGCGGCAGACCGCGCCGCCCGAGACCGGCATCCAGCATCGCTCGCAGCGCCGCCCGCCGGCCTCCGGCAGGGTGGCGGCGCAGACATCGCAGAGGAGGGCACCGCCGCCGCGGCAGAGGGCGCACTGCGGCGGGAACAGCAGGTCCAGTGCGAGGCGCGAGGCTCTATCGATCATGCCGCTCATGAGCCCCGCGAGTATACGCCGGAGGCGTGTGCGGTCAAGCCGCGTACCGGCATGCGCCGCCCGTGGCTACAATGCGATGCGAGTCTATGACCAGGGAGCGCCCGTGACGACCGTGAGCATCCGCCTGTACGCCGGCCTGCGCGACCTCGTCGGCGCGCGCGACATCGTCATGGAGCTGCCGGCCGGGGCGACCGTCGGGGCGCTGCGCGACCGCCTGGGCGCCGAGCACCCGGCGGTGCTGCCGATGCTGCCGGTGCTCGTCTGCGCGGTCGACGAGGAGTACGTACCCGTCGAGCACGTGCTGAGGGACGGCGCGCGCGTCGCGCTCATCCCGCCGGTGAGCGGGGGGCGTTGATGTTCGAGATCACGAGCGATCCGCTCGATCCGGCCGCCCTCGTCGCGTCGGTGCGGCGCGACGAGTCGGGCGCAGTTGCCCTGTTCTACGGCGTGGTCCGCAACGAGAACATGGGCCGGAACGTCCAGTATCTGGAGTACGACGCCTACCCGGAGATGGCCATCAAGAAGATGCGTGAGGTGGCCGACGAGGTTCGCTCGAAGTTCCCCGTCACGGGCATCGGCATCCTCCACCGCATCGGCCGCCTGGAAATCGGCGAGACGAGCCTGCTGGTGGCGGTGTCGTCCGGGCATCGCAGGGAGTCGTTCGAGGCATGCCACTACGCCGTCGACCGCATCAAGCAGATCGTGCCGGTCTGGAAAAAGGAGGTCTGGGAGGACGGCGAGGAGTGGATCGAGGGGCACGTGCCCGAGGTGCCGGCCCCGCCCGAGAACGAAGGAACGACGGATGCCCGCCGGAGCTGACCGGCGGGCATCGATGCTGGGCTGGCTGGAGAATCGAGCGTCAGCTTGCGACGGGCTCGCGGGACTGCTCGAAGCAGCTGCTGCAGAGGACGGGGCGGTCGAGCCTCGGGACGAACGGCACGGTGGCGTTTCCGCCGCAGTTGGCGCAGGTGACGGTGGTCAGTTCGCGCCCGCCGCCCGAGGTGCGCTCCTTTCGCCTGTTCGCGCGACACGACGGGCAGCGCTGGGGCTCGTTCAGGAGGCCCTTCTCCAGGTAGAACCCCTGTTCGCCGGCCGTGAAGACGAACGTCGAAGAGCAATCACGGCAAGTCAACGACTTATCCTCGAATGCCACCGTACTCCCCTCCTTTGGGTCAGGTTGCGTGGCCGCGCAGGGTGTTGCGGCTGGCGCAGAGTGTAGGCGAGCCCAAATCTTGAAGTCAAGCAATTTGATCGACAATGGCAAGAGCAGGAGCGAGGATGTCAACCGTGTCGCCTGAGCGCCTCGTGACGCCGCGCTATTGCCAGGTCTGCGGCCACGCGCTCATCGAACGCTACCTCGAGTACGAGGAGCGAACGCGTTACCAGTGCGAGGGTTGCGGCTTCATCCACTACCTCAACCCGCGCGTGGTGGCATCGGTAATCATCGAGCACGGCGGCCGGGTGCTGCTGCAAAGGCGGGCGATGGACCCCGGCGTGGGGCTCTGGACGTTTCCGGGCGGCTTCCTGGAGATCGGCGAGCGGCCCGAAGAGGGAGCGGTGCGCGAGGCGAAGGAAGAGGTGGGGCTCGATGTGAGCCTCTCGGGCCTGCATGGCGTGTATTCGCGTCCGCACGTGGGAATCGTGCTGGTGGTGTACGCGGGCACGAGCGACAGCGACGCGGCCGTCGTGGGTGACTACGAGTCGACCGAGGTCGCGTGGTTTGCGACGGACGCCATCCCGTGGGACGAACTCGCGTTCGACACGACGGCAGCGGCGCTGCGGGACTGGATCCGCGCGCGAGGCACGCGATGAGCGGTGCCGTGCCATTGATTCCAGGCCGGCACGTCACATGAGGATCGACGTCCTGACGCTGTTCCCGGAGATGCTGGCCGGAGTGTTCGACCACAGCATCATCGGCCGCGCGACGGGCTCGGGGGTGCTGCAGATTGCGCTCCACAACCCGCGGGACTACACCGAGGACCGGCACCACGTCGTCGACGACTATGCGTACGGCGGCGGGCCGGGCATGGTGATGAAGCCGGATCCGCTGTTCGCGTGCGTCGACGCCGTTCAGGCGATGGCGGAGCCGCGTGGTCGGGTCGTCTTGCTGACGCCGCAGGGTCGCCTTCTCAATCATGACGTCGTCGCCGAGCTGGCGGGGGCGGATCGGCTCATCCTCATCTGCGGGCACTACGAGGGGGTGGACGAACGCGTGCGGGAGCACCTGGCCGACGACGAGATCAGCATCGGCGACTACGTGCTCTCGGGCGGGGAGCCGGCCGCGATCGTGGTCGTCGATGCCGTCGCGCGGCACCAGCCGGGCGTGCTGGGCTCGGAGGCGTCGCTGGAGGAGGAGTCGCACGCACAGGGGCTGCTCGAGTACCCGCAGTACACGCGGCCGGCTGAGTATCGGGGCATGGCGGTGCCCGAAATCCTGCTCTCCGGCCACCACGCCGAGATCGCGAAGTGGCGACGGCGCCAGTCGATCCGCCGCACTGCGCGCCGCCGGCCGGACCTGCTCGTCAAAGCCGCACTCACCGACGAAGAGCGCCTTCTGGCCGAAGAGGCGACGACCGCCGACGATGGCACCGGCGCATCGCCGCCGGGCTGACGGCCAGCCGCGGGCAACTGATATACTGAAGCAACAGCAGATCGTTCTGCGGGAGCTGGGATCGAGCCCGGCTGAGAGGGTCGCCGGTGCGACCGACCGCCGAACCTGACCCGGGTAATGCCGGCGCAGGGAGTGGACAACGAACCGCGCCTCCGGAACCCGGAAGGCGCTTTTCTATGTCCGACGACAGTGGCGCAGCGCCGCGGGCACTCACGATCGCCGGGAGCGATTCGAGCGGCGGCGCGGGCATCCAGGCCGACCTGAAGACGTTTGCGGCGTTCGGCGTGTACGGCACGTCGGCGATCACGGCCGTGACGGCGCAGAACACGCTCGGCGTCGGCGACTGGCTCGCGATGCCGGCCGCGCTCGTCGGCGCGCAGATCGACGCGGTGCTGTCGGACATCGGCGCGGGAGCGGTGAAGACGGGCATGCTGGCCAACGCCGGGATCGTCGAAGCCGTGGCGGCGAAGCTGCGGGAGCACGGCGTCGAGATGCTCGTCGTCGATCCGGTGATCGTCGCTACGAGCGGCGTCCGGCTGCTCGACGATGAGGGCGTGGCGGCGCTGGTCCGCGAGCTGTTGCCGCTGGCGCTCGCCGTCACGCCGAACCTGCCCGAGGCGGAGGCGCTCACCGGGCGAACGATCCTCTCGTGGGACGACGCGAAGGGCGCCGCCGAACAGATCGTCGGCATGGGCGCGCGCTCGGTCGTCATCACCGGCGGCCACTTCGACGGCGATCACAACGCCACGGACCTCTACTACGACGGACGCGGCTTTCGCGACTTCACGGCGATTCGCATCGATACGCCGAACACGCACGGGACCGGCTGCACCTTCTCGGCGGCGATCGCGGCCGGGCTGGCGAAGGGCATGGCGACGTCGGACGCGGTGGCGCTGGCGAAGTCCTACGTGACGCTGGCGATGCAGCACGCCTATCCCATCGGCCAGGGTCATGGCCCGCTGCACCATTTCTATCGATACTGGCAGCCGCTGGGCCGGCGGTACCGGCCGGGAGTGGCGCCGAGATGAAGTTCACGGTGGACAGTACACAGTTCGCAGCAGGTGGCGCGGATTCCAGGAGTCTCCTCGCTGGCGCAGGCAAACGCCGTCAGGAGCCTGGTACCCGGTTCTTCGTTTCTGTCCAGCTTGATGACATCAGCGAGTGGGCGACCTCACTGTCAACGGTGGACGGTGAACTGTGAACTTCCTGTGGAAGCGCTACTCGCGGTCGGGCAGCGCGCCGCCGTGGTACTACGGGCTGATGGCAGTGGCGTTCATCGCAGTCGCGATCTGGGCCGGGGCGCAGCGCGACTGGCTGGTGATGGCGATCGCGATCGCGATGGTCGGTATTACGGCCGGCGGCGCGCGCATCATGAGGTCGCTGCGGGATTCGACCGCGCCGAGGCGGGGAACGGGCGCTCCGGGGAAGGATGGAGACGATGAATGACATGCTGACGATTGCGGGCAAGCAGTTCCGTTCGCGGCTCTTTCTCGGCACGGGCAAGTACGCCAGCCCTGAGGAGACGGTGGCGGCGCTCGATGCGTCGGGTACGGAGCTGGTAACGGTGGCGATCCGCCGCCTCGACCTCGACAACCCGAACGCCCGCACCGAGCTGGATTACATCGACTGGTCGCGTCACACGGTGCTGCCGAACACGGCGGGATGCAAGACGGTCGACGAGGCGCTGCTGACGGCGCGGCTCGGCCGTTCGGTGACGGGCTCCAACTGGGTGAAGCTCGAGGTCATTCCCGACCCCAAGTACTTGCTGCCGGACCCGATCGGCACGCTGCGCGCGGCCGAGCAGCTACTGTCCGAGGGATTCGTCGTCCTGCCGTACATCCATGCCGACCCGGTGCTGGCGCGCCACCTCGAAGAGGCCGGATGCGCGACCGTGATGCCACTCGGGTCGGCCATCGGCTCGGGACAGGGCATCCTGACGATCGACGAGATCAGGATCATCATCGAAAACGCCCGCGTGCCGGTGGTGGTCGACGCGGGCATCGGCGCGCCCTCGGACGCCGCGCTGGCGATGGAGATCGGGGCCGACGCGGTGCTCATCAACACCGCCGTGGCGAAGTCGCAGGACCCGCCGGCCATGGCCGCGGCGATGAAGCTCGCCGTCGAGGCCGGCCGCGCGGCGTTCCTCGCGGGCCGCATCGATCGCAAGCTTTACGCATCGGCGAGCAGCCCGATGGAGGGCGTGGCGGCGCCCGTGCGAGGTAACGCGCCGGCGTGACGAACGCTCGACACGGCCGACTTGCCGCCCCGGCGCTCGTCCTCGTGACCGACAGCGGACGCCTGCGCGGCCGCGATCTGGCGGACGTCGTGAGCGAGGCGGTCGCGGGCGGCGTGAACGTCGTGCAGTTGCGCGGGAAAGCGATGCCGCACGACGATCTCGTCGCGCTCGCCGCACGAGTACGCGACGCGATCGCGGGGCGTGCCCTCCTGTTCATCAACAGCGACGTAGCCGCGGCCGTCCGCGTCGGCGCGAACGGCGTGCACCTGCCGGAAGGAACCGTGCCGAAGAGCGCAAGCGATGCCGCTGCTCGCGGACTGCTGGTTTCACGTGCGGTCCACGGCACCGATGCCGCGCTGCTCGCAGAGCGCGATGGGGCGGACCTGGTCCAGCTCGGCACGGTGTTCGAGACGTCCTCCAAGCCCGGCGCCGTCACGATCGGCATCGCGGGCGTGCGCGATGCTTGCGAGCGCGTCTCGGTGCCGGTCATCGCCATCGGCGGCATCACGCCGGCCAATGCCGGTGAGGTAATGCTTGCGGGCGCGGCGGGTATCGCCGTCATCGGCGCCGTGCTCGACGCAACGGACCCGCGCGCGGCTGCGGCGGCGCTCCGCACGGCGATCGGCGTGGCGGCGAGGGCGTGACGATGCGGATCACGGTCAACGGCAAGCCGCGCGAGATCGATGGGGAGACGCCGCTGCCCGTGTTCCTGCGAGCCCACGGCATCGATCCGCGGCTGGTGGCGATCGCGATCAACGGCGAGGTCGTGCCGAAGGATGGCTACGACACGGCACGCGTGCGCGAGGGAGACGAGCTGGAGGTCGTGCGCATGGTCGGCGGCGGCGCCCTGTGAGCGACGTCGTCGTCGTGGGCGGCGGCATCGTGGGGTGCGCGTGCGCGTACGAGTTGGCGAAGGCGGGCGCCCACGTGGACGTGCTGGAGTACGGCAAGACGGGCATGCAGGCGACGAACGCGGCGGCCGGCATGCTCGCGCCGCTCATCGAGTCGTCCGGGCCCGGCCCGATGCTCGAGTTCGGGCTCCGCGCGCTGCGCGAGTACCCGGGCGTGGTCGAGGATCTGCGGCCGACCGGGGTCGACGTGGAGTTCCGGCCGCACGGCATCCTCAAGGTGGCGGTCGACGAAGACGCCGTGCAGGAGCTGCGCCGCCGGTTTGCGTGGCAGCGCGAACTGGGTTTCCCGATCGACTGGCTCGACGGCGAGAGCTGCCGCGAGCTGGAGCCGCGGGTCAGCGCCCGCATCGCCGCCGGCGTGTTCTCCGGGAGCGAGGGCGGCGTGAACAACCAGATGCTCTCGCTCGCGATCGAGCGTGCGGCCACGACACACGGCGCGACGCTGCACACTCAGACGCCGGTGACCGGCTTCGTCACCAGCGGGAGACGGATTACGGCCGTTCGATCGGGGCGCGCCGTGTTCACCTGCGATTACGTCGTGCTCGCGGCCGGGGCGAGGTCCGGCCGGATCGCCGCGAAGCTGGGGGCGCACGTTCTGGTGCACCCGGTGCGCGGGCAGATGGTTGCGCTCGGCGGCATGTCGGCGCCGATTCGCCACATCGTCTGGGGGCCGGACGGCTACCTCGTCCCGCGGGCCAACGGGCTCGTGTTCGCCGGCGCCACCGTCGAGAACGTCGGTTTCCGGCGCAGAACGACGAAGGCGGGTCTGAGCCGCATGCGTGCGATGGCGCGCGCCCTCGTGCCGCAGCTCGGCTCGGCGACGCTGCAGTTCGCCTGGGCCGGCCTCCGCCCGGGCACGCCCGATGCGCTGCCGATCATCGGTCCCGTGCCGGGGTGGGAGAACATGGCCGCCGCGACCGGCCACTTTCGGAACGGCATCCTCCTCGGCCCGCTGACCGGCAGGGTCGTGGCGGCGGGAGTGGCTCGGGGTGACTGGAGCGGCGTGCCCGGCGCGTTCTCGCCCGGGCGATTCGGGAGGTAGCACGTTCCTTTTCCGTTCACCAACCATCACACTACACTCAACAGGAGAACGGAGGGGCCATGCCGGACGGATTGCAGATCGGGACGTTCATACACCTCGCCGCCGTCTTCGCCGCCGCGGGCACATCGACCACATTCATCCTGGTGCTCTCGATGATGCGCCGCGCGAAGACCGTGCAGGACATCCGCACGTTTTCCACGCTCGGCGGGCTGGCCGAGCACGCCTTTCCGTTCGCGACGCTCGTCTTGCTGATCTCCGGCGGCTACCTGGTGGAGGAGTATGGCGCCTCGTGGGGCGACGGCTGGGTCAACGTGTCCGCGATCGCACTCGTGCTCATGGCGGTGGCGGCGCTCAAGATCAACACGCTGAAGATGAACGAGATCCACATCGCGGCGGAGGACGCCCCGGACGGACCCATTCCGCCCGCGCTGGCGGTGAAACTCGTCGACCCCGTGTTGTTCGCCGTGACGCACGCTATCACGATCGGAATGCTCAGCATCATCTGGAACATGACCACGAAGCCCGGCGACGCCGAGGCAGGCATCGTCATCGTGGTCTCTGCGATTATCGGCGCGGGCTCGGCGGCTCCGATGATCGCCCGCCGCCGGGCGCTGCTCGAGGCACAAGCGTGAGCGCCACCGGCACGAATCGATGAAGTATCACATCTGGACCGTCGGCTGCCAGATGAACGTGGCGGACTCGCGCAAGCTCGCCGCGGGGCTGGAGCGCGCCGGTCTGTCGTCCGTCGATGCACCCGAGGACGCCGATCTCGTCGTCCTCAACACCTGCTCCGTGCGCGAGCACGCCGAGGACCGTGCCATCGGTCAGCTCGGGCGACTGAAGAAGCTGCGCGAGCGGGGAAACGAGCTGCGCATCGCCGTGATGGGCTGCATGGTCGGTCCGCGCGACGATGAACTGCGCCGCCGCTTCCCGTACGTCGACGCGTTCGCTCGGCCGCAGGACTTCGCGCCGATCATGGCGCTCGCGGGCATCGACGGGACGGGCGGCGAGTTCTGGCCGACGACGTTCGCCACGCCGGACGCGGTGACCGCGTACGTGCCGGTCGTCCACGGCTGCGACAAGTTTTGCACGTACTGCATCGTCCCGTACCGGCGCGGGCGCGAGCGAAGCCGCACCATCGCGGACATCAGGAACGAGGTCGAGCACTACTGCGCGCGTGGCGTGCGCGAGGTGACGCTACTGGGCCAGACCGTCGAGGCGTACGGCCACGATCTGCCCGACGCGCCCGACCTCGGGGACCTGATGCGGGCGATCCACGACGTTCCGGGGCTCGAGCGCATCCGCTTCCTGACGTCGTACCCGAAAGACATGACGGCGCGGATCGTCGATGCAGTGGCCGAGTTGCCGAAGGTGTGCGAGAGCTTCTACATTCCGGTGCAGGCGGGCGACGACGCCGTGCTGGCGCGCATGCGCCGCGGCTACACCGTCGCCGAGTACACCGAGAAGTTCGGGATGGTTTGCGCGAAGGTACCGCACACCGCGATGATCACCGACGTCATCGTGGGATTCTGCGGCGAGACGGACGCCGAGTTCCGGAACACCTACGCGCTGCTCGAAAGGTTGCGCTTCGACAAGGTGCACGTCGCGGCGTACTCGCCGCGCCCGGGCACGATCGCGCATCGCACGTTACCGGACGACGTGCCGCCGGCCGTCAAGCTGGAGCGGCTGCACGCGATCGAACAGCTCGAAGCGCGCGTCTCGACGGAGATCAACCGCACGTTCCTTGACACCGAGCAGGAAGTGCTTGTCGAAAGCCGGCACGAAGGCCGGTGGAGCGGTCGTAACCGCGCGGGCAAGCTGATACACTTCGCAGGCGCGGCCGAGGCAGGACAGCTGATCAGCGTCCGCATCGAGCGCGCGACCGCCTGGTCATTGCAAGGAACAGCGCTCCCCGCACCGGTCCCTGCGTAACATGGTTTCGTTCGGGAGTCTTGCATTGCCGCTACTGGCCGGCATCGGCGCGTTCGCGCTCGTCGGTCTGATCTGGAACCTGGCCGAAGGGTACTTCGAGGAACGCCGCAAGGATCAGCGCTAGTTCCGTGCCGACAACCCGACCATCAGCCGAATCGCCGCTCGTCGCGGTCGTCGTCGTCATCCTCACGGTGACGGACGACGACCTGAAGGTGCTGCTCATTCATCGCAGCCTCGAACCGTTCCGCGATTACTGGGCGCTCCCCGGCGGCCTCCTCGCCAAGGGCGAGGCGCTCGACCGGGCGGCGGCGCGCAAGCTGCTCGACGAGACGGGCGTGCAAGACGTGTACCTGGAGCAGCTGTACACGTTCGGGGAGCTATCGCGCGGGGCGGATGCGCAACGCGGCGTCGCCGTCACGTACTTCGCGCTCGTGCAACACGGACAGGTGCGGCTGCGGGAGCGGACGGAGTGGCAGCCGGCGTGGTACGACGCCTACAAGCTGCCGGCGCTGGCGTTCGACAACCACCTCGTCGTCGACTATGCGATCCGGCGGCTGCGATCCAAGCTGGAGTACACGAACGTCGCCTACAGCCTGCTGCCGCGCCAGTTCACGCTCAGCGAGCTGCAGCAAGTGTACGAGGCGATACTCGATCGGGAGATGGACAAGCGCAACTTCCGGCGGCGGATGCTGTCGCTCGGCATCATCAAGGCGGCCGGCGTCACCCGCATGGAAGGCGCGCACCGGCCCGCGCAGCTCTTCACGTTCACCAGGCGCGAGCCCGTGCAGGTGTGAGTCCCCGAATCACAGCCCGCGGCTGCGATTCCCGGTGAGCCGATTGTCTGTCAGCGCGCTGCCTCGACCCTGTACAACGTGAAGAACTTCACCGACGTCTCGCGCACGGCCGTCAGGTGGAAACGCTGCGACGCGGCATCGAAATACGGCTGGTAGCCGGGACCCCATTGCGCGAACGTGATGTCGATCCCCTCGACGCTGGTGTACAGGTAGTAGACCGGTCGGCCGCCGTCGAGCGCGCGCTGGACCCGTTGCATGATCTCATCGACGCGCCGGGGGCCGTTGTCGGTGGTGAGCGAATAATCGATGAGATCCAGATACTCGATGCGGTCGTTGCTGTCACGAACGCCCCGAGTCCCGCCGCTGACGAGCAAGGTGTCCGACGGCAGCGCGGCAATCGACGGACGTAGCTGGCGGTAGCCCGCCTCATCGGATCGGGCGGCCTTGTGCGGCCAGTCCGCGATCATCACGCCGTCGACCGCCACGTAATAGGCGCCGAGCACCAGTACCGCGGCCGCGGCCAGGCCGCGCCACGCGTTGCGGACGAGCGCGGGCTGGCGCGCCGTCAAGCTGATCACCGCGGCCGGCGCATGCGCCGCGAGCAGCAGCGCGAAGACAAGCGATGGCAGCATGTAACGGCTATTCGCGAAGGGCAGCGGCACGTGCGCCAGCGGGAAGATCGTCAGCATGTAGACGCTGACAAACAGCAGCGTGCGCGCGCGGCTCCAGAGGTAGACGCTGCCGAGCGCCGCCAGTATCAGCATCAGGGGAGCGCACAGCACGCCACCGAATTCCGCGACCGCGTAGCGCGCGATGTTCCTACCGGCGTGTTCGAACGTGATCGGGGCGTGCGACGCGGCCTGCCCGAGCGAGCCGCCCACGTACGCCAGCAGCGCGTACGATGCGAGCATCGCCGCGGCGGCGACGGCGACGGGCCGGCACCAGAGCGCCGTGATCGCGCTTCGGCCGCCGCGCGCGCGGCCGGCGTCGGTCCAGTAGATCGCGAGTGCCGGCAGGAACGCCGGATTCGTCGCGCGGACGCTGATCGCAACGGCGAGCAGACATCCGTAGATGGCGAACACGCCGACCGAGCGGCCACGCAGCCACGGCACGACGAGAATCGCCGAGACGATCCACGCGGCGTTCGTGACATCGAAGAAGCCGTCGCGCGAGAAGTGGACCATCTGCGGGACGGCGGCGACGCCCAGGGCGAGCAGTACCGGCGCAGCACGATCGTTCGTCGCGCGGCGAACCGCGAAGTACACCATCGCGACGAGTACCAGCGCCGAGGCGATGATGACGCCCTGCTGCGTCGCGAGCGTTTGAGGAAAGAACAGGAACGCCGGCGCCAGCGTGAACGCGATGCCGGGCGGGTAGAATCCGGAGATCGGAACCTGGCCCTCGGCGAGCCGCCGGCCCGCTGTGAGCTGCTCGTAGGTGTCCGGCGTCCATGCCAGCAGTTCCAGGCGATAGACGCGCAATAGCAGCGCCAGCAGCAGGATGGCGCCCGGCACGGCGGCGGCGCGCGCCAGCAGCCACGCACGTGCCGTGACCGATGCGCCGATGACCGGCGCGTCGGCTGCCGGGCGCGTCATTGCCAGCTTCGCCATGAGTCCGCTTCCCTATCGATGACTGACGATCTCTTACTACGGTTTTCGGCCTCCGGCGTGCGCCCTGCAGCCCTCAACCCGCATCAAGGTGGCCGGACGAATGGGCCGCTGCCGCCGCCTACGGGGTGCGAACCGGTGCGGGCGCGGCCAGCGTGAAGGCGCTCACCTCGTACAGCGTGTAGTGCTCGACGGAGGCCTCGTATTGCGCGCGCACGGTGAACCGCCGCGCGATGCCCGCGAAATACACCTCGTAGCCGGGGCCGCCGGAAGCGAACGAGTCGCCGGTCGCTTCCACGCGGCTGTGCAGGTAGAACACAGGGCGGCCCTCGTCGAGCGCCTGACGCAGCGCGGACAGCACGCCGTCCACGCTGCCGGGACCGTTGCCGCGGCTCAGCGAGTAGTCGATGAGGTCGAAGTACTCGACGTCGCGGTTGCTGCCGCTGACGCCGCGCGTCGCCGGGCTGACGAGCAGACTCCCGGGCGGCAACGCGGCGACGAACGGGCGGACCTCGGCGAACGCGCCCTCGTCGGATATCCGAGCGGCGCGCGGCCAGTCGTGGATCACGGCGATAGTGGCGCTGGCGTAGTACAGGCCCACGACGACGGTCGATCCGACGGCCGCGACACGGAGGGCGCGCGCCGGCGAAGGGCGCATCGTGCGCGCTGAGCGGAACGCCGCAGTTGCTCCATGCACCGCGAGCAGGAGCGCGAACACGAGGGCGGGCAGCATGTATCGCGGATTGCTGAACGGCAGCGGCGAGTGCACGACGGGCCAAACGGCGAGCATGTACGCCGCGGCAAGCAGGAGCGGTCGGTTGCGGCGCCACAGGCTGAACCCGCCGGCGATCGCGAGCGGCAGGATCGCGAGCGCGGCCGGCATGCCGCCGAACTCGACGACCGTATAGACGGCCACATGCTGGCCGAACGTGTCGAAGCCGATCGGCGCGCCCGTCGCCACCTGGCCGACCCAGCCGCCGATGAACGCCAGCAGCACCGTGAGGCCGATCATGACGGCGACCGCGGCAATCAGGGCGGGCGAGAGCACGGCACGGACCATCGAAGCCGGGCGGGCGGGGACGCCGGTCTCGCCGCACCAGTACAGAAGGGCGGCCGGGAGAAACGCCGCGTTCGTCGCACGGACGTTGATCGCGACGCAGAGGGCCGCACCGTACAACGCGAAGACTGCCAGGCCGCGTCCTCGGAGCAACGGCACGCACAGGATGGCGCCGACGATCCACGCCGTGCCGACGGTATCGAACAGGCCGGAGCGTGATGAGATCACGAATTGGGGCGCCGCAGCAGTCGCCAGGGCCACCAGCGTGGCGGCGGGCCGGTCGCCCGTGGCCGCGGCGAGGCGGAAGTAGAGGACGCCCGCCAGCGCCACCGCGGCGATCGTGTTGACGAAATGCATGGTCCCGATCGACTGCGGCAGGAATAGGAACGCCGGCGCCATCGTGACGGCGACACCGGGCGGGTAGATGCGGGAGAGCGGGAAGTCGCCGGCGAGCAGGCGATGGGATGCCCGCAGCTGCTCGTACGTGTCGGGCGCCCAACCGTGCGGCGCGTAGTTCAACATCCGTACCAGGAGCGCGATGGCGAGGAGGACGACGGGGGCGGCCGCCGAACGCACGTACGGACGGAGGCGGATCAATGCTGCCACGTCGCAGCGCCAACGCGTCGATGGAATTCGTGCGGCCTGGGCAAGCTTCGCCACGTGTTTCTCCGGGAGGTGTTCCCGAAGTAGTTTCGGCCGTTCCGACACGTTGACTCAGGTGCTGAGCGGGGCGCGACGATGAGAAAGGCGGGTGCACGCACCCACGGACCGGCGCGCACACACCAGCGCGGCATGAGCTGCGTGGTGCGAACCTCCCCCGGCCCGGTCGCCAGCCGACCGAGGCGTGCCTTGAAATGGCACAACGCGCGCTGAACGCCCGCGCCACGCATCGAGCGGACATCCTCAGCGCGCCGTTACTCGTCGGCGAGGACGGGGACGGGATCGAGGGCGTGGTGCGCCTCGATGCTGATGCGCGGCACGAGGCGATCCAGCCAGTTCGGGAACCACCAGTTGGCCTCGCCCATGACCTGCATCAACGCCGGGACCAGGATGAGGCGGACGAGCGTCGCATCGAGGAAGATCGCGGTCGCGAGGCCGATGCCGAACTCCTTGATCACGCGCTGGTCGCCGAGCGCGAAGCTGAGGAAGACCGCCACCATGATCGCCGCCGCCGCCGTGATCAGCCGCGTCGTGACCGAGAGGCCGCGCGCGACCGACAGCGAGGCGTCGCGCGTGCGCAGGTACTCCTCGCGGATGCGGCTGACGAGGAACACCTCGTAGTCCATTGACAGCCCGAAGAGGATCGCGAACAGGAACATGGGCAGGAAGGACTCGATCGGTCCGGTGCGCGAGACGCCGATGAGACCGGCGCCCCAGCCCCACTGGAACACGGCGACGAGGACGCCGTACGCGGAGCCGATCGCGAGGAGGTTCATCAGCGCCGCCTTGAGCGGCACGAGCACGGACCGGAACACCATCATGAGGAGCAGGAAGCTCAAGCCAATTACCGAGGCGAACAGCCAGGGCAGCCGTGAGAGGATCTTGTCGCCGATGTCGATGAACGAGGCGGTGGTGCCGCCGACGAACGCCGTCGCGCCGCTGCCCCTCGTGTCGCTGGTGAGGTCGCCGCGCAGGCGGTGGACCAAATCGGCCGTGGCCTGATCCTGGGGCGCGGTCGCTGGGATCACGGTCAGCGTCGCGGCTGTGTTGTCGGCATTGAAGCGCGGCGGCGTCACGCGCACGATGCCGGGGATCTGCGACAGCCTGTCAGGGAGGGCCTCCACCGCGGCAACGCCTTTCGGGTCATCGACGCGCACGGCGATGAGTATCGGGCCGTTGAAGCCCGGACCGAAGGCCAGTGACAGCAGGTCATACGAGCGGCGCGAGGTGAACGTCTCCGGATTGTTGCCGGCATCGGACGAGCCCACCTGGATGCTGAAGAGGGGGACGGCGAGCAGCAAGAGCACGCCGAGGGACACGACCAGCGCCGGCACGGGCGCGCGCTGGATGATCCGGCTCAGCCGGTAGCCCATACCACTTTCGCTCTCGTGAGACACGGTGGGAAGGCCAGGCACGCGCCAGCGGTCAATGCGATGGCCGACCAGCGCCAGGATGGCCGGCATGACGAAGAGCGCCACCGCAACGGAGAGTGCGACCACCACCGCGGCGGCGGTACCCAGGTCCGCGACAAACCGGATGCCCACGGCCCACAGCCCGAGCATCGCGATCACGACGGTCGCGCCGGCGAACAGCACCGAACGGCCCGCCGTCGCCGCCGCCTGCGCGATTGCGTCCTCGATGCTGAGCTTCTTCGCGAGACCCTCCCGGAAGCGCGTCACGATCAGCAGGGAATAATCGATCCCAACGCCCAGCCCGATCATCGCTCCGAATTCGGACGTGAACGACGGCAACGCGACGAAGCGCGCGCCCAGGGCGATCAACATCAATCCCATGCCGAGCGCCAGCAGCGCTGCCACGATCGGCAGGCCCATCGCGACGACCGAGCCGAACGCGAGCATCAGCACGACGACCGCCGCGCCAATGCCGATCATCTCCGTCGCACCAAAGCCGGCGCTGTGCTCCATGCGGTGAATGGCCGGGCCACCCGCCTCGATCTGGAAGTCGGGCGGCGAGCTGGCCTTCGCGCGGAGCTTCGTCAGCGCGTCGATGCTCGAGGTTGGCAGATCGCGCGCGTTCATCGTGTGCTGCACGGTGATGCGGGCGATCGTCCCGTCCTGCGACATGGCGTTGGGCGAGTCGTAGGGCGACGCAACGTCGCGCACATCCGGCAGCGCCCTGAGGTCGGCGATGAGCGCCTCGACGCGCGCGCGCGTCGCCGCATCGTTCAGGCCGGCGGGGGCGCGAACGACGATCGTCGTCGCATCGCCGGCCGCCTGGGGAAAGCGCTCGTTCAGGAGGTCGACGGCCGCCTGCGACTGCGTGCCGTGAATGCTGAAGGCGTCCTGGTAGGTCCCGCCGAACGCGGTGGAGGCGATGATGACGGCGAGGAGGAGGGCGACCGTGCCCCCGACCACGCGCCACGGGTGCCGCGCGGCGCGGCGCGGCCAGGTATCGAACACGAACGAAGGACGGCGGGGTGCCATGCGGCGGGTCCTCGTGGGGAATGCGAGCCGACGGTCCTAGTATGAACCGGAGTTCCGGTTCCCTCAAGACCGATCCGTGTTATGATCCGGTTATGGGGACCACCTCTGAGCGTACCAGACGCGCCGATGCCGCGGCGAACCGGCTGCGCATCCTGGACGCCGCCCGCGAGGTGTTCGCCGCGCGGGGCCTCGAAGCTGAGATGAAGGACGTCGCGGCGCGGGCGAACGTCGGGGTCGGGACGCTGTACCGGCACTTCGACAACCGCGACGACCTGCTCGCCGCGCTCATTCGCGAGACGCGGGAGGAGATGCTGGGCCGCTTCCGCTCCGCCGTCCGGGACCAGCCGCCCGAAGGGGCGTTTCGGGCGATCATCCATGCATCAGGAGAGAAATTCGAGCGGTTCGGCGCGCTCGTGGACGTGGCGATGGCCGGCGGCCTTCCTGGCGCCGGGGAGTCCATCGACGAGTTCAAGTCGCTGATGAGCGACCTGCTGCGCCGCGGGAAGGCCGCCGGCACGTTCCGTGCCGACCTGGACGCCCAGGTCGCCGTCGCCGCGCTGGAGTCGATCTTCCATTCAGGCAGCATGGCCGAACTGGTTCGTAGCCGCGGTCTGCCGCGCGCCTGCGACGCCATCGCGGACTTTTTCCTCGCCGCCTTCCGCGGGAGTTGAACCCGACCTCTCCGAGCTTCAGGCCGGGTGGCAGCACCCGGGAGCCGGCTGCGCGCGGGGCTGCGGGCGCCCGACAATGTATGCGTCATGGGTATTTCCTCGCCGGCACTGTACGGATCCGCCCAGAACGCACCGCACGCGGGCGGCCTGCGCACCGCCGCGAGAGCCACGTGGCGCGCACACCGACTCGTCGTCGTGCTGGCGGCGGCGCTGTTCGCCTGGCTGACGCTGCTGGGCGCGCTCCAGCCGCTCACGCCCGACGAGGCGGTGTACCGCATCGTGTCCACCGGCATGGTCCACGGGCGGTGGCCGTATCGCGACCTGTTCGACCACAAGCCGCCGCTCGCTTATGTCTGGTACCTGCCCTCGGCACTCGGCGGCAGCATCGAGCTTCAGCGCGCGCTTGCGGCGCTGCTTCTCGCCGCCTCGGTGCCCGTGTTCGCGTTCATCGCGCGGCGCTGGCTCGACGGGCGCGCGGCAACGCTCGCGGTCGTCTCGTTCGCGTTGATGCTGGCGAACACCGGATTGAGCGTCCGCGCCAATCTCGAGGCGTTCGCGCTGCTGCCGCTCGTCGCGGCGCTCGCGGCGCCGTCGCCGCTCGCCGCCGGCGCGTTGCTCGGCATCGCCGCCATGACGAAGCCCATGGCGTTGCTGTTCGCGCCGATGCTCTGGCTCGCCTGGAAGCGCGACGCATGGAAATCGGCGCTCGCGATGGCGGCCGTCTGCGCCACGGTCTCGGCGCCGTTCGCGCCGATCTGGCGCGACTACTGGACCGCCAACATCGATTTCAACCTCGGCTATGGACGGGCTTCGGGTGCCGACCACCTGCGCACGCTGTTCACGATCCCGGCGCCGGTGCTGATCGGCTCGCTGCCGCTCTGGTGCGCGGCCGCCGGCGGCGCCCTGCGCCGCACTGACGCGAGGCTGCTACTCTTCGGCGCCTGCGGACTCGCCGCGACGAAGCTTTCCGGGCAGCAGTTCAACCACTACTACGTCCTTTTGCTGCCGCCGGCGGCGCTGCTCGCCGGGCGCGGTCTCGACCGCGTCGTCGACTACCGGGCAGGCCGGGCGGCGCTCGCCGTCGGGTCCGCGCTGGCGCTCCTGCCGCTCTCCATCGGCTTCGTGCCGCTGGTCCGCGACTACGACCGGCTGCACCACCCGCTCGGCGCAGCGCAGAGCGCCATCGACGCCACGGACGGTGAGTTCTACTTGCTCGGCGACCACTCGCAGCCGTACGTGCACGCCGGCCGGATGCCGACGCGACGCTTCTTCTTCGACGTACCGTTGGTCGTACGGCCGGAATGGGGAGAACAGGTCAGGCAGGACCTCCTCGCCTGCCCGCCGGCTGTCCTCGTCACAGCCGAGGATCGCCTGTTCCGCGTCGCCTGGAAGGACGAGATTACGTCGCTCTACGCCCGCAGCATCGAGACCGAAGGCGGCACGGTGTGGGTGGAGCCGGTGCGGCGGTGCGAGCGGTGAGGCCGGCCGGGGCATGCGCGGACGAACGCCCTGACAAGATGCGAGTCCTAGCAGGGCGCTGAGAAATTCGATGACCGACCCCATGGCCAGCCGCTAGAGGCGCACGTTGGACCGGCAGAACGCGCGTGAAAGCCCGCGCCACGGATGGGATCGGCGTTCGCAGCGCCTGGCTAGTTCGAACTCCCCGGTCGCTATACGCTTCCTCCATGCCAGCACTTGCCGTCCGCGGCGGCACGCCGATACGCACCGCACCATGGCCCGCTTGGCCACAGCACGACGAGCGCGAGCTGCGCAACCTGCAACGCGTGCTCGAAAGCGGCAACTGGGGCGGCTTCCCCTCACCGAACGTGATGGCCGGGGAGTTCGCGGAGCGCTTCGCCGCCTATCACGGCGCCAAGTACGGCATCTGCACCACCGGAGGGACGACGGCGCTCGAGGTCTCGCTCCGCGCGGCGGGACTGGAGCGCGGCGACGAGGTACTGGTACCCGCGCTCACCTTCTATGCGACGGCGTTCGCCGCGCTCGTCCAGGGCTTCAAGCCCGTCTTCGTCGACATCGATCCGGAGACGTGGTGCATCGACGCCAATCTCATCGAGCGGGCGATCACGCCCGACACGCGGGCGATCCTGCCGGTGCACCTCGGCTCGCGGATGGCGGACATGGATCGCATTGGCGAAATCGCGCGGGCGCACGACCTCAAGGTCATCGAGGATTGCGCGCACATGCACGGCGGGTTCTGGCGCGGACGCGGCGTGGGCACGCTCGGCGACCTCGGCTGTTTCAGCTTCCAGTCGTCGAAGCTGATGACGTGCGGCGAGGGCGGGATCATCATCACGAACGACGAGGCACTCGAAGAGCGCTGCCATGGATACGTGAACTCGGGCCGGGTCAAGACCAGCGATCGGCAGGCGTCCGAGGGGACGATGCTCGGCTGGAACTACCGCATCACGGAGTTCCAGGCGGCCGTGCTGCTCGCGCAGCTCGAGCGGCTGCCCGAGCAGATCGAACGCCGCAACGCGAACATCGCCCGTTTCGAGGAGCGCGTCGCCGAGATCGAGGGCGTCAGCACGCTGCGGCACGACGAGCGCCAGACGACGCGGTCCGGGTACGGCATCATCCTTCGCTACGACGAGCAGGCGTGGCGCGGCGCCTCGCGCGATCGCTTCGCCCGGGCGCTCCACGCGGAGGGTGTGCACCTCTACACGTCGTTCTACACGCCCGTGTACAAGACGCCGCTCTTCGCCTGGCGCGACGCGCCCATCGAGGTCGACTACAGCGAGACGCGCTGTCCGGTCGCGGAGCGGGCCTCGTACAACGAGATGATCTGGCTCCCCCACGAGGTCTTCCTCGGTACCGCGGCGGACATGGACGACATCTGCGACGGGGTCGTGAAAATCCGCGAGCACATCGACGAACTCCTCGGCTGAGGACGAAGCGCAGGCCGCCCGGCCAGAGTGCTAGGATGTGCCCATGCCGGAGCCCCGTATCCAGTACGTGACCACCGCCGACGGCGTCAGCATCGCCTACGCGGTCACCGGCGACGGACCGCCGCTGGTGCGCGTGCCGACGCTGCCGGTGTCTCACCTGCGGCTCGTGTGGCAGGCTGAATTCGCGCGCGACATCTTCGGCGGACTCGCTCAGGGCAGGACGTACGTCTCGTACGACGCGCGCGGCTTCGGACTGTCGCAGCGCGACGTCACCGACTTCTCGCTCGACAAGCTGGTGCTCGATCTTGAAGCGGTCGTTGACCACCTGGGGTTCGCGAAGTTCCAGATGACGACCGCCGGGATCGCCATTCCGATCGCGTTGGCCTACACCGCCGCGCACACCGACCGCGTGAGCCATCTCGCGCTCAGCGCCTACGCGACCGCGGAGGGCGTGCCGGACGAGGAGATCGACGCCATCCTCGCGCTCGGCGAGAAGAACTGGGAGCTGGCCACGGAGACGCTGACGCACGCCGTCCTCGGCTGGTCGAGCGATCCGATGGCGCACGAAGTCGCGGCGATCATGCGCGCCTGCACGTCGCCCGAGACGTTGCGGGCGTTTATTCAACAGATTCGCGGCTGGCGCGTGGCCGAACTTCCGCCGCTCATCATGACGCCGACGCTCGTGGTGGCGCGCACCGGCGGTCCGGCGCGGTCGTTCGACGCGGCCCGCAACCTCGCGGCATCGATTCCGAACGCCCGGCTGGCGATGATCGACGGCCCAATGGACGCCGCGAACGCACAGGAGATGGCGGCCATCTGGTCGTTCCTGCACGACGGGCAGGAGCTGATCCATCCGGCGGCCGAGGTACCGCACACGACGCTCTCTATCCTGTTCACCGACATCGTCGACTCCACTTCGCTGACGGAGCAGCTCGGGGACGCCGCATTTGGAGAACGCGCGCGCCAACTCGATGACGCGCTTCGCGCGGTTATCCGTGACGGCGGGGGCACGGCGGTCGAGGGCAAGGTGCTCGGAGACGGCGTGATGGCCGTGTTCACGTCGGCGCGGCAGGCGATCGACGCCGCGCGGCGCTGCCGCGACGCCGCCGCCGAGATGGGGTTGCAGCTGCACCTCGGCATCCACGCTGGCGACGTCATTCGCGATGGAAACAACGTGTACGGCGGCGCGGTCAACATCGCCGCCCGCATCGCGGCGCATTCGAGCGCGGGCGAGATCCTCGTGTCCGACGTCGTCCGCGGGCTCGCGCGCACGTCAGCCGGTGTCGGCTTCGACGACCGCGAGGAGCACGCGCTGCGGGGCATCACCGACCCGGTGCGGCTGTACGCGATCCGCGACGCCTGACCGCGCCGTCGAGCGCCCGCTGCGCCATCCGGCGCGCATACGCACATCTGGTATTCTGCCGGCTGATGGAGGCCCGAGATGACTGACTGGCGCGCCAAAGAGGCGAAATACTTCATGCACCCCGGCAGGCGGATGAACCTGCTCGCGGTACGCGGAGAGGGCACGCATCTCTGGGACGAGAATGGGAAGCAGTACCTCGATTTCTTCGGCGGCCCGGCTACGATCAACCTTGGGCACTCACATCCGGTCATCGTCAACGCGCTCATCGACCAGGCGCAGAAACTGATCCACGTATCGACGCAGTTCTATTCCATTCCGCAGCTCCAGCTGGCCGAGCTGCTGATCGAGAACTCATGCTTCGACCGCGTGTTCTTCATGAACAGCGGCGCGGAGGCGAACGAGGGCGCGCTCAAGCTCGCGCGGAAGTGGGGCAAGGAGCACCGGCAGGGCGCGTACGAGATCATCTCGGCATTCGACGCGTTCCACGGCCGCACGCTGCAGATGATCACGGCCGGCGGCACCGAGCGCTACAAGGCGCCGTTCACGCCGCTGCCCGAGGGCTTCGTCCACGTGCCATTCAACGACGTCGACGCGGTGAAGCGGGCGACGACGAGCAAGACCGTCGGCGTCTTCCTGGAGCCGATCCAGGGCGAGGGCGGCATCATCGTGCCGGACGACGGCTACTTCAAAGAGCTGCGCGCGTGGTGCGACGAGCAGAACATCCTGCTCATTCTCGACGAGGTGCAGACGGGCTGCGGCCGCCTGGGGACGCTCTTTGCGTACGAACTGTTCGGCGCGGAGCCGGACATCATGACGCTCGGCAAGGGCATCGGCGGCGGCGTGCCGCTGTCGGCGTTCCTGGCGAAGGAGCACGCGGCGGTATTCACGCCGGGCGACCACGGCAGCACGTACGGCGGCGAGCCGCTGACGACGCGCGTCGGCTACGAAGTGATGAAGTTCATGATCGACACCAACCTGCCGGCCGACGTGGCGCGCAAGGGCAAGATCGTCGAGCGGCGACTCAACTCACTGGTGGATCGCTTCCCCAACGTGACGGCGGTGCGCGGCAAGGGACTGATGTGGGCGGTGCAGTTCACCGGCGACATCGGCGAGCGGCTGACGAACGACGCGCTGGCCAACGGGCTCATTCTCAACAACGTGCGGCCGAACGCCGTGCGCATCGTGCCGCCGCTCACGGTCACGGACGAGGAGCTGGAGCAGGGGCTGGCTATCCTCGAGCACGTGATCGAGCAGGACGCCGGCGGCACACCGCCAACGTAGCGGCGCGGAACCCGGCACGAGGCATCGAGGTGCGCCACTGCCGGACGCCTGGAACCTGAACCCGAGAACCTATACCGTGCCATCGGGAGTGGATGGGTCCCGGTGGGTCTCGCGGTCTTCAAAACCGTTGCGATGGCGCCTGCGCGTCGTCGGGAGGGTTCGACTCCCTCGCACTCCCGCCACTGACGTAGCGACGGGCGCGCCGCCGGCATGCGGGAGCATCGTCAAGTCGTGGATGGCCGCGTCGCTGATGTGCGTGCGGATATGCTCCTGGCGACAGCCGGCACAGGCGTATCGTTGCACTCTTGCCCGCCGCCCGTTCGGAGCCTGGCTGTAGAAGCGCTCGGCGCGGTCCATCGCCTGTAGCACGGTCTGCACCGTCCAGCGTTCGTCATCGACGGCTGCCTCATCACGTGTCCGGACGGCAACGATGACCTCGTGAGATGCGGAGTGAACCCGTTGGGTTTCGATTGAGATGATGCGATTCGTCGTGGTCATTCGCCCTCCGCTTCAGTCTCGATTCGTGGCCAATGGCTGTCGGCGGGAACGACGAGCGGCGGAAGAGAACTCTTCCGCCGCTCGGTCGATGCGTCGATCACGCCGAAGCCCCTGGCTTCGGCGGCCGTCGTTGCGTTGGAGCTGACCTAGCTCGCGACGCGGACGTTGAGCGCACGGCTCTTGCGCGGGTCGCGGTCGTCGGCGCCCTTGTCGAATTCGACGGTCTGCCCCTCCTGGAGAGAGTCGAAGATGCCGCCCTGCACCGCCGAGGTGTGGAAGAAGATGTCTTCCGTGTCGCCGTCGGGCCGAATGAAGCCGAAGCCCCGGTCGCGCGCGAGCCGCTTGATCTGTCCGGTTGCCATGTGTGTGTCTCCTATCGTCAAGGGTATGCTCGCTGATCGGGCGGTAAGGTTGCCCGGCGAACCTCGACGTTTCTACGCGGTATTCCTGCCAGGCAACATGCCCGGCACCTCGAGTCGATGGAGTCGTCGAGTGCGTCGGAAAAACCGCGGCGAACAGGAGACTGCGACGAGGAAGGTAGTGCCATCTTACCAGATCACGGCGGCGGGCGCGCGTGAGAGCGCTCTATCCGGGCGATGCGGCCCCGGAACCGGGACACTCGACTGGCACCAACCGTGACGGAAGCTCCGGCGGACGGCGCCGGACGGAACGTCGTATACGTCCTGGCCGGCGTCCTCGGCCGCCGGTCCGTCACCGTCACGGCGCGGGCTAACTGGCGATGCGACGCTGGACGCGAGCTGCCTCCGTCTCGCGCAGCTTCACTGCTTCGTCCGGTGTGAACTCGGCGCCGCAGGCCTCGCACCGATATCCTGAGACCTGATCGACGCGGCCGATGTCCCGCGCGTTGTCCCACTTCGGGACGAGCGTAACGTGTTCACAGACCGGTTCGTCTGCCTCGATTTCCGCTCTCGGCTCTTCATCGTCGCGTTGCCTTCGGAGCAACTTCATACACACCTCCGTTTGGGCGGGAGTCCAGGCTCCCGCGACGCAACTCGCCTTTCGATCGTAGCGAAGTGGAGCCGGGCCCGGCTTGCGGGGGAACATGACAAAGGCATTGCAATGTGTGCCGCCAGACTCGCACAGCCGTAATCACGGCGGCGCCGCACGGGCGGCGTGTCGCATGCAAGTCCGCGATCAGCGGCCTCGATACCGCCGGGCCACGGTGAGTGCCGATGTGTGTGTCGTCGACCTACGAGCGGCGCATGACATCGTCGATGATGCGCCCTTTAACGGACGCGGAGTTGTCGATCGTGGTGTGGACGACCTGCTTCAGGGCACCGCCCTTGTCGCCACGTTCGGGGCCTGACTCGCCGCTCGCATCCCACAGCTCCGCATTCGGCGCGCCGGTGTACGGTACACCGTTGAGCATGCCGCTGTTGGTCTCGAAGATGCTGAGGACGTGCGCGAGCTTCGGCTTCGACTGCGTGTCGCCCGAGTAGGCGAATTCGACGCGGTCGAGTTCGACGACATCGATGAACCGGGCCGCGTATCGGTCCTCGAGGCGCGCCGCGATCACGTCCACCGTTACGCCGCCGTGGCTGTGGCCGACGAGGACGGCTCGAATGCAGGGGTAGCGGTCGAAGTAGATCTGGACGGCGTTCGTCATCCACTGTTCCATCGCTGGATTCGGCTGTGCGGCGCCCGCTATCGCGGGCCCGGCGATGACGGCGATCGTGTCGATGCCGCGTGCGTCGTACGATCGCTGTATTCCGTCGATGATGCTGCGGACGCCCGCGGCGTCGCCCTTGTCGGTGAGGTCCTTAACTCCGCCGCCGACGCCGACCAGCAGCACCGGCTGCGCGCCGCCGTCGCACGAGACGTCCGCCGGTTCAAAGTAGCCGTGCGCGACTTCGTATTCGGGGCCGACCTCCGAGCCTTTCTTGCAGACGTCGGCCTGCGTTGGCGGATCCAATTGGAGGTCGATGTCGGAGAAGAACGCGGCGTCATTCGCGTCGTGCTTGTGATCGCCGTTGAAGTCGGGGACGGCGGACACGTCGATGGCGTCCGCCTGGTTGAGGCGATGGTCGCCGTTCTCGTCCAGGCATGCCAGCTTGCTGAACGTCGCGCGGGGCTGCTGCGAAAGTCCGCTCGTGTTGCACGCGGCGACGAGCATCAAGACCGCCATCGACGCGAGGGCTGCCGCGACGCGCGGTGAAGGCTGGCGGGTGTCAGAATGCATGTTTTTCATTTTATCCTCGAACCGGCGACCGGCGTATGATCGTTTGGAACGGGCGGCCGCCGCAACTGGATGCGGGCGTGCCGGACGCACCATGAGGCTCCCTGGTGCAGGAGAACGCCGGCGAACGTGTTGGCGACGGCCAACATCGCGGCGGTGATCAGCCCCCACTCCGGGCTCATCACATCCGTGACCGCGAGCGCCACGGGCCAGGCGACCGCAGCCGTGGCCAGGGCGAATCGCCACCAGCGGCCGAACACCAGTCCAAACAGCATGAGCGTTGGGATCATCGATGCCCCTCCGGCACATCGATCGTACAGCCTGCCGTTCGACGAAGGTGGCCGGTGGGGCGAGGGCCAGCGCAGGCGGCGACGCGCCAGGCGTCAGGCGGGGCGCACGGGGCATGCGCCGAAGTCGCGCGCGGCGGCGAACATCGCCAGCACGTTCGCCGGCGGCACGTCGGGCTGGACGTTGTGTACCGACGCGCAGACGAAGCCGCCGCCCGGCGCCAGGTCGCGGATGCGACGCTGCGTCTCGGCGCGCACATCCTGCGGCGTGCCGCGCGACAGCACCACCTGGAAGTCGCACGCCGCGCCCCAGAAGCTCAACTCCTCGCCGAAGCGCCGCTTCAGCGCCGCCGTATCCTCGAGCCCGCTGGAAGAGACCTGCACCGGGTTCAACACCTGCACCCCGATCTCGACGAGGTCCGGGAGGAAATCGACGATGGCGCCGTCGGAGTGGAAGAAGATGTGGGCTCGCGTGTGGCCGCGAATTGTCTCGAAGATCCGGGCGTGGCGGTCTTTGAGGAACCGGCGGTACATCTTGACGGACATCAGCGGGCGGTCCTGCATGCCGAGATCGTCGAACGTCGCCGCGACGTCGATGCGGTCGCCCACCTCCGCGAGGAATCGGGTCCACGCACGCACGGCGATATCGGTCACCCGCTCCAAGTACTCCTCGGCGAAGTCCGGGTACGGCGCGAGATCGAGCAGCGACTCCGTATAGCCCCGCGGGTGTGCTGGAACGTGCCGAGGATGTCGCTGCCGAAGTCGGGCCGGCCGACGATCGCGTACGGAGTCGTCTCGCGCAGCCGCTGTGCCTGCTCGCGCAGGCCGATGTAGCGGCGCGGGTCGTCCGGGTCGGGCCACGCGAACGCCGCGAGCGCCTCCGCCGTCGGTTCGTGGAGCGGGCTCTCGGCGAGATCGAAGTACAAGCCGCCGTGCGGACGTCGACGGAGCGCGCCCCATTCGTCGCGGTACGACTCGTACTCGCCGTCGTCAGCCGGGGCCGAAGGCGGATTCGGATCGTTCGTGGTGATGCCGATGCAGTCGCCGCCCAGCGCCTCGACAACGTCGAGATCGATGGCCGCCAGGCGTTGCGGGACGTCGATGATCCGCGTCTCGCGAACGGGAGCAGCCCGGGCTCGCGCCGATGACACGGCGCGGCGCACGCCAGAAACGAAGCAGTGTGGGGTCCGGGCTGCGTCAGGAGCCGGGACAGGACCTCACCGCACGGTGAGCCGGGCGATCATCGCCGGGTGGACCTTGCAGTAGTACTCGTAGTCGCCGGCCCGGTCGAACGTGATCGACTTCGATTCGCCGCCGTTGAAGATGCCGGTGTCCCAGCTGCCATCCTTCGCCGACGCCGTGTGGGGAACGGCGTCGAAGTTCGTCCACGTCACCGTGGCGCCGACGGGTACCTGAAGGTTGCCGGGCGCGAACACCGAGCCCCGCATGGCGACGGCCTCGGTCTTGCCGCCGACGGATACGGGCGCGTTGGAGGAGTTCGTGCCGCCTCCCATCATCCGTTGCATGTGGCCGCTGCCCATGCCCCAGCCGCTCCATCGCCAGTCGCCGGCGAACGTTGCGGCGCTGGCCATGGCGGCGACGCACACCAGCGTCGCGAGCAGCAGGCCCAGAATGATCATGATCGGAACGGTCTTCGCTGTGCCGAGGTGTTGCATCGTCAGCCTCCTTCCGCTGCCGCGTTTGCGGTAACAGCAGGTTGCATCGATCAGATGGATTCCGGCTTGGCTAGTTCCCGCCGGTGGCCTTGACGAGCTTCTCGTAGGCCGAACGCGCGAACCCGGCCGTTTCGTCGCTGGCAACGTCGCCGACGACATTCTCCTCGATCCGGATGATGACGTCGCCCGCTCGGACGAGCACCGCGTAGTCGATGCCTGTCTCCGGCGGATCGGAGAACTGGATCGACGATTTCTCGAGGAGTGCCTCGTCGCCGACATCGAGCGCCGCCACCGAGTCGATGTGCCAGGGATCCTTCATGTCGGCGCTCGAAGACCACTGGCTGCACCCTCTCGTCGCATCGCGCTCCTGCTCGAGCGCGGCCATCGCCGCATCCGCATCGCTCATCTTCGTGAGGATCTCGATCACGATGCTGCCGGTGGCATCGTTCGTAAACCGGGCGACGTGCGTCCACGGAAGCGGCTCGACCTTCTTGCCGCAGAAGAACGTGTCCTGCGGCGTCATCGGCGCGTCCGCGTGCGACTCCTGGAACCAGTCGGCGCCGAGATCCGTCTCGCTGAGCAGGGCCTCGACGGGGAGTTCCCGTGCGTCGGCCGGAACCGTCGGGTGGCCGGCTGGGAGCGTCTCGGTGTCCACCGGCGGGACCTGCGTCGTGTCACCTGCCGGTGCGAGCTCGCCCTTCGACGACGTGCAGGCGGTGGCCAGGACGAGCGCGCCGCACGCAACCAGGAATGCCAGTCTGATCTTCAAATGGCTCACACCGGCAGTGTAAGAGGGATGCAGTGCGGGCCAAGTGTATCTTCCGGCCCAAACCGGGAATACACGCCGGGCGCGGACCGGTATACGCGCGTTCCCCGGCTCGTTCCGATCGCACGCCATGCCGCCGGCCGGCGGCATGCACGACGCCGCAACGGGCGCATGATCCCGATCAGAACGTCCGCGCGAGCGCTCGGCTCGCGAATTCAGCGACCAGCTCGGCGGGCGTCCGCAACACGCAGGTGAACATCGGCGTGTCGCGCAGCGTGTACGAACTGGCTTCCGTGTATCGAAGATCGCTCACGAGGTCGAGGAACTCGGCCGGGTCGCTCCCTTCGAACGCGACGACGAACTCCTGGTCGTCGAGCCCGTAGCTGTAGCTGGTGTTGATGCGGATCTGCGGGTACTTGTGGCCCACCGCGACGTGCTCCCGCATGATGCGCCCCCGCTCCTCGGGCGCGAGCGCGTACCACGCCCGCGTCTTCACCATCGGATACACAAACATGTACGGGGCGCCGCCCGGGTACGCGCGGAGCTTCGCGCGCTCCGGGTCCGTTTCGGGGTGGGCGTACGGCGACGGCTTCGTCATCGAGATGAAGTTGTGCGTGAGCGTAAGATGATCGCCGCAGGCGCTGGCGCGGAGGCGCCGCTCGAACTCCTGGAGCGGACCCGTGCCCTCCGGCGTCTTCAGCCAGACGGCGAAGTCGACGTCCGCCCGTAGTCCGACGAGGCTGTAGCACAGCTGCCACGGCGCGACCGGCGTCGCCAGCACCGATTCCAGGTCGTCGAGCGCGCGCTCGCGTACGCCGCCATCGAGCGACCGCCAGCTGCCGGTGAATCGGTACAGCGCCACGCGCATGTACTGGCGTGCCTCGAGATCAGATGCCATGCGTGACCTGTTCCCTCCCGTGGACGTGCTGCCGCTCCCACTCGTCGAACTCCGGCGTGAAGTAGGCCAGCCGGATCTTCTTGTACTCGGTGGTGCTGTAGAGCACGGCGTGATCGTCGAGTCCGTGCGTCTTCGCGAGCTGCGCGACGAACTCCTCGCACTCGCCGGTCTTGCGGGCGTGGATCATCGTGAAGAGGTTGTACTTCCAGTCAGGGTAGACCGGGCGCTGGTAGCAGTGACTGATCGCCGTGTATCCGGCCATCGTCTGGCCGATCTCCACGACGTTCTCGGCGGGCACGGCCCAGACGGCCATGCCGTTCGCGCCGAACCCCGCCTTGCGATGCCGCAGGATCGCCGCGAACCGCCGCAGGTATCCCCTCCGCTGCAGATCCGCGAGGGCGGTGATCAGATCGTCGGCGCTCACGCCGAGGGCGGCCGCCGGCGCGGCGAACGGATCCGGCTCGAGCGCGAGGTCGCCCTGCACGGCGCGCACGACATCGATGTCCCGGGGGGAGAGGGTGTTCGAGGCGGCGATCTCGCGCTGGTCGTGGGTGTACTGCGGCGCCGACCGGTGATCCATCGCACGCTCGCCCGTCATATCGAGCGTCACGCCGATCTTGAACAGGCGCAGCGTCGGCAGCATCCGCGTCGATTCCGCGCCGGCGAGCGCGTGCAGCGCGTCGACGTGGTCCTGCAGGATCGCGCCCGGCGGCACGGCGATAGTGAACCACATGTTGAACTCGTGATTGCGCCGGTAGTTGTGGCTCACGCCCGGGTGGGCGTTCACGACTTCCGCGGCCTCGCTCATCCGCCCGTCGGGCACGCGCATGGCGACGAGCGACGTCGCGTAGCCGAGCGCCTTCGTGTCAAAGATCGGGCTGACCTGGCGGAGGACGCCGGAGGCGCGCAGAGCGCTCAGCCGCTCCAGCACCTCGCGCTCACCGATGCCGATGCGGGCGGCCAACTCCGCGAACGGCGCGCGCACCGCCGGGAAGCGGTCCTGCATCTCGTTGAGCAACTGCTGATCGGTCTGGTCCATGGTCTCCCGTCCGCTTCGCTGGCTCATGCGCCCGCCACCGCCGCCCGTGCGTTTTCGACGGCCGGCTCGAGCCCGAAATTCGCGTCGTACAGCTCCTGCACGCGCGCCAGCTCGCCCGCCGTCAGCGGCGCGACGTCGCTCGCCGCCGCGAACTCGTCGAGCTGCGCGGCGCCGTAGATGTTCGGCAGCGTCGACGCCACGGCCGGGTCGGCGAGGATCCACTGCAAGGCGATCTGGCCGATCGTCGCGCTCGGACGCGCGTCGACAAGGAAGCGGAGTTGGTCCACCTTCTTCAGCCCGTTGACCAGCCATGACCGCGGTCGATGCCGGCGGTGGTCGTTTTCCGCAAAGACGGTGTCCTCGGTGTAGGCGCCCTCGAGCAGGCCCGAGCTGTGCGGCACCCGAACGACGACGCCGGCGCCGGCCTCGCGGCAGGCCGCAATCTGTGCCCGGCCGGGGTCCTGCTCGAGCAGGTTGTAGATGATCTGCATGCCGGCGACGTGACGCTCGCGCGCGGCCTTCACGCCCTCGGCCTCCCAGCCGATCGCCGGCCCGAGCGCAACGCCGTATGCACGGAGCTTGCCTTCTCGCACGAGGTCATCGAGACAGGCGAACGTCTCGTCGCGCTCGATCGTGTCCATCTTCGGGTTGTGCAGCTGGTAGAAATCGATGCGCTCGCGGCGCAGCCGGCGCAGGCTCTCGTCGCACGCGCGGCGAATGTAGGCCGGGGTGAAGTCCTGCGGGATCTCGCGCTGGCCGCGGCGCTCGCTCCCGTGCGTGTAGAAGTCGTAGCCGACCTTGGTGGCAATGACGACGTCCGGGTCGTTGGCGAACGCCTCGCCGATCTGCTCCTCGGCGCGCCCGTTGCCGTAGCTGTCCGAGGCATCGAAGAAGGTGACGCCGAGCGAGCGGGCCCGCCGCAGCAGCGCGACAGCCTCCGCGTCGGTGTAGTCGCCCCACCAGCCCGTGCTGAGCGTCCACACGCCGAACCCCAGCGTCGAAACACTGATGCCGCTCTGACCGAGTGCGCGATATTCCACAACGTCCTCCGTTCCGTTTCACGGGTAGCACGGTGTCGCTCGACGGGTCAACGAGATTTAGGAGATATGCGCGCTTTCCACAGGTGCCGCGGCGAACTGCGGCGCTCCGCGCCGTCAGCGGGCGGCCCGTGTGTTCGGCGCTGCCGCCTACCGCCGCTCGCGCAGGAGACGCCGTTGCACCTTGCCGGCGGCGTTGCGCGGCAGCGCATCGACGAAGCGCACGCGCGCAGGCGTCTTGTATCGGGCGAGGCGCGCGCCGCACCACTCGATGATCTCCCCCTCCGTCGCGGACGCACCGGCTCGACGCACGACCGCCGCCTCGGGCACGCTGCCCCAGCGCGCGTCGGGCACGCCATAGACGGCGGCTTCGGATACGTCCGGGTGCGCCAGGAGAATCGCTTCGACCTCGGCCGGGTAGACGTTCTCGCCACCGGAAACGATCAGGTCGTCGCGGCGGTCCAGGACGTACAGGTAGCCTTCGGCGTCGAGATAACCCAGGTCGCCGGTGCGCAGCCAGCCGTCGCGGAACGTCTCGGCGGTCTCGGCCGGACGCCGCCAGTAGCCGGGGCTGACGGTCGGGCCGTACACGAGGATCTCGCCCGGGGCGCCCATCGGGCACGGCGAGCCGTCGTGCTCGATGCGGATACGGGTGACGGGCAGCGGCCGGCCGGCCGAGCCGAGCTTGCGCAGCGCGTCGCCCGGCGCGAGCGTCGCCACCTGCGAAGCGGCCTCGGTGAGGCCGTAGGTCTGCAGCACGGGCAGCCCGCGCGCCGCGCCCTCCTCTAGCAGTTCGCGCGGCGCGGGTCCGCCGCCGAGGAGGACGGTGCGCAGCGATGCGGGATACGGCGCGTCTCCGCGCGCGTCGAGCATCCGGCGCAGCATGTTGGCGACCACGGAGACCATCGTAACGCCGTCTTCGTCGATCGCGGCGTTAACGCACGCCGGATCGAAGGACTGCTGCACCACAACGGCGTTGCCGTACAGCGCGCCGCGCAGCAACACGGCCATGCCTCCCACGTGGAACATGGGAAGGCTGGCGAGCAGGCGATCGTCCGCGCGCAGTCCGAGGTTCATCGCCGAGGCGATCGCGCTCCAGAGGTGGTTCGCGAACGTCAGCATCGCGCCCTTCGGCGTGCCGGTGGTTCCCGACGTGTAGATGATGCTGTGTACGCGGTCGAGGCCGCCGCGGTAGCAGAGCGCCGCATCCGCCGTGGGCGCGCCATCGATCTCGGCCGCGTGGCACGCCGGCACGCCTGCGACATCGGCCGCCGCGTGCCCCACCTTCGATGTGGCGTCGTCGCAGACGAGCATCGAAGCGCCGGCATCGCGAAGCTGCCACGCCAGTTCGTCGCGCGAAAGCCGCGTGTTGAGCGGCACGATGATCGCTCCCGCGCGCGGCGCCGCGTGGACCAGCTCGATGAAGGGCACGCCGTTCGGCAGCATCAGCGCGACGCGGTCGCCGTCGCGCGCGCCATGCGCGACGAGCCCGCGTGCGACGGCATCGACTCGCTCGTCGAGCGCGGCGAACGATGTTTCGCGTCCGGCGGCGAGGATCGCCGGCCGCAGCGGCGTCAGCGCGGCGCGCGTGCGCAGCCAGTCCCGCTCGAAGGCGCGTATGTCGATCATGCGCAGACCGCTCGCGTGGGCCCGGTGCGGCATTGTTCCAGCGCGGCCTCATCGAGCGCGACGCCGAGGCCAGTGCCGGACGGCACCGCCATCGCACCGCCGACGACCGGCGGACACTCGACGAGAAGGTCCGAGCCGAGAAGGTCCAGCGTGGCCAGCCCCGATGCGCGCGCGGCCGAACCGGCGCACGCAGCCGCAGCGTGGAGAGCGCCGGCGACGCCGATGCCGCTCTCCATCGCGCTCGTGACGACGGCCGACACCCCGGCGGCCGCCGCCATCGCGGCGATCTCGCACGCGCGCCGCGGCCCGCCGACGACGGCCGGCTTCACGATCAGCACGTCGGCCGCGCCGGCCGCCACGATCCGGCGCGCCGCATCCACGCTCGTCACGTCCTCATCGGCGGCGATCGGCACGGGCACCGATGCGCGAACGCGTCGCAGCGCGGCGAGGTCGCCGGCGGCGACCGGCTGCTCGACGAATTCGATGTCGCTTGCCGCAGCGGCACGCATGAATTCGGTGGCCTCGTGCTCGGTCCACGCGCCGTTGGCGTCGAGCCGGAGCGCGATTCCCGGCCCGATGGCGCGCCGGACGGCCGCGATGCGCGCGAGATCATCGGCACGCGACGCTGCGCCCACCTTGAGCTTGATGGAGTGGAACCCGCCAACCACGGCCCGCGCGGCTTCGTGCTCGTCAGCGGCGATCGCGTTGACCGGGACGCTCGCCGCCGCTGCGGGTGCCAGCAGACGCGCGACGCTCATGCCGGCAGCCCGGCCTTCGATGTCCAGACATGCTGTCTCGACGGCGCATCGGAGCGGCGCGAATGCGGCATCCGTTACGACCGCATCGAGGGCGCGCATAGCACCATCGACCGGAGTTCCGGCGAGGCCGGGTGCCGCCGTTGCCAGGGCTGCGGCGCACGCCGCCGCGTCCGCCGTACCGAACTCCGGCAGCGGAGCGACGTCGCCGTGCCCGCGGAAACCGGCATCGGTCTCGATCTCGACGATCACGCCCTCGCGCACGTCCCATCGGCGGTGCGCCGTGATGAGCGGACGCCGGAACGGGATGGCGTACGGCGTCCATCGCACCGCGACGATCCTCACAGCACGAATCCCGCGGCGAGCAGCAGGCCGAACAGGAGCTGAAGCTGGGCCGTGCGCTTGAGCGCGACGTTCAGCTCGGCTGCCCGCGCGCCTGCGAGCACCGGCATCGTGACGCGGGCGGCGAAGGGCAGGCTGAGCATCGGCAGCAGCAGCCACCAGGACCAGACGGCGGCCATCGCGGCGACGGCGACGTATGAGCCGGCGACGAGCGTGCCGAACTCGACGCGCGTCGCCCGGTCGCCGAGCCGCACGGCGAGCGTGCGCTTGCCGCTACGGGCGTCGGTCTCGCGATCGCGCAGGTTGTTGACGACGAGGATCGCCGTGATCAGCAGACCGACGGGCACGGCGGCGGCTATCGCCGGCCAGCGCAGCGTGTCGGTGTGCAGGTAGTAGGTGCCGGCCACCGCGACGAGGCCGAAGAAGCAGAAGACGAAGGCGTCGCCGAGGCCGTGGTAGCCCGTCGGCCACGGGCCGCCGGTGTAGGCGATGCCGGCCACGATGGAGAGGACGCCGATGGCGATGATCGGCCAGCCGCCGTAATACGCCAGGCCGAGGCCCAGCAGCACGGCGCCGCCAAAGGCCACCGCCATGCCACGCCGCACGTCGCCGGGGGAGAGCAGGCCGCTCTGCGTGACGCGCGGCGGCCCCAGGCGCTCGCCGGTGTCCGCGCCGCGCTCGAAGTCGAAGACGTCGTTGGCGAAGTTCGTGCCGACCTGGAGCAGCAGGCTCGCGGCCAACGCCATCAACAGCACCGGCAGCCGGAAATCACCATCGTGGACGGCGGCGGCGGTGCCGACGGCGACCGGCACGACCGCGGCCCAGAGCGTCGGCGGCCGGGCGGCGAGCATCCACGTCTTGACGCGGCCGGGGCGTGCGGCGGCGGGAGCGGTCATCGGTCAGGGAAGCCGCGGGAACTTGGAGAAGTCCGGCGTCCGCTTCTCGACGAAGGCGTCGCGCCCCTCTTTGGCCTCCTCGGTGAGGTAATAGAGCAGCGTGGCGTCGCCGGCGAGCTGCTGCAACCCGGCGAGGCCGTCTGTGTCGGCGTTGAACGCCGCCTTGAGGAAGCGCAAAGCGAGCGGGCTCTTTTCGAGCATCTCGCGCGCCCATTGCACCGTTTCCTCTTCGAGGCGATCGAGGGGCACGACAACATTGACGAGGCCCATGTCCAGCGCCTGCTGCGCGTCGTACTGGCGGCAGAGGTACCAGATCTCGCGCGCCTTCTTGTGCCCGACGATGCGCGCCAGCAAGGTCGCACCGTAGCCTGCATCGAAGCTGCCCACCTTCGGCCCGGTCTGGCCGAAGATCGCGTTGTCGGCGGCGATCGTCAGGTCGCAGACCAGGTGCAGCACGTGGCCGCCGCCGATGGCGTACCCCGCGACCATGGCGATGACCGGCTTCGGCATCGTGCGGATCTGACGCTGGAGTTCGAGGACGTTGAGCCGCGGCACGCCGTCGTCGCCGACGTAGCCGCCGTGGCCGCGCACGCGCTGATCACCACCCGAGCAGAACGCCTCACCGCCCGCGCCCGTCAGGATGACGACGCCGATCGCCGCGTCCTCGTGCGCGTCGGCGAACGCCTCCTTCAGCTCGAACAGCGTCTGCGGCCGAAAGGCGTTGCGCACCTCCGGCCGGTTGATCGTGATTTTGGCCATCCCGTCGCACTTCTCGTACAGGATGTCCCCGTATTGTTTCGCGGCCGTCCAGTTCACAGCCGGGGCGATGACGCGAGTCTCTGGTGGTCGAGCAGGCATGTGGACAGGAACTCCTTTACGCGGTCGTTGAAGACTTCGGGGCGCTCGAGATGGACGGCGTGGCCAGCATCCGGCACGATGCAGACGCCCGCGGCCGGCATCCGATCGGCCATCGCGGCCGCCATCTCGCTGTATTTGTGATCCTCCGCACCGGCGATGAGCAGCGCGGGCATCGTCAGCGCATCGAGGCGCGGCCAGAGCGACGTCTGGGCGCCCGCGCCCATGCCGCGCAGGCTGTTCGCGAGGCCGTGCGGGCGGTTGGCCATCCGCTGGGCGCGGAGCCGCGCGCGCAAGTCCTCCGGGAGCCGGGACTGCGTCGAGAACAGGGGAATGCGCTCCCAGCGGTCGACGAACGCGGGCACGCCATCGCGCTCGATCGCATCGGCCAGGTCGCGGTCGGAGACGACGCGTGCGGCTCGTTCCGCCGGATCGTCGATGCCCGGGGAGGCGCCCTCGAGCACCAGCGCGGAGACGCGCTCCGGCGCGGCGGCCGCGAGCTGCAACGCCACGCGTCCACCCATCGAATAGCCGAGCACGGGGAGCCGCACGACGCCGAGCGCATCGAGCAGGGCCACGAGGTCGGCGACGCAGTGTTCCATCGTGTAACGGCGCTCGTCGGCCGGCGCGTCAGACTCGCCGTGGCCGATGAGATCGACGGCGATGCAGCGCCAACCGTCCCAGGCGTCCGAGAATCCCTGCCACGTCGCGGCGCTGCCCGTGAAGCCGTGCAGGAGCAGCACAGGCTCGCCGCGGCCGCGCTCCTCGACGTTGAGGTGGATGCCGTTGACCGCGATGCGGGTCATCGTTCGCGGACCTCGTCGACGGCCGCCGCGACTCGCCGCCAGATCTCGCGATGTGCGCCGACGTTCTCCGAGCGATCGGTGCGCACTTCGACGATCTGCACGCCGGGCGCCACGATGCTGTCGGCAAGCGCCGTCCGTAACTCGCGCCGGTTGCCAGCCCGGATGAACTCGATGCCGTATACGGCGGCGGCGGCCGCGAAGTCAAGGCCGTGGGGCGTGCCGAACAGCGCCTCGAACCGATCGGGGTGCTCGGCCTGCGGGAGGAATGAGAAGATGCCGCCACCGTCGTTGTTTACGAGAACGATCGTCGCGTCGATGCCATGCTGTTTCGCAGCCAGCAGGCCGTTCATGTCGTGGTAGAACGACAGGTCGCCGATCACGAGCACCAGCGGCGCCGCCACCGTGCTGGCGCCGAGCGCGCTCGACACCACGCCATCGATCCCGTTGGCGCCGCGGTTCGCGAGGAAACGCGTCCTCCGTCCGCCGGACGGGAAGAAGCTGTCGAGGTCTCGCACGGGCATGCTGTTGCCGGCGAACACGGCGGCGCGCTCCGGAAGAACCGATGCCAGGTCGGCGATCAGGGCCGGCTCCGTGATCTCGCCGTCCTCGCCGAAATGCGCGGCGATCGCGGCGCGCGCGGCGGCATCGATCGACATCCACACACGCGCCCAGCCGCCGTCACGGGTGACCGCACCGACCTCCGATGCAAGCACATCGCAGAAACAGGCGGGATCCGCGCGCACGATCTCGACGCCGGCGGTCAGCGGCTCCGTCCAGCCGCCGTCGGCGTCGACGACGATCTGCCGCGCGCCGTCGCACGCCCGCAGCAGCTGCACCAGCGGCTTCGACGTCGGCTGGGTGCCAAATCGCAGCACCGCATCGGGACGCAGCGCCGCGGCGCAGTCGCCGTCGCGCAGGAGGGCGTCGTACGACGACACGACAAGCGACCGATCGTGTGAGCCGCAGCGGACGCCGGAGAGCGGATCGGCGAGCACCGGGTAGCCGAGCGCGCGCCCGAGCGCGGCCACGGCGGCGGGCAGCGCCGGATCGTCGCATGGCCCGCAGACGATGATTCCGCGCGCGATGCCGCGCAGCTCGGGCGCGAGCGCGGCCACGTCGGCCGGGGCGACGCGTTGCTCCGCTGGCGTTACGTGCGCCGCGACGCGGTCGCGGGATCGCGGAGCGTCGCGCATGGCCGGGATGAGCGGCTCGCGGAACGGGAAGTTCACGTGTACCGGCCCTCGCGGCGATGCCGCCGCGGTCGCGGCTGCCCGTGCGGCCACGAGACGCCAGTGGCGTTCCGCCTCGGGCGTGGCCTCGGGCAGCGGCATCTCGACGAACCACTTCGCGTGCGGGCCGTAAAGGTGCTGCTGGTCGATTGTCTGCGGCGCGCCGACGCCTCGCAACTCGGGCGGCCGGTCCGCCGTCAGCACGATCAGCGGTACCTTCGCGTAGAACGCCTCCACGACCGCGGGGGCGAAGTTGACCGTCGCGGTACCGGACGTCGCGAGCAGCGCCACCGGCGCGCGCGACGCCTTCGCCATGCCGAGCGCGAAATACGCGGCCGAGCGCTCGTCGAGGTGCATCCACATGCGCACGTCCGGGTGCGCATCGAGCAGCATTGCCAGAGGCGTCGAGCGGGAGCCCGGGCACACGATGGCGTGGCGGACGCCGGAGCGGGCAAGCTCATCGACGAAGGCGCCGGCCGCCGCGTCGAGGGCGTCGGGCGCGTCCGTCAGCGTAGATTCAGCGCGCAAAGCATCGGCCTCAGCTTCAGCAGGGATTCCTCGAACTCGCGCTCCGGCTCGGAGTCGCGCACGATGCCGCAGCCGGCATACAGGCGCGCTTCGCAGCCGTTGAGCAGGCCGGACCGGATCGCCACGGCGAACTCGCCGTTCCCGCGGGCGTCCATCCAGCCGATCGGCCCGGCGTACCAGCCGCGGTCGAACGGTTCGTGTTCGCCGATCAGGCCGAGCGCCCGCGCGGCGGGCACACCGCCGACGGCGGGCGTCGGATGCAACCGCGCGACGAGGTCGAGCACTCCGGCGTCGCCTCGGAGTGCGGCCTCGACCGGCGTGTGGAGGTGCTGGACGTTCGGCATCCGCATCAGTCCGGGCTCGGATGGCGCGTGGATCTCGTCGCAGACCGGCGCGAGCGCCGCGAGAATCATGCGCAAGACGAGATCGTGCTCGCTGCGTTCCTTCGGGTCGGCGAGCAGCGCAGCGCCGGCCGCCGCATCGTCCTCGGCAGTGGCGCCACGCGGGCTCGAGCCGGCGAGGCACGCCACCGACACGCGCCGGCGGTCGATGCGCACGAGCCGCTCGGGCGTCGCGCCGAGGAAACAAGCATCGCCGCGCCGCGCCGCGAACGTGGTGCAGGCGGGGTAGGCATCCCGCAACGCGGCGAGTACGGGCGCGGCATCGATGGAGGCCCGCGCCGTCAGCACGACTTCGCGCGCGAGGACGACTTTGTCGACGCCGCCGTCGCGGATCGCCGAGGTGAGTGCGGCGACGGCGCGCCGCCAGGTGTCGGCGTCCGGCGTCTCGCGGCGAGAGACACGCTCGCCGCCCACCGAGTCACTCGTGTACGCCGCGCCATCGGCGGCTATCGTGTCGAAGCGTGGATCCGGATCCGGGACCGGGCCATGCGGGCCGACGAGCGTGCACCGCGTGATGCGAGCGCGCCCGCCCTCACGCCGGTAGAGGAATTCCGGAACGGCTAGCTCGCCATCGCCGAACGCTCGCCACTGCTCGTCGCGAGCGCGTGCGCCATCGAAAGCGAAGCCGCCGAAGCAGATGAGGTCGTCAACGTCACCGATCGCGCGTGCGGCGATCGACTTCCACGCACGAGCGGCATCGCCGAATCGGTCCGGGCCGCTTGCGCGGAGCGACCACGCCGCGCCGGCGCCGATCATCGCGGTGTCGCGCGCCGCCTGTTCCCAGAACGAGACGATTCCGGCGGCGGCGGCGCGCCGGTAGACGGCGACGGCGTCGAGCAGTGGCGCCGCCTCGCTGATGCACACAAGCACGGGGTGGCCGCTGCGCGTGGCCGCGGTTGCCGCATCCTCGAGGAGACGCTGGCATCGCTCGGCTGGTGCCGGGGTTTGCAGGAAGATCATGGTTGCACGCCTTCCGCGCCGACGCTGCGAAAGATCATCGGGCGCAGCGCGCTGTACGCGTCTTCGAGTGACGAGGGATGCTCGCTGAGCAGCCAGTGGGTGATGACTTCGGACACGGCGCCGAACCAGGCGCGGCCGGCAAGCTCGGTGTCGACCGGCTCGATGGCGCCAGCGGCCACGGCGTCGTCGAGGTGGCGCTTCATGACGTCGATGAACAGCTCGTGGATCTCCATGAGGCGGGCGTGGAACTCGCGGCCGGCGCCGAGCGCCTCGACCATGAACAGGCGCGCCAGCGCGCGGTGCGAGCCGAATGTGCGCAGCACGACGTGGAGCGCCGCCTCGGCCCTCGCGAGCGGCTCCGTCTCGCGCGCGATCGCCTCTTCGATGCGCTTCAGCAGCATCATCGATGCGCGGTCCATCAGGGCGAGGAAGATCGCCTGTTTGCCGGGAAAATGGAAGTAAACGCCGCCCTTCGAAGTGTCCGATTCCTCGGCGATGTCGTCGACGGCCGTGTCGCGGTAGCCTTTGCGAGAGAAGATCTTGAGCGCGGCATCGAGGATGCGCTTGTGTCGCTGGGTGGCGCGGGTCTGCTCGTAGTCCATGAAGATCTGTGCTAGATTGCCCCGAAACACGACCGACGCGTCAGTCGGTTTTTATGGTAGCAGCCGGGCGCTCGACGGACAATGAACAGCGTGCATAACCCCCCGGAACCCACCGCCCCGCCCGCGCTCGACGAGCGGCGTGCCCGCCAGGTGCAGACGATGTTCGGGCGCATCGTCGGCCGCTACGACCTGATGAACCGGCTGATGAGCTTCGGCATGGACGGCCGCTGGCGCAGGCAGGCCGCGGCGGCGGCGCGACCGCGGGGCGCGCGCGTGCTGGACCTGGGCGCCGGAACGGGCGACCTCTCGCGAGAGCTGGTGCGCGCCGGCGCTGCGCTGGTCGTCGGTGGCGACTTCACGCGAGACATGGTGGCGGCAGCCTCGCGCCGGTATGCGGGAAGACGCGCCTACGCCTGGACCGTGAGCGACGTCCTCCACCTGCCGTTCGCGGACACCACCTTCGACGCGGTGACCAACGGATTCCTGCTGCGCAACGTCGTCGACCTGCCGGCGGGCATCGCCGAGATGGCGCGCGTGCTGCGACCCGGCGGCCGCCTGGTGTGCCTCGACATGACGCACGTGCCCGCGGGCCCGTTCGCCAGCCCGTACCGCTTTTACTTTCACCGCGTCATGCCGCAGATCGCCGGTGTGCTGAGCGGCGACCGCGCCGCCTACCGGTACCTCTCCAACTCGCTGACCGGCTATCCGGACGCCGACGGTCTGGCGCGCATCCTCCACGACGCGGGCCTGCACGACGTGTCGTACCGCCGCCTCGGGTTCGGCTCGGTCGCGCTGCACACGGGCATCAAGTAACCGCTCCCTGACGACCTTCGCCTCTTGCGCGAGCGCGGCGCGCCCCCGTACGGTCGCGGCACGCAACGTGCGAGACCGGGTGCGAAGGAGCGGGGCATGGGTGCAGCGGACTGGGACGCGATCGTCATCGGCTCGGGCCTGGGCGGGCTGACCGCGGCGGCCTACCTGGCGACGAACGGGCGCCGGGTGCTCGTCCTCGAGCAGCACTACGTCGCGGGCGGCAACGCCCACGTCTTTCGCCGCAAGCGCGCGTTCGAGTTCGACGTCGGCGTCCACTACATCGGCGACTGCGCGCCGGGCGGTACGATCCCGACGGTCCTGCGCGGCGTCGGGCTCGAGGGCAAGATCGAGTTTCTCGAGCTGGATCCGGACGGCTTCGACACCGTCATCTATCCCGGCGTGCGGTTCCGCGTGCCGAAAGGCTGGGACCGCTACCGTGAGCGGCTCGTCGCGGCGTTCCCGGACGACGAGACGGCGCTGCACCGCTGCCTCGACGTGTTCGAGAAGCTGCTCGCCGAGATGCGCGCCGTGCAGGACGCGGGCACGACGCCCGACCTGGCGCAGCTTCTGCCGAAGATCCCGACGTTGATGCGCTGGGGTGGCCGCGCGCTCAGCGACCTGTTCGACGACTGCGGCATGGGCGTGAAGGCACGCGCCGTGATCCTCGCCGAGTCCGGGGCGTACGCCGTCGCGCCGTCGCGGACGCCGGTCGCCGTGCACGCGGGGTTCCTCGATCACTATCTCAAGGGCGCGTACTACCCGAAGGGCGGCGGCCAGGTGTTGCCGGCGCGCCTCGTCGAGGTGCTGCGCGCGAACGGCGGCGAGGTGCGTACGCGGACGCGCGTGCAGCGCATACTCATCGAAGACGGCAAGTCCGTTGGCGTGCGGCTGACGACGGGCGAGGAGCTGTGCGCGCCGATCGTTATCTCGAACGCGGACCTGAAACGGACGATGCAGGAGATGGTCGGGGCCGAGCACATGTCGCCACAGACGGCGGCCCGAATCGCGTCGTACCGGATGGCGCTGCCGATCTTCTGCGTCTACCTGGGGTTGGACATCGACCTGCGGGAGCGCATGCCGAACACGAACTACTGGTACTGCGACTCGTTCGACGTCGAGAGCATCTACCAGGCCTGCTACGAAGGGCGCCTGCCCGAGCATTTCCCGATGCTGATCACGACCGCCTCGGTCAAGGACCCGCACACGGCGCGCATTGCTCCGCCCGGCTGCTCGAGCATCGAGATTATGACGTGGGTGCCAGCGAATTACGACGTCTGGAGCGTGCACGAGGGGCCGGCCGCGGGCGAGAAGTACCACCAGGACCGCGAGTATCGGTCGAACAAGGACCGGCTGACCGAGGTGCTCATCGACGGCGCCGAGCAGGTGCTGCCGGGCATTCGCGAGCACATCGTCTGGAAGGAGGCCGCGACGCCGGTGACGCAGGAGCGGTACACGCTCTCGACCGGCGGCACCTCGTACGGGATCGAGTTCGCGCTCGACCAGGCGGGCCCGAACCGCCCGGCGCCCGCGACGGAGATCCCGGGCCTGTTTCTCACGGGAGCGAGCACGACGTTCGGCCACGGCATCGTCGGCGCGCTGCGTGGCGGCATCGCGACGGCGAGCGCGGTGATCGGCCGCGACCTCATGCGCGAGGTCGAGGGCGGCCACGTGTTCGGCGATCCATCGAAGCTGGACGCCGGACCGGACTGGGATCCCTGGCAGTACAGCCGATAGCGTCGTCCGCCAACGCACCGGGGCACGCGCACCGGAAGGCCGCAAGCCGAGGCTCGCCCGCTACTGCTCCCGCGGGCGGGACGGCGCGATGCCATCGAGCCGGCGTGCCTGCTCGAGCTCCAATTCGACGTTCCGGATGCGATCTTCGACGTCGTTTTCGGCACCGGAAGAAGAGTGCATGAACGCGGCGCGGAATCGCGCCATCACCGCTGTCATGGCCGCCGGCAGGCCGAACAGCCTCGCCGGCCGCTTGTCCTCCGCCTCCGTCTCCATTCCCTGAGCTCCGCTCATTCGCACGAAATCCCTTCCCTTCTCATGAACTCATGCTTGCTCTAGGCCGGCCGGGCACCCCCTCCCGATCGCACGAGGCGACACCGGACCGGACGACAACAGGCCCTCGACCTCAGCCCGAGATCGAGGGCCTTGGCTCCGAATCAGAACCGGCAGCCCGGCCGTCATGCTCTCTGGGAGCGCAGACCCGTGGCTTTGCGTCCCCGCCTTTCGACGGGTTTGCCTTTTTCGGAGGTGCTTATTCGATTGTGCGGACGGCTCACCGAGCGTGGTCGTCCAATCCATGAATCGGCAGACCTCGGTCGATCTGGTGCGCGCGGCGGGCTGTTTCGACGTGGCGGTGGCCGTCGTCTATGCTGAGAACCCGGCCACGAACGTGCCGCGATTGCGGCTGATGCAGGTAATCCGCGAACAACGGCTCGACGAAAGGACGCATCTTGGACCAGCTCTTCTCCCTCAAGGACAAGGTGGCGGTGGTGACCGGTGGCTCCCGCGGGATCGGCCTGATGATCGCGCGGGGGTTCGTGACAGCCGGCGCGAAGGTCTACATCTCGGCGCGCAAGGCCGAGGCCTGCGACGCCGCCGCGGCGGAGCTGTCGAAGATCGGGACGTGCGCGTCGATCCCGGCGGACGTCGGCAGCGAGGCGGGGTGCCGGCTCCTCGCCGACGAGATCGGACGGCGCGAGGAGCGGCTGCACATCCTCGTCAACAACGCCGGCGCCAACTGGGGCGCGCCCCTCGCCGAGTATCCGGACGCCGCGTTCGACAAGGTGCTGGCGACGAACGTGAAGGGCGTGTTCCACCTGACGCGCTTCCTGGTGCCGCTGCTCGAGAAGGCGGCGAGCGACGATGACCCGGCGCGGGTCATCAACATCGGCTCGATCGACGGGCTGCAGGCGCCGATGCTCGAGACGTACGCCTACTCGTCGAGCAAGGCGGCCGTGCACCACCTGACGCGCACGCTGGCGCACCGGCTGGCGGCGCAGCGCATTACCGTCAACGCCATCGCCCCCGGACCGTTCGAGAGCAAGATGATGGCGGAGACGCTCCAGCGTTTCGGCGACCAGATCCGCGCGTCGTGCCCGCTCGGCCGCATCGGCAGACCGGACGACATGGCGGGGACGGCGATCTTCCTGGCGTCGCGCGCGGGCTCTTATCTCACCGGCACCGTCATCCCCGTCGACGGCGGCATTTCGACGCGGCACGGGTAAAGGACGCCGGATATGCCCTCATTCCCGCGATTCCTGCTCGGCGCCGTAGCGGCGATCATCGTGGTCGCGGCCGCGGCGGCGGCCGGATGGTGGTTCTTCATCCGCGAGGACAACAAGCTCGCGACGACCGTGCCGGCGGTTCCGACCGAATTGCGGCAGGCGCCCGGGACGCCGTCTGCGCCGGGCGGCGCGCTCGCGTTCCGGATCGTGCCAGCGAACTCGGAGGCCGCCTATTTCGCGGACGAGAAACTCGCGAGCCTGCCGCTTCCCTCGACCGCGAAGGGCTCCACGCACGACATCGCCGGGACGCTCTTCCTGACGCCCGACGGATTTCAACTCGACGCGTCGCAACCGTCGACGTTCACCGTGAACCTCACGACGCTCACGAGCGACAAGAGCCAGCGCGACCGCCGCGTCCAGAACCAGGCGCTCGAAACCGGCCAGTACCCGTCCGCGACGTTCACCGTGAAGAGCGTGACCGGCTACGATCCGGGCAAGGCCGAGGGCGAGGAGCAGGCACTGAAGCTGACCGGAACGATGGACCTGCACGGCGTCCAGAAAGAGATCACCTGGGACGTGAAGGCGCGGCGCGAGGGGAACGTCATCACGGCACTCGCGACGGTGAACTTCAAGTACGCCGACTTCAACATCCCGATCCTGAACATCGCCGACTTCGTGTCCGTGCAGGACAACGTGACGCTGCAGGTGCAGATCGTCGCACAGGCGGGGTAGCGTGCGGCAGGATCAGGCGAGCGCGTACGGCGGCGCCGGCTCGTACTCCATGAAGTGCTGGACCTTGCGGGCGTCTTCGGGCGATTTGAGCAGGCCGACGACGTACAGCGCCATGTCGATCCCGGCTGAGACACCGGCCGCCGTAACGACGTTGCCGTCCTGCACCCAGCGCTCCTCGACCACCTCGACGCCGCCGAGATCGCGAAGCTCCTTGCGTGCCGCCCAGTGCGTCGTGGCGCGCTTTCCGGTCAGGAACCCGGCACGCTGCAGCAGCAGGGCGCCCGTGCACACGGACGTCACGTACTTCGCCGAGCCGCCGGCGCGGGTGATGTAGCCGATGAGCGCGGCGTCATCCATGCCCGGCCGCGTGCCGAAGCCGCCCGGCACGACGATGAGGTCGGCCGCGGGCGCATCGTCGAACAGGTAGTCGGCCTCGACCCGCATGCCGTTCGTGCCTCGGGTCATGCGCTCCGCTGCGACGGTGAACGTGCGCCATTCCTTGTCGATGTACCGTGCCGCCGTGCCGAATACCTCGTACGGGCCCGCGAAGTCCAGCTCCTCGTAGTCAGGGAACAGGACGAAGGTGATGTTGAAGCTCATGCGGCCACCTCCTCGGAATGGCGCAGCGTAGCACGCGCTGGAGCGCGGCCGCGACGACGACGTGCGATGACGTGCCACCGGACGGTCGCCCACACCCAAGTTGAGAGAGCGTGTTGAAGAACTGGATGACCGACTCTGCCACCGACCGGTACGGACGTCGCTTCAATCTCGCGAACGCGAGCTGAAAGCCCGCGCCACGGATGCAACAGGCGTGCCCAGGACCCTGCCGTAGCGAGGGACCCGGAGATGCCCCTGCTCTCTGCTCTCTGCTCTCTGCTCTCTGCTCTCTGCTCTCTGCTCTCTGCTC
>CAYJMJ010000001.1:54678-116441 GCA_964371095.1 uncultured Dehalococcoidia bacterium | reverse complement strand
CGCGCGCTGGATCTCCGCCGTCAGCCGCAGGTGCCGCTCGACGCCGGCCAGCGGATGCTCCGGCGGCACGTAGCCGTCGATCGGCGGCCGATCGAACGGCCGCCCGACGTGCGAGTTGAAGTACGGGCTCCCCGCCGTCACGTTGAGCAGCCCCAGCCCGAGCTTCCGCAGCTCGCCGATCAGCCGCAGCGGCTCCGCGGCATCGCACCGCGACGGATCGCCCGCATCGACACCCCAGCCATCGGCGTACGGCGTCACGACGGCCGCCGGCGCGCCGATGCCGTCGTCGCCCGTCCGATGCGGCACGCCGTCGTACGCGTTCATCCGCGTCGCCAGCAGCAGCGACGCGCCCGCGCGGTCGCGGATCTTCGCGAACACGTTGCGCACGAAGCGCGTCCGTCCGTCGAAGTCGCCGCCGTAGCGCCCCTCGCGCGACCGCCCGCCAAGCAGCTCGTTGAGCAGGTACGTGTGACACTGCTTGATGTCGACGAAGTCGAAGCCGATGTCCCGCGCCAGCAGCGCGGCATCCACGAACCGATCCTCGAGCTGCTCCAGTTCGTCGTCCGAGATCACCCGACGCGACGAGCGCACCGCCTCGATCGCGGCGCCGTGATGCGCGACGATCGGCGACGCATGCGACCAGCGCCCCGAATGGGTCAGCTGCAGCCCGACGATGAACCCGGCGTCGGTGCCGAAGCGCTCCCGTCGCGCCGCCCGCGTCTCGTCGAGTAGCCGCTTCAGCTCAGGCGCCGTGCCCGCCGAAATCAGCAATTGCCGCGGGTTTGCGCGCGCTTCCGGCACGACGGCCGTCGCCTCACCCCAGAGCAGCGCGGCCCCGCCCTGCGCGAACCGGCGCCATCGCCGAAACGTCAGCTCGCCCGGCGTGCCGTCCGCGTTGGCGTCGCAGCCCTCCATCGGGTGCACCGCCATCCGGTTGGACGCGGTGAGGCCGCCGATGCGCACGCGATCCCCGATCCGCCGCAGCTCGTCGCTGACGCCGATCTCGTGTCCGCGGTCCGCGACGTCTTCGCGCAGCTCGTCGAGCGAACGATAGTGGAAGTGCGCCATGCCGACGCAAGCGTAACAGGACCGCCCGCGATGCGCGGCTGAATGGCCGCTACCGGCCGCGCCACCTCCGCATCACCACGCCGCCCCACACGATCGCCGCGCCGGCCAGCCCGAGTGCGAGGAGCAGCGGCCGGGACGCATGCCCGCCGGTGGCCTGATCGCCGGTACCGGCCTGCGGCAATGCCCCGCCGGTTGCACTGGCGACCTCGGCGCCCGGCGTCGCAGGTGGCGGCGCGATGAGCGACGGCTGCCCCGATGCGGCGGTGGCCGGGACGGGCGACGAGGTCGGCGAACCCGCGCCGGCCGTCGCGGTGGGCACGGGTGTGTCGGTCGGCGCCGCGGCAGCCGTCGACGTCGCCGCCGGCGCGGTGTCGCTCGGCGCCGGGGTCGCCGTGCTCGCGGCCTGCACGACGATCGTGCCCGTCATCGATGTGGGGTGCACGCTGCACACGTACGCGTAGGTGCCGGGCACCGAGTACGTGACCGGCCCGTACGTGAACGGCGACGCGTGGGCGCCCGAATCCCACGTGCTCGCGCCGCCCGGAACGCTCGTCGACGTACTCGTGTGAGGCACAGCCCCGGTGTCGGCCCACGTCCACGTGACCGTATCGCCGGCCTGGATCGTCGTGACCGACGTGCCGCTCGCGCCGTCGGTGAACGAGAAGTTGGCGACCGTCACCGTCGCTCCCGCTGCCTGCGCGTCTCGTCCGCCATGGGCGAGCCCCGCGGCCAACACGGCCAGCACCATACCCGCGATCAGATGTCTCGGAATTGCACTCACAGAGCCGCTCCTTCCAGGACGTGCATCGATGCGGCGGTTCGACGGCGGATCAGCGTGCGCGGCGCCGCGCCACGTACCAGCCCAACGCGCCGCCCGCAGCGACCACGAGCGCCGCACCGAGGCCGACGATGACCGGCAGCGTCCGCATGCCGCTGTCGCTCGCGTCGCCGGCCACGCCGAGGGTCCGCGCATCGGGGCTGACCGCGATTCCGCCTACCGACGGCGGCGCGTTGACGGTGATCTTCCCCACCATCTTCCCCAGCGCGATGCTCGAATCGATGTTCACGGGATCCGCGTCGGACCGTAGCGCGTGAATCGAGCAATAGTACGTGAACACGCCGGCGGTGCTGAACGCGTGATCGAACGACTGGCCGGCGCCCGTCAGCGGGGCCGGCGTCTGCCAGTCGGGAACGCCGCCCGTCTGGCTGAAGGAAACGACGGTATGACCGAACGGGTTGGAGAACCATGTCCAGTGGACCGTGTCGCCCTGGTTGATGGTGACCACCGCCGCATTGAACTGATCCGCTATCGCGGTTCCGCCATTCTGCTGGCCAACCTGCACGGTGATCGTCGCCGCCCGCGCCGTCGTCGCTCCGCCCGAAAGCACGGCCGCGCCGGCGACCGCCAATGCCGCCACCATCGCCGCGCGCCTGCCCGCCCAGGCGCCGCGAGCCCGCGGTCGGCTGCCAAACCTGTCCATACCGAGCCTCCTGTCCGGGGTGAACGCCGCCGCGGCGGATGTCTACGCTAACCACTACGCGCCGCCGGCGCGCGCGGATTCATCGATGCGCGCATTCCCCAAGAATCCGGTGGCGGTCCGTCGTTGTACCGGCACGAACCGCGTATCATGCGTAGCGCCGCCCGCACGATGAATCCCCGCGCCCGCGGGGAACGTACTGGAGACGGAACACGTGAGTCGCGTGAGCCTCCCTGACGACGACCTGGTGAACCGGCTGCGCGGCCGGGACCTGGAGGCATTCGAAGCGCTGTACGACCGCTACGCCGACCTCGTGTTCTCGGTCTCGATGCGCATCGTCGGCGATCGGCAGGTGGCCGAGGACGTCACGCAGGATGTCTTCCTTCGCCTCTGGCGGCGCCCCGATCACTTCGACGCCGGGCGCGGCAAGTTCGTCACGTGGCTGTTGAGCGTCGCGCGCCATCGCTCGATCGATGAGCGCCGCGGCTATGCCCGCCGTCTGCGACACGTGGCGCCACCGGCCATCGAGGGCGAGGAGGACGCCGTGCCCGACACTGATGTCAGCGCCGACCCGGCGGCGGCGACCGTCCTGGCCGACGACAGCCGCGCCGTGCGCGCCGCCATCGCCGTGCTCCCGCAGGAGCAGCGGCTCGTCATCAACCTGGCCTATTTCGGCGGCCTGACGCAGCAGGAGATCGCGAGCAAGCTCGGGCAACCCCTGGGCACCGTGAAGACGCGGATCCGGCTGGCCATGCAGAAGCTCCGTGGAGCGCTCGCGGACCGACGGGCGGGAGAGCAGGAGTCATGACGCGATCGGACTGCGCGGCCTTCCGCGACAGCATCGACGCCTACGCCATCGGCGCGCTCGATACCGACGAGGCACGCGACCTCGAGCAACACGTCGCCGGGTGCGCCGACTGCGCCCGGCTGCTCGACGAAACGGAGGAGACCGCCGCGGCGCTCGCCCTGTCCGCGCCGCTTGTCCCCGCGGGCCCGGCGCTGAAGGCCACCGTGATGGCCTCGGCGAGGACGCTCGGGGCCGTCACGCCCCCCGCCCGTCGCGTGACGGCGTGGTGGTTGGCGACGGCGGCCGCGTTGGTCGCGGCGCTCGCGGGCGTGTCGGCCTGGACCGCGGTGATGCAGAGCCGCGTTCACGGTCTGGAGGATCGCAACGCCTCCATCCGCGCCGAGGCCACCGCCCAGGCCAACCAGATGGTCGCCGTCCGCGCCGACCTCGCCACGCTGACGGAGTCCACCACCCGCCTGCAGTCTGACGTGTGGACGCAGCAGGCGATCGTCGACGTCGTGTCGCAACCGGACGTCCAGCGCATCGCCCTCGCCGGCACCGATGCCGCGCCTCAGGCCACCGCGCAATACCTGTGGAGCCCCGCGAAGGACGCCGGCGCACTGATGGCCACCCGCCTCCCCCCGCTGCCCGAGGGCAAGTCGTACCAGCTGTGGGAGGTCTACGGCCGCGATTGGGAGAGCGCGGGCGCCTTCTCCGTCGATGCGTCGGGCGCGGGCCGCCTGCTCGTCGCCCGGCTCGCCGCCGCCGACGCCGCAGCGACGCCCTCGTGGTACTGCGTCACGATCGAGCCCTCCGGCGGCTCCCCAACCCGCACCGGGGTCATAGTGCTGCGCACGCCAGCGCCGTAGCGGACCGCGTCCAACCTCCAGCCCCAGCCCCTCCGCCACCGCGCCCCGCTCCCGCCGGATACGCTTCGAGCGTGGAAGCGAGACCCGGTCGTGAGTGACGTGGTGCAACCCGCAAGTAGCGATGAAGTGGTTGGCGGCCTGCTGTCCGGACCGCGCCGCGCGCTGACGATCGGCCTCGTGCTCGTCGTGACGCTCGCCGCGTTCGAGGCGCTCGCCGTGGCCACGGTGATGCCCGCCGCCCAGCATGCGCTCGGCGGCCTGTCGCTGTACGGGTGGACTTTCAGCGCCTACCTGCTCTGCAGCCTCGTCGGCATCGCCGCCGCCGGCGAGCAGTGTGACGCGCACGGGCCAGTCCGCCCGTTCGCGGTGGGCCTCACCCTCTTCGCGATCGGCCTGACCATCGCCGGCCTCGCGACGTCGATGCCGGTGCTGGTCGCGGGCCGCGCGGTCCAGGGCCTCGGCGGCGGCGCGATACCCGCCGTGGCGTACGTGACCATCGGCCGCGGCTACCACGAGTCGTTGCGGCCCCGCATGTTCGCGGTGCTGTCGACGGTGTGGGTGGTACCGGGCATCGTCGGGCCCGCGCTCGCCGGCGCCGTCGCCGAGTACGCGTCGTGGCGCCTCGTCTTCCTCGGCCTGCTGCCGATTCTCGCGGTCGCTACCGCGCTCACCGTGCCCGGACTCCGCGCCCTCGGCCGCCCCGAGACGCCGATGCGCGGCGAGAGCCGCGTGCCGCGCGCGATCTGGCTCGCGGCCGGCACGGCGCTGTCGCTCGGCGGGCTCGGCGCCGGTTCCGTGCTCATCGGCTCGCCCCTCGCGATCGGGGGCGCGGCGATCGCGTTGGCGGCGTTGCTGCGGCTCATGCCGCCGGGCACGATGCGCGCCGCGCCCGGCCTGCCCGCCGCGATCGCCGGCATGGGCCTGCTCAACATGGCGTTCTTCGGCACCGAGGCGTTCGTGCCGCTGATGCTGACGCGCCTGCGCGACCAGTCGACCGTGATCGCCGGCGTCACGCTCACCTCGGCAACGCTGACGTGGACCGCCGGCGCCTGGCTGCAGGAGCGCACGTCGACGCGCTGGCAGCACGCGACGGTCGTTCGCTGGGGGTTCGCGCTGGTGGCCACCGGCATCGCCTGCATGGCACTCGTCGCCTGGCCGCGCACGCCCGTCGCCTTCGCGGCGATAGCGTGGGCGATCGCCGGCGGCGGCATCGGCATGGCTTACTCGAGCATCTCCGTCATCGTGCTCTCGGCATCGCCACCGGGCGGCGAAGGCGCGTCGACGGCATCGCTCAAGCTCGGCGAGACGCTGAGCGCGGCCATCGGAGCGGGCGCGGGCGGCGTGATCGTCGCGGCCGGCGGCGCCGGCGGCTGGCTCGCCGCGTCGCTCGTGGCCACGTTCTCCGCGATGGCCGTCGTCGCCGTCCTCGGCGCGGTCATCGCCCCGCGCCTGCGCGTCAAGCTCGACTCACGCGCCACACTGGCGGTTGACGAATGACGTCGCGGTGCTACTATCGCCGCGTGAACGTCCGCGCACTTCGGCTGTTCCTGCTCGCGATGCTGGCGCTCGCGGTCGGCGCCGCGTCGCCTTCGTCCGGATTCCCGTCGGTCCGTGCCGCGATCCCCGAGCATGCCACGGTGTATCGAGACGAGTACGGCGTGCCGCACATCTACGGCGACTCGGCCGCGGCGGCCTCGTTCGCGTTCGGCTACGTCCAGGCGCAGGATCACCTGTCCCAGATGCGGAGGAATTACCTGACCGCCGCCGGCCGGCTCGCCGAGACCGGTCTGGGCAACTCAAGCGCCGATGGATTCGTCCACCTGCTCGACCTCCCGGAGACCGGCCAGGCCGCGCTGTCGGCGATGCCCGCCGGAGATCGCGAGCGCATCGAGGCGTTCGCCGGCGGCGTCAACAAGTACATCACCGAACATCCCGGCCAGCCGGCGTGGATGCTGCCGGTCGAGCCGTACGAGATCCTCGCATGGGTCCAGTACATCTCCTTGCTGCCCGAGTACCAGATCGCGCTGAGCAAGCTGCCGGCCGGGGCCGCGTTGCCGGCGGCGCGGGAGAGTGCGTACGGCTCGAACATGTGGGCCATCGCCCCGTCGAAGTCGGCGCTCGGCGTACCGATCCTGCAGGGCGACCCGCACCTCGGCTGGCAGGGCGCCACGCAGTGGTACGAAGCGCACCTCAACTACCCGGGCGTTAACGTCGCCGGGTCGACGTTCTTCGGCTGGCCGCTCATCGCGATGGGTGCGACCGACAACGTCGCGTGGACCATGACCGACAACTCACCGAACAACGCCGATCTCTACCGGGAGACGCTGAACCCCGCGAACAACCTGCAGTACCTGCGCGACGGCGATTGGGTGGACCTGGAGCAGGTCACGTCCACCATTCAGCGGCTTGGTCAGTCGCCGGTACAGGTGACGAACTACTACTCCGTCCACGGCCCGATCGTGAACAAGAACGCCACGTACGCGTACGCCGCGGCCATGCCCTCGTTCGACCTCAACGACATGGTGTCGAAGACGATCCACGTGTTCGAGTCCCCGGACGCCGCCTCCTTCTTCAATCCCACCGAGACGCCTCGGATGGCGAAGTGGAACGTCATCGTCGCCGATCGTCTCGGCCACATCATGTACGTCGACAACATGCGCATGCCCCACAAGTCGACCTCGGTCAACTGGAACCAGGCGGTCGACGGCTCCCTCTCCGCCAACGACTGGGGCCCGTTCCTCACCTACGCCGAGCTGCCCATGAAGGTGGACCCGTCCAACGGCTACCTCCAGAACGCGAACAACTCGCCATGGACGACCGCGCCTGACCTCAACCCAGCGAGTTACCCGCCGTATGTCTCGCCCGGCAACTGGATGGGGGAGCGGGGGCGGCGCGCGGTGGAGTGGCTCGAATCGCAGCCGGCGTTCACGTTCCAGGACATGGAAGACATGTCCATGGATGACGTCTCGTGGTCGGGGCGAGGACTCGCCGCGTTGATCGGACCCGCCTGGGCCGACAACCCGCGGCCGGATCCGGATGGCAGTATCGCGGCTGGCGTCAGCCTGCTCTCGGCGTGGGACGGGCGCCAGGAGAAGACGAGCGCCGCGGTGGCTCTGGGCCGGGAGTGGGTCATCGACTTCTTCGCGCTCGGACCCACGTTCGGGCGCGAGAACGTCCCCGCCTACGGGTCAATGGCCGCGGCCGACAAGACGAAGCTGATCGACGCGCTGGTCACCGCCATCGGCAACGCGCGCGCCAACTTCGGCATCATGAACCCGGTCTGGGGCGACGTGCACAAGATCCCGCGCGGCGCCCTGTATCCCGTCGGCGGCGGCAGCGGTCAGACGCCTGCCCTGCGGATGGCGAACACGACCACCTTGAGCGGCGGCGTTTACCAGGCCTACGACGGCTCCTCGTACCAGTTCGTCGTGGCGATGACGAGTCCGCCGACGTTCTACTCGATTCGGCCCTACGGCGAGAGCGAGGACCCGGCCTCGCCCCACTACGCGGACCAGACCGCGCTCTACGGCAACAACCAGTTCAAGCTCATGCCGTTCACCCTCGCCGACGTCATCGCCCACAGCGGTCCGCCGCAGGTCCTCGACTACTACCCGGCCGTGACGCCGGTCGGCGGACTCGCGGTGCAGGCCGAACCTGCCGCGACGCCCACGGACGGCGCCGGTAACAGGCGCATTCGCCTGGCGTACCTCGTCGTATTCGTCGCGATTGGACTCGTCGTCGCGGGACTTGCGTGGCGCCGGCGGTGCCGACCAACCAACAACTAGTAACGACTCGCCACGAACCGCCTACGACATCGTGGCATCCACGTTCCCCGGCTACGACCCGGCGTCGACCGCGTCGTCCGCGCTCGTCTGATGCGGCATGTGCACCGCGGGGATGGCGCCCATGCGGCCCGCCTGGAAGTCCTCGACCGCCTGGATGATCTCCGCGCGGGTATTCATCACGAAGGGGCCGTAGCGCGCGACCTGCTCGCGGATCGGCAGGCCGCCAAGGAGCAGCACCTCCCAGCCGCCGCGTGCCGCGACCGGTTGCGCCTCGGCGGCGCGCACGGTGATCGCCGCGCCGGGGCCGAACACCGCGAGCTGGCCTTCATCGAGCGGACGCTCCTCGCGCCCCGCGTAGCCGCGGCCGGCCAAAACATAGGCGAGCGCGTTGAAGTCCCGAGGCCACGGCACGTCCAACCGCGACCCCGGCGCGATGGTCGCATGCACGTAGGTGATGGGCGTGTACGTGACGCCCGGTCCCTCGTGGCCATCGACCTGCCCGGCGATCACGCGCACCAGCGATGCGCCATCGTGGCCAGACAGGAGCGCCACGTTCCGCGCCTCGATGTCCTGGTAGCGTGGCGGCGACCACTTCTGGGCCGCGGGCAGGTTCACCCACAGTTGCACACCGTGGAACAGCCCCCCGCTGGTGACGAGCCGCTCGGGCGGCCGTTCGATGTGCTGGATGCCGGCACCGGCCGTCATCCACTGCGTCGCGCCGTCGGTGATCAGACCGCCGCCGCCGGTCGTGTCCTGGTGCTCGAATGCGCCATCGATGATGTACGTCACGGTCTCGAAGCCGCGGTGCGGGTGCCAGGAGGTGCCCTTCGCCTCGCCGGGCGCGTACTCGACCGCGCCGATATGGTCGAGCAGAAGGAATGGATCGGCGAGCGACAGGTCGGCGCCGAGGAACGGCCGCCTGACTACGAATCCCTCGCCTTCGAGCTGCCGATGCGCCGTCACGACAGTGGCGACCTGTCGCCACTCGGTCTCGCGCTGCGGCAGCGAGGGCAGGCGGGGCAGCGTCAGGGCATCGGCGGTAACGGCGGGCATGGACGTCCTCCAGCGGGCTTTCGCGGGCGGCGAGCGAAGGTTCAAGCCCGCCCGTTACAGCCTGACAGACGCGCCGCACTCCCATCAAACGCGGCGCAACGTCCGCGGTCGGATGGTGCCGCCGCACGGCGCCTAATCTGTCACGGAATCGATGTGCGTCCGGCCGCCACGTTCACGCCGGATGCGCGACGCAGCGCCTATGGTGGTCCATGAGGCGACCGGCGGCCCGGACGGTCCCTTCAGCGCGGGTTCGATCCGCAACCGCCAGCCGCCTCCAACGGTCCACGCCTCCAGTCCGGTTGGAGGACGCGATTCCACGGAGTCACCGCCATGAGCACCAACGGCCAGACAAAAGAGTTGAGTCGGCGACGACCGATCTTCCCCGAGCTGCACGAGATGCGACACGAGTTCAGAGACATGCTCCGCGACATGTGGGACACCCGTTCGCCGATGGGCATGCTCCGCCCGTCCTGGCTCAGCCCGCGTGAGCCGGCCGTCGACATGTTCGAACGCGAGGGCAACGTCATCGTCAAAGCCGAGATGCCCGGCATTCGGCTGGACGAGATCGACGTCACGATCTCCGGCGGCGAGCTGCGGATCAGCGGCGAGCGCAAAGAGGAGCGCGAAGTCAAGGAAGAGAACTATTACTGCTCCGAGCGCAGCTACGGCCGCCTCTACCGCACGCTCGCGCTTCCCGACGGCTGCGACGCCGACGCCGTGACCGCCACGATGAAGGACGGCGTGCTCGAGATCGTGATCCCGAAGAAGGTGCAGGCCGCCAGCAAGAAGATCGAGATCAAGGCGGCAACATAAGCTCACCCTTCCGGAACAGGGGCGATTCCGACGGTCGACGCGGGCCGGCACGGCCTCGCCGCCGAACGTCGCACCGACGCCGAGTGCACAGCAGAGGAGGACAGGATGTCAGTTGCACGAGTCACGGAGATATCTGCGGGATCGCCTCGCGGTTTCGAAGACGCCATCCGATCCGGACTGGAGCGAGCCGGCCAGACCCTGCGCAACGTTCGGGGCGCGTGGGTCAAGGATCAGGAGGTCACCGTCGACGCCAACGGCAAGATCTCGGAGTACCGCGTACACATGATGGTGACGTTCGTCCTCGAGGATGTGGCCCCGTCGACAAACGGCGCTGGCCGCGGCCGTGCGGTGGCGCCGGCGGCGACGCGCACCCGGGCCGCGGGCACACGCCGCGTCGCGTCACGCCGCTGAATGACCGCCGCTGCGGGCCGCGCGACGACCGCGCCCTCCCGGGCGCCGTGATATGAATCGGGGTGAGGAGGCATGGACATGCTCTGGCTCAAGTCGTGCCCGCGCTGTCGCGGCGACCTTCTTCGCACGTCCCACGACGGCGAACATGTCTTGAGTTGCCTGCAATGCGGCCATGCGCTGGCCGAATTGCAGGCGAAGCGTCTCGTCGAGCGCCCACGACCTGAGGGAGCGGCGCCGGACGCCGAGCGCCGCAAGGAAGCATGCGCGCGCCCGCCAAGACATGACGCCGCCGCATAACGGCGTCGAGCGGATGCCCGAAGCCAACACCGCGCCGCCCTACGCCTAAACACAGGTCGCGCCGGCGTTGGAGAGCGTTCCGCGCCCGAGCTTCGGCAGCACCGAGCGCGTCGCCAGCGCACTCACCGGGGAGCGGTTCTCTTCCGCGCCAATGGCGAACGGCTACGAGGGTGCGTGCGCCTCTGCCGCCATCGCTTGCCCGCGCCGATCGCCTGACGGCCGCGCAACGGCGCGGCGGCCTGCGATGATAAGCCGCGCCCGCCGAATGGATGCCGGCCACGGGTCACACGCTGGTGCCTGACCACTACGCGCCGACGCATTCTCGGGTGCACCGTGCGCACGCACGGTCCCGGACCGAAGATCTCGCCATCTCCCTACGTGTTCTCCCTCGAAACCGGCGGGTTCACTATCGCCGCGGGTGCCGCCACCGAACATGTACTTGATGCGGGTATACCGGCAATCGTTGCGTCTTGTTGGGAGGCTGAGAGTGCGTCGTCCCGACCGGGTTTCCGTCCGCACAACGATCGGCATGTTGATCGTTGTCGTGCTGTGCGTGACGGCGGCCGCCGCTCTCGCCACCCGTGCGGCCGACGTGCGTCACGGCGCGGCGCAGGCCCAGGCGGCGCGCGCCGTCGCGAACAGCGCTGCGTACGAGGACGCGCTCGGCGGCGCATACAACGAGTGGGTCAGCCTGATCAGCTACTACGTACTCCAGGACCCCGCGTACATCGATCGTTTCGACCGGTCCCGCGCGGGCGTCGAGGCGTCGCTCGCCGCCCTGAGACTCGACGCGGAGCTGCACGCCCCGGCTCAGGTCGCCGTCATCGATGGCTTCGTCGCCACACACCAGCGCTTCGCCGACGCGGACGCCCGGGTCATCGAGTCGATCAAAGCCGGAAATCTGGCCCAAGCGGTCGCCTTGTCGAGCGACTCCAACCTGACGCTGGACGCCGGCCAGTTCCTCGATGACCTTCAGGTGCAACTCGCCGGCCAGCGCGCCGAAATTCGGGAAGCGCAGGTCCATCAGCGGCAGGCGGAAGCGTCGACGGTTCGCTGGTCCCTGGGCATCGGCAGCGTCTGCGCGGGCATGTTGGTCCTCGTCGGGGGCGCAAGCTACTGGTGGATCGGCCGGCCGCTCGGACAGGCGCGGGCCGCCACGCGGGCTATCGCGGCCGGCGACACCTCCGCGCGCGTTCGCCGGACCGGACCGAGCGAACTGGCGGACCTGGCGGATGACGTGAACTCGATGGCCGACGCGCTGCTGACACGGTCGGCCGAACTCAGCGCGTATCTTTCCAAGAACCTCGAGACGCGTACGAGCGAGCTGGAGCAGGCCAACGCAGACCTTGCCCGCGAAGTCGAGGTGCGGGCCAACGCCGAAGCGGCGCTCGCGCGTACGCTCGCTGCTGAGCGCGAGCTGGAAGGGCAGCTTCGGCACCAGGCATTTCACGATCACCTGACCGGATTGGCCAACCGGGCGCGGTTCCTGGAGCGCCTGGACCACGCCCTCGAACGGGTCCGAAGCTCTCCGTCCGAGGTGTTCGTGCTGTTCCTCGATCTGGACAACTTCAAGACGATCAACGACAGCATGGGACACGCGACGGGCGACCGAACCATCTGCGAAGTCGCGCGTCGCGTCTCGGCATGTCTGCGCCCGGGCGACACCGCCGCGAGATTCGGTGGCGACGAGTTCGCCGTCCTGCTCGAAGGAGCTGACGACCTCGATGGCGCACTCCAGGCCGCCGAACGCCTCATCGACGCGATCCGCCAGCCGATGAAGTTCCGCGACCGCGACGTCGTCGTCTCGGCGAGCCTCGGATTGGCCGCAGGAGACGCCGACGCGCGATCGGATGATCTGGTGCGCAACGCGGACATCGCCATGTACGTGGCCAAGAGCCGCGGCAAGGGGCGATGGGCGGTGTACGAGCCGGGAATGCACAGCCGGCTGGCCGATCGTGTTGCCATTCTCATGGACTTGCGGAACGCGGTCCGGAGCAACGAGATGGTCGTTCACTACCAGCCGACCGTTTCGCTGGACAGCGGCGACGTCGTCGGCGCGGAAGCGCTCGTTCGCTGGCAGCACCCGTCCCGTGGCGTGATCATGCCCAACGACTTCATCCCGCTCGCCGAAGAATCGGGCGACATCGTCGAGATCGACGGATTCGTGCTCCACCAGGCGTGCAATCACGCTCGCCTGTGGCAGGACCGGCACCGGGGACGGCGGTTGCTCATTAGCGTCAATGTGTCGGCCAGGCAGATCTGCGACGCCGGCTTCGTGGGCACCGTGGAGCATGCGCTGGCGGTGTCCGGGCTGGAGCCGAATCGGCTCATCCTGGAGATGACGGAGACGGCCGTGCTCCGGGAGCCCGAACAGACCCTGCAGGTACTCGAGCGCATACGGAGCCTCGGCGTGCGCATCGCGCTCGACGACTTCGGTACGGGCTACTCGGCGTTAAGTTATCTGCGCCGCTTCCCCATCGACCTGCTCAAGATCGACAAGTCATTCGTCGACGAGATCGCCTCGCAGAAACGGCAGGAGCTGCTGGCCAAGGCGGTCATCGAGCTGGGCCAGAGCCTCGACCTGCAGGTCATCGCCGAAGGGATCGAGCGGGACGATCAACTCGATTGTCTCAAGTCGATGCACTGCGAGCTGGGACAGGGATTCCTCTTCAGCCAAGCGCTCGAACCGGCAGCGATCGACGCGTTCATGGACGCCGCCCTCGGCGCACCGGACGAGGAGGCGGCATGAGTGCCGGCAGGGGAGGCTCCCGTTGACCGACGAATCTATGGTCGGCGATAGCGTGCCGCAGGCGCCCATTGACCACCTGCCCGTGGGCGTCGTAATCCTCGACGGCGGCGCGATCACCGCCGCGGACGACGTCGCTCTAGGCCTTCTTGGATTGACCGAGGAGCAGATCACGGGAGTCATGCCACCGCCTCCGGGCTGGCACTTGATCGATCATCACGGGCGTCTGCTGGCCGACGCGCCGCAAGAGTTGGCGGCGGCGAACGGCGGGTCCGTCGTGGGCGTCCACCACCCGCAGGAGGGGAGAGTGGTGTGGCTGACGGCGCACGTTCGCGGCGAAGACGGCGACCTGGCGAGGCGCCGCATGATTTGCACGCTTGCCGACGCGACGGCGCTGGTGCATTCAGGCGTGCCAGCTTCGGGCGAGCCATCGGCCGCTGCGGAGGCCAGGACGTGCGCGGGTCCGAACGGGCCGATCCGGGACCGCGAAGAAACGCTCCGCGCGCTCGTCAACGCACCGAATGACGCGGCCATCCTCATCGATCGCGAGGGGACGATCCTCGCGCTGAACAACACCGCGGCCCAGCGACTCGTTACGTACGCCGCGTCACTGGATATCCCGATCGACGACGGCTTCGTCGGGGCGTCCGTTTACAGCCTGTTCCCCGCGGAGCTGCGCCAGCAGCGGCGCGCGCGAAACGAGGAGGTATTCGTCACGGGACGCCGCGCCCGCTTCGAAGACGAGCGCGACGGATTCTGGACGGACAACACCATCGATCCGGTGTTCGGCGCGGACGGCCGGGTTGAGCGCGTCGCAATCTTCTCGCGCGACATCACGGACCGAAAGCGCGACGAGGAGGACCTGCGCACGAGCGCCCGCGAGCTGGAGGCGTTGAGCTGCTTCCTCACGGAGACGGCCGAGGAGCTCGAGCGCTCGCAGGCAGCGCTCACCGAGAAGTCGAACGAACTCGAGCGTACGCTGGCACTGGAGCGTGAGCTGGCACGCCGCGACGCGCTGACCGGCGCCCTCAACCACGGCGCGATCACCGAAGCCCTGTTCGCGTCGGCCGCGGCAGGCGAGCAGTTGGCAGTGGCGATGGTCGACGTCGACGGCATGAAGGCGGCCAACGACACGTACGGTCACCAGCTCGGCGATGCCGTGCTCGTGGCGGTCGCGAGCGCCATCGCGATGGAGGGAGCGATCGTCGGCCGGTACGGCGGCGACGAGTTCCTCGTCATCTTGCCGGGCGCAAACCGGGCGGCGGCGGAGCGTTTTCGAGAGCGCGTATACGCATCGCTCGCGGTCACGTGCGCAGTGGACCGAGAAACGGGCGCATCGTTCCCCGTCGCCGCCAGCATCGGCGTGGCCGTGTGCCCCGAGACGGCAGATGACGCGAAGACGGTGCTCGAACTCGCCGACGCCGAGATGTATGCGGAGAAGCGCGCGCGACGGGCGTCCGGCCTGACGCGGCTCTCGAGCGGGCGCCGCGCCGACGATCGCGCGTCCGCCGTCATGGCCGACCTCGTACCGATCCTGACCGCCGTCACGCCGCTCGATGACAAGCTACGGCTGCTGGCCCACCGACTCGCCGTGACGTGCGGATTCGATGCGGTGAACTTCGACCTGTACGACGACGAACATACGAAGGTCACGGCGCAGAACGCGTTCGCAAAGGCGCCTGACGAACTGGTCGAAGCCTGGCGCGACGAGCAGCGCAACATACTGCATCATCCGCTCGGCAGGATCCTCGACGCGACGCGTCAGCCCGTTCTCGTCGACCTGATCGACGGCGACGGTCCCCTCACGCCGGAGCAGGTGCGGCTGCTGCGTGCCGCCGGCATTCGTTCCGGCGTGGCGGTACCGATGCTCTGGCACGACGCGGTCGTCGGGGTCATCTCGGTCGGAAGTAAGAGAGCTGGCGCATTCGGCGACGGCGACTGCCGCCTGCTCGTCGATGCGGCCGCCCACATCACTGCCATCGTGCGCATGTCGCAATTGATGGACCAGCTCGAAGAGAAGTCGGCCCAATTGGAGCGTGCCCTCGAGCGCGAGCATGACCGCGCGCGGCGGGACCCGCTGACCGGACTCTGGAACCACGCGGCGATCACGGATCTCATCGAGCGCGAGATCGGCAGGGGGGACGCAGCGCGGTTCGCGATCGTCATCACCGATCTCGATCGCTTCACGGCGATCAATGACACGTACGGCCACGCTTCGGGCGACGCCGTCCTCCAGGCCGTGGCGAGTGCGCTGACGCAGGGCGACGTCACAGTCGGCCGCTACGCCGGCGACGAGTTCCTCACCGTGCTGCCCGGCGCGGACCGGGACGAGGCGCGAGCCTACATGGCGACGGTCACCGATGCGGTCTCGCAGGCAGCGGTCATCGACCCGGACAGCGCCACGACGATCCCGATAGCCATGAGCGCAGGGATGGCCATCTTCCCCGACGAGGGCGGCGCGATGGACGAGCTGCTCCGCATCGCAGAGGGCGCAATGTACGACGTTAAGGCGCGCCGAGCGTCGGACTCCGAGTTCGCGGCAGGGCGACTTGTCGCGCGCGTTCGAGGCCTCACAGACGATCTTGTTCCGCTCCTGACGTCGCCGGCGCCGCTCAACGAAAAGATCGCGCTCGTGGCGCAGCGGCTCAGCAGCGGGCTGGGCTACGACGCCGTCGAGTGCGCGCTGTACGGTCCGCCCGGCGAGGGACTGCTCGCCTACTGCTCGCTCGTCGACGGCGAAGTGACTCCACCGCTCGAGGCTTGGACCGCAATGCAGGACGCGTATCCCACGGCGACCGATACCGATCTGCGCCTCATCCTCGCCCGGACGCAGCGGCCGATCGTGATCCATGATCTCGCGGCCGAGGAGCGCGTCGCCAGGCACAAGCGCGACCTCATCGCGCGGATCGGGATGCGCTCGGCGCTGGTCGTGCCGATGATGTGGGAGCAGCATCTCATCGGACAAATGGGGCTCGCGTCCCGCTCCGTCGGCGCGTTCACTCCTGAGGACGCGCAGTTCCTGGGCGCCGTGGCTCGACAGGTGACGGCGATCGTCCGGATGGCCACGCTCGTCGACGGCCTCCAGAGAGCGACCGAGCGTCTGGCCGGCGCGCAGGACGAGACGGTATTGATGCTCGCGGCCGCCGCCGAGGCGCACGACCACACGACCGGCGTCCACCTGGATAACGTGCGCGCAATCAGCGAGGCGCTCGCCAGCGAGCTCGGCTACAGCGAGGCCGCCGTCCACGCGCTGGGGCTCGCCGCGACACTCCACGACATCGGCAAGATCAGCGTACCGGACAGCATCCTCTCCGTTCCGCTGCGGTTCGACGTCGACGACTGGGAGATGGCGCGCCTTTGGGATGTCATGAAGCAGCACAGTGTCTGGGGCGCCGAGTTCCTCAACGGGCGGGAAGGCTTTGAACTCGCCGCAAAGGTCGCGCGCTGGCATCACGAACGCTGGGACGGAAGCGGCTATCCCGATGGACTGTCGGGCGAGCAGATCCCGGAGGACGTGGCCGTCGTCACCGTCGCGGATGCATTCGACGCCATGGTCAGCGACCGCCCGTACCGGCCGAGGCGTCCCGCGCAGGCCGCGGTCGACGAACTCGTCGCGTGCAGCGGGCGCCAGTTCTGTCCGCGGATCGTCGAAGCGCTCGTGCGCCTGCACGAACGGGGCGAGCTGCCCGGCGCGCACGAGCCGCTCGAACGCGCCGCGTGAACGCGGGATTCAGTTCGGCTCGATCAATGAGTATGTGTTGGCGAGATCGTCCTGGATGACGGTGGCTTCCGTGCCGGAACCCTGAACGCGCAGCGTGGCGTCGAGCGTGCGGTACCGGTATGTCCAGCCAGGCGGCGGTGTGATGCGACTGGCGAGCGACGGAAGGTCGGACGCCGCGAGATTCACGTCGCGCTGCTGACTGTACGACTGCATGACGTATGCCTTGCCGCTCGGGTCTACCAGCTCGTAGATCTCCACGCCCTTCGAGTACTCGAAGACGGCCCCCCGTGCGACTCGATGCTCCGTGTATGCCGCCATGTTCGGCGGTGGAGGTCCCAGGTCGACGGTCGCGGCACGGAACATGGCGAGCGAGCCGAACGTCGTCTCCTGGCGATCACCGAGGGGATTCTTCTCGATCGCGTCCATCAGCCAGTAGCGCGGACCGTTGAGAAGCGACACCAGGACACCGCGCTCCGACTTGATCGCGTTGGCATCGAGGGCGTTCCAGCCGTCTGGTGGACAGTCGTTCAACCCGTAGGTGTTCCAGACTTCGGCATTCAGGCGCCCGTCGACCAGCCGCGCCAGCAGCGCCTCGCAGTAGCGCTTGCCGCGTGTGCCTTCGACTCGAGGCCACCCGTCGGCATTGACGAGTGTGCCGGCCGGTCGCGTTGCCGCGACCGCTTCCCGCGAAACCCCCGGCGCCGCGGACGGCTCGTCACCCTCGGTCGATGCCGTCGAGCTGCACGCCACGGCGGCGCTCAGGGTCACGGCAACGAGAATTAGGATCGGTATCCAGCGCCGGGAGGCCGACGTTGCAGGGCGAATTCGGTGAACGTGCAAGGTGTTCTTTCTTCCGTGTGTTTCCAATTCAAGACCCACGCTTGACGACGGGCAGCCGCTCGGTGTCGTGCGCGACGCGAATCGGCCCGGTGTACACGTCGCTCATGCCGGCGCCGAACGCCGCCACCTGTCCGGGGTCGTTCGTAATGGGCGGGATGATGTGCGTGAGCACGATCTCTCCCACGCCGGCGTCGCGCGCGAGTGCCGCGATCTGATCTGTCGCGATGTGGTACGAGGGCACGTCCGCCATCAAGCCGGACTCGCGCGTCATGCCCGCGGCCTTCAGGGCGGCGATGCGCTGCTCCATCATCGGCAGGTTCATCGCCTCACAGACGAGCATGTCGGCACCCCGCGCGGCACGCGCGAGCGAGTCGCACAGCGTCGTGTCACCGGACAGCACCGCGACCCGATCGTCAAAGCTGAACCGATAGCCCAGTGCGGGGACGACCGGGAAGTGATCGACCTCGAAGCTTTCGCAGCGCAGACCCTGGATGTCCAGGAAGCCGTGTGGATCCGTCGTCGCAGGGATCTCGGTCACGTCGACACGAATGCCGTCCGGGTGAAGCTTGTCACCGTGGTGGGCAAGGCGGAACCCGATGTCCCGCCGCAGGGCGAGCAGGAACCCTTCGACCATCTCCGCCGTCCCGTCGGGGCCGAAGACACGGAGGGGCGTCGTTGCGCCAGCCGTCCAACGCAGAAAGAGGAAGTCGGGGAAGTCCGTCATGTGATCGGTGTGCATGTGGGTGAACAGCGCGATATCGATCACGCTCGGCCGTATGCCCGACGGCAGGATCCTGCGCGCCGCGCCCCATCCGCAGTCCACAAGCAGGTGCGTGTCGCCCGTGACCACGACGTTGCCGGCGCCGCAGCGGTCGGGGTTGGGAAGCGGGCTGCCGGTGCCCAGGAACACAATCTCGAATCGCTCGCTCATGCGGGCGTCCCTTTCCATCGCGGCGTGCCACAGACCCGTTGGCTCCGCACGAACTTGCTTCTCACCGGAGTACCGACCACGGTATCAGTGTGGCACTGGTAGTGTCAATAACAGTTGACACCTACAGCGCCAACACATGCATACCGGGCAGCGCCGGACGCCGCCACGCGTCCCACGACGCCGGCAACGGGCCAGCGCCGCCGGCGCGTTCAGCGTTTGCTCCGGCCGCCGAAGAGGCTCATAAGGCCCGCCCGCATGACTTCACCGATCTGTTTCGGCGTCTGCGCGTGGCCAAGCCGGAGGAGTTCGTACGCCTCGAACGAGCAGACGACCTCCGCGGAGCCCAGCGCGGCGTTCCGCTCACTCCGGCCGAGCGATCGAAGCTCGCCGGCGAACTGACGCTCGACCTGACGCCGAAGCTGGTGGCGGCTGCGCGCCAGTCCGTCCGCCACGACGGGCTCGAATGGAGCGCGCAGCCGCGACACGCGCGCGACCGGGAGGATAGCCTCGAACAGCCGCACGCGCTGGGAGCTGAGCCGCTTGACGCGGTCCTCGACCGATCCTTCGCCCAGGCCGGGCACCTCGATAAGGTGGCTGACGCGGGCGATCTGGCGCTCGATGGCCACGCGGTCGAGACTGTCGAGGTCGTCGAAGTATCGGAACACCGAGCGGCGCGATACGCCGGAGCGCGCGGCTATCTCGTCTGCGCCGGGACGCAGGTTCCCCTCGGTGAACAGGTCGAGCAGAGCGTCGACCACCGCGCCCAGGTTTCGGTCGCGCCAGGCGCGGCGGCCGTCGACCGTCGCCGGTCGGTCCACGACCGGGCGCACCCGGCCGGGAACGCGAGCAGCGGGTTTGCTGGTCAGAGGCCCTGTTGCCATGCCGCATCATGGCGTCGTGGCGTGGCGAGTGTCAACTTGCATTGACACTCGGAGTGTCATTTAATGCCTTCACATGGAGCGCTCGCTTTGAGAGATCTTGATTCGGCCGGGCCAATCCCCGGCCACTTCGACAGCCCCTTCCCCGGAGAGGACGGCGGCCCCAGGCGGCAGCTCATCCCACGCTCGAAGGGACTCGCGCTGAAGCCTGGCGACCGGCTCGACGTTACGTCCCGCCCCGCTCTCTTCGCCAACATGGTGGTGCTGCGCAAGCCGGGTGAAGTCTTCGTGCAGGGGAACTCTCAGCCCTGGGAAAACACGACATCGTGGGTCGAACGCGTCGACCCCGTTTCACTCGCTACGCTCGCCCGTTCACCAGACATGCCCGGAGGTCCGTTCTGGGCGGGCGGCATCCTGGCGCACGAGAACGGCTATCTGTACGTGACGTACGGACGCTACTGCCACAAGCTCGATGCCGAATGCCGCCTCATCGCCAGCCGTGAGCTTCCGCGGCCGCATCCGTACAACAGTCTCCTCGCGCTCTCGGACGGCAACCTTGTCATGAAGAACTTCGTCCGCGACAGCTCGTCAAATTCCTACTTCACGCTGCTCGAACCGGATCGCCTGGAACCGTTGGGCCCGGAGGTCGAGATACCGGAAGGATCGATCGCCCGCATATCGAGCGATCGCGGTCCGGCCGGCGAGTTCGTATACGTCGTGGGTGACCACACAATCTTCCGGTACCGCTACGGCGGAGGCGTGTTGGGCATCGACGAGGCGTGGCGCTTCCGCTACCGCACACAGACGGACGCCGAGCAGTCGTACGGTTGGGATCCCGTCATCGCCGGCGGACATGCATGGTTCATGGACAACGGCGACAATACCTTCCGCGGCAATTTCAAGGGCACCGGTGTCGCGACCGGACCGCTCCACCTGTTTCGCGTGTCGCTGACCGACGCGGACGATGCCGAGGCGTACACGCCGTTCGGCCTCCCGCACGGCACAATCGTGAACCCGCCGCTGATCGACCCGTCGCGGCGCATCGCCGTCGCGTACGACAGCGGAAACGGACGGATCGCCGCGTTTCGATACGTACCGGGCACGTTCGAGCGGCTGTGGGAGCATGCGTTTGGCGCGAGCAACCACTTCCTCCAATTCGCCGACACCGGAGAGATCGTCGTGAACGACTTCGACGGCAACACGGAGCACGTCGTCGTGCTCGACATCGAGACCGGTGCCGAACGGGCTCGTGTCGCGACAGGCAGCCCCGTCCAGGCGGCGCTGTTCCAGTCGCCCGGATGGTCCCGCGATGTCTACACCTGCACGTTCACGACGCTTTCGCGAACGTTCGTCACGTCCTGATGGTGCGAGGGCTGCGTGACGGACGGCGGTGAGCCCGCCGACGCACACAGGAGGTCGAATGTCTGAGGTGTTCGTCCAGTCGTTGCGCAACCGCATCCGGGCGATGAACACGCTGTACGCGCGCTGCGTCACCGACATGACGCTCGAACACGTGAACCACCACGAACGCGCCGGCGTCCTGCCGATCGCCTTCAGCCTGTGCCATTTCTTACGAGCACAGGATCAATCGATCAGCGTTCCCTTTCTGCGTGAGCGCCCGCTCTGGGACAGCGGCCACTGGGCCGAAACGGTTGGCGTGTCCGTGGATCGCCTGGGCCGCGAGGAATCGGTCGAAGAGATGGAGGAGATCCGGTTCACGGACTGGGACGCGTGGCGGCGGTACCAGACCGGCGTCATCGAGCGGACGGATCGGGTGCTCGACGCGCTTACGGACGGCGTCCTCGGCGAAGTCCTGATGCCGCAACTCCCGCCAAACATGCAGCAGATCTTCTGCGCGCTCGTGATCGGTCCAGGCGCCCCGCTGCGGAAGCTCGACGTGCTTGAGTGTTTCGTGTACCAGCACGGCCTGCGGCACATGGGAGAGATCGAGCACGGACGCGCCCTCGTGGGGCTGAAAGGAATGACGAGCTGATGTCTGAACCAGGCATTCCGGTTGATGACCCTGTCGTAGCGGGCCTGCTCGCCGGCCCGAACCTGGCCCGCCTCGCTTACCTGGGACTGGATGGACGTCCGCGCGTGGTGCCGATCTGGTTCCAATGTGTCGACGGAGACGTCATCATCATCACGGGCCCCAAGGCGGCGAAAGTGCCCGCGCTCCGGGCGAACGGCGCCGTTGCGCTCACCATCGATTCGAGCACACCTCCCTACCACGTCCTGCTCGTGAACGGCGACGCGACTGTCGAACCGACCGTGGGCATGGCGCCGGAGTATCCGGGCATCGTGGAACGGTACCTCGGCAGCGCCGGGGCGAAGGCGTATCTTGCGCGCATGAACGTGAAACAGCAGGTGCGAATCCGCGTACGACCTGTGACCTGGCGGATCCTCGATTTCGTGAAGCGATTCCCGAGGAGTCTCCGCTGACTGCGGACGACCACGTTCGCTCGATCTGGCCCGACGGCCTCCACAGCCACGGGGCGTGCCTGGCGCGCGCCTCATCGGGCTCCCGCGCAGGCAAGGCGCGCTGGCGGACAAAGGCGCCGCGAATCTTGACATATGCTTGAGGGGCGACTCCCCCGGCGGCTATCATTCGTTTGCATGGCTTCGGAGTAACCGACCAGCCCTCCGCCCTTCGCTGGCCGCTTCTCGTCCGGCTCGTCCCGCGAATCGAAAAGCGTCGCGAATGAACATCTCGAACCTGCGCCAGAAGCTGCTGATCTCGATGATTCTCGGCATCGTCGTGTTCGGGGCACTCGTCCTGTACGGCGATGTCCGCAGCGTGCGAGCGAGCCTGGCGGACTTCCGGTGGGAGTTCATGCCGCTGGTGCTGCTGATCGCGACCGGCAACTACGTGTTGCGGTGGGTCAAATGGCATTACTATCTGCGCCGTATCGGAGTGACGGACGTTTCGCGCTTCGATAGCTTTCTGATCTTCATGTCGGGGCTGGGGTTGGTGGTCACGCCGGCAAAGGTCGGCGAGTGGCTGAAATGCTACCTGCTCAAGGACAAATACGGCACGCCCGTCGCGCGTTCGACGCCGATCCTCTTCGCGGAGCGCCTCACAGACGCTCTCGGCCTGACGGTACTGGCGGCGGCTGGGGTGGTCGCGTTCGAACGGGGCGTCTGGCCGTTGGTCGCGGTGGTGATGCTTGGATCGGCGATCGTCGTCGCGGTTTCGCGGCACCGTCCGGCGTGGCGTCGCGTCCGCGACCTGTCGCAACGTCTGCCGATCGTCGGGCGCCTCACGTCGCAGATCGACGAGATGTCCGAGAGCAACTACATGCTGATGGATCCGCTCGGCGTGCTGCTCATGACCGCGTTGAGCGTGGTCGCATGGGGCACGCAGGTCGTCTCGTTCTACCTGGTACTCATCGGTCTGGGCGTCGATGCAAGCGCGGACACGTTCCTCAAGGCCTCATTCATCCTTCCGATATCGACGCTGGGGGCGGCCATCCTGCTGCTTCCCGGCGGCCTCGGCGTGGCCGAGACGGGTATCGCATCGCTCACGGCGACCCTGCTCGAGACAAGCCGAGGAGTGGCATCCGCGACGACGCTGCTCATCCGAGCGTCGACGCTCTGGTGGGCGGTGGTGTTGGGGCTCGCCGCCTTGTTCATCGTCCTGCGCCGTGAATCGATGAGGGCGCCCGAAGGTGAAATCGCCGAGAGCCGACTCGTCACCGCGAGTGATTCGACGTAGCATGTTCTCTCGGTGAACATCGAACAGAGCATCACCCGTCCGCCGACAGGAGGCTTGAACGCGGCATTGACCGGTGCCCGCGACGTCGTCCGGAAGCACGGCGCAGGCATCGCCATGGCGCTGGTGCTCGCGGCCATACTTGTCGCCCCGCGCTGGTGGATGCTCGTGAGCGACGCCCGGGACGGCGCGCGCGTGCCGACCAGCCCCTACGCAGCGGGCGCGATCGGCTACGACGAGGCGCTGTACACGGCTTCGATCCGTGACGCGTACGACGGGCACATTCCGGTGCGCGATCCATTCCTCGTGAATCATCGCGACGGTCCGCCGCAGCGGAGCGCGGTCCCGCATACCCTCATCGGTCTGTTGGGCAGGGTGTCAGGCGGTCCTTTCTGGGCACTCGCGATCGTCACAACACTCGCGGCCGGGGCGGCGTTCGTGCTGCTCTACGCGATGATGGTAGGCCTGGCCGGGTCGCGACTCGTCGCGTTCGCATTGATGCCGATCGCCTTCGTCGCGATTCACGTCTTGAACTTCGCCGACGGCATCCTGCCGTTGCGCCACCCGGACATCCTCCGCGCGCTCGTCTCGATCGACCCGGAGAACCAGGTACACGCGTGGTCGCGCTACTCCGCGCCGATCCTGGTTCTCGCGCCGTTCTTCGCCGCGGTGATCGCGCTTCCCAGGGCGCTGGAGGACGGATCGCGGCGATGGATGGCGACGGCGATGGTGTCGATCGCGCTGCTCGTCTATACGTATGTCTACTACTGGACGGCTCTGGGCGCCGCGCTTGCCGCATGGATGGTGGTGCTGTTGCTGCGGGGTGAGCGGGTTGAAGCACGACGCCTGCTGCTCGTGGGCGGCATGGCTGCGCTCATCGCTTTGCCGGAACTTCTGGTCGTCGGATGGGCGGGGCGGTCACTGCCGGCGGACGTCCGTGATCGCGTCGGGCTCGACCCGTTCGGGATCGACACGTCGCTCGCGGCGACGATCGGTCAGCGGATGCTCGTCGGCGTACCATTTCTGCTCGCGCTGCTGCGCGGTCCGTCGCGCAACCAGCTGTACGTGGCACTGTTCATGGCACCGCTCGCACTCTCGCCGTTGCAGGGCGTCGTGCCCCAGCAGTGGCATTACCAGACACAGGTGTGGGGTGTGTTCGCGATTCCGGGGTTCGTCGCTGGCGGAGCGGCGATCGCATCGCGGTTTCGCATGGGGGAGGTGCGGCGCGTGGCGTATTCGGGCCTCGCCGTGATTGCCGCGGGATCACTGCTGTACGGCGCGGCGTTGCAGGGACGGGCCATCTCGGCGACTGCCGATGGGTTCGTCATATCGGACGCCGAGAACGCCGCGTTCGAATGGATGCGCGCGCATCTGAGCGACCGCGATACTGTCGTCTCTCCGAGCATCAGCACGAACCTGCTGCTCGCGAGCCTGACGCCGTCTGCGCAGTACCTGGCCGACGGCGGGTTCAGTTACGCAGACGACTCGGAGCTGATCGAACGGATCCTGCGCGTGCAGGCGGCTTACGGATTCAGCGAGGATGACATGCTGCGGCGGGTGAGCATCGACGGGCAAAGCAAGGGGTTTCCGCTACACGAGACCGATCCCGGCGTGCGCGAACGGGAGCGGATGCTGGAGGACTACCTGGCGTTCTTCACGTTCAGTTTCGAGATCGAGGACCGGGCCGGGTTCGCGGCTCGCGCGGAGACATGGCCCGCGCGTTATCGCGCACTGCTCGCCGCGGATGATCCACTGTCGGCCTATCCTGCCGACTACCTGTACTGCGGGCCTCGCGAGCGGTATTACAGGGCGAGCGCTCTGGCGCCGGGGACGTACGTGCGCATTGCGTTCGAGCAGGGCGACGTCGTCGTGTACGAGCGCGTAGACGCCGCGAGCGACGGCGCGCTGGAGTTTCGGGGCTGCCCGGCATGAACGTCGCGCGTTACACGTTGATTCCCCCGGTTGGCGGCGCGCGATGAAAGTGTACGCACTGTACTTCGCCGTGATCGTGGCCGGTCTGGCTTCGGGCCACCTTTCGCGCCGGCTCAGGCAACCTGCGGCCGCTACGTGGTGCATCTACGCAGCGTTCGGCGCCATGGTGGCTCTTGTGATCTGGCAGTACTCGGCGCCGGAAGTCCTCTTGAACGATTTCAAGCGGGCGTACTATCCGGCCGGTGAAATTATCCGCGACGATCCGGGGGAGTTCTACCGCGGAGAGCCCCTGCAGTTCGTCAACATCCCGATCATCGCGTGGCTGTTCGCGCCGTTCACGTTCTGGAACGTCAACGCCGCGGGTGCGCTGATGACGGTGCTGGGCGTTGCTGCCGTGGTCGCCAGTGTGGTCGCACTGGCCGCATATGGCCGGCTGCCGCGGGAACGGGCCGCGCTCCTCGCGGGCGTGTTCATCATCTCCGGTCCACTGTTCTACAGCCTTCGCGAAGGCAACACGACGCACTTCATCCTCCTGGTCCTGATCGGCGTGATCTGGTGCGCGCACATCGGAAAGTACGGATGGGCGGGGTTGCTTCTTGGCGTGGCCACGCTCATCAAGCCTCCGCTCGCCCTGATCGCGGTTCCGTTCGTCGTGCGGCGGCGCTGGGGCCTCGTTTCGTCGTTCGCGATGACCGGATTGGTCGTGACCGGGCTGTCGCTCGCTATCTACGGCATCGACCTGCACCGCGACTGGTACGACTACGCCGTACGACCGTATTCGCAGCATCCGCTGGGCGCGGAGAACGTCCAGTCCCTCGACAGCGTGCTCGCCCGCTTCTTCACGGGCGAGTATCTGGACAGGTTCGTCCCGATCGAGAGCCTTGGCACGGGATTCCGGGTTCTCCGCACGGCCATTGCAGCGGCCATGGTGCTCGCGGCCGCGTTCGTGATATGGCGCGGCCGAGCCGCGGGCGAGTCCGCCGAGCTGGTCGACGCGTGCATCGCCCTGTGCCTGGCGATCATGCTTGCGCCGACATCCTGGGCGCACTACTACGTGCTGTTGCTGCTGCCGGTGGGCTTGATGCTCGCGGGAACGCTCGGCGTGCCCTGGACACGGCCGCGATTGGCGCTCGCGGTCATCGGTGTCGCGTTGATCTCCCCGCCGGTGCACTATGTCGCTCCGAACTACCCGATACTCGATTGGCTTGTGCCTCGCGTGCTGATCTCCCACTACTTCTTCGGGGGGCTGGTGATTCTGGCTCTGTTCCTCGAAGCGCGATGGCGGCGGCCCGGCGAACCGGGCGGGGAGCAGCTGGCGCCAATCTCCGACGCCGCGTCGAGCCGCGCCGAGCGCATGCGCACGGCGTCTCGCACCGCCTCCCTCGACTGACGACTCGCCCGTGCGGCCCTGCGATCGCGCACGGATCACAGGTCGTCCCCTGTCCGGCAGACTCGATCATACGTACGAATGGCTGGCCGTCTGGCGCAAGGCAAGGGCACATCTGGCCACCCAACGGGTGAGGCCCCGCGGGCCGGGCCGGCACCGTTGCATACCTGCCCATTCGACGGCGTCGAGGTGCTTGCTGTACGATAGTCCCGTTTCGGGCCACCGGCGGCACCCATGTCGTCGACCAAGTCGTCCGCGCACTCGATGGCCCGGCGCGACGCTGATGGGTTACGCCATGGATACACCGCGTCGCGCCACAAGCGGACCTCAGGTCATCCTGGCCGCGATCGAAAACGCGCAGCGCCTTGCGGCGGTGACCGCCGCCCTCGGCGAGGCATACACCGTGGTTTCCTGTTCGCCCGGCGTCGCTCCGAATAGGCGACAGGAACTGCATCCCCTGGTGATCATCCTCGACGCCGACTCTGACACGCCGGACTTCATCGGCATTTGCCGCCGCCTCAGATCCCGATCCTCGGCGGCGATCGTCGTGCTGGGCGCCGGGGACGACGAGTTGGCGACCGCGCAAGCCCTCGACGCGGGAGCGGACGACGTTGTCGGTGTTCCGTTCGCGGAAGGAGAATTGCAGGCCAGAGTCAGGGCGCTCCTCCGCCGGTCTGCACCGATCGTTGATGCAGAAAGAACCGTGGCGGGACCCCTGACAATCGATGACGCCCAGCACCGCGCATCGCTGGACGGGCGGGAGCTCCCGTTGTCCGTCACGGAGTTCTCGATTCTCACGCTACTCGCCCGTCACCGGAATCGGGTCGTCACGCGCGAAGACATCCTCTCCTATGTTTGGGGCGCCGACCGTGTGGAGACTCATCGCCTTCTGCACGTGGCTATGAACCGCCTGCGCGGCAAACTGGGCGGCGGAAATCGCACGGACATCGCGATCGACACCGTCGCGGGCGTCGGATACCGGCTCTTGGCGAAGCCCGCGCCGGCGGATCATCTGGCATAATCGCGCTCACGCGGGAGGATCGCCAAGCGCCCGCGATGCTCTACGTGGCGGCCCGGCGACGGCGCCGCGTGACGCGCATCCGGCGCATCGAATCGCGTCACAAATTTGTACCAGCTCGATGTTCGGCACGCTGACACGTTTCGGTGGCTTCCACGGCCGACCGATAATGGGCGGAGAGATCGCCGCAGGAGCGGAGCCCTTGGTTCAAAACGTCGTAAGGAACGAGCTGGTACTCCTCGTCGGTCGCGATCCCGCGATCGTCGCGGACGCATCCGCCGCCCTCGAGGTGGCCGGGTTCGGCGTCCTGGCGTGTTCGGCCAGGGCGCTTATGGGCCGGCTCCGCGAGCTCAAGCCGGACATCGTGGTTTTCGAGACCCAGGATCATCTGGCCGAAGCCGCGGACGCATGCCGGGGCATCCGCAGGTCCGGTTCGACGCCAATCGTCGTCCTGGGCCGAGCCCGCGCCGAGTCCGACGCGATCGCAGTGCTCGATGCGGGTGCGGACGACTACGTGCGCGAACCCCTTGGCGCCATCGAATTCATCGCCCGGGTGAACGCGGTTCTTCGGCGGGCCGATCGGTCCTCGAACCGGGCTGGGCAAATCGCGTTGGGTCCAATCGTCGTCGACGAATCTCAACACACAGCCATCGTTGACGGCACCCGCCTGTCGCTCTCGCCGACTGAGTTCCGGCTCCTGTCCTATCTGATCCGCCATCCGAATCGCGTGGTCGGATACGACGATCTCCTATCGCGAGTCCGAGGGGCGCGGAGCGCGGAATCCCGGGACGTGTTGCGCGTCACGATGAGCCGCCTCCGCCGGAAGATCGGCGCGGACAAGCATCGAGATGTCAGCATTCACGTCATTGCGAGGCGCGGCTATCGGCTGGCCATTGAGGCCACGTCAATCGGGTCCATGAGCTGAGGGGCCACCGCGGCGTTCCACGAAGCTGGCTCGCCGCGCGCACGGCATCGTCACGCTGCCGTCGGGCGGGGCAAGAGACGTCTGACGGCGAGCACGCCGGCACGGGCGGCGAAGGACGCGACGATTCCCGCGTACACGCCGGCGTTCGCCAACGTTGAGTGGCGCGGCGCAATATTCTTGCGGTGGTACAGGAAGAGCGACCTGTGCCAGTGATACGCCATGCGAATCGGCACGGTCCTTGTGCTGCTCCCCTTTCGATGGTGCACCACGAGTCCGGGGTGATAGACAACCCGGCCTCCCGCCTGCTTGGCACGCCAGCACCAGTCCTCATCTTCGCAATACATGAAGAAGCGCTCGTCCAGCATGCCGATGGCGTCGATGACGCTCCGGCGAATCAGCATGAACGCCCCCACGATGGAGTCGACGTCTGTGACGGCGTCCTCGTCGAGATAGGACAGGTAGTAGCGCCCGAATCGCCGGTGGCGCGGAAAGACGCGCGACAGGCCCGTCACCTTGTACAGATACGTCTCCGGCGTCTTGAACGACCGCCGGGCAGCCGGATCCAGGCGTCCGTCAGGCAACAGGATCTTGGGACCGAGGATGCTCACGTCCGGATGCGATTCGAGATACGCGAGCGCGGTTGAGGTCGCGCCTCGGGTGATGGCCACGTCGGGATTGAGGAGGAGTACGTACGCACCGGTCGCCAGGCGCATCGCCTGGTTGTTGGCGCGCGCGAACCCAACGTTGTCTGCATTGCGTATCACGGAGAGCCCGGGGTAGGCCCGTTCGAGACCATCGGCGCTTCGATCGCGGGAAGCGTTGTCGACGAGGAAGACTTCCCAGCCGGGCCGCAGTTCCGGCCACAAGCGGTCGAGGCAGTCGCGCACCAGTTGCCCGCCGTTGTAGTTGACGATGATGATCGACAGAGCCGTTGCGTTCATGGAGTGACCTCTCCCGCGTTCCCGAGCACTGCTCCGTACAACGCCTCTATCCGCCTCGTGTAGTCTCGAACGTCGAACCGCGCTTCCACGCTCGCGCGGCCGGCGGCTCCGAGCGCCGCCGCGAGGGGAGCGTCGTCCAACACGGCGACCATGGCATCGGACGCCGCGCGCCAATTCCCGGGCTCGGTGAGGAGTCCGGTCACGCCCGCGTCGACGACTTCCGGCACGCCGCCATGCCGCGCGGCCACCACCGGCGTGGCCGTCGCCATGGCTTCGATCAACACGAGGCCGAATGGCTCCGGCCGGATCGACGTGTGCACGAGCACGTCGATCGCCGCCATGACGTCGGGGATGTCGTCGAGGCTGTAGGTCCAGCCGGTGAAGTGCATCTGCCCGTTGAGTCCAAGCTCCCCCGCGAGGCGCCGGAGCGAAGCCGCATGCGGCTCGTACCCCGGGAGTTCGCCGCCACAGACAATGAAGTGCGCATCTGGACGTCGCTGCGCGACCGAGGCGGCAGCGCGGACGAACACGTCCGCGCCTTTCCACGGGTCGAGTCGCGCGACGAACCCGGCCACGGGCACATCGGCGGCAATGTTCAGATCGCGCCGGATCCGGGCACCGTCGCGCCCCGGGTGGAACATCGACAGGTCGATCCCGTCGGGGATGGTCATGACCTTCGAACTGCGCCGGCCGGTCGAAGCGTCAAACATCGCCGCAACGGCTTCGGTCATCGCCACGACACGCACGGAGAGCCGCACCACCATTGCCAGCAGGAGCGCACGCAGCGGCCGCGGCGCGTCCGGGATCTCACGTATGTGCCAGACGTGGGGCACGCCGGCGAAGAACGCCGCCCAGGCGCCTTGCAGGCAGTAGAGCGAGTTGGAGTGTACGATCTTGGCCCGTTCGCGACGCAGCAGGAGCGCCAACCGAAACACCGACGGCCAGAATCGCAGCACGTATCCGATCTGATACAGGGGATCGCGCACCGAACGCAGCTGCGCCATCGGCTGAACCGCGACGCGAACGCCGGCCCGCCGGAGTTTGACCGAGAGCGGGCCCTCGCGCGGAACCACTACGACCGGCCGGTAGAGCGAACGATCGATCTGGACTACGAGGCGATACAGCGCGATGTCCGAACCGCCGATCTCTGAGGTGGGTTGGATGAAAGCGACGGTTCGCGGCGCCCGGCCGCCCTGCGACCTCATGCCCCGGCCGATCTTTCCCGGATGACGCGCGCGGGATTGCCGGCGGCGACGGCCCGAGGCGGCACGTCGCGCGTGACGACCGAGCCTGCGCCGATGACGGCGCCATCGCCAACGCGCACGCCGTCCAGAACGATGACCCCGTTGCCGAGCCAGCACCCGTCTCCGATGGTAATTCCCCTCCTGGATACTCCCTGCTCGTTGATGAGGGCGTGCGGGTTGCCAAACCTGTGATCTTCGGCAAGAAGCTGCACGTAGGCGCCACACGTGGTGTCGCGGCCGATGCTGATCCCGCCGCCGGCACCCAGCACGCAGTGCGGGCCGATGTATGTGCCATCACCCACCGAGAGGCCCTCACCCACGTTCGTCAGGTGGCTCGTGACCTGAATCCAGCCCCACTCGCGGATGCGGACGTTTTCCCCGAGTGCCACCCCCCGGCGCCCGATGCAGTTCATATAGACGTAGTCGCCGATGTACGTGTTTCGGCCGACCGTCAGGTGCCCCGGAAACAGGATGTTCGTGCTCCGCCCGAGGAAGAACCGTCCTCCGCACGCCCGAAGGCGCCACCGATAGGAGAGTCCGCGGACGTACGGCCAGAAACCCCTTCGGTAGGCGTAGTACAGGACGTCCGGCAGCCTCGGATCGTCGTGCCCGGCGTCGCCCGCGGCGAGCTTCTCGCGACCTACACCCATCAACTGGCTGTAGATGGTGGTGGCGCGCGGGACGGGATCTGCAACGCCATCGGGCGCCGCATCCGTCCGAGGCGGCACGTTGGTGCCTCGCGTCGCGCGATCTGGCCGGGCTTTCCGGCCGCCGCGTTTCCGCGTCGCACTCACTTCAGAGCCAGATTCGCCGGCATCGTGGCGCGGCGTCGAGCCCGAGGCAGCCTCGTTCACGGTCATGCCGCCTCCTCGTACACGCTCCGGTATACGTCGAGCGTCGCCGCCGCCGTACGCTGCCACGAGAACGCGGCCGCGCGTTCGATGCCGCGCCGCCGAAGATCGCCGCGCAACACAGGATCACCCAGCACGCGCACGCACGCGTCGGCGAGGCCTTCGACATCGGTGGGATTGGCCGTGAGGCCCGCGTCGCCGAGAACCTCCGGAAGCGAGCCGGCATCCGACGCGACCACCGGGGTCCCGCACGCCATCGCTTCGAGCACCGGCAACCCGAAACCTTCGTGGAACGACGGCATCATCAAGACGTCGGCGCTGCGGTACACGCGCGGCAGATCCTCGTCGGAAATCATGCCCAGGTGGTGTACGTCCCCTCCGATGTTCAGCCGCGCAATGAGGTCCGTCTGTTGCGGCGTGAAGCGTCCTCCAACCTTCACGAACTCCACGGCGCGACCGAGGCGATCGCGAATCTTCGGCAACGCCCACAGGATCGCCTCGATGTTCTTGTAGAAGCCACAGTGGCCGACGTGCAGAATGCGCGCAGGCACATCAGGCCGCGGCGGCGGCTCAACGACCGCCGGGGAGAATCGTCGCGCGACACCATGAGGAATCACGCGCACCCGTGCGGGGTCACAGCCAGTGAACCGGATGAGATCCATCCGCGAATTCTCTGACACGGCGATCACCCGGGCGGCCCGCGTTATCCCGGCAACATTCAGCCGGTTCGCAAGCATCGACAGGCGTGGGCACACTCGGACGGGGAGCTCGCGCGCCCCCAGCTTCAACAGCATGGCGTCGTGGAACGTCACGACCGTCCGCTCCGGAGGCAACAACAACGCCAGGTGACCGTACCCGTGCTCGACGATGTGGTACACGTCGGCGTTCTCCGTGCGAGCGCGCCACGGGTACGCGACGTAGTGATCGACGTACCCGGCCAGGCGGGCGACGGCGCGCATCGACGTGGCGCGCCAGAGCGTCGCTCGCGGCAGGACGTGATTGAGTTCGAGGCCGGGGGAGGCCATCTCTTGCACCGCGGAGGTCAGCGCGCCCGCGTACACCTCGGAGCTGATTCGCTGGTCGCCGGGCAGCGTGTGGAAGATGCTCACCTTCACCGCCCATGCCTCCGACCCGCACGCGAGCGCATCGTAATGGCTTCGGTGTACAACTCCTCGTATTGCCCGGCGACGCGGTCCCATCGGAAGTCCTGAGCGCGGCCCCGACCCGCTCGCGCCAGGGCGTCGCGGCGTTCGCCATCCTCGAGGAGCGAAAGCAGCCGCGGCCCGAGCGACGTCGGCGACACGATGTCGCCGAAGGATCCGCCCCCGAGGACTTCCTGTGCGCCGAGGTTGGGCGTGGCAACGACGGGCGTACCGCTCGCCATCGCCTCGGCGTACGGCCGGCCAAAGCCCTCGTAGCTGCTGGGCAGGCAGAAGATCCACGCCTGGCCATACAGCGAGGCGAGCCGGGCCAATTCCAGATCGCGGAAACAGCGGACGCCGGGCGCGTCGACGCTGTCGTCGCAGACGAGCCACAGTTCGGCATCGGGCAGCGCGGGACGGACGACGCGCTGAAACTCGTTCAGCAGCAGGGCGCCCCGCTTCCGATCGTCGAGCCGGTGGCCCACAAACAAGACGGAGGGCATCCGGCTCTTCGGTTCGCCGGGGACGAAGAACTCATCCGGCACACCGTTCGGGATGGTCCGCGCCCGAACGAACGGAAAGTGCCGCATCGATGCCGTGGAGTCGGTCGCCGTGCGCGTTGCGCGTGCGATGCCGGCGAGTTCGAGCGGATAGATGCTCGAGAACAGCGCCTTCGTGGCGAGGCGGCGCGCGTGCAGCGCCTCGCCGAGGGCTGACCCGTGCAGCGTGCGGACGACGGGCGTCCGCGACCGCAAGAGATGGTTGTCACCCATTGCATGGACGACGTCAAACCCCGAGAAGTCCTGCCGCGCGATCCAGACGCCGAATCCGAAGATGGCGCCAAGCCTGCCGCGCGTGACGCGCTCGTCCGCATCGGGCTGCACTACTCGGTACGGCGCGCCCTGCGGCGCCGGATCGAGCGAGAACACGGTCACGTCGTGGCCCCGCGCGACGAGTTGCCCGGCGAGCTGATGTGTGAAATGGCCGACGCCCCCCGGTGAGCGGCTCGGCAAGAATCGTTGAAGCACCGCAATGCGTCTCGGCGTCCCGGCCGGGGCAAGCGGTGCGGCGCCCGGCGCAACGAGATCCTGCACGCTGTCGGCTTCAGCCGGCGGGATGATCACGGTCATGACGATACCCCTCCGTGGTCGATTGCACGCGTCACCACCGCGCGGCCCGCGAACGGCACGACCGCTCCACTGAGGAACCAGAACGGCACCGCGACGACGGCGAGGTCATAGCCGGCATACAGGACCAGCAGCTGGAATGCGCACACAACGGCGGACAGGCTCGCCAGGCCGATGAGCCCGGAGCGATCGGCCCACCGATGCGCCTGCAGCGCCGTCTTGATCGCGATCGCGAACATCCAGAGGTATGCCGCGAGGCCGACCACGCTCAGGTCGCCTGCCACCTTCGCGAGCGAGAACTCGACGAACAGCGGGATGTCGCCCGAAACGTACCTCGTGCCGATCGCCGTCGCACCGGTGCCAAAGCCGATTGGTGAGCCCAGCGCGAGGCGGAAATGGTCGAGGTACGTCATCGCCCGGACGTGAAAGATGCCGTCCTGGTTGCGGATCAACCCGTCCACCCGCATGAACGTGCTCGGCGCCGCGACGAGCCCGACGACCACAAGCCCGAGCGCGATGGCCAGCGTTGTCATGGCCGCCGTGCCTGTGCTACGTCTCAGGGCGACGGCGAGCAGCATCAGCGGCGGAAGCAGGATGATCAGCGCCCGCTGATTCTCGATGACGTTGGCCGCGATCAGCCCAACGAGCAACACCGTGACGATCCAGCGCCGGTGGCCGCGACTGCCCATGAGCAGGCCCAGGCAAAGGAGCGTTGCGAGCGCCAGGAACAGTGCGAAGCTGGATGACCAGGCAAAGGTCGCATTCGGTCGAAAGATGACGTCGGCGCCGGCCCCGGAGACAAACGTCGCGCTCGCGAAGCCTGGTCCCAGGTTGGCGTATGCGCTCGAACCCGAAACGTACTGGTACAGTCCGAGGGCACAAATCGGCACCGCGCAGACGAGCACGAATTGAGCGAATCTCCGGAGGTCGGCCTCGCTGCGAATCATCTCCCGGGCCACGAAGTACAGCGGCACGTAGTAGAGCCACGTCCGTACGCCGACCAGCGTTTGCTGGAACGACGTGACGTGGGGATTGGCCATCTGCACGAAGACGATGCATGCGAACGCGGCCAGCGGCAGTGTGATGGGGCTCGGCGGCACGATCGGCAGGCGTCGACACATCCGGTCTCCAACGACGCGCATGTAGATCGCCAGCAATGCCAGGTCCTTCATCAACAGCACGGCCGGCGTATTGAAGAGGTTACGGAAGTAGCCCTCGACGAAGACCAACACCAGCACGCCGTACACCGCGGGACGCCAGAACAGGAACGCGAGCCCGAACGTGGCGGCGACTACCATCGCCGTGGCCAGATTCGACCTTCCGCTGGCCGTCGCCTCGCCCAGCACGACCTCGGCGGCCAATCCGAGCAGCAGGAGCCCGGCGACCAGGCCCGTCCCGCTTCCATCAACGCGACGTCCACCAACGGCGATCATGAGACAGCCTCCACCAATCGGCCCGCGATGGATCCCCAGGCGAAGTGACGCTCGTAGACGTCGCGCGCCTCCCCCGCGGCGCGCGCACGAGCAGAAGGAGCGGCGATCAACTCCTCGACGCGCCGAACGAAGGACGCCGTGTCTCCGTCCGGCACAAGGGCGACGCCCTCGTGGGCGAGCGGCGCGGTCGTCTCGGGACCGTTGAAGGCCACAACGGGCAGGCGGTGGGCGAGCGCCGACATGAGCGTCGTACTCCGTCCCGAAGCGCCGGCGCCGTGCGTGTGCACATACACGTCGAGCGCCGCCAGGTGATGTGAGATTCCGGCCGCCGGCAGCGGGCCGGTCCAGATGAAGCGCTCGGCGACGCCGGCCGCCTTCGCGCCGCGCGTGAACGTATCGCGACATTGGGCATCCGCGCCCAGACCCCCGAGCATGACAAGACGCGCCTTCTGCCCAATCGCGCGCGCCAGCGTCACCAGGTGCTCGGGGCGCTTGCCTGCGCCGAGCGGGCTGAATTCTCCGATCAAGAAGCCGTCCCCGGCTCCAAGGGACGCTCGCAGTTGCGCGATCGCGGCCTCGGTCGCCGACGACGGCATGACGCTCGCCCCGACGGGAATCTCGAAGATCCGTCGCCGGCCACCCGTCCAGCGTCGCATCGTGCGGGCGTACGCGGCATTCGTGACGATCACGCGATCGCACGCCGCGGCGATGAGCAACGCCTGCGCGCGGTGAGCGAGCGCGGCCGCCATGCGTCGTGGCCGCCGCTCGCACGGCGAGGCGATCTCGTGCATGGTGCAGACCAGCAGGGCGCCACAGGCGCGCCGGAGCATCCACGGCAGGATCGCAGCGCCCGGGGCGACACCACCCCGGCCGTACATCTGCGGCACGTATTGGAGGTTGATGACATCCGGGCGCATGCCAGCGACAGCCTTCGCCGTCGCGGCGGCGTCCGTCACACGCCAGCTCCCGGCGGCCGCACGCACGGGTATCGCGTCCTCGGATTGCGTTTCGCGGCCGGGACCTCGGCGGCTCGATCCCGTCACGACCACGGCCTCGTGCCCGAGGTGCGTGATCGCGCGCGCCAGGTGGTGCGTGTAGTCGGCCACGCCGCCCACGTCCGGCGGGTACTCGCCGCTGATGAAGACCATGCGCATCACGCTCCCCGATCGAGCATCGCGGCATCCTGCAGTTGTGTACGCGGCGGCCCGCCGTTCGATCGTTTCACCAGGCGGCTCCCTCCAGCCCATCGAAGATCGCGGCCAGATGGCGGTCGCGTGAGAAGTCGCGGCACGCGCGCCGCCGCCCGGCATACCCCATCTGCAAACGCAAGACGGGGTCGGCAAGCAGGTCGGCGGTGCGCCGAGCGAGTCCGGCCACATCGCCGGGCTCGACGGCGTAGCCCGTTTCACCGTCCTCGAGCCACTCTGGAATGCCGCCGCTCCGGAATGCCACGACAGGCTTGCTGTACGCCATTGCTTCTATTCCGACGAGCCCGAATGGCTCCGGCCATACGGAGGGCACCACGACGACATCCGCCGCCTGGTATGACGCGAAGAGCGCCCGGCGGTTGGTCCACCCGGTGAATTCGACTCGCCGTTCGAGGCCGAGGTTGCGCGCCAGATCGATTGCATCCCGCCGGCCGGGTCCGTCGCCGTTCACGACCAGCCGCACGGCAGGACCCAGCAACCGCATCGCTCGCAGCAAATAGGAGAGCCCCTTTTCCGGAACGATCCGTCCCGCATACAGAAGCGTGCCGCCGCTAGTCCCCGGCTCGCGCGAGCGCGGTGCCGCTCCGGGCACCCCCGCGAAATACGGCGCAACGACGACACGCCGCTCATCGACGCCGTTATGCGTGAGCCGCCCGCGAACATATCGTGACGCCGTGAACAACAACGGGGCGCTCCGAGCGTTCGCCAACGCCGCACGAGCGCGTCTTTGAAACGTGACCGCGGTCGATGGCCTGCGGACGGACCAGCATCGCCGCGTCAGGTATCCCGCGACGCACGCCTTGCCCTCGCGGCGCTCGCACGAGCGGAGCGAGGCGACATCGTGGTCGATGCCGCTCGGGCAGTACACGTGGTTGTGCACAAACCTCGCCAGGCGATACCGCTCGCGCAACGCCGTCTCGAGCCGGTAGTCGTCCATGGCGTGCACCAGCACGAGGTCCGGCGCGACCACGCCGGCGATGTTCATCACGGCCGCTCGGTTGGCTCGAGCATTGCGGTGCTCGAATTCGTCGCACCCGGCGACGACGTTCACCGCGACCCGGTCGGACTGCGATCCCTGGGCGCAGACGATGGCAACGTCGTGCCCGGCGCCTTCAAGGGCCGCGGTCAGATCCTGGACGTAGCGGCCGATGCCGCCGTTGCTCGCGTAGTCCCTCGTGATCTGCAGCACTCTCATGGCTGCTTCGCCAGGCGTTCGAGCGCCGCCGCGTACCCGGCCGCCGTCGCTTCGGCGATCAGCGGCCAGGTCAGCCCGGCCACCGCGTCCATCGCAGCCCGCCCCATCGCGCGCCGATTGTCCGCGCTCGACGCAAGCAGCTCCGCGCACGATGATACGAACCCATCGATATCTCCCGCCGGCACGAGATACCCGTTTCGGCCGTGATCGATGTAATCCGGCGCCGCTCCCACCGCCGATGCGACCACCGGCAGTCCCGCCGCCATCGCCTCCAGAACGGCCGTGCCGAATCCCTCGAACAGGGACGTCGCGAGCAGCACGTCGTGCCGCTGGACTTCATGCAGTACGTCCGCGTGCGACAGCGCCGGCATCACCGTCACACGATCGCGCACGGACGGATCGAACGCCCCCAGGACGACGTCTGGGTCCGCACCCGCGCCGAGAACGGTTAGCCGGAGATTCCGGTCTGGCGCCGCCAGCCGCTCGAACGTCCGCACGAGCACGCGCGTGCCCTTCATCCACGTCCATGAGCCGCAGAACAGCATGCGCGCCGGCCGATCCCGGGACGCCGAGGCTGCACCGAACCATGCAGGCTCGATCCCTCCCGGCAATGTCAGGACCTGGTCCGCGCGCTTCCAGCCGCGTTCGATCACGTATGTAGCGTCCGCCGCCGTGTGGCAGTTCAGAAGGTCCGCGCCGCGTACGGCCCATTCCGTCTGCTTGAGCCGCAGCCAGCCGAAGTTGAGGCGATGCCGCATTGTCTCACGCAGATGACCGGCCTCGACTTCTCGCCGGAACACCTGCCAGTACCGATGCTCCAGCCCGTGAGACCGTGCGACGACGAGCCGCCGCCGTCCCCGGAAATCGTGCCGCAGCAGCGGCGCGACGTAGCCATCGCCGCTACTGATCTGCACCACGTCATAGCAGCCATTTCGCGCCTCCATCCGGCGCACTCGGGCGACCGTGGCCAGGCCAAACATCGGGTACCGCAGCCACGGCTTCCGCACGACCGCCGGGTAGTCGTCGATGTACAGATGATCCACGGTGCATTCGAGCCTGCGCAGCGCCTCGCTGATGCTCGCGTTCGCGACCGGCATGCCGGTCTTCTCATGGCGCGAGCAGCTCATCACGGTCAGGACGCGCAGCGGTGCGAACATCCTCGGCGCCGGGTCCGCCACTGCGGGCGCGACGCGATCGGCGAGTCGCGGGGATGTCTGAATCGCCGTCATCGCGTCCTCGTCGCCAGAATGTCGATGCCCGCGCCGAGGCACGTCAGCGGGACGTACCGATTGGGTGCCCGGTATCGGAATGACTCGATGGCGAAGCCGGCGTCATGTACCTGTCGTCGAAGCTCCCACGGCCAATACTCGTGCACGTGCGCCGGGTCATCGGACCGTCCCATCAACCCGGCCCAGGCCCGCCGGACGCGGCCCGAGGGCGCGGCGTACTTGAGGCGATTGGGAGTCGTCAGGCGGAGCGTCGCGCCTGGCGCGAGCACCCGCCACGCTTCGGACAGCAGATTGGCGCCCTGGGCATGATCGACGTGCTCGATCACTTCGCGGAGCTGGATCCACCGGAACGCCCCGTCGCGAAACGGCAGCCGTGAGCCATCGCCGAGTACCAGCGTCGTCAGGCCGTAGTGGTCTTTGCCGGCGCACAGGACGCTTGGGAGTACGTCGATGCCGCAGGCGACCTCCCCGGTCTTCTCGACCATCGCGACCCATACCCCCGTGCCTGCGCCGACATCGAGGAAAGGTCCCCTGATGCCCATCTCGACGATTTCGCGCTCGACCGCATCGGCCAGTGGCGCTTCGTCGCGCTCGAGCAGCGCCTGTTCCATCCGCGCAACGTCTGGGACACGGACATGCGTCCGCGCGGCCGTACCCGTGGTCATTGCGGCGCCTCGCAGACGAAGAGGTAGGCCGGTGGGCGGACCCAGTTCTCAAGCCGTGACGCGCGGAGCACACCGCGCACCGCGCGCCGAACGACGTTGCGCGAGAAGTCGAGCCTCCGCCAGGACACGTTCACCGCGCCGGCCATGTTGAGGTAGTAGCGGATGTCGTTGAACGTCGTCGGGATTTCGCAGGCGTTGTGGACGGTTTCGGACCAACGCCGGTCGCGTTCGACGCCGAGCTCCGCCACAGGCGATTCGTGTATGAACAGCGTACCGCCCGGCTTCAGGCAGCGAAGGATCTCTCGCAACGTCGGGATGGGCGACAGCGAGTGATGAAGCGCCGCGAAGAAGAACGCGGTGTCGAGCGTCGCCGAAGGAAGCGGTATCTGGCTGAAGTCGCTGGATACGAGCGTCAACTTCGACAGGTCACCGCCCTGGTCCGCGTAGACCTGGACGCCGACGCCCTCCAGGAAGCCGGGCGACAGATCTTGCGCGTACACGTGCTCGACGTGCGGAAGCCTCGAGACCTTGCCCGCGAGCCAGCAAGAGCCTGCGCCGATGTCGCCCACCGAGCCGCGTACACGCGGACCCAGTTCGGCATCGGCGAGCAGGATGTCGAGCACGGGCTCCGAGAAGGGTTCCAACTTCTCCCGAAGGCGCCGCCACGCGCTCTTCTCGTCGTCGCCCCACGCGCTCGCGAAATCCGCGGCGCCGCCGAACTCGTAGTGCTCGTACTCGACGTACGCGCGCTCGCCGACGCGCGGGAGCGCACCCTCAATCACAGGAACATGGCCATTTGCGCTGTGGACCGCTTGTGTGTGCATGTCAGCGAACCCGCCGCAGGTGCGCCATGCGGTCCACGGCGCGGACCAGCTCGAACGTTCCCTCGTCGATGGCCTCGCGCACCGCGCGACCGACCTCGTCGCAGCCGACCCGGTAGCGACCCATCGGAAACACGTCGTCGAGCAACACATTGCCGCCGATGCGCACGTGCTTGCCCCACCGTTCGAGGTCCGACCTGACGCCTTCGTATCGGTGATCGCCATCGATCAACACGAGGTCCGCCGGCCCGGCGTCCAGCTCGAGCGTCCGGGAGTCACCGACGATGAGCCGGGCATCGAGTCCGAGGCGACCGCACATGTCGCGGATCTGGTCGTCGTGTGACCGGCCGGGACGCTCCCCGGACACCATGACCTCAAGTGAGCCATTGTCAATGGACCACAGCGTTCCGCCGGGCGCGATGGCCGCGGCCAGCACGACTGTCGCCCCGCCCTTATAACGACCAATCTCGATTGCGGTACGAACGCCCGACCTGCGAGCAAGGCCGAAGATGTACGCCAGTTGCCGCGGTGTCATCAACGCCACGCCAAAGGCCAGTGACGTATTCGCCATCAATCCCGCAAGATCTTCGAACTCGATTCGTGCCGAGGGCTCGAAGTCAAACGGAACGTCATCCAGCGTCATCGCCCGATACGTGCGGCTGCCGAGCGTGTGTGTGACAAGCTCGCAGTCGCGGTCGTAGATGCGCCGGATCAGCTGACGCCGCAACGACGCGGATGGGATCGCAGCCACCGACGCCGTCAACGCGGCGAGCGCCGGCCGGAGCGTGGCACTGGCGAACCGGAATGGGCGAGCGGGCTTCGCGTGTGCTGCGGGCGTCTCAAGAGTTGTGTTCACGTTCGCCTCCCGGCTTGATCAGATAGCGTCCCGTGTAGTCGATATGGTGCAGATAGACATCGGGCGCATGCATCCCGAGGAATTCGTCGGTGGCGCGCCGGCAGCCCTCGAAATGGCCGTAGTCGTCGATGACGATCACGCCGCCCGATACGACGAGGTCGTACAGCTGCTCGAAGACGACGCGTGTGGACTCGTACCAGTCGCCATCGATTCGCAGTAGCGCGATCGGTCCGATCTGGTGTCGTGCTTTCGGCAACGTGTCCTGGAACCAGCCCCTGTGCACGTGGACGAACTGCTCTGGATATCCGACGCGTTCCACGATGAGCCTGACCGCCTCTTCGGGCTCGGCGGCGTTGCAGGCCGTACCGGCGCGGGCAGCCTGCTCCATCAGCTTGGCCGCCGCCGTGCCGTCGTGTTCGGGGCTCGGCTCCGGCATGCCCTCGAACGAGTCGAACAGGTGAAGCGGCCGGCGCGCCGGCCCCTCGGCCAGGTTCGCCTGCGCCATCATCGCCGCGCCGCCGCCGCGCCATACGCCGCATTCGACGAACGCCCCTGGCAGCTGGCGCCGTTCGACATAGGCGACCTGCTCGTACAACGTGACCAGGCGCTCGTACGACAGCTGCGTGTGCCCGACGACGTTGGCCACGGCCGGTCGTGCGGCGTCCTCGAGGTCATATCCCTTTCGCACCGTGCGATATGCCGTCGACGGCGTGCACTGGCCGAGGTCGTCTCCGGCGTGGGTGAGCGCCAGGTCCATCAGGCGGGCCTTGACGCGCGCCTGCGCGCTCGCCCGCCACGTCCTAGGATGTACGTTGGCCACAGGGTGCCTCCTGCACTACAGATCTGACGCCTATGTGCCGTCGCACGTCCGCAAGGCGGAGCATCGCGCCGGCGATATCGCGGCGCGCGCACGTGAACGCGATGGCCGCGGCTGCCGCCCCGACCAGTCCTGACACGACGCTCCCCGCACCTGATGACAGCCCGACGGCCAGCGCTCCGGCGGCAGCGGCGAGTGTGGCCGCAACGAGCGCCGAAAGCGGAGCCGCCCGGCCGAGTCGCACGCTCGCGGCGACGACCACTGCCGCGAGATACGCGGCGTACCCGGCCGTCAGCGCGATCGCCACGCCCGTCGCCCCCAGGCGCGGCGCGAGCACCAGGACGAGCGCGGTCATTGGCGGCGTCAGCGCGACCAGCACCAGCAGGTTCAGTCGCTGGTATCCGGCGGCGTTGAGCGCCTCCGCCAGAAAGACCAGCGGGAAGAGCAGGCCGGTGCACACGAGCAACAGTGCGTATGGCGTCGCGGCGGACGAGAAGTCCGGGCCGAGGAGCAGCCGCATGAGCGGCGCCGCGCTCGCGACACCGAACACGACAGCCGGCACGACGACAAGGAGACTGCCTCCTACGAGCCCGTCAAGCTGCCGCGCGAAGCGCTCCCGATCGTTGCGCCACGAACGGGCCAGCACGGGAAACATGGTCGCGTTCATCGCCAGCGGCAGGACTATCAGTTGTTGCGGGATCCGGTTCGCCGCGTGAAGCACGCCTGTCGCACCGATGCTGACCGCTCCCAGAATCAAGACCGGGGCCTGTTGCCACCCCATCTTTAGGGTGCTCGCCACGCCGACGGGCCACGCCTCGGCTGCCAGTGAGCGCCAGCGCCGCAGCGACGCTGATCCAAACGCGCCTCTCCACGGCCGCCCTGATTGCCACGTCAGTCGCGCCACCCAGATCGACTGAACACCTGTGGCGGCGAGGCTCGCCGCCGCGAGAGCGACGAGCGCTCCACCCATCGCAAGCGCCGCAATCGCCAACGCGAAACCGAGAAGCGCCTGCGCCACCGATGGCAGGACCAGCTCGCCGAGCCGCAGCTGCGCCTGAAGCGGCAGGGCGATGACGCTGACGGGGCCGGCGAAGAGCGTCAGCCCAAACAACATCGCCGCGTGCTTCACGGGCGTCGGAAAGCCCAGGAACGGCAGCCCCGCGATCATGAGCAGGTAGCTTACGCACGAAATGACTGTCTGAAGCGCCGTGGCGCTCGCCACGACACTCGCACTGTCCTCGGGACGTTGCGAAATCTCGCGGAGCACAATGGTGTTGAGCCCCCAATCGTTGAAGACGATGTTGAAGAGCGCCACGTACGAGAAGACGAGCGCATACTGCCCCAGGCCATCGACTCCGAGCCGCCGGCTCAGCATCGCGACAAGCACAATGCCCAGGACCACCCGCAGGGCTGGCGCGATGAGCTGAACCAGCGTGTTCGTGGCGGCCCGCGATACCAGGTCCCCCGCATCGACGAATGGCTCAACCGCCGGCGCAGGCGCGGCCGCGCGCGCGGCGCGCATGCTGTCGTCGATTTCAGAAGGATCTCGCCGGGAGAGCGTGGTCGTCATGCGGCGGCTCGCTCCTGCCGGAGCATCTGGCGATACCAGCGCACGGTGCGCGTCAGTCCTTCGTCAAGTGGGACGTGCGGCTTCCAGCCCAATACCTTCGCGGCCTTGCTGCTGTCCAGGAACTGGCGGTCGATCTCATTGCGCCCTGGACCCGCACCCAGGACATTCGGCTCCATTCCGGGCGCTCCGCACGCCGCAGTGATCCGGCGCACGAGATCGATGACTGACACGGGCTCGCACGAACCGAAATTGAACGCGCTGTCTGCTCCCAGTGCTTCGTTCGGGCAGGCGCCGAGCGCCAGGTACGCCTCCACCGCGTCGTCGACGTATAGGTAGTCGCGCACGGGCGTGCCGTCGCTGCGAACGATGGGCCGCTCGCCCGCCAGCACCGAACGTATCGTGCCGGGGATCAGCCTCGAGAAGTTGAAGTCGCCGCCACCGTAGATGTTCGCGCAGCGGGCGACCGCCACGGACAACCCGAACGACAGCCGGTAGCTTCGTCCGAGCACGTCGGCGCACGCCTTCGAGGCCTCGTACGGCGCCGAGCCCAGAAGCGGCGCGCCTTCGGTGTACGGCAGCACGGCTTGCGTGCCGTATGCCTTGTCGCTCGACGCCATCACGACGCGCTCGACCGAGTCGCAGGCGCGGCTGGCCTCCAGCACGGTCCACGTGCCGCGGATGTTCGACTCGAAGGTCGACAGCGGCGAACGGTTCGCCGGACCGACGATCGCCTGCGCCGCCAGATGGAAGCACGTATCGACGTCGTACTCGTTGATGGCCCGCTCGACGACGGGATAGTCCGTGATCGATCCGCGCACGACGTTCACGGCAGCACGCGCTCCGGACGCCTCCAGGTTGTTCTGCGCCGACTCGTCGCGGAGGATCACCGTCACTTGGGCATCGCTATCGACCAGCGCCCGCGCGAGCCACGATCCCACGAATCCGCCGGCCCCCGTCACCAGCACGCTCCGGCCCTGCCAGTAGGTGTCACGCAACTTGGGACTCCTTCCAGATGCGCCAGGGCGCGTGTCCGCACGACCACCTGGCATTGAGATCGACGTTGTCCTTGTAGGTGTCCATGCAGGCCCAGAACCCGCGGTGCTGGTACGCCATGAGCTGCCGGTCTTCCGCGAGGCGGGTCAGGCACTCACGCTCCAGGTCACTGTTGTCGTCCAGGTAATCGAACACCCGCCGGTCGAACACGAAGAAGCCGCCGTTGACCCAACCGTCCATTTGCGGCTTCTCCTCGAATCGCGTGACGCGCTGGTCGGCATCAACGTCGAGCACCCCGAGACCGATGCGCGGCTGGACGACCGTCACCGTCGCCACCCGCCCGTGGCTCCGGTGGAACGCCAGCAGGGCATCCAGGTCGAGATCGGACACACCATCGCCGTACGTGGCGAAGAAGACGTCGTCGGTCAGGTACGGCTCGAGGCGCTTGATGCGGCCGCCCGTGTTGGTATCCAGGCCCGTGCCCGCGAACGTGATCGTCCAGTCCTCGCCGTCGCCACCCAGCAGCTCAGGCGGGGCGGTCTCGCCAAGGCGCAGACGAATGTCGCGACGGCGCCAGCCCTGGTACTCGAGGAAGAACTCCTTGACGCGATCGCCGAGGTACCCGAGCGCCAACACATAGTCTGTGTAGCCATAGTGGGAGTAGGTCTTCATGATGTGCCACAGGATCGGCCGTCCGCCGATCTCGACGAGCACCTTGGGGATCGCTTCCGTGTATTCGCGGAGACGCATGCCCCGGCCACCACAGAGAATCACCGTCTTCATGTCAGGCAGCCTCCTGCCGCGCCTTCAGAACCCCGGTGGCAAGCATGCGGCGCTGCGCGTCGGCGAACGCGTCACGCAAGTCCGGCTCCGAGGCGGCCCATTCGACGTATTCGCGGACCATGTCGCCCTGTGAAACGACGGGCCGCCATCCCAACTGCTTGAGCTTCGAGACGTCGGAGATGATGTGGCGGCTGTCCCCCATGCGGTACAGCCCGGGCGTCTCGGGCGCGATCTCGGCGCCCGAGGCGTCGAGCACCATGCACGCGAGTTCCCGCACGGACACGCGGCGATCGCCGCCGACGTTGAATGCCTCGTATTCCGCCTGACCGTCCTCGAGGGCGAGGAGGTTTGCCCGGACGACGTCGTGGATCGACACGTAATCGCGCAGCTGCTCGCCATCTTCGAAGAGGACGGGCGCGCGGCCGCACAGCGCGCGCATCGTGAACGAACGGAGCGCGCCTGAGTAGGCGTTCCGCAATGACTGGCGCGGGCCCTGCACGATCGAATAGCGCAGGGCGACGCTCGGAATGCCGTATTGCCGGCCCAGTGTCAGCGCGATGTCCTCCTGGAGGCGCTTCGACAGCCCGTAGCTCGTCTGGGGATTGGCGAACTGCTCTCCAACCGGGACGAGGCCGGCGGGCTGGGCGCACACGCTGCAGACGACGTCCCACGCGCCGCTCTCCAGCTGGGCCTGCGACCGCGGACCCGGCTGCTCTTCGCCGTGCTCGGCGCACCGGTACATGCCGTCGCCGAACACCGCCTGAGAAGACGCAACGACGATCTTGCGGACAGGGAGGCGCTTGTCCACGATCACCTCATAGAGAAGTGCCGTGCCGACGCTGTTCGTCATGAAGAAACGGCTGAAGTCCGTCAGGTAGTCCTGGTACGCCGCGAAGTTGAACACCGCATCGATGCCGTCGAGGGCGCTCGCGAGCGCGGCGCGGTCCGTGATCGAACCCCGCACGAGGTCGAAACGCGTATCGAGGTACGCCGGCCACTCCGTCGTGTGCACAGGCTGCTCGAGTGAATCGAGAATCCGCACATCATGGCCGCGCGCGACGAGCGCGTCCGCCGTGTGCGATCCGATGAATCCGGCGCCACCTATCACGAGGATGTTCATGCCGCGACTACCTCCCCCCGCAGAATCGCCAGCGGAGTGCGAGCCAGGATGCAGACATCCAGCCAGAGCGAGCGCCGCCGGACGTACTCCAGATCCAGCGCGAGCATCTCGCTGAAGCTCGCACGTCCGCGCCGGCGCACCTGGTACAGGCCCGTGATGCCCGGCCTGACCGCAACCCGCATCTGCTCCCTCGCCCCGTACAGTCCGTATTCGTAGACCACCGGCGGTCGCGGCCCGACGATGTTCATGTCTCCGCGCAGCACGTTGAGCAACTGCGGCATCTCGTCGAGGCTCGCGCGGCGAAGCCACCGGCCCACGCGCGTCACGCGCGGGTCGTTCGTCAACTTATAGACGGGACGGCCTGCGTCGTCCTGGCCGTACGGCTGGTCCGCGTAAACGAAGGAGCGGATCCAGCGGCGATGCTCCTGGTCGTTGCCGCCGATCTTCATCGTCCGGAACTTGTTGTACGTGAACACCCGCCCGCCGCGGCCGATAATCGGCGTGCGGAACAGCACCGGCCCCGGCGACGTGGCCTTGATTGCGATGGCGATGCACAGCCAGAGCGGCGCCAGGGCAACGATGGCGAGGAGCGCGATCCCGCGCCCGTAGAGGGCGGTGATGATCTCGTACCTGGCACCGCCGCCGACCGGCACATTCCGATGCGTCGCGCGTGGCGGCGTTTCCGCCCTGGCGAACTCGACGGTCATATCTTCTGCTCCAGTTGCTGTCCGGCGTACGCGGCGACCTTCCAGAATGCCGTGCTGCATTCGGCCGGGCGGCCCATGCGCCTGAGGGCGAGCGTCCGGTGCCAGAGCACTTGCAGGTCGCGCCAGATCGAGTAGTTCCGCACGTAGTCGATCTGGATAGCGATCGCCGACGCCGCGTCGACGGTGTCGCGGTCAGCCCACACGGCAGACGTCAGTCCGGGCTTCATGGTGGAAAGCTCGGGAGGCGTGGCCGCATCGTCGTCCGCCATCCCCATCGGTCCAACAATGCTCATGTCGCCCTTCAGCACCGCCAGCACCGCGGGCAGCTTCGCGACGACGCGACTGCCGCCGCCGGCAAGCGTATACGCCCTGAAGCGCCGCTCGCGCGCCCCAACGAGCGCATGTCTCTCGAACACCGTGCGCCCGGTCGCGACGCGCCCGGCGATCCGCGCGAGCGCGAACGGCCCGACGCACGCGGTCAGCAGGCCGGCGACCGTCACGTCGAACACACGCTTGGCGGCCGCCTCAACGCCGGAGAGCCGCATCTCGGGCACGGCATAGACGGGCACGCCGGCCCGCTGGCTCACACGGATGTGGCCGGAAAGCGCGTCGTCCCGATCCGCCAGCACGCGCACATCGAAGCGCGCTCGCCAGCTCTGGCTGAGGCTCGATCGACGGCTCTCCCAGGACACCGCCGACGGTATGACGATCACTTCGTCCGCGCCGAGGTCACTCGCCCGCAACAACTCGTCCGCGGCGCCCAGCACGAACCACTCGCTCGAGCCGACACGCGAGCCCACCGGACGATAATCGTCGAAGAAGCCGAGGACCTCGTACCCGGCCTCTGTCAGGCGGTGTGCGAACCGCACGGCGCGCTGGTCCACACCGATGATGATCACGCGAGTCCGAAACGCGCCGCTCCGTCGCACCATGCGGACGGTCCTGCGTGTGAGCATCCGGCTGGCGCCGGCGAAGCCGATCATGCTGGGCCAGAACCACAGGAGCCACCCGCGCGACATCAGATCCGCCGCCAGCACGAAATCGACGAGGACGAGCCCGACCGGAAGCAAGGCGCTTGCCTGGAACACGCGGGCGTACTCATCTGTGCCGGAGAGCAGCCGCTCACGGCCGTAAAGACCGAACGCAACCGATGTGGCCAGCCAGGCGGCAACGACGAGCCCGGCGATTGCCATGACCGTCCCGGCCGGAACGTCGACGTCGCCCGGTTCGGCGTACCACGCCAGCGCGAGCGCCGCGGACGCCGCAGCCGCATCGACCAGCGGCAACGTCACGAGATACGCAATCCAGTCCTTCCGGACCGATCCATCCCGATGCATGAACGCGTCAGGCAGCCAACGCATTGACCAGCACCCTCGCTCCACTCCTGTCGAACCGGAAGTTCATCGGGGCGAGCCCTTCGCCCTCAAGCGCCGAAGCGATGTCGTTCTGGCGCCCCTCGCGCGCGAACACGAGCATGAAGCCACCGCCGCCCGCCCCGGCGACTTTGGCGCCGAGCGCGCCGGCGGCCCGCGCGACTTCGTACGCGCGATCGGTCTTCGCGTTGGTGACGCCGGCGGCGGCTCGCTTCTTCGCGTCCCACCCTTCGTGCAGGAGCGAGCCAAAATCGTCGAGTCGTCCGGCCTGCAGCAGGTCCCGCGCACGATATGCCTGCGCCTTCATTTCATCGCACGCACGAAGCGTGCCGGCGCTATCCTCGGTGAGCCGCCGCCGTTGCTGCGACAGGATCGCCGAAGACTCGCGGCAGGTTCCGGTGAAGAACAGCAGCGCCCTGCGCTCGAGTGCCTGGAGCGTCGCCGGCGCGAGCGAGAGCGGCGTCACCGACACCGTTGAGTCGGTCCGAAACTCGATGAAGTTCACGCCGCCGAACGAGGCTGCGTACTGATCTTGCTTGCCGATGGGCTGCTCGAGCCGCTCGATCTCGATCTCGCACGCCAATTCCGCGACGCGCGCAGGCGGCAGCCACTGACCGCAGTACGTCGCGAGCGCCTTGACGAGCGCGACCGCTACGGCACTCGAAGACCCCAGCCCGGTCCCGGGCGGCACCTCGGACGAAAGGAAGATCGACAGGCCGTTGTAAACGCCGAACTGATCGAGCACCGCACGCGGCAGGCGCAGGTCGTCGTCCATCGGGCCAGCCGACGGGGCGCGGTGCTGGAAGAACGTGCGGTAGTCCGACGACGCGACCTGCACGGCGTCCTCGCTGTGTCCGAGAACGACGTAGAAATACTTGTCGATCGCGGCACTGAGCACGGCGCCGCCAAATCGCTCGTAGTACGCCGGCAGATCCGTACCGCCCCCGAAGAAACTCACACGCACGGGCGCTCGGGCAATCAGCATCGATTCTCCCCTACAGCCCCGCCGCCGCGGCCATCGCGAACGCAGGCTCCACCGATTCGACGTCCTCGAGCGCAGCGACCTGTCGCGACTCGTTCAGGCGGCGCATGACGGCGGCGACCAGGTGATTGAGCAGAAGATGGAGGTCCTCGACCGGGCCGTACTCGCTGCTTCCGACGACGACCGCGACATCCGCGTTCGTCGCAAGAGGCCCGCCCCCGAAACCGGCGAACGCCAGCACGTATGCACCGCGCGAGCGCGCGAGTTCCGCCGCGGCGAGGATGTTGGGCGACTTGCCGCTCGCCGAGATCGCGATCAGAACATCGCCGGGCTCGACGATCTGCGAGAGTTGCAGGTCGAACACCGACTCGAAGCCCACGTCGTTGCCCCAGGCGGACAACACCGCCACGCTGTCGCTCAGGCACCGGCAATGGAGCGGTGGACCCTCCGTTTCAGCGGCCGCGCGAGAGAGATCGGCCGCCATGTGGCTCGCCGTCGAAGCGCTGCCCCCATTTCCGATGATGTAGACACGGTTACCGCGTGCGCGCGCATCGAGGATCAGCTCAGCGGCGCGCACGACGCAGCCGCGGTCGAGTGAGTCGACGGCAGCCTGCACCTTGGTGAGGTACTCGCTGACCGCGCTCCCAATGGCCTGTCGCCGTGGATTCGCGAGGCTGGACGACCGGAACAGGAGATCGACCTGGCGGAGGCGGCCAACTGAACCCACGTCCCAGCACCCGCCATCGGACCGGAATCCGGCAACGGCACGCCCGCTTCGCACGAGCGCGGGGAACACGTCCCGGCCGAAATCCTGCTCTGCGTCGCGCCTGATGTGTCGGAGCACCGCCGGCTCGACGACGTACACCCCTCCATTGGCCCAGGCGTCCGCGGGGTCGTCGACGGACTCCGGTTTCTCGACGAAGTCGGTGATCCAGCCGTCCTCGTCCATCTGCACGATGCCGCACTGGCTGACGTCGTCGGGCCGCCGGAGGGCGATCGTGGCGAGCGCGCGGCGGCTGCGATGATGGTCCAGCAGCTGCTGAAGGTCCACGCGCGTGTACACATCGCCGTAAACCACAAAGAAGGGCCCCTCGCTGAAGAAATGCTCGAGCGCCTTCATCGCGCCGGCGGTTCCCAGCAACTGCGGCTCAAACGAGTAGGTGATCCGCACGCCGAAGCGGGATCCATCGCCGAGATGGTCGGCGATGACGCCGGCGTGCGCGTGCAGGTTTACCGCGATCTCTTGAACGCCGGCCGCCGACAACTGCTCGATCGTGTGTTCCAGAAGCGTCCGCCCGCCGACAGGGATCATCGGTTTGGGCAGCCGTTCGGTGAGCGGACGCAGCCGCGTACCGTGACCGGCGGCGAGGATCATCGCCCTGCGTATACCGTGGATCCCGTTGGCCGATGGCGTCGGCGATGGATCGTCGGCTCCGATCGGACGTGGCACGTCGGTGCCGCCGTCGGGCTCCTGCAGGGCGCGGCCGCTCGCGGTGCGCGTCGCACCCGCGATCAGCGCCGTCGGGGCGTCCGTCATGACGGCTCTCGCCAGGCGAACGCGTCGGCGATCCGCCACGGCGTCCCGCTCGCTACTCTCACTCGCGCCTGTCCTCACCCTCATGGTGCTCTCATCCTCTCCAATCGGCGCTCGCCGCCGTCGTCGCTCTACGAACACGCCCGAGCGTGATCATCGCGCCCGACCGTCCCGCACCGGTTCTCGATCCGGGGGAGCCAGAACGCTTGCGCAGATGCCGGGTCGCCCCTGCGGGGCCGACCCGCGTCCGTGCGTGCCCGCGCCGGATCTGATCCGGCGCGTGGCGCGCGCTGCGCCTCGCTCCTTACATCCGATGGCGGCGCATCCGCACAACCTGGGCGCCGAGCACGAACAAGACCGCCGCGGCACCCAGGCCGAGAGCGATGTCGTGGCCGGCAGATCGTCCACCGGCACCGGCGCCGGTACTCGGCAATTCGATGCCAGATGCTGGCGGCTGGACCGCGCCGGCTGGCGCGCCCGCTGCCCCGGTCGGCGTCAGGCCGGGCTGGACCGCCGCACTCGCGCCCACCGTGACGCTGCCGATGAGCGAACCGCACGTGACGCGCACCACGACGAATCCCGGCGTCGTCCCCACGTAAACCGTCGCCGACACTTCGCCGGCCGCGTCGGTTTCCGCGGTTTCCGGTGAGACAGCCGCATCGGTGCCGGGCTGACTCGCTATCGACAACGTGCAGGCCTGATTCGCGGTGGCGACACCGTGGAGGTCGTGGACTGTCGCCGTGACGGTGACGCTGTGTCCGACCGTCGCCGCCGTCTGGGACGCGGTGACTGCCACACTTCCTGAGGGCGTCGGGTACTGCGCCCGAGCCACGCCGGTATACGTGAGGGCCATCACGAGCAGAACCGCGACGGCCGTTCCGAATGATGTGATCGTCCGCATGTCTTCCTTCCGATCTCAGTATTCGAAGCGTTCCTTGTCGGACGCGCTTCTCACTTCTTCGACCTGCGCGCGCGGCGCCGGCCGATCCTCACGGGACGTCATCCGCGTTTCGCATCCCTGTGCAGATCGACGTCAATCACTCCCAGGTCGATTCCGCGACCGCCGCCGTTCGATCGCGCCGACATGCTCGCGGGCAGCGACGTGATGGGACGGGGAACCTTGCCGCTCCCTTGCGGGCCGCCATCGTGCGCCGCGTACGCGCGGTTGTAGTAGTACGAGTAGCCGTACCCGCCGCGGCCGCGTTTCACCTTGTTGATCACGACTCCCAGGACGTTGGCGTTCGCGCGGGCCAACGCCTCGTGCGCGGCGCGCAGGGCGCCCCCGCGCGTGGAACCCTGAGCGACCACGAGAATTGTCGCGTCGGCCTTGGCGGCGAGGATCCGCGCGTCAGCGACGGCCAGCAGCGGCGGACTATCGATCACCACCAGGTCCACCTTCGCCTTCATCTGTTCGATGACGGCGTCGAAGCCCGACCAACCGAGCAACTCGGCGGGGTTGGGCGGCAGCGGACCGCTCGGAACGACGAACAGGTTCGGATGGCTCGTCGGCTTCAACGCGTCGGCGTCGAGCGCTGCACTCTGAAGCAGCAACGACGTCAGCCCGGAACCGTTGTCGAGATTGAAGGCGCGATGAAGCGTCGGGCGACGCAGGTCCGCGTCGACCAGGGCAACTACCTTGCCCGCTTCAGCACTGGCGAGCGCGAAGTTCGCGGCCGTCGTCGACTTGCCGTCGCCACTGCTCGCGCTCGAGACGAGGATGACGCGCGCAGGATGGGCGATCGAGCTGAACTGCACGTTCGTCCGCAGGATCGCGAAGGTCTCCGCCTCGGCCATCGGAAGGCCGCGGCTGCTCAGCGGGATCCGGTCCTTGTCGTGCGGCAAGCGCCCGACCTCGCCCAACGTCGGCAGGCCAGCCGCGAATCTCACGTCTTCGGATGACTTCACGGTGTCGTCCATGTGCTCGATCAGGAGCGCCAGTCCGCCAGCGAGCACCAGCCCGAGGGCGATCGCAAGAGCGAGGTTCAGCCGCGCGTTCGGCGATATCGGCGACGCGGGCACGCTCGCCGGCTCCACGATGCGCGTGGCACCGGCACGCGTGATCGCATCAGCGCTCTCGGACTCCACGAACGTCCGCGCGACGTCGTTCGCAAGACGCGCGGCGCGTTCCGGCGACTGGTCCCGCACCGAAACCGTCACCAGCTGCGTGTCTTTCACGGCCGTCGTATTGAGCTTCGAACTCAACTCACCGACCGTCAGATCCGGGTCGTTGGCCTCTTCGACCACGGCCTCGAGGATCGGACGCTTGGTGATGAGTTCACGATAGGTCTGCGTCAGGCGCTCGCTCGTGAGCACGTCGCTGTAGACGATCGAGCCGGGCGTTTCGACCTGGTTGATGATCAGCGTCGACGACGCCTCGTACGTCCGCGGGATCGTGCGCGTGACAAAGAATGCCGCGGTACCCGCGATCGCCGCGCCGGCGAACAGCAGCCACCACCAGCGACCCAGCATCGCGATGTATCGCTTCACGTCGGGGGCACGCCACGAATCGGCGGAGATGTCTAGCGCCTCACTCATAGAATCCCTTCGATCTATGCTGCTGTCGCACTCGCCTGGCCGTGCGTGACGTTACGTCAACGCATTGAATGGGCGCAGCGTAGTCTCAGGGTTGTAAGGGTTTCAAGGTGAAACCGAAACAAACGGCTCTCAGTAATGCCTCGTTTCGGTCACAGACGCACCGGGCGAACGTGCGCGCATCGTCACGCGATATGGCCGCACGCTCCGCGCGGCGGGGGTGCGAGGTTGGGCGGCTTGGTGGCACGAATGCGATCTTCAGGCGCGCCCGGCTAACTGGTCCACCGTCGTCTCGAGCAAGCCGCCGATGGCGTCGAGGGTGAGGTCCGGTTCGCGTACGCTGCGCGGGCGCGGGTCGAGCGCGTACTTGCCCTGTCGCACCATCAGCGTCGTGATGCGACGTCCGAGCGCCGCTTTCATGGCTGCGAGCACGTGCTTCTTGTCGTCCACCGCAGCGTACTGCCGGGACGGGAAGCGGCGCTGGATCTCGTCGATGTGACGCTCCTTATGGGCGTAGATCAAGACGTTCCCGCCGACCGCCGCTTCGAGTCCCGCCGCGCGTATCTTGTACCGCTGGAAGAGCTGATCGCCGTCTGAGACGATGACCGGCACCCCGAAGGATGCGACGTGTTCGATCGCTCGCAGGCTCTCCGCGTACACGCACTCGCGGAACGGAAAGTCAGCGATGATCGAGCCGATCGCCGCCGTGCGATCCGGGTCTTGCAGCTCGGCCGCGAACCGATCGACGGTCTCCGGAAAGCTGACGCGCTCCGTGTCAGCGCGCACCTGTTCGTAGATTTCCCAGAAGCGCGCGGCTCGTGCGGCGTCCAGGATGCCGGCGAGCTGGCATCGCAGCCGCTCAAGGACGCGGTCGCTGTCCAGAAGCGTGTTGTCGACATCGAGCAGCACAACCAGGTCGTTCACGCGTACGGACAGACGTTCGCGCGACGCCGGCCGTGCCGGCGCTCGCGGAATCGGCGGAATTCGCCGGACCTGATCTCTTCCCGCCGTTGCGGGTTGCCGACGTGCCAGCGTGCTTTGCGCTTCATCACCTGCCTGACGCCGAGTTGCGGCCGCCTGCCGGGGGCGCAGTCTCGATCGGTGCACATGGTAGCAGGCGTCGTGCGCCGCCCTGCCTCAACGTAGCGGATGAAGCCGTATGGCCTATCGATCCTTCCCGGGTCGCCCGCACGCCTTCCAGCACGATGGCCGATGCCTGGCTCAGGCCACGTGCCGCGCCGGGAGGTGGAGCGATGCATCGGCGGCATCGAGGAACGCCTCGATCGCGTCGGCGGGCAGGGGCCGGCTGAACAGGTATCCCTGGCCGAGATCGCAGTCCAGGGAACGCAGCCGGGCGAGCTGTTCCGGGCGCTGGATTCCCTCGGCCACGATCTCCATGCCGAGATTCCTTCCCAGTTCGATGATCGTCCGGGCCAGATCTTGCTCCTTTCCGCGGCGGCCGATCTTGTCGATGAACGACTTGTCGATTTTCAGGACGTCGACCGGGAACCGTCGGAGGTAGTTGAGCGACGAGTAGCCGGTGCCGAAATCATCGATGGCGAGGCGAACGCCCAGCTTCTTGAGTTCCCGTAACCGATGCAGCGCCAGGTCGGCGTCCTCCATCACCACGCTCTCGGTGATTTCGAGAATGAGGCTTTCGGGCGGAAGCCCGGACGCGGCGAGCGCCTCCGCGACCACGGCCGCCAGGCCGGGCTGGCGGATCTGTCCGACGGACACATTGACCGCGATCGCGAGGGGCTGATCGCCGGGATAGCGATGCTGCCAGTCCCGGACCTGGGCGCAGGCCTCGTTCAACACCCAACGCCCTATCGGCAGGATCAGTCCGGTCTCCTCGGCGAGTCCGATGAACGCGTGCGGAGGCAGGAGCCCCCGCTCCGGGTGCTGCCAGCGGATGAGCGCCTCCATGCCGGCGATCCGCCCGTCGGCGAGCGCGACGGTTGGCTGGTAGTACACCACGAACTCACCACGCTCGACCGCCCACTGCAGATCGCTCGCGAGCGTGAGGTGCTCGACGATCGTGTGCTGCATCGCGGCCACGAAGACCTCGCACCGGCCTTTGCCGCGTCCCTTCGCGACGTACATCGCGACGTCGGCCTGCCTCAACAGCTCGTCCGCCGTGGCTCCTCCCTGTTCGCTCGCGGCGATGCCGATGCTGACGTGTATGAAGACGTCGGTTCCAGCGATCATGAACGGCAGGCGGAACGAGTCCAGTACGCGCGCGGCTACGGCGTTCGCTTCGGCGACGTCTGCCACGTCTTCGAGCAGCACGGCGAATTCATCGCCTCCGAATCGGGCGAGCGTGTCCTCGGGCCGGAGACACGCCCGAAGTCGCACCCCGGCCTCGATGAGCAGCTGATCGCCGGTCGGGTGGCCGTGCACGTCGTTCACGGACTTGAAGTCGTCGAGATCGAGGAAGAGCACTGCGACCAGCCTGTGATGGCGTGCCTGCCGCGCGAGCGCATGCTGGAGGCGCTCGGTGAAGCGCCGGCGATTGGCAAGCGTCGTCAGCGGGTCGTGAAATGCCTGGTACCGCAGCCGGTCTTCCAGTTCCTTGCGTTCGGTCACGTCGCGGACATTGAGGACGAATCCGCCGACGTTCGGATCGGCCGTCTGGTCGCTCGCAACGATTTCAACGAACCGCCACGTACCGTCGGCGTGCCGCAGCCGCGCCTCGACGATGGCGAGCGATCCTTCCCGGGGGAAGCGGCCGCCGAAAAACAACAGGACGCGCGACGCGTCATCCGGGTGAACGATCTCGGAGAGCTTCGTACCGGTGAGTTCCCCGGCGTCACGGCCGAGGATGCTTGCCGACGACGGGCTCTCGTAGATGATGGCCGTGTCGGCGCCGATGACCGTGATCATGTCGGAGGAGTTCTGGACAAGGGGCCGGAACCGCGCTTCGCTGCGGCGGAGGGCCTCGCGCTCAGCGTGGGTGGCGGCCTGCAGCCGGCGCTGGTAGCCGGTCAACACCCGCCAGAACACCGTGACGAGACCAAGTCCGGGGATGCCCACAACAAGCGTGAGCGCCAGGATCACGTCGACGGTTCGGCCGAAGCTGCCTCTCGCCTCCTGCGCCTGCCTGCTGTGGTCGATGGCGGCATTGGCGACGCGCTGCTGGATGCTGCTGAAGATCGGATCGACGTCGGCGCCCTCGAGATGGTTCGCAGTCACGGTGTCGCCCGCATCGACGGCGGCAAACATCCGCCTGGTCGCGTCGGTGTACTGGTTGTGGTCCGGCCGCAACTCGCTGACGAGTTCGCGGTCTCGCCGCGTGCCCTCGTCGCGTACTTGTTGGATCGCGGTGGTGAACGCGTCACCGGCTGCGGCGTGTTGCGCGAGGATGCCGGCCGTTGGCTCGAGCCTGTACGTGCTCTGGAGGGATTGCTCCTGGGCGATGGCATACTGGGCGCGCACGTAGGCATCGCTGACGCGGCTCGCGCGAGACACATCGCTGGCCGCTGCGCGAGTCGTTGCCGCGGCGGCGATGGCGGCGCCGATCAAGAAGAGCAGCACAATGGCCAGGCCGGCGGTGGCGATGCGTCCGGTCAGCGCGGCCGGGCGCCCGAGGTCGGACGACGGATTCTGTTCGGCAGTGGCGTGCGCGCCGTTGCCGGTCTGCCCGGAAGTCGTCGTGGCGCTTTCATGCAGCATCGGCCGCGTCGGACGAAGGTAGTGCGTCGGGAAGGAACTGGCGCAGCGTGCTGATCTGCACGTCGAAGTCGATCCAGGGCGGTCGCGCGCCGGTGCGGGCCAGCTCGGTGTATGTGGAGCGGAGCACGGCGCGATCGAGCCCGGCCGCCGCGAGCCGGTCCAGCTCCAGACCGGCCTGCTCCTCGGTCAGGATGCCGCAGTCGCGTCTGGTCCAGATCACGCCGGCCAGATACTCGGACTGGAGGCGCATCCGCTCCTCGGCATGCCGGAGGAGCGCGGACTCGCTGATCACGACGATCGATCGCGTGCTGTACCGCATGACCGCCGCCGGAACACTGCGCATGGCGGCAGCGCGACCTTCACCCTGGCCCCGCGTGGCCATCACGATCAGGTCCACGTCGGCCTCGTGAGAGATGGCGATGATCTCCGCGGCGGGGTCGCCGACCCGGACGACGTGATCGACGTGAATGCCGTCGTCGATGAGCGGCTGAGCGACGCCAATGAGGTAGGCAGTGGCCCGTTGTATCGCCCCACGGGCGCACGCCTTCGCCGGGCTCAACACGTGCAAGATCACGATGCGGCCGTCAGGATCCTCCACCAGAGTGCGGCAAAACGGCACGAGCATACCGTCGCGCGGGGAACGGTCGAGCGGCACGAGCAGATTCATGCGCGCGGGCCACGCCGTGCGCGAGCCGGGCACGATCGACCTTATCGAGGCTGGCTGCCGTTCGTCGTGCACGCTTATGCGCTCAGTCCTTCGTCCGGCGCCGCGACGAGCGCGGAGCGCCGCTGTCTCGCCACGCGGAGCAGCGTGGCGGAGTCTCGCCCATCGGTTTCGAACGTGCTCCATCCGATTTGCGCCCCGCACGGGGTGGGATCCTCCAGTTGGCCCAGCCGGGTGGCGATGCGCGTGCATACACTTTGGCTTCCCTGTCCCCCGGCGTCCGCGAGGAGAACCCAGACCTCGTCCTCCTCCGAATCTCCGAGCACATCGCCGGTGCGAATGACATGGCGAACGGTATGGAGCACGCGGTCCATCTTGCCCTCGCCATCGGGCGTGCCGCGGCCGATCGCGGGAAGCGTGAGCACGGCGATCGAGAAGCCTTTGCCGCGGCCGCGGAGCGCCTGCTCGCACTGGAAGCGCAACCGAATCAAGAATCGCTTGCGCCCCCGAATCGACAACCGCTCGCCCAGCAGGGCGCGCATCCACTCCGATTTGGGCTCGCCGGTCAAAAGGGGTGCCCATCGAAGGACGGCGGCCGTCGTGCCGATCCACAGACCGATCAGCAGCGCGAACTCGACAAGGGTGGCGGCGCTGAAGTCGTGCCACGTCATACCGGGCGGCAGCCATGGCATGGCCCACACGATGGCGCAGATGGCCATCGACCCCAACACGACCGCCGAAATGCGGAGATACCGAAGCTCGCGAGCCTCCTGGAGGCTGGCGAGCGCGATCTGGAGGTCGGGCGCGGCGGGCCCGGTCAGGCGCTGTTCGTACTGCATCGCTGGGCCTCCTTCCCTCGCCGGAACAGACATGGCCGCAGGCCTAGCGCGAGCAACCGGCGGGCAGGAGCGCGACGAACCAGCAGGTGCACCCCTTGGATTTCTCGCAGCCGGGAACCGGCAGGTCGGGCAGATCTCCGATCGGGTATTCGCGAGCCGCGGCGGCGCATGCGGGACACGGTTTTCGTTCCGCCATGACGAACACCTTGCTGATCCAGGGGAGCCGCTCCAGTCCGGCGCGGAATCCCCGGTTGTAGTGCCTTGTCTCTGCAATCGGCTGCCGGGCCATGTGCACCTCCGGCTGAATCCCTGCGCAACGATGGCTCGTTCGCCCACGACGAGTGCCTTCGCGCCGCCCTGGGGTGATCGAGATGCGTCGATCGTGAGCGTTCACCGCCGAGGCGGTACGCCATGCGTAAGGCTCGGCGAGGCGCGTCTCTGCGCCGTCTCCGTGGCGGTGCGGTGCGTCACAGTTGTGTCTCAATCGGCCTTCCGAGACGAGGAATCGCGCCGGACATCTTGACGGATTTCGATCGCAGTGGTACTTCTCGATCATCGCAATATGCAGCGAAAACTATCAGATCGCTGAGGATCGTTATGATGAACGCACTTAAGAGGTCAGGCGGCCCGGTCCTCGTGGCCGACGATGATCCAGCGATCGTGCACATCGTCTCGACGATTCTGCACCTGAACGGGTACTTCACGTACAGCTGTCACGACGGCGGCAGCGTGACGAGCCTGTTCGAGGAAGTGCAACCGCGGCTGGTGATGCTCGACGTGCGGATGCCGGTCGTCGACGGCATCTCGGTGTGCCGGCAGATCCGCGCCATGTCCGACGTGCCGATCATCATGCTGACGGTGCTCGACGACCAGAAGGACGTGGCGAAGGCGTTGGAAGCGGGCGCCGACGATTACATCCGCAAGCCATTCGGCGCCGACGAGCTGGCCGCGCGCGTCAATGCGGTGCTGCGGCGGACGGCCGGCGCGGCGTCGGCGTCCGAGGTCCTGACGTGGGGTCCACTAAAGCTCGATGCGGCGCGGCACGTCGCGCTTGCAGACGATGACGAACTCATGCTCTCAGCGACGGAGTTCGCGCTGCTCGCGTACCTGATGCGGAACCCGGATCGCGTGCTCACGCACGATCAGATTCTCGAGACGATCTGGGGACCGGAGTACGTCGATTCCCGCCACATGCTACGCGTGACCATGAGCCGGCTCCGTCAGAAGCTTCACCCGGCGGCTCACGACTTGATCCAGACGCTCCCACGCGTGGGATACCGATTCCAGCGCCTGCAGCGTGCTGCGTAGGAGCCGTTTCACGGTTCGCACGAGTCGCCGCGCATCCACCGGCTTGGTGATATAGCTGACACCGCCCTCGGCCGCGCGCCGCACGGAACCGGCATCCGCCGTCGCGCTGAAGATGACGACCTTGCAGCGTGGCGCCGGTACGAGCGCCTCGACCTGGCGAAGGACCTCCCATCCGGAGATGTCGGGCAGGGTCAGGTCGAGCATCATGAGATCGTAGCCGCTACCATCGCCAAACAGAGCGAGGGCGTCGGCGCCGGTGGCCGCGACCGTGAGCGTGGCTCCTTCGAGCGACAGGACCGTCCGGACGAAGTGCTGAATGTCCAGATCGTCTTCGACGAGGAGGACCTGCTTTCCGATCATGGCGGACTCCGATCTCGTGAACGCCTCGGCGCAACCAGCGGCAACGTGAAGGTCACCGCCAGCCCGCCGTCTTCGGCCAGCGCGGCCTCAATTCGCCCGTCGTGTGCGTCGATGAACGCGCGGCAGATGGCGAGGCCGAGGCCGGCGCCGCGCACCGGCGCGTTGCCGGCGTTTCGGATGCGGTGGAACCGTTGAAAGATGCCCTCGAGTTCGTCGGCCGGAACCCCTGGGCCACGGTCGCGCACGCAGACGGAGACGGTGCCGGGGACGGGGCTCACCACGTCGATCTCGATCGGCGTGTCAGCGGGGGCGTACTTGATCGCGTTGTCGAGCAGGTTGTAGAGCACTTGTCGAAGCTGCGATCGATCGCCGCGAATCTTGCCGCCGTCGATGCGCGACGAGACGATGAATTCCCGGCCCGGGGCGGCCACGCGCATCTGTGCGAGCGCCTCGTTGACCAGCGCGCGGATCGAGATGCTGCGCCGCGTGGCGGGCAGCATCCCGGCATCGAGCCGCGACAACACGAGGATATCGCTGACAAGCTTTTCGAGCTGGCTAGCGGCGACCTGCGAGCGGTTGACCAGGTCCACGATGTCGGCGATGGAGAGGCGATCGTGATAGCCGGCGATAGTCGAGAGGTAGCCGCGGATGACCGCGAGCGGGGTGCGGAGTTCGTGTGACACGGTGCTGAGCAGGTCGTCCTTCATCTGCTCGGCGGCCTCGGCGGATCGCAGGCGAATCTCGAGCTCTGCATTGCGCCTGCGCTCGGTAACGTCATGGTGCACGATGATCGCACCGCCGAGCCCGTGCGTGAGCGGGCTGACTGAGACGAGCATCCAGCGATCCTGGCCGCCGGGCGCGGGGCTCGTCTGGCCGTATTCATGCCGGAAACGACGCCGGTCGCCGGCGAGCATCTGCTCGATCCCGCGGCGCACGCGCGACTCAACGTCCGGCGCGTAGAGGCCGGCCTGACGGCAGGTCTCGAAGTAGTTGGTGCCGACGCCGCCGCCGGGCGGGCGCGTGCCGGCGCATTCGCCCAGCATCTTGCGCCAGCGTCGATTGCCGCCGATCACGTTCTGCGCATGATCGATAGCCGTCACCGCCAGATCGAGGGAGTCGAACGTCGCGCGGCCAAGCTCCTCGCCC
>CAYJMJ010000001.1:9284-54578 GCA_964371095.1 uncultured Dehalococcoidia bacterium | reverse complement strand
AGCCGTCACCGCCAGATCGAGGGAGTCGAACGTCGCGCGGCCAAGCTCCTCGCCCTCACGAAGGGCCGCTTCGACCCTGGCGCGCTCCGTGACATCGACGGCGAGGCCGAGCACGCCTGTGACGCGGCCACGCCGGTCGCGCAGGGGCTGGTAGTCGACTTCGAATATGATGCCGGCACGCTCGGTGGTCGCGCGGAACGTTTCGCCCGCGAGCGCTCGCGCGTGGTTCTCGATGACCGCAGGCGTGCCGGCGAAGAGCACCGAGACCGATTCGCCGATCACGTCCTCCTGGCGCAGCCCCAGCTTTGCCAGCGCGCTGCCTTCACAGAACGTGAAGACAGCGGAGGCGTCCACGGCCCACATGATGACCGGCATGTGCGAGAAGAGTGCGCGGAGCCGTCCCTCGCTCTGGCTCAGCGCGTGCTCGGCCTCTGTCCGGCGCGAGATGTCGGCGACGGTGGCGACGGCGCCGGCGAGCTGGCCGGCCGAGTCGCGGAGAGGCTGTTCGTTGATCGCGGCCACAAATTCCGAGCCGCCGCGATCCTGCAGCTGGACCTCGCCGAACCACGCGCGTCCCCCGCTGGTCAACTCGGCGAACCGGCCGGAGTCATCGGCCGGGCGGAGCCTCGGGAGAAATTCTCGCAGGTCCCTGCCGAGTCCCTCATCGAGGGTCCAGCCGAACAGCTGCTCCGCGGCGCGGTTGCCGTAAGTGACACGCCAGTCGAGGTCCCAGGCCACGACCACCTGGCCGACGGCGTCGAGCAGTCTCGATCGGAAGTCGAGTTCGCGCGACATGCGCTCGCGTTCGAGGACGGCTGCGACCCTGCCGGCGAGCGCTGCGAGCAGCGTGCCGGCCTCGGCGATGTCGGGACGCGGACGCCGATCGGCCGCGAACAGCAAGCCCGTCAGGTGGTCGGACGAGTCGCTGAGCGCAACGACCGCGCAGCTTTCCGCTTGAACTTCGGACAGCAGTGCGTCACCGTGCCATCGCCCGCGTGCCGCACGCTCGCAGGTCCATGGGTGCCAGGCGGGCAGACCTTCCCAGCACGCCCCCCGGACTGGATACTCGCCAGGCGGCGCCAGCTCGCCGTTGTTCCACGTCGACAGCGTTCGCACGCGGTCGCACCCGGGCGTTAGATCGCCAATCATCACATACGGAAGGTCCAGGAGCTCGCCGAGGGCGCAGACGTACCTGTCAAAGACCTCGGCGCCCCGCGCCGTGCCGAGGCGCTCCAGCACGGTGTGGAGCATGGTGCTCACGCGAAGGCTGAGGGGAGGGGCGCCGTTCATGTGCCCGCGTCTTTGCCGCACGCATATCGGTCCGGAGTGGCTCCGGATTCGCGAATCAGCTCGGCAACACGCGCATCATAGACCCGCTGGCCGCCAAAGTGGTGCGCGGGGGCCAAAGAATCTCGACATTCGGCGCAGTATGTCCTCGCGCCGCGACGACCAGTGGCGGGACGCCGGCGTCATTCCGCCACGGCAGACAACAGCCGCCATGCCCGGTCGAACCTGTGGCGGGGGCCGGCGCGTTGAGCACGCCTTGCTCCTGGCGCCGCTGGCATCGAAGCTGACGCCCGAAATTGACATCCGTCCATCTCCTGATTGCCGAAATTATTTACAATTCGTTGGTCATTGGCGTAACGTAGTCTGTCAGGTAACCCAACCGACCTTCGGTTCTATTGGTTTCTCTCAATTCTTCGTCCGCTGCCGAGTGGTTACACCTCGGCCGTTTGGGCGTTGATCACGATGGCCAGGCAGGAGTAGGACAGCTTGTAGTGGTCGAGAACCGTCTTTCGCTCTCGTTCGTCATTCCGACTCGGAATGAAGCAGACAACGTTCGGCCGCTGCTGTCCAGCATTTGCGCCGCCGTCCCTGGCTCCCAAAAGGAAATCATCTTCGTCGACGACTCCGACGACGACACGCCCGACGTGCTTCAGAAGGCGATTAGAGAATCAGACTGCCGCGCAGCGGTGCTTCGCCGCAGCCAGCTCACCCGTTCGGGCGGGCTCTCCACCGCGGTCGTGCGCGGCTTTGAGCTGGCCGGCGGCAGATTCGTATGCACGATGGATGCGGACCTGCAGCACCCGGTATCCGCGGTTCCTATGATGCTCGCCGCGGCTCGGCAGACCGATGCGGAGGTCGTCGTCGGCAGCCGGTACACGAGGGGGCTGACGCTCAAGGGATTCCACGACCCGGGCCGCTTTGCGGTGTCCGCCGTCGCCCGCCAGTTGGCGCGCATGGCACTTCCGCCCGCGAGGCTCACAAGCGATCCGCTCAGCGGATTCTTCCTCATTCGGCGTTCCGTGGTTGAGGGCGTTCGCCTTCAGCCCATGGGCTACAAGATCCTGCTCGAAGTGCTTGTGCGCGGGCGCTGGAGCAAGATTGCCGACGTTTCGTACTCGTTTCATTCGCGGAACGCAGGCGTGAGCAAGGCGACGATGAGGGAGGGCCGGGTGTTTCTCCGCCATCTCGCATCGCTGCGTGACGCGCTTCGAGCGCGACCAGGCACAGATACGCTGCCGGAGGAGTTCCTCACCACGACCGTCATATCGCGCGCGCCCTCGGCCGCGGGAGAGGAGTTGTTCGTCGCGTACGGAGAGCGCTACGACCCGGTCGGGTCATCGGTGCTGCACGGAGAGGCCGGCGTTGATTGAAGGCTAGCGCGATCGTCCCCGCTCACAATGAAGGGCAAAACATCACCGCGCTGCTCCGCCGTCTCGTTGACGATGGCGCGGGGAGCGGCGTCGATGACATCGTCGTGGTGGCGAGCGGATGCACCGACGCGACGGTCGCCCTGTCGCGCGCGTTCGCGGAGACCCACCCGGCCGTCCGGGTGCTCGAACAGCCCCGACGCGAAGGCAAGGCTTCGGCCATCAACCTCGGTCTCCGCGAGGTGCGCAACGACTGCGTCGTACTCGTCAGCGGCGATGTCATGCCCGAGCCGGGCGCCGTCGCGTTACTCCTGGAGCGCCTTCACGACGACACCATCGGCGTGGTGGGCGGCCGGCCGGTGCCGCTGAACGACGCGTCGACGTTCGTCGGATTCGCCGCACAGACGATGTGGCGCATGCACCACTGGATCAATGAGCGCTCAGCGGAGGCGAAGTGCGGCGAAATGATCGCGTTCCGGCGCATCCACCGCGGCCTTCCCCTGGTGGCGGCGATCCCGGAGTCGAGCGCCGTCGATGAAGTGAGCATCCAGGCGATCGCTCGCGAAGCCGGATTGCGGAGCGTGTACGAGCCCCGCGCCATTGTGCGGAACTGGGGCCCGGACACCGTCAGCCAGTGGATGCGCCAGCGGCGCCGAATCAACGCCGGGCACCTGCTCTCAGCTCGTGAAGCGTACAGTCCCAGCACGTTCAGCTCCGCGCTGGCTCTCCGTGCGCTGTTGAACGACCGCCCGGGCCGGCGGCGGCCGCACTGGCTGGCCGGCCTCGCCGCGCTGGAGATGGCGGCGAAGCTTGCGGCGCGATTCGACGTGTCCAGGGGTGACGTGCATACCGTGTGGCGCGTCGCCGAGTCGACGAAGCGCCCAATCGAGCAGGAGTCGACCTGATGCTGCAGCTCCTGCCGCAGATCCCTCGTTACTGGATGTTCCGCCGGCTCGGGTGGCCGAAGGTCATGCCCGTGAACGTGGCGGTGAGCATCATCTCGACGTGCAACTCGCGATGCCTCACGTGCAACATCTGGGCGGATCACACCCCCGGAGAAGGCCAGGACCTTACCGTCGAAGAGTTCGACCGTGTGTTCAAGTCGCTGGGGCGCACTCCGTACTGGTTCACCGTGAGCGGCGGCGAGCCATTCATGCGCAAGGACATCGTGGAGATCTGCCAGAGCATCTACGACCGCTGCCGGCCGGCCCAGATCAACATTCCGACGAATTCGCTGGTCTGGCGGCCCATCGCCGAGCGCGTGGCAGCGATCGCGGACTACTGCCGCGACAGCCAGCTCGTGATCAACCTCTCGCTGGACGGGGTGGGCGCGAAGCACGATGAAGTCCGGGGCATCAAGGGCAATTTCGACAAGGTCATGCTCGTCTATGACCAGCTGCGCGCGCTGAAGCGGCCGAACCTCACAATCGGCGTCCATTCCGTGATATCGAACTTCAACATCGAGCACTTCCCGACGCTGCACGATTTCGTCGTGAGCGAGATGAAGCCCGACTCGTTCATCTCCGAGATCGCCGAGGAGCGCGTCGAGCTTGGCACGATCGGCACCGGGATCACGCCGACGCGCGAGGCCTACGCCAAAGCGGTCGACTTGCTGATCCACTCGAGCGAACAACACGCCCACCAGGGGCGCTCCAAGGTGATCCAGGCGTTCCGTCGCAAGTACTACGACCTGGTGAAGCGCTACCTGGAGCGAGACGCGCAGGCCGTCCCGTGCTATGCCGGCTGGGCCTCGGCGCACATCGCGCCCAACGGCGATGTCTGGACATGCGCCGTGCGCGCCGAGCGCATCGCGAACCTGCGGGATCACGATTACGACTTCAAGCGCATCTGGTTCGGCAACAAGGCGAGCCCGCTGCGCCGGAGCATCAAGCATGGCGAATGCGCCTGTCCTCTCGCGAACGCGGCCTACACGAGCATGCTCATGAATCCCGAGACCATGCTGGAGGTGGGGGCGAACATGTGGCAGGAGCGTAGAAAGGAAACACGGCGTGTCGGTGTATCTGGCCCGGCAGCTCCGGTACGACGTAGCTGAGATACGGCAGAACCTGGAAGATGCGCTCACCGCGATGGGCGCGGACCCACGAGGCAAGCGCGCCGTCATCAAGCCGAATCTCGTGAACCAGTTTGGCGACACGAGCGGGACGACGACGCATCCCGCGATCGTCGAAGCGATCTACGGCGCGTTGCGCGATCGCGGCTTTGAATCGATCACCATCGCCGACGGGCCGTCGGTGAACCGCCCGGTCGATCTCGTCTTCAAGAACTCGGGCATGACCGACCTCGCGGCACGCCTGGGCGCGGATCTTGTCGATTTGAACCAGGCGGAGCGCCGGCCGGTCGAATGGCCGTACGGCCAGCTTCCGCTCCCAAGTCTCATCCTCGACGCGGACTGCTACGTGAACGTCCCGAAAATGAAGACGCACGTCCGCTGCGGCGTGACGCTCAGCATCAAGAATCAGCAGGGCATCTGCGATTATGACGAGAAGAAGAACAACCACAAACGCGGCGTCGACGAGCCGCTGGGAGTCCTCGGCAAGATCCTGAAGCCCGATCTCATCGTCCTCGATGGTGTCGAGGGTATGGAGGGGAACGGCCCGACCCACGGCACGCGCAACCGTCCGCAGGTCTTCGCCGCGGGCACTGATCTCGTCGAGTTCGACACGGTCGTCGCGGGCGTAATGGGGTTCGCACCGCACGAGATACCCATGCTTGGCTACGCGACCGTAGAGGCGCGCGATCCGGTCGTTCTTGGATGCTCGACCGACGACGTCCGCACGACCTTCGTTCGCGGGAACCAAGATGAGCTGCAGAAGATGCTGGGGCTTCGGGTCTGGTCGAACATCCGATCCTGCAACGGATGCGATCTGCACGTGACCATTGCGAAGGAGTCACTGCGTTCGAAGCCGTCCAAGATGCTGAGGTACGGGCCAAGCATCGTTCGCCAAGCCCTGTTCGGGCGAATCGATGTCCTGAAGGGCGAACAGTCGGTGGTGCCCCCAGATCACGGCCGGCTGGTGTTCATCGGAGATTGCACTGCTGACCTGGCCGACGGCTACGACGGTACCTTCGTCCCCGGATGTCCCCCGGATCCCGACGACATTCTGAATGCGCTGGCGAACGCCGGCGCGCTCGAATAAGGACAGCAATGGACTTGCCTCCATCCTTGTCGGCGCTCAGGGATCGCGTGAAGAAGTTCACCGGAGACGCGTGGGCCAACGGCGAGCACAGACTCCTCACTCGTTACATCCTCGTCGGCGGCGTGTTCGGGCTGCCTGCTTCGATCGTGACACTCCAGGTCATGATCTGGGCGTACGGGGCACTCATTGGCGACTACGATCGTCTGGCGCTCAACGCAATGTGGATCGTCAACTTCGAGATCGGCCTCATTCGAAACTTTCTGCTGCACTGCGCGTTCACATGGCGGACTGAGCCCACGCGTCGGCGTTTGGTCCACGTGCACGTGGCCGCGGTCGGCGCATTCTTCTTTGACATCATGGCGTTCAATGTTGTGCTGTTGTTGACGGACGTGATCGTGCTTGCGCAGTTCATCGGGGCAAGTTCGGGATTCTTGTGCAACTTTCTCTACAATCGTCTGCGCACGTTCGGCGCACCCGCCCGGGTGGCCGACGAGACGCTGGCCGAAGGGAGCATCGTGTGAAAGTCCTCGTCACAGGCGCAACGGGGTTCGTGGGGCAGCACGTCGCGGAACGCCTCGCCTCATCGGCGGACGTGGCCATCTTCGCACGACATGAGGACAAGGCGCGCGCCATGTTCGGCGAGCGGTTCGAGGTGCGTCGCGGCGACCTGACGGACGCATCATCGATCGACGCCGCGCTGGATGGCATCGACGTCGTGTATCACATAGCCGCCCGCCGCGATCACTGGGGCCTGCCGTACGAGGATTACTACAAGGCGAACGTCGTCGGCACGCGAACCGTGCTCGAAGCCGCGCGAAGGCACGGCACGCCGAAGATCGTGTACTGCAGTACGGTGGGCGTGTACGGGTACGACTTCCAGTACCTGCCGGTCGATGAAGCGCACCCGTTCGGCAAGAACATGAGCTACTACCACAAGAGCAAGGCGCTCGCGGAGGAGGTCGTCCGCTCGTACCCCGATCTTCCCGTCATCACGGTGCGGCCGGGCTGGATCTACGGACCGAATGATGAGTGGGGCGGCGTCACGCAGATGCTCATCAAGCTCGCCAAGGGGCAGTTCGCGTTCGTCGGCAACGGCAGCAACACGCTTCACCCCGTATTCATCGACGACATCGTCTCGGGGATCGTCGCGGCCGGCGAGAGCGAACGGTATGGCGAGTCGTACCTGCTTCTCGGGCCGGAATCCATAACGTTCCGTGAGTATGTCTACGCCATGTGCGATGCGCTCGGCGCAGCCCGGCCGCGATGGACGCTGCCGTACCACCTCGGACTCGCCAGCTGCTTTGCTCTCGAGCCGATCTGGCTCATGAAGAACCGTGTCCTTGGAAAGAAGCTGCTGGGCGACAAGCCACCGATGACGCGCGACACGCTGCGCGGCGTGAGCGCCCACCGCTGCTACGACACGTCCAAGGCAACGCATGAGATCGGACACACGCCTGCCGTCGGCATCAAACAGGGGCTTCGGACAACGGTCGATTGGCTGGCCGGCACGGGCCGTCTGCCGGCGAGTGTGGTCGAACGGCTCAAGGAACGCGGGGCAGTCACGGCCTGATGTCCGACTCCGCGATGCTTCACGTCGCAGAGGACCGCCCGAGCGCTATCCGGATGGCCGATATGCGTCCTCTCCTGGCGCGCCACGCGTTCGCCCTCGCGCTGGCGATCGCGTTGGGCGCGCTTCTCGTATTCCCGCGATGGTGGATGCTTTCAACCGATCCGGCGGAGGGCGTGCGCGTTCCCGTATCGGTGTTCGCCGCCTATGGCATGGGGTCGGATGAAGCGTTGCAGACAACGACGATACGCGATGCGTACGATGGAGAGCTGCCGGTACGTTCGCCGCATCTGGTCAACCATCGCAACGACTCTCTGCAGGCGGGAGCAGGGTGGCAGCAATTCGTCGGTATCGCTGGCCACGTGTTTGGCGGTCCATTCGAATCGCTCGCGGTGATCACGAGTGTCATGGCCGTCGCCGCGTTCGTTATGCTGTACGTGCTCGCGTACGGCCTGACCGGGTCACGGCTTGCCGGCGCGGCGGTCCTGCCGCTCGCGGCGTTGTTTGCCCACATGTCCTATGGCCTGGATGAGTACACGACGCGCGAGAGTTGGCGATACGTCGAGCCACTGCTTTCGCTACAGACGCGCCGCGAGTTCCTCGCGTGGTCTCGCTTCCTCTCGCCGATCATGACGCTCGCGACGTTCTTCACGCTCGCGTTCGCGCTTCCGCGCGCGGCGAAGACGGGTCAGTTCCGCTGGTGCGCGCTGGCAAGCGGCGTGCTCGCACTGCTCGTGTATTCGTACGTGTTCTACTGGACCGCCGCCGCGCTGGCTATCGCATGCTGGCTGGGAATGCTGGTGGTGAGGCGCGAATTCGACGCCGCTCGCCGCGTGGTCCTGGTGGGAGTCGCCGCCGTTCTCATTGCTTTGCCCGAGTTCGCCATCGTCGCAAACAAGAGTCTTGAGTCGACGGCGGACATCCAGGCGCGCGTCGGACAGGGCGCACTCCGCATCGTTTGGGTCGAAAGTTCGGAGATCCTGGTGCGCCTGCTCGTTGGCCTGCCGTTCCTGCTTGCGCTCCGTCGGCGGACAATCGAGGGAGGCTTCTTCATCGCCCTGTTCGTGGCTCCCCTCATCCTCGACGGCATCGGTGGTATCGTGCCGCAGCCGTGGCACTTCCGATCGCAGGTCTGGTCCGCATTCGCCATTCCGGCATTCATAGCTGGAGGCACGGAGTACGTTCGCCGGATCGGCGGCGACCATCAACGACTCGTGATCCGAGCCGGCGCCGTTGCGGCTGTCGTGGCATTCGCGTACCTCGTCGCGTTCCAGGTGCGGGCAACGCTCCTTGTGGACGATGCCTACGCCGTAGCCGACGACGAATACGCGGCCTTCAAGTGGATCGAGCACAACGTCAGCGGCGACGAGACGGTCGCCAGTCCCAGCATCATCACCACCCTCAATATTGACAATCTGACGCCAGCGTCGGGATACATCATCGGCGGATACAACCCCGTTGCGGACGACGACGAACTGATCGACCGCTACCTCCGCATTCAGGCCACGTACGGGTATGGCGAGGACGCGACGTTCGCGCGCCTCGATCCCCGCTATTTCTTCGATGCCGAGAACCTTCCTTCGTTGGAGCTGCAACGCCAGGTCGAAGGGAAAGCCGCGTACTACACGTTCTACTGGGAGATCTTTGCGCCGGACACCTTTGAAGAACGCATTCCGGCCTGGCGCGCGCAGTTCCGCGCCCTTTCAGGGCAGGACAACGTGATCGCCGCCTATCCGGTCGACTACCTGTACTGTGGCCCGCGCGAGCGCTTCTGGCCGGCCGTAGCCCCCGCGCACGGCACCTACGTCAAGCCAGCGTTCGAAAGCGGAACCGTCACCGTGTACCGCGTGGCCGATGCGGCTGACTCTCAGGCGAAGCCGTTCGAAGGCTGCTAGGCAAGTCAGGCAACGCCACAGCGCCAGCCACCGCCCACGCGCCCCAAGGTCTCACCATGGCTCGGAAGACGGCCCATTGGACGAACCTTGCAGGAAATGGGAGACCAAAGAGGGGCCTGCGGGTGCGCGCATTGAAGCGACGGACGCACTATACCGCCGGCACCAACGTGGCCGGCATCTGCCACTCCGGCAGGCCGCGCTCGGCCCTCTCGCGGTACCACGGCCAGGCGAGAGCGATCGCTTCCAGTGCCCGTTGTACGGTGGGGTAGACGGCCAGGCCCGCGTCCGCCGCCATCGACTGGAAGCGCAGCATCGCCTCCATCACCTCGGGTTTCGCGGGCGCCGTGAGCGCCACCGCCAGAGGGCGCCGAGCTTCCTGCTGCCCTTCGACGCAGCTCTTTACGAGTTGAGACAGGAACGCGTCCATGTCCGTGTTCGGCCGTCCGAACGCCCAGTCGATGCGCGCTATGGCGATCAGGTTGTGAATCTCCGGCGCCCCGGACAGGATGCCCGCGAGTTTCAGGAACTGTTCGTGATCGTGGAGGGCGTGCGTATCCAGCGGGTTGCGAACGCTGCTGCCAGCGATCGGGATGAACTCCCGCAACTGGGACTGCAGGTCCGGCGGGATCGGCGGCACCGGCAAGCCGGCACGCTCCGCGGCATCGGCGGCCAGGACGCTGACGCCGCCTCCCACGCCGATGATCGCGACGCCCGGTCCCGACAGCGGACCGAGGAAGCGGAAGGCCACTGCAACGTCGTCCAGTTGTTCCAGCGTCTGGACGCTGACCACGTTCGCCTGCCGGGTCAGCCCCGACCACACAGCATAGGAGCCCGCCAGGCTGCCGGTGTGAGAATTGGCCGCGCGCGTGCCGGCGCCGGTCGCGCCGCCCTTCAGGATGACCACGGGCTTTGCGGCCGACGCCTTCACGAGCGCGCGCCGGAAACGGGCGCCATCTTTGATGCCCTCGAGGTAGGACGTGATGATCGCGGTGTCCGGGTCCTCAGCGCAATACTCGAGGAAGTCAGACTCGTCCAGGTCGACGGCGTTGCCGATTGAGACGACTTTGCTGAAGTAGACGCCGCGCAACGGCGCGTAGCGGACGACCTCCTCAGCGTTGAGTCCGCTCTGTGAAATGAACGCGACAGGCCCCTCACGCGCGGGGAAATCGTCGCCGAAGGAGAGTCGTGAGGCAGGCACGTACAGCCCCATGCAGTTGGGCCCGATGATGCGCACGCCCCCGGCGCGTGCCTTCGCGAGCACCTGTTGCTCGAGCTCCGCCCGCTGTAGATCGCCGGTCTCACGAAACCCAGCGGTGAAGAAGTGGACGGCCCGGACGCCTTTGGCCACGCAGTCGTCCATCAACTCCAGGACGCCGTTCGACGGGATGCTGGAGATGACGTAATCGACGGGCCCGGGAATCGCCCGCACCGAGGGATAGAACTTCATCCCGGCGAACTCATCCACGCGGGGGTTGATCGGGTAGATGGGTCCGGGGAACCCCGCGCGCTGCAGGGCGCGCACGAACATGCTCCCGCCGCCCCAGTCACGCTCTTTACCCGAGACACCGGCCACGGCGATAGAGCGTGGGTGGAAGAGAGGGTCCAGCTCGTCGAATACGGACATCACCGACCTCCCGCGCATCCACGCACACAACACGAAGGCCGGTCCCGTCGCCGGCCTGCAGTCACAGCGCATCTAAGCCGCACGATGCGAGTCTAGCAGAGGGGTGAGTTGAGGTGTATGCCGTGGACGAAAACGATGCGCCGCTCGTGGGTGCCGGACTCCGATGGCACCATCGCTATCGCCTCGGGCGCGGTCGCCGTGGCCACCGATGCCTGGCACCCGCGACGCATGAGGCGGGAATCACCCTTCGGACGTGGGTGTCAGGCGAACGAGGATTCGCGGTCCGAACGGGGCGACTTGCTCACGGCGCGCCGATCCCGCGGAACGGCGTGAACTCGACGCGATCGACGTCGATCGTGCCGTACGCGGCGTGGACGGAGACGTCGCCCCCGGTGACGCGCAGCGTTCCCCATCCTGTCGCCGTGCAGATGAACGCCCGCAGATCGCCGGGCACGCGGGGGGCCACATACAGGACCCGGTCGACCGCGTCGAAACGTGCGCCGGTCAGTCCCTGGAGCATCCCGTACGAGGCCAGCGCGCGTGCATACCAGTGGCCGCATTCGTACTCGTCGTAGGGATTGCGCGTCGCGCCGTCGTAGCGGGCCCGCGTCGCCCGCACGATCTGGAGCGCCTCTTCGACGTGGCCGCACAGCATCAGGTGGCTCGCGACCTGGTACTCGATCCCGGTCCACACCTCGTTGGAGTACACGAACGGCAGCGAGAGGTCGCCGCCCTCCGGCCAGGAGCAGAGGAGGAGCCCAGCGTCGTCGCCCAGGGCGAACGTCGGTCGCTGTGGGTTAGCGTGGTTCCTGAGATCTTCGCGGAAGTTGTGCCTGAACACGGCCAGGAGGTGGCTCTCGACCTTCTTCGGATCCAGGAACAGCGGCAGTCCGCACATCTCGCCCAGCCAGGCGCCGATGACGCCATCCGACAGGCAACCACCGCCGTACTGATACTTCGGCCCTTCTTTCTCGAGGAGTTCGGTCGCCTCTGCCGAGTAGCTCGTGCGCAGCCCCTGTACGGCCGTCGGATCCTGCGTTCGAAGATTCTTCCACTCGATCCGTTGGATGAAGTAATCGCCCTGGAACAGATCGCTTTCCATGCGGGCGCGTCCCCTGGACAGCAGTTCCCGGTACGGCGAGGTGTCCGTTCCAACCGCGTCGCCCATCGCGATCGCCGCCTGCAGCGCGCCAAGGTAGATCGACGTGCACATGCCGTCGGCGCCCCAGAATTCGATGTCGTACGTGTTGTGATGCGGCTCCCTGATGACTCCGAGTCGATCCGGGTCCCAGGTGCGAACGCAATAGCCCAGGCTCTCCTCGACGCGTGGCCACAGGCGGCGCAGCCACTCCGCGTCGCCCGAAATGCGCCATTCGCGATACGCCTTCATGACGCCGCCGAGTTGCCCGTCGGCCGCCGCGTGGAACTCGTGCGCCGACTTCGAGGCGGGGCGGATCGGCAGGAACGCGCGGAACGCCTGGTGGCCCCGCTCGTCCTGGCACTCGTTGAACTCCGTCTCTCGCAGCGTCCGCTCGAGCGAGGGGAAGAGGTGCGCCATCGCCTGGGCGTAATTCCAGACGTGCGTGCAGCTCCCCGGACAGCACCCGGCTCGATCGGAGCACCCTTCCCATGACCAGATGCGCCCGTCGTCCTGCCGGAGTACCGTCGGCGACTTCAGTATGCCGAGGTTTGCGCCGATGGCCTCGACGACGTCTGACGGCAGCGTCGTATCGTACAGGGACGACGCGAACGACGCGGACTTCGCGCGCAAGTCGGCGTACTGCTCTCGCCAGAAGCCCGTCAGTTCCTCGAGGCTACCGAACCGGCCGGCGTACCACGGAACGTGCGTCGGCAGGCCGCTCGACGGCGCGTCGTCCTGGCCGTAGCGGAGGTTCGAGACCGGCACGTACCACGCCAGTAGGACCCGGATTGTCCGGCGCTCGCCGGGCTTGAGAGCGATGGGCACGTAGAGGCTGCCGCCCGGGCTTGGATCGCCCTCGGTGTACGGATCGCCGCTCGGAAGCTCTCCGGCGGCGATCTGCCTCCACAGCACCGTCTGCGAATCGAACCATCCGCCGCGAAACCAGCGGTAGTTGATGAATGCGCCTGGCTCATCGGTCGTGAAGCTGATCGCCTCCGACTCGCATGGCTTCTCCGCCGATCCCGCCCGCTCGAGCGTGAATCCTCCGGGAATCGCGCCCACACGGTGCGTGGCAGAGACGCCGCCGGTGGCGTTCGGCGTGACGCTCGCGACGTGAAACGACCAGACGGCTTCCACTTCCGCTGCGGACTCGTTGGCCAACTCGTACTCGAGCCCGGCGACCGGCAGGCTCGACGAGTCGGCGTCCAGCGGGACGAACGGGCTCCACCCGGTGACGCGGACCTGGACGGGCATTGCCGGATCTTCCAGATTGACCACGCCGAACGGAAACCGGGCGTGGAACGCGGCATCCGCGCAGCGCGGCAATCCGAGCAGGCTGCCGGGACCGCCGACGGCGGACAGCCGCTGACCGTAAAGCTTCCACCGAGGCACCGGCCCCTCGAGCACACGCGCCGTGCCCGGGTCGCCCTTGATCCAGAGCGCGCCAAACGCCGTCGCGTCCCTCGGCACATCCGGTGCGTGGTGTATCGACACGTGCGAGAGGGCGCCCGTCCCTTCCATGCAGATCATCCCGGCGCCGATCCCGCCCAGCGGGAACGCGACGCGGTCGAGCCGCGGGCCGGTAAACACCCGGTCGACATAGCCCGCGGCTGCGGAATCCCGCGGTGGCCTGGTCGTCAAAGCGCCGCGCCCCCCTCGATCTCGGACGGGGTGCGGAAGTCAAAGCACTCGAACGGGATGCCGAGTTCCCCGGCGAGCGCCTTCAGTGCGCCCAGGTGGTCGCCGCACGCCGTCATCGGGTGGTTCGAGTTGATCTTCCACTCGATGCGCCCGCACAACTTCAAGTACCAGTGCGGCCAGTCCGGGCTGCAGCTCGCGGATCGCTCCCGCCACTGCTCGTCGGTGGGCACGTCGGTGATGCCCCGCCCGGCGCACAGGATCAGACCGTTGTCGCGGTACCCGAACCGCGCCCACGTCACGACGCCGGGTTTGCGCACCACCACCGACGACGTGCCACCACCCTCACGGAAGTACATGGGTGTTTGGCGCTCAGACCAGGCGCCATCGAGCGAATCGTGGCGTCCGTACGCGAAGTACGGTGCGAGGGCGCCCGAGTTGACGAACCAGTACAGCCCTCGCTTCGCGTCCCAGTACCTGAGGTCGTTGAATCCCGCCGGCTCGCCACCGTTCAACAGCTTGAGAACCTGCATCGTGATGGCGGCGCCGTCATCGGCTTCGGTGGCCGCGACGAATGTCTCTCCGTTCGATTCCGGGCGTAGCCGGTTGTTCAGCAGTCCGAGCGTCAGGTCCGTCGCCGGGTAGTGTTGGATCCAGTCGAGTTGGTCCTGGACTCCGATGAAGTCGAGCCCGAACTCCTCCCGAAGGTCCAGCAGCGCGCAGTAGACCTTCATCTGGAACAGCACCATTTCCCGCGTGAGCGCGTTCGCCGGATCGGAACCCAGCCGGAGTTCCATCCCGTTCTCGACGAGGAAGTCCACGGCCTTCGCGGCGCGATGGTCGGGGATGGACTCGGCCATCTTCGCGACGCGCAGCCCGTCGAAGCCCTCGCGCGCGATCCCGAACACCTGCAGGAAATGCGCGTCCGAGATCTTGTTCCACATCTGCATCGACCTCGGACCGATGGCGCCGTAGATCTGTCCCCGGAGCCTGGCCTTGACTTCGCGGGCGAGCTGGCGATCTCGCTCGGTGACGGGAACCTCGATCGGCGCCGGATACGCCGGTTCGTACGTGCCGTCCTGGAGGAATGTCGCGATCGCACCCTCGTACGACGCGTGGTCGGCGAAGTCTTCCACGAAGAGGCGGCTCGTCTCGAGGCCGACGTGGGCGGTACCTGATGCCGCCGCGAGCAGTCCCACGGCGCCGGGAAAGTCGGGGATCGCGCTCCCGAGCAGCAACTTCGGCGTGTCCCGCGGCAGCTGCCACATCGGCGTCACGGTGAAGTCCGGGTACGCCCACCCCGCCATGAAATCGATGAACCGCGACCCCTTCGCCGACCGAACGGCGCGCACGCCCTCCGCGACGCTCGACACCGGCTTGTCGGGCGTGAGCACGTTCGCCCGCCAGCCGCACTTCCCGACCACCTTCACGAGTTCGCCGAGTTGCGGCGTCGCAATCGGCCAGACGGTCTCGTTCGCGGCGTCGCGCGCGTCCAGTGGAAGATAGATGTCGACGGTCCTAGCGGCCATTGATGGTCTCCCTCCTGATCTCCTTAAGGCTCTTCATGATCGCGGGGTGCTCGCGCCCGAAATGGTCGTGCGCGTGACAGTAGACATCGTACAGCCGGTCGTAGACGGCGGTCGCCGCCGGATCGGGGTGATAGGTCATGGCGGGAGGTCGCGTCATCCGCGCGATGGTTTTCGCAACGGCCGCGTCGCGGTCAACCGCCGTCTCCCCGCCTCCATCGTCGGAGCCGATGTCGTCCGCCGCCAGCGCGCCGAAGATCGCCGCGCCGAGCGCCACCGCCTGAGACGATGCCGCCACGTTCACGGGGAGCGCCGTCACGTCGGCGTACACCTGCATGATCGCCGGGTCCTGGACGAGCCCGCCACAGACCGCCAGTTCAGTCGCGCGTATGCCAGCGCGCCGGTGCGCGTCGATGATCGTGCGGGTGCCGAATGCGGTCGCCTCGATCCAGGCCCGGTATACCTCCTCGGGGCGCGTGTCCAGCGTGAGACCGAGCACCATTCCGGTGAGATTGGCGTTCATCAGCACGCTGCGGTTCCCGTTGAGCCAATCGAGCGCGATCAGCCCGCTGGCGCCTGGCCTCAGCGCGGCCGCTTTCGAGGACAGTTCGTCGAACCCCGAGCCGAGGAACCCGTCGGCAAACCAGCCGAAGATATCCCCGACCGCCGACTGCCCCGACTCGTACCCGTAATACCCCGGGATGATGCCGTCCTTGACGACGGCCGCATACCCGTCGAAGAAACGAAGCTCCTTCGCCAGCACCATGTGGCAGGTGGACGTGCCCATGATCAGGGAGACCGGGCCCTCGCTGCAGATCCCCATGCCGGCCACGCCACTGTGCGCATCGATGGTCGCGGCGGAGACGGGCGTGCCCTCGATCAGGCCACTGCGCTGCGCGAACGCCTTCGAGACCGTTCCGGCGCACCGCCCGGGCGGTAACACGTTCTTGAGCCACTTGTCGTCGAGGTCCCGTATCGCCGGGTCCAGTGCGCCGAGGAAGTCCTTCGAAGGAAACCCAAAGTCGGCGCTCCAGAGACCCTTGTAGCCGGCCGCGCAGGAGTTGCGGACGAAGGCGCCGGTGATCTCGTGCACGATCCAGTCACCGGCATCGATGAAGATGTCGGTCGCGTCGTAGATGTCCGGCGCGTGCCGGGCGACCTCCCAGCACTTCGGCAGCATCCATTCACTGGAGACGAGCCCGTTGTAGTACTTCATGAAGGGCTCGCCACGGCTGCGTGCCACCTCGTTAACGAGATCAGCCTCCGGCTGTGCCGCGTGGTGCTTCCAGAGCTTCACCCAGGCGTGGGGGCTGTCCCGGAAGCGCTCAAGCCGCATGAGCGGCGTCCCATCGCGCAGGATCGGAAGGATCGTGCACGCCGTGAAGTCGATGCCGATACCTGCGATTCGCGCAGCGGGCACGTCGCGCAGCACAAAGCGGATCGCCTCGGCGCTCGAATCCACGTAGTTGTCCGGGTTCTGAAGCGCGAAGTCGGGCGGAAGATCTCGCGTGATGACGCCGTCCGCGTACGGAACCACGGCCCGCGCCGCCTCATCGCCGCTCGCGCAGTCGACGATGAGCGCCCGCACGGACTCCGTGCCGAAATCCAGCGCCAGCGCGAAACGGCCGCCCGTCTTCCTAGCCAATGGCTCTTCCGGCTCGTTCCATGCTTGCGGCTCGACGATCGCGGCCGACGGCGGGTGAGGGTCTTGGGACATCGTTGTGGACTAGGGGGCTGATTGACGCGAGAGGAACTGGAACGACGGCGGATCGGTGTGACGATGCACCGGCGCAGTCGCCTTCGCGTCGCCCCGACGACGTCGCGAGGAGGTTTCGCCGCGTCCGGCGTCTGGACTGCTTCGAGTCGTCGCGCATCGGCTGCCTCCTGGCGTGTCCGCAGCCAGAGCCTGCCATGTACGAACCCGGAGTGTCCAGCCCCTCGGGAGGGTGCGGTTGTGCCCCGCTCCGGCTGCAAACATCTGGTTTCGCACCCGTTCGTCGCTGATGGGAATTGCTCGAAGACGCATCGCCTCAAGAGCCGAGGTCAATGGTTCCGCAATGAACAGGCCCGGCGCGTTGCCGGGCCCTCACGATCTGTGTGTGAATTGGAGCGGGAGACCGGACTCGAACCGGCGACCCTTTGCTTGGGAAGCAAATGCTCTACCAACTGAGCTACTCCCGCTCGCGCTGCTCAGGATACCAAACGTCTTCCGGTCGGAGCGCCGCGCCCCCGCCGTTCGGTTCGAATGCGCGCGATCGCCTGATGCTCCGCGCTGACAGCGGGTTCGTTGAGCTTCGCGCGCCTTGACACGGCCCATGCGCCGGACCATTCGGCACGTGCCAGCGCCGGGTACGCGGCCGTACGATCTCGGAACGCTGGAGGGCCCACATTGGTCTTCGTTGCGTGTATGTGACAGAGACGCCGGAGCAGGCCGTTGGAAGCGACGCCATCGGATACGCAGGCCGAGCCGCCGGTCGAAGTCCCGCAGGTCGGGACGGAGGCGGCAGGCCAGACATCGAGCATCACCGCGGCGCTTGACCTCGCCGACTCCCTCGCGGAGCGCCAGCGAGGCGTCGAGGCCGGAGCCTCACCGCAACGGTGGCGCAGGCTTCCAGACGCTATCGCGGTCGTGGCAATCGCGTTTGCGGCCGTCGGAATCTTCGTTCTCGGCATGGTGACGCACGCGCGTGTGAGCGACGACAGCCATGCCGCGGGCGCCCAACCCGCGCAGGCGCAGGCGGCGTCGAGTCCGCAGGCCGCCGCCGCGGGCCCCATCGACGTCTCGGCGGACGACGATCCAGCGCGCGGACCGCTGGCGGCACACGTCACCATCATCGAGTTTGCCGACTTCCAATGCCCCTATTGCGGCCGGTTTCACGCTCAAACCCTGCCACAGATCCTGCAGGCGTACGGCGACAGAGTTCGCTTCGTGTACCGGGACTTCCCGCTGACGGACGTCCACGCGTTCGCCGAGAAGGCGGCAGAGGCCGGAGAATGCGCTCACGACCAAGATGGATTCTGGAAGTATCACGACGTGCTCTTCGGGAATCAGGGCGCGCTCGACCGAGCGAGCCTGGGCAGGTATGCGCAGACCGTCGGCCTCGACATGGCCGCGTTCAACGGCTGCCTCGACTCCGGCAAGTACGCCGCGGAGGTCGCGAGTGATTTGCGGGCGGGTGTCGCGGCAGGGGTGAACGGAACGCCAGCGTTCTTCGTCAACGGACGGCCGATCTCGGGCGCGCAGCCCTACGCCGTGTTCAAGGCCGCCATCGACGCAGCACTTCTGGCCGCCAAATAGCGCCACGGCTCCCATCCACATTGACTGTGATCGCGTGGCGCCGCGGCGGATGCGGTCCCGCTCTTGCGCGCCGATTCGGCATGCGCCAGGCGGGCGTGCGCCGCCGGCGATGCGCATCCCCGCGCCGCATAGGGGGACGCACCCCGGCGTCCGGCGGCGATTGGCGGATCGCCGAGGCGGCCCGCGCTTGGTGAGATACTACGGAAGCTATCCACAAATCACGACCGGCGTCGTACCATGGGGCCACAGGCTGGACATTCGACTTCACAGGAGGTGCACGATGACCTCGTACGGCGTTGCGTTCGACATCGAGCGTCCGGAGAGCTACGACCGTACGCAGATCGTGATCCGCATTCTGATCATCATCGTCGCGTCCATCCTCGCCGGTGCGCCGGGGTGGATTCCCGGTGCGCTGTACCTCGCGGTCCCGGTGCTGGCGGCAATCCTCATCTCCCAGAAGGGCGCGGCGACGTATTTCGCCGAGTCAGAGCAGAACATGACGCTGTGGCTGCGGTACGTCGTCGCCGCCTACGCGTACCTGGGCATGCTGACCGACAAGCTGCCCAACGAGGACCCGCGGCAGACGATGCGCTTCGAGGTGACGCCGTCCGGTGAGCCGACGGCCGGCGGCGTGCTCGTCCGCATCATCACGGCGATACCGCACGCGATCGTCCTTGCGCTGCTGGGCGTCATCGCGGCGGTGCTGGTCATCGTCGCGGCGATCATGATCCTGGTGAATGAGTCGTTCCCGGAGGGCATCTACGGATACCTCCGTGGCTACCTGCGCTGGCAGGCGCGCGTGTACGGCTATCTGGCCGGGCTGGTCCAGGAGTACCCGCCGTTCGCGTTCGACACCGGGGCCGACATCACCGGCGCGCCCCAGCTTCGTTCAGGCGACGGATCGGAATCGCCGACGCCGTAGCTTCGGGCGGCTACCGCGCCCGCGTAGCACGGAGGGCCGGCGGGCGCAGCAGCGGGTGCTTGCGACGCCGCAACGCCTCGAGCGCGGGACGGTCGGCCGCGTAGGTCAGCACGGTGACGGCGCCACGCTCCGGAACGATGGCCAGCGCGTGTCCGTCGACGTCGAGGAGTAAGGCCGCTGCGACGTGGTCGCGCAGCTTCGCGACGAAATCGGTCGGCAGCAGCTCCTGGCCGTGAGCCTCCAGCGTCTCGCGCGCGAAGTCGGTCGCCACGGGCCGATCGATCGCGGCGATCTCGAAGAGCAGCACGGTGAACTGCCGGTCGCTCTCCTCGGCGCGCAGCAATTCCAGCTCGAGGCGCGCGAAGAACTGCTCTGCGTCGCCCGGCGCGGCGCGGCGGCCGCCCCGCCGTGCCGCTTCCTGCTCCTCGCGATCGAGGAACGCCTCTCCGCCGCCGCCGCCCGCCTTGTTCCTCAAACGAGCGCGCACGTGCTCGGGCAGGTCCTCCCACCGGCCGGGCAGCTCCACAGCGATGGCGCCGGGGGGCAGAGCCTCATCGAGCGTGAGCGTGACGTCGATGACGTCGCCAGAAAGCGCTTGGACGATAGCGTAGAAGGGCATAACAGATTCGGCAGCCCGCCACTGCGAGCCGTCCTCCTCTGTAGCATCGGCTGCCGTGACGCTGTTCTTGCGTACCCGTACTCGAGGTCGACGCGCACTGAGCGACGACGTTCAGCCGCCCGCGGCCGCCGACTCGCCTCGGTTCGGGCCGAGTGCCGCCACGCGCAGCTCGCGGAACGCGTCGACCAGCAACGGCGCGACGCGGTGGATGTCGTCCGGCGCGCGCTCGTCGCCGGAGAATGAGAAATACAGCCCTCTGTCGTAGCTCATCACCGCCACGCTCATGCCCATCCGCCAGCCAAGGGGCACCCAGGGGTAGTGCTCGACCATCCTGTGGCCCATGAGGTAGAGCGGCGTGAGCGGCCCGGGTACGTTCGTGCAGACGAGGTTGGACAGGGTGTTCGGGAACGACAGCGTGCCACCGATCAGCGAGTGTACGGCCGACGGCGAGGCACCGATCAGCTGCAGCAGCGCATCGACGCCGCGCGCCTGCCCGATTTCCTTGAGAGTCCGCGACTCGCGGTGGATCGCCCGAAACCGTTCGATGGGATCGTGCTCGCCGACGGGCATGCCGATGAGCATGAACGAGACGCGGTTCCCGAGCGCGCCGTCGTCACCCGTGCCGCGCACGTTCACAGGCGTGGCCGCACGCAACACGACATCCTCCGTCGAATCCCCTCTTGCCTCGAGGTAGCGGCCGAGGGCGCCGCCCAGCACCGTGAGTACGACCTCGTTGATCGTGCCCCGCAGCGCCCTGGCGACGTCGCGGGCGTCCGAGAACGGCACTGCCTGCCACGCCAGCTTCCGCGGCCGCGTGAGTCTCATGCTCCACGGTGTCCGTGGCGCCGGCACGGCGAAGTACCCACCCGCGGCGGCGAACGCCCGCACGATCGACCGCGCCGTCCGCCACGTTCGCGCCGGATCGGCGAGCGCGAGCAGTGTCCGCTCGTTGAGCCGCAACTGGTCGATCAACCCGTCGAAGACGGCGTCGATCGCCAGATCGAGCGCGTCCGGCATCCGGCCGGGCGGCGGCGGCCGCTCGTGGCGCTCCTCGGCGACGCTCGGTTCTCCGTCGAGCACGGCGGCGAGGAGGCCCACGCCGGCGACGCCGTCGACCATGCAGTGATGCACCTTCGCGAGGTGCGCCGTGCCGCCGTCGTCGAGGCCGTCGACCAGCCGGACCTCCCAGAGCGGCTTGTCGCGTTCGAGCGGCACGGAGAAGAATTCGCCGGCCAGATCCGCGAGCTGCTCCCGTGTGCCCGGCGGCGGCAGGTGCACCAGAGCGACGTGGCGGCGGATGTCGAATCGGGGGTCGTCGACCCATGCGGGAAACGCCAGATCGAACGGGATCGGTACGAGGCGCTGTCGGTAGCGAGGCACCAGGCCGATACGCCGTTCCACGTGCGCAACGAAGCTCGGGAAGTCGATCGCGCCGGCATAGATGCCCGCGGAACCGACGTTCATCGGCATCGCGGCGCGCTCGAAGTTGGCGAACGCAGCGTCGCCGTAGTTCAGCCGTTTCGGCAGGTTGGCGGTGTTCATGTCGGGTCTGCGGTCTCAAGTGGGCGCACGAGGGGGGGAGCGCGGCGGCTCGACGTCCATGTCTGTTGGCCTGCCGCTCACGCCGCGTCAAACGCGGCGTTCAGAGGTGGTGCAGGCTCGCCGCCGCGCGCCGCAGGTCACCACGCATGTCGGGGTGGGCGACCGCGACAAGTTCCTCGGCCCTCTGGCGGATTGTCTTCCCGCGCAGCGTCGCGATGCCATACTCCGTCACCACGTAATCGACGAACGTGCGGGGCGTTGTCACGACACTGCCCGGCGGCAGCGTCGGAAGGATGCGGGAATGACGCTCATCTCCAATCAGCGAACTCGACGGCACCGCGATGATCGACCGGCCGCCCTCGCAGACCGAGGCGGCGACCGCGAACGTCGTCTGGCCGCCGGGTCCGCTGTAGATCTGCCCGTTCAGCGTCTCCGACGTGATCTGGCCCGTGAGGTCGATCTGAAGCGCGTTGTTGATCGCCACGAAGTTGCGCTCGCGCACGAGCGACGGCAGGTCGTCGGTGTGGCAGAAGTCCCACAGCTCGAAATGCGGGTTCATGTGTGCCCGCGCCAGCTCCGCGGGCGGCAATGCGGCGAACGCGGACCCGACGACCTTGCCCGGCGCCACCTGCTTGTGCCGTCCGGTCACGACGCCCTGCTCGACCAGCTCGATGACGCCGCCCGGGATGAGTTCCGTCTGGATGCCCAGGTCGTGCTTGTCGCCGAGGTACATCGCCATGGCCGTCGTCACGTCGCCGAGCCCCATCTGCACGGTGTCGCCGTCGTGCACCAGCTCCGTCGCGATCAGCGTGCAAATCACCTCGGCGGCGTCGACGACGTCGCTGCTTCGCGGTGACACGGAGACGGCGGCCGACGCATCGTCGCCGATCCGGTGCTCGCAGAGGTAATCGGCCTGCGAGACATGGAGGTAGTTCTCGCCATACGTGCGGATCAGGCTCGCATCGACCTCGCAGATGATGTGCCGCGAGAGTTCCGACATCGTGCGGCTGAGCCAGACGTGATGCCCGAAGCTCATGTAGCCGTTCTCGTCCGGCGGCGACGTCCTGGCGAGCATGACGTCGATGGTGCCCGTCGTCTCTTTGATCCAGGACTGGCGGAAATTGGCGACCGGCAGGTAGTCGCCGAGGCCCTCCCGCAGCGCCAAACGATCCGCGGCGCCGCTGAACACCGTGACGAGGTGGAATGCCTCGGCGGCGTCGGGCGTCGCCCACGCAAACGGCGCGATGAAGTGGAACACGGTCACGTCGCGCAGCTCGTCCTTGCGCGCCTTCAGGGCGGCGCAAAGCGTCTGGGCGGTGCTGGTGAACATGCCCGCGTACACGCGGTCGCGCGACTTGACGATGCGGACGGCCTCTTCTGGCGTCGTCACCTTGTCGGCGTAGCGGGCTCGCCAGTCCATGGTGCCTCCGTGCGCGCCTCGGGTCCGGAGCACCGGGCCACCCGGCGCCTCCTGCCAAGTGTCATGCCGAGCCCGCGCTGGGGAAAGGCCGTCGGACCGGCGGCTGCCAATCGATGCATCGCGCGAAGCGACGCAGCGCACGCGTGTAGTCGTCCGGCTGCTCCAGGTTCGCGACGTGGCCTGCGCCGTGGACGAGCTGGAGCCGCGCGTCCGGGGCCGCGGCGAGGAACCTCAGCTCGCCGAGGCGGAATAGCGTGTCCCGTTCGCCGTTGAGGATGAGTACCGGCCCGGGATACTGCCTCAGCCTGCGGCGGAAGTCTTTGCCGCGCAGCTGCCAGAGCGCGCTCTGCATGGCCTGAAAGTAGAAGCCCGCCTCGATCTGCTCGCGCGCCAGCTCGTCGCCGTACCGCACGCGGAAGTTGACCTCGTTGACGAACGTGAGCCAGCGGTCGCCCACGGCGCGCATGAAGAGTGCCATCGTCGGCGGGATGATCGCGAGCACGCCGCTGGGGTTCGCGCTGCAGCCCGTCAGCACAAGGCCAGCCGCCTTCTCCGGCGAGCGCCGCGCGAACTCGATCGCCACGTACCCGCCCAGCGACAGGCCGGCGATGAGCGCCCGTCCCCCGGCCGCCTCGTCGACGACCTCCCGCAGCGCCGTCGCAGCGGCGTCGAGCGAGAACCGTGCACCGGCCAACGCGCCGTGTCCAGGCAGATCCATCGAGACCACGCGGAACTCGTCGGCCAGATCGCGTGCCTGCGGCAGCCACTGCTTCCGCGTCACGCGGATGCCGTGGACGAACACGATCGGGTGACCGCCCGGCGGTCCACCGATGTCGATCGCCGGCTGATGTCCGGCCGTCCGTTCGCCCTCGCCCGATGCCATATCTTCGGCCTCGCGACCTCCCGGCCCGCCGAACAGGTGGGTGGCGCTCCTCACGATACAGCCTCACTCGTGCGCCGCGGCGGACGTGCCGCATGGATGAGCCGTGGCGGCCGCTCGCCAGTCTCCGGCGACGATTGGGACTGGCCACGGATGTGTTTCCGGGGCAGAATGTTCAGGCGCTCGACCGGCGGGGCGCTCACGGTCCGAGGTTGAGGAACGCAGCAGATGGACGGCAACGCTATGAACCAGCTCGGCCGAACGCCGTCAGATGGCGCGGACACGTTCGTCGTCGTACAGACCGTTGCCGAGGCCGGCGGGTTTCCGGCGCGCGTGCCTGCGGACGACGCCCCGCTCCCCCCGATGGGCATCCCGGTCGCGGCCATCGCGCGGCTCGTCATCCTGCCGTACTGCGAGCTGCTCTCGTGGCCGTTGACGATGTTCCACGCGGTATTCGGCGGACGTCGGAAGCCGGCCGTCTGACGCGGGCGGGGGGACTCGACCACCCGGCACTACACGTTGAAGCAGATCGACGCCAGCGCCGTTGCGACCGCGACGCCGACGATCGCGAGGTGTGTGAGCGCGCGTCGCGGCCTCTCGTCGGCACCGCGCAGTGCGGTCACGAATCGCTCGAGGACGACGGGCGCGCCCCGGTGCGCGAAGTAGTCGGTGCGTACGCGAAGCCGACCGGTCGCGGCCGCTCTCATGCCGGCCTGCCCGTGGCGGCGCCGCCGCTCGTCGCGGCGGTGCCGGCGCCGTTACGAACGAGGCGGATGAAGGTGGGGCGGAGCCTCACCGGCCGCGGTGGAGCTGCGGATGACTCGGGTGACATGTTGTGCTCCTCTGTGAGGAAAGCATTATCGCCCCTCGCGCCGTACGCAGGCGTTGCGGCGCGGATGGCGGTATTGCATCTGCGTGACACTGGCGCATTGACCGGCTAACGGATGGTGAGCCGTCCTATCGAGACGAGCTTGCCGGCCTGCGCGCGCGCCGCCGCCTCGCCGGACGACGGGTCGAATACCGAAATCCGCACGTCGTACTCTCCCGCGGGAATGGTGCGTGGCACGAGCGTGAAATACGACTCGCGCTCGATCTCGCCCACTCGCCAAACCGACGTCTGCCGCACGCCCTGGCCGATGGTTCGCGTCTGCGACCACGCGGGGAATCCTTCGATGTTCGGCGTTCGGCCGAGCGCATCGAAGAAGAGCGTGGCCGCCGACAGATCGCGATCGAGCGGGGCGGTCGCACTCCAGTAGTACGTGAGCTGGACGACGCTGCCTCGATCGACGACGTTGCCGCCGCTCGCGAAGCCGACCAGCGCAAGCCCGCGATCGAATGCGACGGCGCGCTCCGCGCCTGCCGGCACCGCGTCCACGCCGGAGTCGGGCGTCGTGGGAAGCAGCCGGAACAGCGACCCCTTCGCGACGAGGTCGTCGCGATAGCGGGGCTGCGGCAGCGAGTCCGTCAGCATCAGTTCGATGCCGCCAAGCAGCACGGGTTGAACGGTGAACGCGCTCGCCAGCTGCGCGAGTGGCGTCCGCAGCCCTTCGGCCACGTAGACGCTCCGTCCGGCGTCCATCTGGCTCCGGGCGAATGACGCGACGTCCTCGTCCGGCACGGAGAAGATCGGCGACACGAGGACGTCGCGACGCTGCCCCTGCACGAGCTGTCGGTACCAGAGCGGCGACGCGGTCCAGGTGTCCGTCAGCACGACGGCGCGCGGCGGTAGCCGATCGAGCGTCACCTGCGCGAAGTCGGCCGCTGAATAATCGCCGCTTCGGTCGACGCGCGAGTGGTTCCTGACCAGCAGCGAAGCCGGCAGGAGCACCAGCAACGCGCTGACGATGGCCGCCCGGAGCCACGGGCGGACGTTCGCGCGCGCCAGGGCCGTGCTGCGCGCCGCCGCCGTCATCCAGGCCGCGCCGACGCCCAGCATCACGCACAGGGCGAGGTAGCCGGGCGTGAGGTAGTTGTAGACGTTGTGAATGGAATAGGTCTCGACGATAGCCGCATCAAGCAGTACCAGCACGCCGAAATAGGCCGCCACCGCCCGTTCACGCCGGGCGCACACCACGAAGCCCGCGGCGGCGAGCAAGAGCCCGGCCCACGTCAGGTCGTAGGCGGGGTACTCCCACAGGACGCCGATCCGCCCGGAAAGATCGAGCCGCCAGTAGTCGGACGGCGTCTGTCCGTTCAGGAACATCGACCAGTACGTGTGCCAGTTGGCCGGGCGCGCCCAGGACAGCGCAGGCTCCTGCTCGCCGCGGATCGGCAGATAGAGATACACGCTGAGGCCCGCGACGAATGCCGCTGCGGCCAGCAGGATCGTGCGCCGGCGCAGTCTGCGCCAGCCGAGCGCGAGCAACAGCAGCGACGGCGGCGCCACGAGCGCGATGAGCCGGTGATTGCACATGCCCAGGCCAAACGCGAGCGCGGCGCCGATCAGGGCTCCGTCGTTGCGATCGCGCCACCACGCGAGCATCAGCCGCGTGACAAGCGCAGTGAAGAACAGGTTGAGCCCGTACGACGTCGCCCACGTCGCGTTCGCCCACACGGTCGATGCGAAGGCGAGCGTCAGCGCGCCCACGGCGGCCGCCACGACGTCGCCGGTGAGGTCGTGGATGATCCCGAACGCGACCGCAACGGCGAGCCCGGTGAACGCAGCCGACATCAGATTCACGCGATACGCCGCATCGCCCGCGGGCAGGAATGTGAAGAGCTTGCCAAGCAGGATCAGCAGCGGATAGCCGGTGTTGTGGGCGATCCCGAGCGTGGATGCGGCGGTCGCGAACTCGCCCATGTCGTACCACATGATGGTGGGCGCCAGCGTCGTGAGGTAGACGCCGAACGCGACCACACCAGCGAATACGGTCGCCGCAAGCACCACGGCACGATGGCTGAGCGCGAGCCGCGGCAGGGTCAGTGTGCGGGGTGGCGCCGCCTCAAGCTGCATACGCCGCGCCGCCGAGAAGGCGCCCGAGTTCTTCCGGCGAGCGGGCGAAGGCGATCGCCGCCTCCCGCGTGACGCGGCCTCGCCGTACCAGGTCGGCCAGGTCGTGGTCGAGCGTCCGCATGCCGATCGCCGCGCCGGTCGCCATCGTCGTCGCCAGCTGGTGCGTCTTCGACTCGCGGATCAGATTGCGGATCGCCGGCGTCCCGATCAGCACTTCGCACGCAGCGATGCGCCCGCCACCCTTCGCCGCGGGCACCAGCACCTGCGACACGATGCCTTCGATCACCATCGAAAATTGCAGCCGCACCTGCTGCTGCTGGTGGCTCGGGAAAGCGTCGACGATGCGGTCGACCGTCTGCGGCGCGTCCGGGGTGTGCAGCGTCGCGAAGACCAGGTGGCCCGTCTCCGCCGCGGTGATCGCCGACGACATCGTCTCGAGGTCGCGCATCTCGCCGACAAGGATGACGTCCGGGTCCTGGCGGACCACGTGGCGGAGGGCTTCTGCGAACGACGTCGTGTCGGTGCCGACCTCGCGTTGGTTGATGACGCTCAGTTTGTTGCGGTGCACGAACTCGATTGGGTCCTCGACGGTGATGATATGGCGCGCCTCGCGTTCGTTGATCCGGGCGACCATCGCGGCCAACGTCGTCGACTTTCCGCTCCCGGTCGGACCGGTCACGAGCACGAGCCCGCGCGGAAGCTGCGTTAGCCGGTTGCACACAGCGGGCAGCCCGAGGTCTTCGATGGAGAGTACGCGGTCGTTGATGCGCCTGAACGCGAAATACGGCCGTCCCCGCTCGTAGCCGACGTTGACGCGGAAGCGGCCGGCGCCGCCCACGTCGAGCGCCTTGTCCAACTCGCGGCGCGCCGCCAGCATCTCGCGTTCCGCCGGGCTGGCTACGACTTCGAGCGCCGCGTCGAGGTCGGCGGGCGACAGCGCGGGTGCGTCGTCTATCAATTCGAGGGCGCCGTCGCGCCGAAACGCCGGTGGCGCTCCGGCCGACAGATGCAGGTCCGACGCGTCGGACTCCGCCATCCAGAGCAGCATCTCAGCGAGCGACGGCAGGCGTCCTTCGCCAAACGGATTCATGAGCGCACGCCTCGTTTCTCGATCAAGACGCCCGCCGCGATCGTCCCCACGACGAACACCGCGCACGCCGCGACGGCGGCCGGAGCGCTGAGTGCGCTGAACGCCGCGGCGAATGCGGCCCCGGACGCCGCCTCGACCATGGGCGCCCGCGCGCCGATGGCCGCGTGGCAGGTGGCGCAGCGTCCGCGCAGGATCACGTAGCTAAGCACGGGGACAAGCTCCCAGGACCGCAGCGGCCGCGCGCACGCATCGCACTCCGATCGGCCGTTGAGCGAGCGCCCGTGAGGGATGCGGTCGGTCGCCGCGTTCACGAAGCTGCCGAACGCCAGACCGAAGAGGGCCGCGTACAGCGCGATCATCGCACCACCTCGATGCTGAACTGCCCGGCCGCATTGCCGCCTGGCGTGAACGAGGCGGTACGCGCCATCACGAAGCCCCCGCGCTTCGCGAGCGCGTCCGCGAAGGCGATCGCAGCGAGTGCGTCTGGCGACGTGCCATCGACGCGAAACCCGCGGTCCGTCCCGGACACCGAGGTGATGACCGTACCAGCCGGGGCGTAACCCCAGCCCCACAGTTGCGCGAGGTCGTCGACGAGCGGCCGTGCGCCGCCCTGAAGGTGCGCCTGCTCCGTCCGTAGTGCGGCGAGCTGGCCCTGCGCCTCATCGAGCTGGGCCTGAAGCCCGCGCTGCTCGGCGATCTGCACCTGAAGAGCGCGCAGATCGCTGTCCGTTGCGCCCACGCGTCGCTCGGCGGCGGTCGCTTGTGCCCGCGCGTCGTGCGCCCGGACGCCCATCGGTGTCAGCACGGCGATCGCCAGCACCACCGCCGCACCGATGGCGATGGCGAGCGGCGCGACGTCGGGCGGGCGCTGATCGCGCGGCAACAGGTTGACGTCAATGATGCGGTGGGTGCCTGCGGCGGCGGATCCGTTCATGCGGCCAACTCCTTGACCGCGAGTCCGACGTTCGCCGCGAAGCACACGGCCTGGTCCTCCGGCGAAACGTCCAGCAGCAGCGGCGGCAGGGCAACCTCGTGGCCGGTCGATGCGGTGAGCCGCTCGGCCAGGATGGCCTGCTGCGCCACGCCTCCGACGAAGGAGATCGGCAGGCGCGGGACCACTTCGTCGTCGCGATGTGAATCTCGATAGAACTTCAGGGTCCGCGCCAACTCCTCGCTGAGCTGAGCTCCCCATGCTTCATCGCCGACGGGCGACGTCATCACTACGTGGCGCACGATCGATGGGACGCCGTCCCGGAAGATGCCGATCTCGATCTCGTTCGACTCCGTGTGAGCGATGATGCAGTCCGCCTCGCCCACGGCGCGGGCCGCAGCCACGATCCGCAGGTCCGCCGCGAGCGGCTGCAGCCCGGCCGCACGCGCCGTCTCGATGTGCGATTCAAGCACGTCGCGCGCCACACCCACGACGAAGACCTGGGCCCTGCCGTCGATTGCGCCGGTCCGTTTCCACGACACGTACGCGTTGTCTGCGAGCATCGGCATCTCTCGCCGGATCTCGCGCTCGACGAGTTCGTCGAATTGCGCGCCGCGCAGCGCGGGTAGCTCGAGCTGGCGGAACACGGAGCGTTGTGCGGGCAGCGCCACCACCGCCTGCATGCGCGCGTTGCCGCGAAAGCTCGTCGACGCGAGCAGCGCCGCCGCCGCGGCTACGGGCTCCCGGACCACGCCGTCATCGACAAGCTCGGGCGCCAGCGGAACACGTCCGGAGCGGGCGATGTGGCCGCGCCGGCCCAACGTCCAGCGCGCCTCGCGGTCGTGGATAGCGAGAGTGAGCACGGGTTGTCGCAGGATCGATCGAATGTTCATCGCGCCGCCCCCGGCGCGGCGCCTGGTTGCGCCGCCGCCGTCGGCGACGCCACGTTGGTGTAGGCGTTGAAGCCGATCTCGGCACGCGCGACGCCGCTCTCGCCGATGCTCATGGTCCCCAGGACGGCGTATAACACCGGCTCGGTGCGCCGCATATCGGCCAGGAACGCGATCACCTGCGCCGGGGAGCCTTCGACGGTGATGCGGAGACCCTGCACGTCGTACGTTCCGCTGTCGAACTTCGCCGTCGATGGGTTCGGACGTGAAATGCCCCTGACGGACAGGCCGGCGGCCTGCGAGTGCACGACGAGCAGCGTCGCGGCCGCGTCGGATCCCGGATCGATCGCCGTCGCGCTCGATGCTGCCTGCGCTGCCGCCAGGTCCGCGCGCACCTCGTCGAGCTGCGCGCGGAGCGCATCGGTCGAGACCGGCGGCAGGGCGAGCAGCGCCTGCGTATCGCCCAGCCGGCGCTGCGCGTTCGCCTCGTCGCGCCGCGCGTTGTGCGTGGCCGCCAGCACCGAGGCGAACGCCACCGCGAGTGCCGCAGCGACGAGGCCGACGAGCGCGCGATTCGACAGATGGAACGAACGACCGTTCCCGCTCATCACAGAGCGCAGGCGCGCGCGGGTCAGTTCAACTGCCACGAAGCCACCCTCACGCCGCTATACCCGGCGACCAGCCGCGCCACGACGCTGCGGCTCGCCGTCATCGAACGCACCTCGTACGTCGCGGCCGGCACACTCAAACTGATCGTGCCGGTCGTCGCCGAATCGACGCCGATCAGCAGCTGATACGTGCCGGCCGCCGCCAACGCGAAATCGGCGCCATAGGGTGAGGCGCCGCTCAACGGCGGCAGACCGCTCGGGCGCACGCAGGGAGCGCCGGAGGCGAGCAGCGCCGCCCAGACCTGGCCCGAGTCCACCATCACGCGGGCCGAGAGCGTCCCGGCGCCGGATGCCGAAAACGTGTAGCACTGGTTGCCTCCGCCGCCCTGCCAGGCGGGGTTCTGAGCCTCGACAGCGCCCGCGCCGGCCACCAGGCGAATTTCCGTGGTCGGGAACGGCGAGCCGTTCACGGTAGGTGGGAACGGCTGCAGCACCGCCGCATTGAAGCTAATGTCGGACGTCAATTGGGGATTCGACAGTAGGCGCCACCCTGACCATTCCACGCCGGCGTCCATGCTGTAGCGGTCTCTCGCCCGATTTCCGACCGTGGCGGTGTAGTTCGACCCCGTGCTGGCGCCCCAGAGGAGCGGCGTGACCAACACCGCGCCGACCGCCAGCGTGGCGATTGCCACCGGCAACGCCTGCCCGCGACTGGACCGCAGTCTCGACATCAGTCTCGTTCCGTTCATGGCGCGAGTGCGAGGTAGTAGTATGTGCTGTCGCTATTGTTGACCTCAGCGTCCGACCCGACCCGGAACCCACCGCTGATGAGCGCCTCGATGCGTTGCGTCACGGGATCGAGGTCACCCCAGTACAGGCTCCAGCCACCGGTCACGGCCGAGTTGGACCAGACGCTTCGGTTCGAAGACGATCGTTTGACCCAGACGAACGCCGGGTTCATGCCCAGGCCGGCGATGTTCCGGTTGTCGACGCCGTTGCCGGTGTACGAACCGTCGACGACGCGCGCGCCCTGGTCGAACGCGATCCAGTAGTACGCCCGGCCGGACTGGTTGACACTGGAGTTGGATCCGACCTGGAACCCCGCCGGCCGGATCGCCTGTATCCGGTTGGAGGAGGACGAGGTGCCATTCATCGAGAACGTGGCATCGCCACCGAGGAGCGACGGCCGGAAGTAATCGCTCTGCCCGTCCGCGATCGTCATCACCCAGTCTGGCTGGAAGCCTGTGACGTCCAAATTGCGATCATCCGACCCGTTTCCGGTGTAGGTTCCTATCGCGACTTCGGCGCCGGCCTTCATCGCCGTCCAGTAGTACGTCGTGCCCTCGCGGTTCACGAGGGAGTCGTCTCCAACGACGAAGCTCGTCGCGCCGAATGAGGTGATGAGGTTGGACTGCAGGGACTCGCCCGACGTGATCTCCTTCGCCCTTCCGGATGGCATCGACGACGTGCGAATGATCGCGTTGTCGCCGCCATCCGAGCGGACGATGACAATGTCTGGCTGGAAGCTCAGGCCGCCGATCGTCAGTCCCGAGTTGCCGTCACCCGTGTACGACCCGGTCTCAAGCCACGGCGGTGGCGTCGGCGTGCTCGTCACCGTCGGCGTGGGAGTGATCGTCGGCGTCGACGTGGGACCGCCGGGCACCGCCTTGATAACCGCCGCCACGGCGGCCCAGTCGCCGCCCCCGGTGAGCGTCCACGACATGGTCTGGGTACCGCTGACTCCGGTCTTGTAGCTGCTCGCACCCAACGGGCGCCCAGACGCGTCGACGAGGTTCCACAGCGACGTCTGGCCACTACTCTCGCTCGCCGTCGGGGTTCCACTGGACCGGCTTACGGCCAGCACGTCCTGTATCGCGTCGCCGGTCGCGACGCCGGTCACCTGGACGCTCGCCGGCGACGTGCCGTTCCCCGTGTCCGAGAACGCGGGGAACGCGCTGATCGGCGCGGACGGGTCGACGCCGAGCCACGTCGTCGCGCCGCACACCGCGTTCGTCGAGCCGCCGGCGAAGGTCGCGACGATCGTAACGGTGCCACTCGGCGGGTTGGCGAGCTTCCATAGCTCGACCCGTGAGCTCGGATTCGTCGTATTCGTCACAGCGGCCACCTGCGACACTCCCGAACTGCTGCCGTTGACGGTGATGCCGCTCACGGACGAGAGCTGCCATCTGAGCGAGACGCCGATCGTGAGGAGGCCGGCGCTGGCGCTGACCGGATCGAGCGTCACGGTGCATGTCGTCGCCGAGTCGACGGTGGTCGAATCGCCTGCGTCCTTCGTCACCGCGGCAGGTGTCGTCGGCGTCGCCGTCGCCGTATTCGTCGGCGTCGGCGTCGGTGTGTGCGTAGTCGTCGCCGTCGGCGTAGGCGTGTCAGTGGGCGTCGCCGTCGGCGTGTCCGTCGGTGTCGCAGCCAAAGGCAAATAGAGCTGGGTCTGCGGGATCACCTCTTCCGGCAGGTAGTAGTTCGACCAGCGCAGCTTGGCTACGGCCTGGCCTGTGTTCTCGTAGAACTCCATCTTGACGTCGTATTGCACGCCCGCGGCGAGTGTGATCGTGCCAGTGTTCACGGTCACCGAATGGTCGGTCCAGTTGTCGATGACCAGCACGTTATTCACCCACAACCGCACGCCGTCGTCCGACGACGTCGAAAACGTGTACGCCGCCGAATAACGCGGCTGCACGTAGCCGGTCCATCGCACCGAGAACGCATCCGGGCCCATGGTCGGATCGGGCGAGCCACTGCCCCAGTCGAAGTCGATGGTCGCGTCGGTACGTGTCAGCGCCGGCGCCGTGAAGTCGATGTTGTCGAAATAGTTGCCCTGCAAGCCGGTGCCGGTTCCGGGCGCGAACGGCGTCGGCGAAGGAGCCAGCGCGCCCGAACAGAGCTGCGTCTGCGGTATCGCCTGTTTCGCCTGGCTCGCGCTCGACCACCAGAGTTTCGCTACGGCGAGGCCGCCTTTCTCGTAGTACTCCATCTTCACGTCGTACTGCTCGCCGGCTGTGAGGGCGATGGTGCCGCTGTTCTCGATCACCGCGTGGTCGGTCCAGTTGTTGATGATTTGTTGACCGTCGACCCAGAGACGCACGCCATCATCCGACGTGGTGTAGAAGGTGTACGTCTGCGAGTACAGCGGCACGACCTGTCCCGTCCAACGCACGGAGAACGTATCAGCCCCGATGCCGGGGTCCGGCGAGCCGGTCCCCCAGTCAAAGTTGACGGTCGAATCGACGCGCGTGAGATTCAGCGCCGAGAGGTCGATGTTGTCGTAGTACTCAGCATTCAGGCCGTTGCACGAATCTGGCGTCGCCGTCGGCGTCGCCGACGGTGTGTTGGTGACGGTGGGCGTACTCGTCGACGCCGGCGTGCTCGTGTCCGTTGCCGTCGGCACGGGGGTCACCGTGGCGAACGGCACCAGCGGCACGTCGGTCACGCGCATCGTCGCCGTCTCGGTGCGCGACTGCGAGGACGCGCCATTCATCACCGTCAGCGCGTAGGTTATGGTGTTTCCGCTCTGCGACGCGGTGAACCCGCCCGGAACGAGGTCCGTCGCCACCGTCCGCACGGTCGATGCGCCGTTTACGGTGAACGTGCGCGTGAAGCTCGCGCCGCTCTGCTGAAAACGGCTGCTGTACGCGGACCCCGTGCTGTAGTCGGTCCATTGCATCGTCACGTCGCCCGGTGCGACAACGGCCTGGCTCGCGACGCCCATCTGCGTGTCCTGGTTCAGCCAGAAGAATGCGTTCCGCAACTGCTCGGTCGCGTGCTGCTGGTTGTTCGCGGTCGTCGTTGTGCGAAGCGTCGCGGCGAGCGCCGCTCCGATCGTGCCGAGGATCATCGTCGTGACAGCGATGCTGATTGCCAGCTCCACGAGGCCCAGTCCACGTTCGCCGCGTCCTATCATCGATTCGCCTTGAATCCCTCGAGAGAGAACACGGCGACGCCGTCCTTCGTCACCGTCACCATGATCCGCTCGATGTCGGCGTCGCCGCCGGAAATCGTGCTGGCGGCCGCGATCACGCCGTACGTCGCCGGCGGCGTCACCGTGGGGTAGCTGTAGGGCGGAGCGCTGTACACCGCCGCCTTCGTCAACTCCATCTGCGAGCGCGCGATCTCGTGGGCCGTCGACAGGCGATCCGATTGCGCCGTCGACAGCGAGCCCGTCGACAGCCCGGCGAGAAAAACGACGAGGGCCGACGCCAGGACGGCGACGGCCACCAGCGTCTCGACCAGTGTGACGCCCCGCTCGGAGCGTAACCGCGCACTCATGGCGCAGGCGGCGCCCCACCGCCCGAGTCATTGATGTGACCGATCAGCTGGTACATAGGCATGATCAGCGACAGCGCGATGAAGCCGACCAGTCCGCCTATGACGAGCGTGAGCGCCGGCGTCAACATTCCGGTCAGCGCATCGACTTTCTGGTCCACCTCCCTGGTATAGAACTCGGCCGTAATCTCCAGGTTGCCATCGAGCGTGCCCGTCTCCTCGCCCACGGCCACCATCTGGACGAGGAGCTGGGGGTAGCAGCCGGCCCGGGCCATCGGACCCGAAAGCCCTTCGCCGTCGAGCAGCTGCCGCCGCACGTCGTCCGTCGACCGGCGCAAGATCGTGTTGTCGGTGGTCTTGACGACCATCTCCATGATCTCCGTGAGCGGCAGTCCCGCACGCAGGAGGATGGCCAGCGTGCGGCTGAAGCGCGCCGCATTGGCATTGATGGTGACGGCGCGCAACACGGGCACGGTTAGCACCAGGCGGTCGACGAGCCGCTTGCCGGCCGGATTGCTGAACAGCCAGGTGGCGCCCAGCCCGACCAGCGCGACACTCGCGAGGATCTGCAGGCGGTACGCGGTCGAGAACTCGGTCAGGCCTATGAGAATGCGCGTGGTGATCGGCAAGTCACCGTTGAACTCCTTGAACATCTGCGTGAGCGCCGGCAGGGCCGTGGTCATCAGAACGATGATCACGCCGATCGCGAGCAGGATGACGAACGATGGATACGCCATCGCGGAGCGGACGCGCTTTCCGACCTGCTCCTCGCGCTCCAGGTACGTGGCGAGCTGGCGAAGCATCTCCTCGATCTTGCCGGTGCGCTCGCCCAGCTCGACCATGCGCGCGTACAGCGAAGGAAACACGGCGGGATACTCGGCGATGGCGTCTCCGAACGTCGAGCCGCCGCGGATCGACTTCGAGATGCCGCGGATCGTCAGGGCGAACGCCTTCGACCCGGCCTGCTCCTCGAGCAGCTCGAGGCATCGCATGACCGGCACTCCGGATTCCAGCAGCGTCGCGAGCTGGCGCGAGAACGTGATCAGCGTCCGCTTCTTGACCGAGAACAGGCTCGGGAGGAGCGTCTCCAGTCGCGGCAAGCGGCGCTCCTCGCGCAGGCTCACGACCTGGTAGTTCGCGTCCCACAGCGCGCGTTCCGCCTGCGACTCGTTGGCGACGTCGATTGCCCCGTGGACCTGCTCCCCGCCGGGAGCGATGGCGACGTACCGGAATGCCATGGCGCCCCCTAGCCGATCGAGTAGACGCTGCGCAGGATCTCCGCCGGCGTCACGAGTCCAAGCTTCACCTTCTGCATGCCGTCGCGACGCATGGGCACCATGCCATCGGCGATCGCCTGGTCCCGGATCGCCGCCGCGCTCGCGCCCGACAGGATGAGCCGGCGCATGTCGTCGTTGAGCATCAGAATCTCGAAGACGCCGATCCGCCCCATGAAGCCGGTGTCGGCGCAGAAATTGCAGCCCGTGCCGCGTTTCATCGTCAGCAGACGCTCGCCGATCACGGCCTCATACGCGCCCTGCTCCTCGACGCCGGGCTCGACATCGGCCGCACAATACGAGCAGACGCGCCGCACCATACGCTGCGCGACGACGCCGATCAGCGACGACGCCATCATGAACGGCTCGACGCCCAGGTCCGTCAGGCGCAGGAGCACGCCGACGGCGTCGTTCGCGTGGATCGATGACAGGACGAGGTGGCCGGTGAGCGCCGCCTGGCTCGCGATGTGCGCGGTTTCCCCGTCCCGCACCTCGCCGACGAGGATGACGTCCGGGTCCAAGCGCATGAGCGACCGGAGCCCCGTCGCGAACGTGATGTCCGCCTTCTCGTTGACCTGGATCTGGTTGATGCCGGCGAACTGGTACTCGACCGGATCTTCGATCGTGATGATGTTCCGCTCGGCGTCGTTGAGCTGGTTCACGGAGGCGTAGAGCGTCGTCGTCTTGCCGGAGCCGGTCGGCCCGCTCACCAGGACCATGCCGAACGGTGCGCGCAACAGCCGAATGTGGCGATCGAGCGCCACCGGCGAAAACCCGAGATCGCGGAGCGACATCAGGGACACGCTCTTGTCGAGCACGCGCAGCACCATCATTTCGCCGTGGGACGTGTCCGACGTCGCCGCGCGAAGGTCTATCTGGCGCCCCTCGACCTCGGTGCTGATCTGGCCATCTTGCGGCCGCCGCCGCTCGGCGATGTTCATGCCGGCCATCACCTTGAACCGCGAGATCAGCGACGCGTGAATGTCCTTCGGAAGCCGCATGGATTCATGCAGCACCCCGTCGATGCGAAGCCGCACGCGCAGCGCGTCCTCTTCCGGCTCCAGGTGAATGTCCGAGGCGCGGTCGCGGACCGCTTGCGCCAGCAGCAGGTCGGCAGTTCGTACGATCGGCGCCTGGCTCAGTTGCAGGTCGAGGTCCAGGTCCGGGTGCTCGGCTTGCGGCGCGGCGACGGCCTGCGCAGGCAACGCGCGGCCGACCTCCCGCTCGATCTCCGAACTGACACGGTAATGCAGGTTGATGGCGCGGCGAATCTCGTCCGGGATGCCGACGGCGGGACGGATCTCGAGGCCGGTCATCGACCGCAGATCTTCGATGACCTGCATGTTGCCCGGATCGGCCATGACGACGAGCAGCGAGCGGCCGTCGGATTCGATGGGTATCAGGGCCTGCTCGCGGCAATACTCCGACGGAACGTTGCGCAGCGCTTCGGGCTGGATCTGGACCCGCAGCAGGTCGAGGAAGCGAACGCCGAGCTGCAGGCTCAGCGTCATGGCGAGCGCGTCGGCAGTCACCAGGCCCTTCTCGACGACGTAGTCGCCGAGCTTGCGGCCGGCGGACGCAGCCTCGCGCGCCGCCTGTTCGGCGTCCTCGTTGGAGAGCAAGCCAGCCTCGACCAGCATCTGGCCGAGGCGCTTGCGCAGTGTCGCCGTGGCGTCCATACGCGTACCTTCTGCGGCGAGTCGATTCCCCGGACCGTCATCCAGAGCCGGGGCCGGCCTTAGAATCCTGTCGTGACCTGTGTCACCTTGCCGGTCGTATCGACGGTGTACGTGCCCTTCGTCGCCGTGCTCCGCATGTACGTCGGCGTCAGCCCGAACCCGCCCGCAGCCGTCGTCATGTCGGTCGTCGCCGACGTGACGGCCGTGGTCGTCGTCAAGTTCTCCGCGGCCATCTTCGCGTCGACGGCCGTCTGAACGATGTTCAGTTCCGCCTCGCTGCCGCTGTCCTTCGCGTTGCCCAGCAGGCCCGTGAAGTTCGGCAGGACCACGGCCACCAGGATCCCCAGGATGGCCACAACGATCAGGAGTTCCGTCAAGGTGAACCCGTGCTCACTGTTCAACCGCTTCAGCATGTTCGACCCCCTCGCAGGTACCCGTGTGCGGCAGCGCGCGAATGCGCCCCGGCGATCTGGTATCGGCACGGCGAAGGGGTCGCTTGATAGCGAAACGCGGGGTGCACCGACCATCAGGTGGGGGATCCACCCTAATGGTTCGCCGCGAAAAGCAGGGCGGCCTCGGCCGCATGCTGACCGAGGCGCTTGCTCGTTGTCGGCGCCGCCTCTGAATTCAGGCCTTCATCGTCTGGAATGCGGCCGCCGCGCCGTCCGCACACGGGCGCAGGGCTAGAAGCCAGTCGTGACCTGCGTCACCTTCCCGGTCGTGTCGACGGTATACGTGCCCTTCGTCGCCGTGCTCCGCATGTACGTCGGCGTCAGCCCGAACCCGCCCGCAGCCGTCGTCATGTCGGTCGTCGCCGACGTGACGGCCGTGGTCGTCGTCAAGTTCTCCGCGGCCATCTTCGCGTCGACGGCCGTCTGAACGATGTTCAGTTCCGCCTCGCTGCCGCTGTCCTTCGCGTTGCCCAGCAGGCCCGTGAAGTTCGGCAGGACCACGGCCACCAGGATCCCCAGGATGGCCACAACGATCAGGAGTTCCGTCAAGGTGAACCCGTGCTCACTGTTCAACCGCTTCAGCATGTTCGACCCCCTGAACTGCCCAGATTCAAGCGACGCGCGTGCCGCTCCGTGTACGTGTATCGGCCGGACTGGGGGACCGTTCGCGGGTATTAACACATCGACATTAGGAGCATGTAAGCCGGATGCCTACGGGGCGCGAGGCGGAGGCGGACATCGGATCCGTCGCCAGAGCCCGCATTGCACCTATGGCCTTCGGCCCGCCTTCTTCCGGAGCCGCTTCAGGATGGCGTTTCGATAGACGGCGCCGGTCGCGCCGCCGTGCCGGGGCACACGCTCGCGCTTGGCCTTCCGCCGCCGATCGCGGCGCTCGGCCCGCTCGTCCCGGGGCGCCTCCCCGTTCACCTATACCGCGCGAGGAACTCGGCGTCGCCCTGGTACAGGTCGACCCCGTTGTTCACGCGGTCACGGAGCAGGTGGCGGCTGTAGAAGTGTTGCCCGCTGAGCGCCTTCCCCTCCTCGCCGCAGAGGTAGATCGCCGCGAGCCCCATCGCTTCCGGCCGCTCGAGCAGCGGGCCGACAGACGGCATCGTCTCGTCGAGGCGGTAGAACAGCGTGCCCGGCGTCGGCACCCAACCGTACGGCGACAGCGCGAAGACGCGAACGTTGTGCTCCTGCACCTCCGCCGCCAGCCCCTTCGCCAACTCGCGAAGCGCATGCTTCGTCAGCATGTACGAGATATTGCCCGCGCCATCCTGGTCCGCCGCGATCGACGAAATGTTGAAGATCACGCCGTCGTGTTGCCTGATCATCTGTGGCAGCACGGCCTTCGAGCACGCGATGGCGCCACGAACGTTCACGCGCCAGATCAGGTCCCATCGCTTGAGCGGCATATCGACGAGCTTGGCCGGCGCCATGATCCCGGCGTTGTTCACGAGGACATCGATGCGGCCGAACTCGTCGACGGTGCGCTGCGCCATCGCATTGATGCTGTCGTCGTCGGTCACATCGCACTTCACCGCAATCGCGCGGACTCCGAGCTTCTCGAGCTGGGCCGCCGTCTCGCCGATCGTGCCCTCGAGCCGCGACTCGCCGGCGTGCTCCGTCCGCGCCGCCACGACGATGTTGCAGCCTTCCTTCGCCAGCTCGATCGCCATGTACTCGCCGACACCCCGGCTCGCGCCGGTGACGATCGCTACTTTCCCTTCGAGCTTCTTCATGCCGTCTACCTCCGACGTCAGATGCGCGGGCCCCGCCGCTGGTCCGGCTCAATTCCGCCGGCGAACTTCGGTTTGTACTCGGGCTCGCGCCCGGCGATCTGGTCGCGGTGCATCCGGTCGTGCCTGTAGTACGAGCGTAGCCACTGCATGACCGTCAGCCGGCCGAACATCGGCTGAGACGCCGTGTGCTCGAACTGGTCAGGCGCCATCGAGCGGACGAGCGCAAGCGTCGTGTCGCGCTCCTGCCGAAGCTGGTCGGCAAGCTCGGCGGCGCTGTGGCGGTGCGCCTCCGAAAGGCCGATGCGGGGCCGCACACCTCGCACGTCCTGTACATCCGCGCCGTCTTCCGCGAGCGCGCGCTCTACCCATGCCCGGTAGGTGGTCTCCATCTCGGCGAGGTGCGCGAGTTGCTCCTTCGCGGACCACTGGGCCTCGCCTGCCGCGTCCGGCTGCGTGCGCCCGGCCGCCTCGTCCGTGAGCGCCTGGATCTCCCGAAGGAGGGACTCCCGCTCGGCGGCCATCTTGTCAAGTAACTCTCGAATCGACTCTGCCGTGGCCATCGAACCCTCCACCCGAATGTCGGGGCGCCCATGGGGGCCGTAATGCCCGGATGCCCACCCGCGTTCTACCTCGTGTCAAGCACTACGGAGAAGAGGACATGGCCAAACGAGACCCCCACCGGACCGCGAAGCTTCGCATCGCCGTCCGCTACCTGCTGGACCGGGGCGAACTGCCGCCTGGATCCCAGTCGAGGCTCGCGGAGCACTTCCAGGTCTCGCGCCAGAGGGTGCACCAGATCGTCGTCGAAGAGCGACGCCAACTCGGCGCCGAGGGCCATTCGGACGTCGTGGGCGCATCGCAAGCGTGCTAGACGGCGACCCGACAGGCGACGGACGGACATAGAGCGGAGAGGCGACATCACCATGGCCAAGCGCGACCCACAACGCACGATGAAACTCCGGATCGCGGTCCGGTACCTTCTGGATCGGGAGTGCCTGGCGAAAGGCAACCAGACCCGCCTGGCCGAGCATTTCAAGGTCTCCCGACAACGCGTGCACCAGATCGTCGTCGAGGAGCGCCAGCGCGAACATCACGTCGTCGCGGCGAACTGACGCGGCGACGGCGCCGGTTCGTCCTGCAAGTCCGCACGCGCTGACCGCCGGATCCCCGACACCTTCAGCCTGCAAAGCCGAGACGGCCGGCGGTCGCCATCGCGAACAGGTCGGTCATGCCCGCGATGTAATCGGCGATGCGCCGTGCCAGCGGATCCTCCGGCCGCGTGAACTCCGACGCGGCGACCTCCCCTGGATGCCGCATAAAGTGCTCCCAGAGGAACTCAAGAACGCGGCGCGCACGCTCGGCCTCCGCGAGCCGCTCCTCCCAGAGGTACACGTTCTCGAACAGGAAGTCCCGTAGCTCGTCGCTCGCCGCGGCGACTTCGTCACTCATCGCGATGTCGCCGGCCGGGACGCCGTCGCGCCGCGGCTTTGTCGCCGCGTCCCACGAGGCATCCACGATGTCGCTGACCAGCGTGTCGATGCGCCGCGAGTGCGTTTCGCCGAGCACCCGCCGCGCCTCCCGGGGCAGATCTTCGGTCCGGAGCACGCCGGCGCGCACCGCGTCGGCGATATCGTGGTTCAGATAGGCGACCGAATCGGAGAGCCGAACGATCTGCCCCTCGAGCGTCGTCGCCAGCGGCGGCCCCCACTCTTCGGCCGACCAGTAGCGCTCCTCCAGCTCCTGGAAGATGCCCTCCCGCGGCTTGGAGTGCTTGAGGATGCCCTCCCGCACCTCCCACGTCAGGTTCAATCCGGCGCCAGACGCTTCGAGCCAGTCGACGATGCGCACGCTCTGCTCGTTGTGTCGAAACCCGTCAGGCAGCAGCATCCCCAGCGCCTGCTCGCCCGCGTGCCCGAACGGCGTATGTCCCAGGTCGTGCCCGAGGCCAATCGCCTCGGTGAGGTCCTCATTCAGATTCAATGCGCGGGCGATCGTACGGGCGACCTGCGACACCTCGAGCGTGTGCGTCAGCCGCGTCACGTAGTGGTCGCCCGCGGGGGCGATGAACACCTGGGTCTTGTGCTTGAGCCGCCGGAACGCCTTCGAATGCACGATGCGGTCGCGATCGCGCTGGTACTCCGTGCGCATGTCGGAAGGCGTCTCCGGCCGGGCACGTCCCCGCGTCTCGACCACCCGCATCGCGCCCGGCGCGAGCAGGCGTTCCCGGTCCTCGAGCCGCTTGCGGACGGATTCGTGCGGGCGTGGCATCGATGCGAGTGTAGGTCACGGCGCGGTTCGGCGTCGAGGCGTCTGGTACCGGCCATCCGTCGACGTCCGCTGCAGCCAGCCGCAACCTCGCTCGGACCCGCCTTAGCGCTTCGATAATCACCGCCGCGGTCTCTTGAGACGCCGACCGCCCCATTCGGAACCCACGCGCGCACCTGTCAACCGAACTGTGAGATCACCCGCAACCGTGCTAGGGTCGCTTGGAGCCCACACACCCCGGCGGCTCGCCAACCTGCGAGCCCCGCTGGAGGTGGCGCGAACAACAAGAGAAAAATGACAAAACGAAATCCCGGCAGATTCAATTACCAACAATGTGACGCCGTAAATCCGGCGTTTCGGCGCACTCGTCCGTCCGGCCGCTGAGTCCGCTTGCCTCCGTCCCGGTCCGGCGCTAGATTGGCCTCGCTCGCGCGACCGGAGCCGCGTTCGACGGCGCCGGAGGCGTGCATGCACACACCACGGAGGTGGCCATGGGCCGGCCTGTTCTTCACACGCGCTTATGCGACATCCTGGACATTGAATACCCGGTAATCCTCGCTGGCATGGGCGGCGTGGCCAGCGCCGAGCTTGTCGCCGCTGTGTCCGAGGCCGGTGGCCTTGGCGTCCTCGGCGCCGCATCGATGGCGCCGGACGAAATCGAGCGGCAGGTGCGCCACATCCGCGATCTCACGTCGAAGCCGTTCGGCGTCGACGTGTTGCTGCCGTCGGGCGTTGCCGCGCCGAGGCCACCGGCCGCCTCGGATGGCGGCGCGAAGGCGCCCGCCGCACCAAAACGCCCCATCGAGTACCTGCCGCAACCGTACCAGGAGTTCGTCCATAGCGCGGAGCGAGAGTTCGGCCTGCCGGCGCGACCGGACAGCCAGGACTGGACGGCAGGTCTGCGACGGCTCGGCGGTGCGGATTTTTCAAAGAGCCAGGTCGAGGCGATTCTCGAGCTGAAGGTACCTGTGTTCGCGTCGGGCCTGGGCAATCCGGCCCCGTACGCGGAGGCGTTCCACGCGCAGGGGGCGAAGGTGATCGGCCTCGTCGGCAACGTCAAGAACGCACGCCGCGTGGCCGATGGACATGCCGACGTCGTCGTCGCGCAGGGCACCGAGGCCGGCGGCCACACCGGGCGCATCGGCACGCTGGCGCTGTTGCCGCAGGTGATCGACGCCGTCAAGCCGACGCCAGTCTGCGCCGCGGGCGGGATCGGCGACGGGCGCGGGATTGCGGGCGCCCTCGCGCTCGGCGCGGACGGCGTGTGGGTCGGCACGGCGTTCGTCGTCTCGCGCGAGGCGACGTGGCCGGAGCTGCTCAAGCGGCGCATCCTCGCCGCGACCGAGGAGGACACGCGCGTGACGCGCCTCTACAGCGGCAAGACCATGCGCAACATCAACAACCCGCTGGTGGAGTACTGGGAGTCGCAGAAGCTCGACGCGCTGCCAATGGGGATGCAGGGGATCGTCTCGGGCGAGATCATGGCCGGAGCGCGACAGGCCGACAAGCTGGAACTGCTGATGAACCCGGCGGGCCAGATCTCGGGCATGCTGCACGAGCTGCGCCCGGCGAAGGAGATCGTCGAAGAGATGGTGCGGGAAGCGGCCGAGATCCTCTCCGGTGACCTCGCGCGCCGCGTGCGGGCGTCGGTGTAGCATGACCGACGCCGCGCTGTCCGACCTGCGCGTCATCGACCTCGCCGGCGAGATCGGCGTCTACTGCACCAAGCTGCTCGCCGATCTCGGCGCTGACGTCATCCGCATCGAGCCGCCCGGGGGCGACCCGTTGCGCGAGATCGGACCGTTCTGGCACGACGAGCACGCAGCGGACCGAAGCCTTCGCTTCCTGAACTTCAACACGAACAAGCGCAGCGTCACACTCGACTTCGCGCGGCCCGAAGGCCGCGCGCTGTTCGAGAAGCTCGTCGCAAAGACGGACATCGTCGTCGAGAGCTTTGAGCCCGGCTACCTCGACTCCCTCGGCCTCGGCTACGAGGGCCTCAGCGCGATCAAGCCGGACATCATCCTCACGTCGGTGACCGGGTTCGGCCAGACCGGCCCGCACGCACACTACAAGTGGTCCGACATTGTGGGCGTCGCGACGAGTGGCGTGATGACGCTAGCCGGCGACAAGGAAGACCCGCCGAACATGCCGTGCGCCAGTCAGGGGTACATCGGCGCCGGCATCCAGGCTGCGGCCGGGACGATGATGGCGGTCATCCACCGCGACAATAGCGGCGAAGGGCAGCACGTCGACGTGTCGATGCAGGAGGCGCTCTCCATCAACCAGGAGACCGCCATGCAGACGTACGACATGATGAAGCAGATCCGCACGCGCACCGGCGCGCGCGGCATGATCCCCATCGACATCCCCGGCATTGGCGTATACGAATGCTCCGACGGGCAGGTGTTCGCCTACATCGGCTCGCCGGGCGGCGCGCCGTGGCAGGTGATGCTCGACTGGATGAACCGCGAGGGAATGGCCGAAGACCTCAACGAGGAGCCGTATGCGACGCTAATCAGCCAGCTGAACATTCGATTCCTCAGCAGCCTCGCACGAGAACCGGATAAGCTGCCCGAGCGCATCAAGATGCTGTCGCACGTGTACCAGGTCTTCTCCCGCTTCTGCGCGACGATGAAGAAGTGGACGCTGTATGAGGAGGGTCAGCGGCAGCGGCTGATGATTGGCATCGTCTCGACGCCGGAGGATCTCGTGAAGAATCCGCAGCTCGAAGCCAGACGCTGGCTGCAGGACGTGACGCACGACCACCTGGGCGGCGCGACGGTGCGCTACGCGGGTCCGCCGTATCGGCTGTCCGAGACGCCGTGGGCGATCCGTCGCCGCCCGCCGCTGCCCGGCGAGCACAACATCGACGTCTTCGTCGACGAGCTGGGCGTCAAGGCGGCCGACCTCGAGACCCTGCGCGCAGCGGGCGTGGTCTAGCGATGAATTGCCGGAGGGCAGAGATGAGACTCTCGATTCCAGGTTCCAGGTTCAACCGATGAAACTGCCGCTCTCCGGAATCAAGGTCGCCGACTTCTCGTGGTTCGGCGCGGGCCCGATCTGCGCGGAGAACCTCGCGACGTTCGGCGCGACCGTGGTGCGCGTCGAATCGGAGTCGCATCCCGACGGCCTGCGGAGCGTCGCCCCCTTCCCGCCGGGCAAGACCGGCTACAACGTAAGCGGCTATTTCAACAACTACAACGCCGGCAAGCTCGACCTCACACTCAATCTGAACACGGACC
>CAYJMJ010000001.1:4145-9184 GCA_964371095.1 uncultured Dehalococcoidia bacterium | reverse complement strand
TTCAACAACTACAACGCCGGCAAGCTCGACCTCACACTCAATCTGAACACGGACCTCGGCCGCGGCATGGCAGGCAAGCTCATTGCGTGGTGCGACATCTTCCTCACGAACCACACGCCGCGCGTTCTCGAACGCTGGCACCTCGAGTACGACGACGTGCGGGCGATCAACCCGAACGTCATCGCCGCCTATCAGCCGATGCAGGGCTTCGAGGGACCGCACAAGTATTTCATGGGATTCGGCGCGGTGCTTGGACCGATCACCGGCTACAGCTACCTGAGCGGATTCCCGAACCGCCCGCCCATGGGACTCGGCACGAACTACCCCGATTACGTGATCAACCCGGGACACACGCTGATCGCGATCCTGGCTGCGCTGCGGTACCGCAAGAAGACCGGGAAGGGACAGCTCGTCGAACTGGCCCAGATCGAGTCGTCGGTATCGCCGCTGGCGCCCGCGCTCATGGACTACGCGGCAAACGGCCGCGTGCAGTGCCGCGCCGGCAATCGCCTGCCGCACGCCGCGCCGCACGGCGCATTCCGATGCCGCGACGGCCAGTGGAACAACCAGCCGGAGGACCGCTGGGTTGCGCTCGGAGTGTTCGACGACACGCAGTGGAGCGCGCTCATCGACGCGATGGGCTCGCCCGCCTGGGCTCGCGACGGGAAGTTCGCGACGCTCGCCGGCCGCAAGCAGCACGAGGACGAACTCGAGACGAAGCTCACCGAGTGGACCCGCGAGCGTACCGCCGAAAAAGTGACCGAGTTGCTGCAGGCGAAGGGTATCCCCGCCGGCGTCGTGGAGAACGCGCGCGACATGCTGGATGCCGACGAGCACCTGAAGGCGCGGGGCTACTTCGTCTACCTCGACCACCCGGAGACCGGACGCAGCGCCTACGACGGACCGCCATTCCGCCTCTCAAAGACGCCGGGCGTACTTGCGTCACCGGCGCCGCTCCTCGGCCAGCACAACGAGCAGGTGTGCAAAGAGATCCTCGGCATGACCGACGACGAGATCGCTGAGGCGCTGGTCGAACAGGCGCTGTTCTAAGGCGACGAGAGAGCAGAACGCATTGGGCAGAAGTGCTTCATTCGGAAACTCTGCTCTCTGCTCTCTTGGTTTCTGCTCGCGCCCGGCGCGCGCTACGAAACGTGCTCCAGACCATCGGTCACGCGCCACTCGTCGTCGCCGAGGAGCTGGCTCAGCGTCGCGCCGTCGGCCGGATATTCGGCCATGCGCACTTGCAGCCCGGGCACGAGCTTCGTAAGGCGGGCCATCGCGATGGCTGCGCCGGCGCGGTCGGTGTTCGGCAGAAGCACCGCGATCACGCTCCCGAGGTCGCCTGCGAAATCCACCTGACGCAGCCAGTGCTTGAGTGACAACCGGGGCACCGTAAGCGCCTCCGGCGAGTCGCCAACCAGGCTCATGACCGTGAACGGCTGGCCGTAGCGCGTGGCGCGCGCGATCTCCTCCTCGGCGCGAAGGCGGAAGTACCAGTTCGCCAGCAATCCTGTCTCGCGGTCGAAGGTCGGCCGGCGGCGGTCACCTCCCAGCGCGGCGGCCTGGGTGGGCGCCATCGCGGCCGAGGGCGCGTCGCTCTCGCCACGGGGACGGGCCACGCTCCACGACATGGCCACGAACGCCGCCACGGCCACAGCCTGCAGCAACACCCGGAGCGCCACCGGATCGACCGTCGACCCGACGGCCACTGCCGCTGTGCCAGCGACGAGCGCCGGTGCCAGCAACAGTGCGGTTCGTACGTAGTTCTGCTGCATCAGCGGTCACCTCCATTACGGCAGACCAGGTCTAATCCCGTGAGCGCGGGCGGAACGATGGCGGGGCACGCGGTGTCGGTGACCGGCGTCTGCACGCGCGTGAACAGCGTGTAGGCCCTGCCATCCGACTGCCACCAGTACGGGTACGTACCGTCCGAGACCGGGAGCTTCCACGATGTGTCGATTAGCTGGCACCCGGCATCGAACGGCATGTCGCACACCGTGCCGAACTCGTTGTGCGTCGACGGGTAGGCGCCATGCGTCGCGCGATACGTCTCAAGCACTTCCGCGATGGTCGCGAGGTCCTCGCTACGCTTCTGGTCGAGCTCGGCGTCCGCGGGCGAAGGTCCCACCGGTGACGGCGTCGCCACGATCACGGGTTCCCCGGTCGCATCGGAGACGCTGGTCCCCGAGCCGCCTGTCGCGGCGGACACGACGATCACGCCGATTAGCACGGCAAGCGATAGCCAGTAGCGCGGGTCGCGGATCACGTCAGCCAATCGATCCCCCTCGACGAATCATCGCCGGTGGGCCTGCCGGGTTGAATCGGGATCGCCCCGAGGCGGGATGCGGGAAATCCCGTAGGCCGACGGCCGCCGTGCGTCGTACCGCGACCGCGCGAAACGCCGTAGAATCGGCTGGGGATGACGGATTGCCGGGGTGCGACGCCCGCACGCCCCATCCGTCGAGGAGGAGAACAAATGGCGCAGATCGACGGCGGCGACCTCGTCGCCCGCATGCTCAAGGCCGAGGGGATCGACACCCTCTTCACGCTCTCGGGCGGACACATCCAGAACATCTACGACGGCTGCCTGGACGAGGGCATCCGCGTGATCGACACACGGCACGAACAGGTCGCCGGCCATGCCGCCGAGGGTTACAGCCGCCTGACGCGCAAGTGCGGCGTCGCGGTGGTCACGGCCGGCCCCGGCGTCACCGACACCGTGACGGCTATCGCGACGGCGTACCAGAACGCCAGCCCCATGCTCGTGATCGGCGGCGCGGCGCCGCTCAGCACGTCGCTCATGGGCGCGCTGCAGGAGATCCCCGGCACGGTCGAGATGATGCGGACGATCACCAAGTGGTCCGCGACCGTCCCGTTCACGAAACGGATCCCGGACTACATGGCGCAGGCGTTCCGGATCGCCCTCACCGGCCGTTTCGGACCGGTCTTCCTGGAGATCCCATCGGACACCCTCTTCGGCCGCGTCGAGGAGAGCGAGGTGCCGCTGCCGGCCGGCTACCGCACCGAGGGCCGGACGCAGGGTGACTTCCGGCTGATCAAGGAAGCGGCGCAACTCCTGGCCGCAGCGGAACGGCCCGTCGTCATGGGAGGCACGGGCGTCTACTGGGCCGATGCGGGAACGGCATTCCGCGAGCTGGCCGAGAAGATCCAGGCACCGATGTACCTGAACGACATGGGCCGCGGCATGGTGCACCAGGACCACCCCCAGTTCATGAGCCGCACGCGCCGCACGGCATTCGGCGAGGCCGACGTCGTCCTGTTCGCCGGCACACTCATCGACTTCCGCCTGCGCTACGGCCGCAGCGTCAATCCGGCGGCCAAGGTGATCTCGATCGACATCGACCCGAACGAGCTCGGGCGCAATCGCGGCATCGACGTCGGCATCGAAGGCGACCCGCGCAACGCGCTGCTGCAGATCACCGCAGAGCTGGGTTCACGCGCGGTCAACCACGACGCCTGGATCGGCAAGCTGCGCGACGGCGAGACGAAGGTGATCGAGCTGCGCCAGCGCTGGCTTCACTCCGACAACAGCCCCATTCACCCCCTGCGCCTGTGCAACGAGATGGCGAAGTTCGTCGACGACGAGACCGTCGTCGTTGGCGACGGCGGCGACATCGTCAGCCTGGCGTCCCAGGTGCTTCCGGTGAATCAGCCAGGCCAGTTCATGGGGCCGGGACCGCTCGGCACGCTGGGCGTCGGCACAGGTTTCTGTATCGCCGCCAAGGCCGTGCACCCCGAACGGAAGGTGCTGATGGTGAACGGCGACGGCTCGTTCGGGCTGAACGGTTTTGATTTCGACACGCTGGTCCGCTTCAACATGCCCGTGGTCTCGGTCGTCGGCAACGACCGGCAGTGGGGGCAGATCATCGTCGGCCAGGAGAAGATGTACGGGCCGGACCGCGTCGTCGCGACGCGACTCGCAGACAACGCCCGCTACGACAAGGTCGTCGAGGCGCTCGGCGGCCACGGCGAGTTCGTCACGGAGCCGGACCAGATCTTCCCGGCGATCGAGCGCGCCTTCGCGTCCGGGAAGCCGGCGTGCGTGAACGTCATCATGGACCAGAAGCCGGAGGGCGTGTCCGGCGGCTATGAGTTCCTCGGTTAGGCGACGATCAGATCGGCGGGAGCAGCGTGATTCGAGGGCGCCCCACGGACAACAACCATCCGTCGCGAGGGAGCGCGCGCGCGGCGCTGACCCTCGCGCCGCTGCTGGCGTTGTTCACGCTGCTGTCCGGCGCGCAGTGTCATCCGGCAGGCAGCCGCGTCGTCGTCTTCATCCAGGGCATTTACACGAGCTACGACGCCGCCGGTACGCAGGGCAGCCTGGTCGAGGATCACCGATTTCAGACGATGAAGGCGGCATTCCTCGCACGCGGCTACCGGCCCTCGGCGCTGCTCGACTTCAGTTATGCCGGCGGAACCGTGGAAGCGGACGGATCGTGGCACGCCGCGCCGTACGGCTGCGCGCTCACCGACCGCACGCCGGACGACAATCTGAAGCCGCTCGAGAAGATGCTCGCGGATTACCGGGCTAAGCACCCGTCGGCCCATTTCACGATCATCGGCCACAGCCTCGGTGGCTACCTGGCGTTCCTTGAAGGCGCGCGCGATGCCGCCCGCCCGGCCGCGGCCAAGCTCGGCGTCGACGTGGTGGTCACGCTCGACGCGCCGCTCAAGGGCGTGTCCCCGGACAAGAAGTCGATCCTCGACATCATTCCGTGCACCAAGACGTACGAGGCCGGCGCCGATATCGTCGAGCAGAAACTCGATCCGTCGACGCCGGACATCCGCCGTGCCCAGGCGGCGGTGATGGCCCAGCAGGGCGTGCGGCTCGCGACGCTTGGAAACATGCACGACTGCTTCTGGAACACCGGCTACTGCCTGCCCGGCGGTGCGTGGATCGACGACAGCGACACGCAGTTCTTGAACGGTCAGGCCTCGATCTCCAATCCGTACTCCGTCGACTCGTCGCCGCTTGCCAGTCACGACGTCATCGTTGCCAACGCCGACGTCGTGCG
>CAYJMJ010000001.1:0-4045 GCA_964371095.1 uncultured Dehalococcoidia bacterium | reverse complement strand
CCCTTTTCTCAGCACGAAATCCCACGCCTGCTTCCGGTTCCATATCGTTCATCTCTATAATGCCGGACGTTGCGCCACCGCGACGCGCATCCACCGGCTCCACTCGAGGGATCGACGTTGATCAACCCGTTGACCGCTCTCCTGGGTCTCTTTTCCCACGATGTGGGCATCGACCTCGGCACGGCGAACACGCTCGTCATGGTCAAGGGGCGCGGCATCGTCATCGACGAGCCGTCCGTGGTCGCCATCGACCGCCAGACGAAGAAGATCCTCGCGATCGGCGCCGAGGCGAAGCGCATGGTGGGCCGCACGCCGTCCAGCATCGTGGCCGTGCGACCGCTCAAGGACGGCGTCATCTCCGACTTCGAGGTGACCGAGCGCATGCTGCAGTACTTCATCCGCTCGGTACACGAGCGGTTCGGCTTCGGCATCCCGCGGCCGCGCGTCGTCATCGGCATCCCGAGCGGCGTCACCGAGGTCGAGAAGCGCGCCGTGCACGACGCGGCGCTGAACGCCGGCGCGCGCGCCGCGTTCCTCGTCGAGGAGCCGATGGCGGCCGCGATCGGCGCGGGGTTGCCGATCATGGAGCCGAACGGCTGCATGATCGTCGACATCGGCGGCGGCACGACGGAGGTCGCCGTGATCGCGCTCGGCGGCGTCGTCGTCAGCACGTCGATCCGCACCGCCGGCGACGAGATGGACCAAGAGATCATGGCCTACGCGCGCCAGGTGCATAACATGCTCATCGGCGAGCGCACGGCCGAGGACATCAAGATGGAGGCCGGCTCGGCGTTCCCGCTCGACGAGGAAGGAACCGTCGAGATCCGCGGCCGAGACCTCGCAACCGGGCTGCCGAAGTCAGTCGAGGTGAGCACCGTCGAGATCCGAGACGCGCTGTCCGGCAGCATCAACGCCGTCATCGACGCGGTCCGATCGACGATCGAGGTGACGCCGCCGGAACTGGTCGCCGACCTGATGTACCGCGGCATCGCGCTCGCAGGTGGCGGCGCGATGCTGCGCGGACTCGACCGGCGCCTGGCGCAGGAGACGCGCTTTCCGGTCTACGTCGCCGAGGACCCGCTGCTCTGCGTCGTCAAGGGCACCGGCGAGGTGCTCGAAGAGGCGCGGATGTTGACGAAGGTGCAGTCGGCGCTCGCGACGCGCAAGCCGCCGCGGTAGGCGCGTCGCACGTGCCGCCGTTGCCCGTCTGACACGCCATTCCTGCCACCCGATCGAAGTCGAACGGAGACGCACGATGGATTTCTCGCCCTTCGTCCATTACGAGCAGGATGGCCCGGTCGTCGTCATCACGATCAACCGGCCGGAGCGGATGAACGCGATCGGACCGGAGGTCAGCCGCGGGCTGATCGACGCATGGAGCCGCTTTCGCGATGACGATACGGCGCTGGTCGGCGTCCTCACGGGCGCCGGCGACTCGGCGTTCTGCGCGGGCGGCGACCTCAAGGCCGGGGCCGATGGCGACGCGCTCATGCAGCGGACTCCATCCGAACTCGCGGCGCACGCGCGAGGCGAGCGCCCCGGCGTGCTCGGACCATCGCGCTGGACCGACATCTACAAGCCGACGATCGCGGCGGTCAACGGCGTGGCGTACGCGGGCGGGCTAGAGTGGGCCTGCTGGACCGACCTGTGCATCGCCGACGAGCGCGCGAGCTTCGGCGTGACGTGCAGGCGCTGGAACATCGGCCTCGCCGATGGAGGCACGCAGCGTCTCACGCGGATCGTCGGCTTTCGCCGCGCGATGGAGTTGATCATTACGGGACGCGTGATCGATGCGCACGAGGCACACGCGATCGGCCTGGTCAACGAAGTCGTGCCGGCCGGTACGTCGCTGAGCCGCGCCGTCGAGCTGGCTCACACGATCGCGGCGCTGCCGCAGCCGGCGCTGCGCACCGACATCGAGGCCGCGCGACGCGGCTTCGGCCGGCCGCTCGACGAAGGTCTGCGCATCGAAGCCGAGTGCTTCAACCGCTCGATCTTCGACGGCGCGACGATCGAGGGACTGCGCCAGTTCAACCAGCGCGATCACCCCGACCGTCGCACCGGCGATGCGCCGATTACGCCGGGGATCGTGCGGCGGACCTAACCCCCGGCCCCTTCCCTATGAGGGAAGGGGAGCTTCGCAGTGGGATTCGCCGGCGGATCGGTGCGTCGACCAACAACGGAGATTCGGGCGGAGCTAAAGGTCCGCGGCTACTGGTCGCGAGTGGTGGCAGCTCTTCGTCCAGCCGGGGATAGCGCGGGCTGAACAGCCCGCGCTACGAGTTCTCGGCGGGGCGCATATCCTCGATGCGCAACTCGACCGCGCCGTCGCGACGGCCGTCGACGCTCACGCAGTACACGACGTCGACGTGGTCGCCGGGCGCGGCGACGAAGTCGCCCATGCCGAACGCAATCGCCGGCCACGTGACGGCGCCGTCCCGGAGGCGCAGCTTGAGGTGCCTGTCGCCGTTGCCGACGATCCGCGCGTCGGCCACGGTGACGTTCCGCGCGAGGAACACCGGCTCCGGGTTGCCGATGCCGAACGGTCCGATGCGCGCCAGCCAGCGGATCTCGTCGCCACGCAACTGCGCCAACGGCAAGTTGCAGTCGATCTCCAGCACCGGGGCAAGGTCGCGCCCGTCGAGCTCGCGCTCCGCCTCTTCCAGAAGGCAGGCGCGCACCTCGTCGATGCGATCGTTCTTCACGGTGAAGCCCGCCGCGCCGCGGTGTCCGCCGAAGCGCTCGAACAGATGCGCGTGCGCGCGCAGCGCGTCCGTGATGTGAAACTCGTCGATGCTGCGGCAGCTCGCGCGGCTGGTCTCCTCGCCGATTTCGTAGACGACGGCAGGACGCCCGTAGACGTTGACCAGCCTCGACGCGATCAGCCCCACGATGCCCGAAGAGAAGTCCGCGTGCCCGATCATGATGAGCGGCGGCACGCCCTCGCTCTCGACCATATGGCTCGCGAGGCTGACGGCCTCCGACGTGCGATCCTGACGCTCGCGGTTGAGCGCGTCGAGCTGCAGCGCCAGGTCGCGGCCGCGTTCTTCGTCCGGCGTCATGAGCAACTCGAGCGCGAGCCTCGCGTGCGCGATGCGCCCCGCGGCGTTGAGGCGCGGCCCGAGCTTGTAGCCGATGTCCTCGACAGACACCGACGCCGGGTCCATGCGCGCCACGTCCATCAGCGCCCGCAAGCCCGGCCGCGCCGTGCGCGCCAGCGCAGGGAGCCCCGTGCGCAGCAACCGCCGGTTCTCGTCGACGAGCGGCGCCATGTCGCAGACCGTGCCGAGCGCCGCCACGTCGAGATACGCCTGGGCGTCGAATGGCCGGCCCGCCGCGTCGTGCAGCGCCGAAGAGACGTGGAAGGCGAGGCCGGCCGTCGCGAGCTCCAGCAGCCCGCCCGGCGCCGCTCCCGCCAGCCTGGGGTTGACCAGCGCAGTGGCGTCCGGCAGCTGCGGTGGCACGGTGTGGTGATCGAGGATGATGACGTCCATGCCCAACTCACGCGCGCGCGCGACCTCATCGACCGAGCTGGTGCCGCAGTCGGCCGTGACGAGGAGCGTCGCGCCGTCGCCGTGCAGCCGCTCGATCGCCGGGATGTTGAGGCCGTACCCCTCGCTGAATCGGTCCGGGATGTAGGGCATGGGCGCTGCGCCGAGCGCCGACAGCGCCTCGGTGAGCTGCAATGCCGACGTGATGCCGTCGACGTCGAAGTCGCCATAAACGGCCACGCACTCGCCGGTGCGCGTCGCGCGCAGCAGGCGATCGATGGCCACGCCCAGGTCGGGCAGCGTGTACGGGTCAGGCGCCGCTCCGGGCGCGGCGACGAACTCGGCGACAGCGTCCGGCTCGGTCAACCCGCGGATCGCGAGGAGCCGGCCGGCGAGTTCCGGCCAATCGCCCGCCGGGATGGCGGCCGGTCGCGGACGCCCGCGCCAGCGCCGCCGCCGCTCGTGACCCTGATCGCTCGTTGACTCATCGACGGCGGGGATCGTCATTGGCGGCGAGTGTAGCAGCGTCGAACCGACATGTCGACCGGCGCCGT